>NZ_JBNPUK010000008.1:0-297679 GCF_051168135.1 Bradyrhizobium sp. HKCCYLRH2060
CCAAAAGTGTCAACCATGTCCCCGAACAGGTGTAAGCTATGTCTCCGGGCTAAACAGCAGCGAAGCAATCCAGAGTCCTTGCTCGACCCTGGATTGCTTCGCTGCGCTCGCAATGACGAGTTTTGTGGCGGCAGCGCGCACAAGCTACGTTGATTGTCCACCCGCGGCCGGCACTAGGAGGCAAGCGCGTGTGGAATCATTTGGGCGGCTCGTGAGATGGAATGGACCGACGATGGCATCGTGCTGGGCGTGCGGCGACACGGCGAATCCTCCGCTGTCGTCGAGCTGCTGACCCGCGAGCATGGCCGGCATCTCGGTCTCGTGCGCGGGGCCAGCGGCAAGCGCATGCGGCCGGTGCTGCAGCCGGGCAACACGGTGCGCGCGACCTGGCGCGCGCGGCTCGACGAGCACCTCGGCATGTACGCCATCGACGCGCTGACCTTGCGGGCGGCGGGGCTGATCTCCGCGCAACACGGCGCCTACGGCGTGACGCATCTTGCCTCGCTGGCCCGGCTGTTGCCGGAGCGCGATCCGCACGAAGACGTGTATCTGCGGCTCGAACATGCGCTCGATGATTTCGAGGATGTGGGCTGCGCCGCTGTCCACATCGTGCGCTTCGAGCTGGCGATCCTCGCCGAACTCGGCTTCGGGCTCGATCTCGAATCCTGCGCTGCGACCGGCGAGACCTCGGACCTGATCTACGTATCGCCGAAGTCGGGCGGCGCGGTGTCGCGCACGGCCGGCGCGCCATGGGCCGACCGCCTGCTGCCGTTGCCGCCCTTCCTGCGCGAGAGCGAGCAGGGCCATGGCTGGTCGCAGCAGGATCTGCTCGACGGTTTCCGGCTGACCGGCCTGTTCCTTCTGCGTCATGTGCTGGAGCCGCGCGGGCAGGGCCATTCCGACGCCCGCGAGGGCTTCATCAACGCGGTGACGCGGGCAAGGCCCGCCTTGCGATAGGGCTCGTTTTCGACGTTCGTCGTCATGTGCCCGCGCGCTCGTTCGCCAACGTCGAGACTGACGACACCGCGGGCATCGCGGCAAAGCTGATCCCGATACCGTCTCCGATTGTGACGTCATTCACATCCGTCTTCACACGACCGACGCAGGATCGTGCAACAATCCTGGTTGATGATAGTTCTCAGATCATTTTGAGGTTGCGTCGGCCGCGGGTCCTGGCGAAGATTACAGCCCTTCGACGAGATGCGTTTCGTGCGCGCCTTTTTTCATCATCGTGGGGCATTTCGATCATGAGCGATTTCGAGAACCGCAAATCCAGCAACGGGTTCACGTCCAAGCTGTGGCGTGGCGAGCGCATGACGATGATCGGCTTCGACGTTGCCGAGCCCGAACCCGACCTGGTCGGATTCTCGATCGAAGTGAAGTCGCCGGGCGCACGGGATTTTTCTCTGTTGCGCAACAGGATCGCGTTTTCCTATCCGGCGGGAGCCGGCGCGGCGGTCGACGGCAACCGGAATTTCCCGTCGACCGAGGCGCCGTTCCAGAAATTCCGCTGGATCCATTTTCCCTACCGGCCCAAGGATGGCGTCTATACGTATCGTGTTGCCAAGCAGCACATGCGCAACGACGGCACGCTGGTGGCGGGGACCAGCCTCACGCTCGACATCACGCAGAGCGCCGTGACCTATGACGGCCTGGTCGACGTCGGTTTCACCCGCAACTTCGCCTCGTCTCAGGCCTATCGCGATCAGTTCGGCAACAATGCCGAGATCATTCCCGTCGAGAGCCGCGACGGGCCGGGCTTCGACAAGCTCGACCTCACCAACGAGGCCGGCGACAGCGTCTATGAGTGGCTGGGGTTCGAGGCCTACGACCTCCTGTTCGGCTTCTTGAAAGAGGCCCTGGCGGATCCCGGGCTCACGCTCGACGTGATGGCCTATGACCTCAACGAGCCCGATGTGATCGGCCAGCTCGAGCAGTTCGGTCCGCGGCTGCGGGCGATCATCGACGATTCCAATGCCAAGGATAACAGTCACAAGCTGCCGGGCAGCGCGGAGTCGCGCAGCGCCAAGCGCTTCAAGCAGGCGGGTGCTGCCGTGCTGCGCACGCATTTCAGCAACCTCCAGCACAACAAGGTCCTGATCACGCGCCGCGACGGCAAGCCCGAGAAGGTGCTGTGCGGCTCGACCAATTTCACCTTCCGCGGCCTCTATATTCAGGCCAACAACATGCTGGTCTTTCATTCGCCTGATGTCGCCGGGCTGTTCGGCGAGATGTTCGATATCGCCTTCGAGGACCCCTCGGTCTTCCGGAAGAATGATTTCTCCAAGAAGTGGCACGCCGTCCATACCGAGGGAAAGCCGACCGTACAGCTCTGCTTCTCGCCGCACCAGGCCACCGATCTCTCGCTCAATCCGATCCGGGCCGCGATCGATCAGGCCACCTCGTCGGTGTTCTACTCGGTCGCGTTTCTGAGCCAGCTCGGCGACGGTCCGACCAAGGACGCGTTCGACCGCGTGATGGAGCGGCCGATCTTCAGCTACGGCACGGTCGACAAGCGCGGCGCCCTGGAGCTGCGCAAGCCCGACGGCTCGATCGGTCTCGTCGATTTCGCCTATCTCGCGAGCAAGGCGCCGGAGCCGTTCCGCAGCGAATGGTCCGGCGGCAAGGGCCGCAACATCCATCACAAATTCCTGGTGACCGATTTCAGCCTGCCGACCGCGAAAGTGTTCACCGGATCGAGCAACTTCTCGCCGAGCGGAGAGAAGGGCAACGGCGACCACCTCATCATGATCGAGGACCGAAAGATCGCCACCTCCTATGCGATCGAGGCCACCCGCGTGTTCGATCACCTGCAGTTTCGCAACCGGATGCGCGATGCGTTCAAGGGCAAGTCCGAGCGGCAGCGCTCCGCGTCCGCGCCTGCGGCGATCACGCTGCGCAAGCCGACGGCGTTGTCCGGTAAGCCGGCCTGGTTCGAGCGCTTCTACGTCGACGGCTCGCAGGCCGAACGCGATCGATTGCTGTTCTCGTCCTAGATATCGTTACGGACAGAGTTGGAGACGACCATGCCATTGAACGACTATTCGCTTCTCAAGGGTCGGCCCATCAACAATCGTCTGGCGTCGGGAAGCAGTCCGCACTATCAGGTGCAGGTCTCCGCCGACGGTGAGCTCTATCGCATCGCCATCAATGTCCGTTCCCAGGACGGCAGCGAGGTCGAGTTCCTGGTCCGCTCGCGCTTCGAACATCCGATCGTCGACGGCCTGAAGGCGTTTTCGGAGGGGCTGCATCCATTGGAGAGCAAGCCCGGCGGCGTGGCGCTCGATTTCATCCGGGGCAATCTGATGCAGCCGTGGGAGCTCAAGCCGCTGCCGCTGTCGGCCGCGGGCCCCGACAACGATCTCAACGAGAAAATCGACGCCTACGTTCAGCGCGCCATGTCCGACGAGACGGCTCTCATTTATGCCTTCGGCGTCGCATGGGGACCGGAGGAGAAGGCCGACCGCTATTTCGGCTTCAAGCCCGGCCGCGGTATCCACGATATCCATTTCAACCAGGGCAATCCGGCCGGCAAATACGCCGGGGACAACGGTCCCTGGCAGGACGGTGGACTGATCTTCGAGTTTCCCGACCAGCAGCAATGGGTCGCCATCTTCCTGAAGTTCCAGACCCAGGCCTGGCATTCGGACGATGTCAGCGGCGGGGTCATCCTGCCGCCCGATCCCGATCACCCGAACGCGCCGCATACGCCGCCCGACCGCGACCACATTCCGCCGCTCGACGTGCCCGACGGGCTGGTGCGGATCATCGCGGCCTATGTCAACGACGTGCGCACGCCGGAGCACGAGACGGTCACGCTGCTGAACACCGCCGATGTCGACGTCGATCTCACCGGCTGGCAGATCAAGGACAAGCAGAAGAACGCCATGCAGCTCAGCGGCACGATCGCGCGCGGCGCCACCTTGGTGGTGCCCATCGTCGCGCCGGTCGCGCTGTCGAACCGGGGCGGCATCATCACGCTGTTGAATGCCGCAGGCGTGAAGGTGCACGGCGTCTCCTATACGCGGGAACAGGCGGCGCAGCCGGGCCGCACCATCCCGTTCCAGTCGTGACCGCGTGTTGCGGCGGAGCCGTGCGCTGGCAGCGCAGGTTCGCCGCTGGCGCGGCCGCGGGGTGACGTGTACTCCTGTCACGTAAGGGCCAAGGCAAGAGGGCGGCGCATGGCTGCCCCCCGCGTATAGGCCACGGTGTGAGAGGAGAGCGTCATGGGAGTCCTGGTCGACGGCCAATGGCACGACGTCTGGTACGACACGGCGGCGTCCGGCGGCCGCTTCATCCGCAAGGATTCGGCGTTCCGCAGCTTCGTCACGGCTGACGGCCGTCCGGGCCCATCCGGCACCGGCGGCTTCGCGGCCGAAGCGGGCCGCTATCATCTCTATGTCAGCCTGGCCTGCCCGTGGGCTCACCGCACCCTGATCATGCGTGCCCTGAAGGGGCTCGATGACATGATTTCGGTATCGGTCGTGCACTGGCTGATGCGCGAGCAGGGCTGGACCTTTGCCGAGGGTCCGGGCGTCGTGGCCGACAGCGTCAATCACGCCGGCCTTCTGCACCAGATCTACACCGCCGCAGAGCCGCATTATTCCGGCCGCGTCACCGTGCCCGTACTGTGGGACAAGCAGAAGCGCACCATCGTCAACAACGAGTCGTCCGAGATCATTCGCATGCTGAACTCGGCGTTCGACGGCGTCGGCGCCAGGCAAGGTGACTATTATCCGCAAGCCCAGCGTGACGAGATCGACGCCATCAATGCGCGCGTCTACGACACGCTGAACAACGGCGTCTACAAATGCGGCTTCGCGACCACGCAAGGGGCGTATGAGGAGGCGATCGGCCCGCTGTTCGCCACGCTCGACTGGCTGGAGGAGCGGCTGTCGGCGCGCCGCTTCCTGCTCGGCAACACCTTGACCGAGGCCGACATCCGGCTGTTCACGACCCTGATCCGCTTCGATGCCGTCTGTGTCGGCCACTTCAAGTGCAACATCCGCCGCATCGCCGACTATCCGCATCTCGCAGCCTACACGCGCGATCTCTACCAATGGCCGGGAATCGCTGCGACAGTGAATTTCGAGCACATCAAGCGGCACTATTACGAGAGCCATCGCACCATCAATCCGACCGGCATCGTCCCGGTCGGGCCGCGGCAGGATTTCACCGCGCCGCATGGGCGCGAGCGCCTGGCGACGAATTGACGAGGATCCATGGCGGGTGAACGCAACCTCGATACGCTGCTGCGCACGATGGCTCCCGAGCTGCAGGACGGCGCGTTCGTGTTCTGCACTGTCGACACGCATCAGGACATCCCGGCCGGGCTGACGCCCCTCATGCTGTTCCGGGAGCGCGAAGCGATCACGCTCATCGTGCGGCGCGAGGAAGCAGAGCGGGCAGGGTTGCCCTGCCGGTTCGCCTCGCGCCTGATCACGCTCTCGGTGCTATCAGCGCTTGATGCGGTGGGTTTCCTTGCCGCGGTGACGACGAAGCTCGCGGCCGCCGGCATCAGCGTCAACGCGGTCTCGGCGTTTCACCACGATCATCTGTTCGTGCCGGAAGCACGAGGCAAGGAAGCCGTGCTGCTCTTGCATGAGCTGTCTCGCAGCGCCGCCACCTAGCGATGGCAGGACGGCGATCAGTCAGGCTTTGCTTCTGCCGACGTGATGCGATCGGCCTCGCCGGAGTCCACTCGGTTTCTTGCGTGTCGTGGCCGGCGACCGCTTCGTGTCACGCGCGGCGCGGGGGGCCGGAGGCCGGCGTGGCGCGATCAGCGTTCGCTCGGCCTGCGCGCGCACCAGGTCCATCAACATCATCGCTGCGGGCGACGGGGTCCGCCCCTTCAGCCGCAGGATGCCGAACTGCGCCATCAGCAGATCCGATGCGCGCGGCTCTTTCAGCTCGGCCACGTTGAGGCGGATCAACTGACCGGAGGCCAGCTCGTGGGTGAGAACGGCGTCGCCCGCGACGAGCACGATGTCGGAGCGAATGGCCATTTGCACCAGCAGGCTCGCGTTCTCGGATTCGAGCGCGACGTCGAAGCCGCGGCCCTCCGGCGCAGCGATGAGCGCTTCCAAGCGCCTGCCGAATTCCGGCGGCAGCGCAACGGAGGCGAAGTGCTGGCCGGCGAGCTCGCGCGCCGAAAGCTCCCGTCGGCGCGCCAACGGATGATCCGCCCGACAGTAGAAGTATCCCGGAAGGCCGCCGAGCGGCTCGATGTCGAGGCTGTCGTCGGCGCGGATGTCGGTGATGTGCGCGAGGAAGAAATCGAGCTTGCCTTGCTGCAGCACCTCCATCAGGGCGCGCCAATTGTCCTGCACCACGATGATGCGCACGGACGGGTGCTCCGAATACAGCCGCGCCATGGCATCCGGCAGAAGCGTCAGCCCGGTGAAGGCGCCGACGCCCACCGTCACCTCGCCGGCATCTCCCGAGCGGAGCAGGCGCATCTCGCGGCCGAGATCGTCGGCGCCAGACAACAGCGACCGGGCCCGTGCCACCAGCCGTTCGCCGACCGGGGTGATCTCCACCGAGCGCGAGCTGCGGTCGAACAGCCGCATCCCGGCGGCGTCCTCCAAGGTCTGCAAGCTGCGGCTCAGCGCCGACTGCGTGACGTGGGCGCGCTGGGCCGCCCGGGCGAAATGCCGCTCTTCCGCGAGGTAGACCAACTGCTGCAGCTGGCGCAGGGTGGGGGTGTACATCGATGAGCCGAAATCATTGATCCAGCCATAACAATTCATTGGATTTCTGAGACCGTCAATTCCAAAATGGCGCAAATACAAACAGGGGAAATGCCATGGCGGGGTTGGCCAAGTCGCCCCGCGCTGCGGCAGTCTCCCGGCAACAGGCTCTTCTCATGCCCAACGGTGCGCAAGCTCTGATACGGACCCTGGTCAATTCCGGCATTCGGGTCTGCTTCACCAATCCCGGCACCTCGGAGATGCATTTCGTCGCGGCGCTGGATTCCGCGCCGGAGATGCGCGCCGTGCTGTGCCTGTTCGAAGGCGTGGCGACCGGCGCGGCGGACGGCTACGCCCGCATGACCGGCACGCCCGCGGCAACGCTGCTGCATCTCGGCTGCGGCCTCGGCAACGGCCTCGCCAATCTGCACAATGCGCGCAAGGGCAAGGTGCCCGTCGTCAACATCGTCGGCGACCACGCCACCTACCATGTCCCGTATGACGCGCAGCTCCAGTCCGACATCGAGACCGTCGCGCGCAACGTCTCGCCGGAATTCGTCTGGACCTCGCAGGTGACGTCGGAATTGTGCCGCGACGCGGTGGCGGCCGTGAAGGCGGCGTGCTCCTGGCCCGGACAGGTTGCGACGCTGATCCTGCCGGCCGACGTGTCCTGGGGGGAGGGCGGCGTCGCCGAGCCGGCGCCGGTGATCGAGCCGCCGGCGGCCGCCGACGATGCGACCGTGCAGGCGGTCGCCGAGGCGATCAGGGCGGGCGGCCGCAGCGCTTTTCTGCTCGGTGGCACCGCGCTGCACGAGGAGTCGCTGCTGGCGGCCGCGCGCATCGCGGCGGCCTGCGGCGTGAAAGTCTACGCCGAGACCTTTCCGACGCGCATGCAGCGGGGAGCGGGCCTGCCGGCCGTCGAGCGCATCGCCTATCTCGCCGAGATGGCGCAGATCCAGCTCAAGGAGATCGACACCCTGATCCTGGTCGACGCCAAGGCGCCGGTGTCGTTCTTCGCCTATCCCGGCAAGAAGAGCTATCTGCCGCATGACGGCTGCAGGGTGCTGACCTTGTCGACGCCGGCGCAATGCGCCGCGGGCAGCCTGGTCAAGCTTGCGGCCGCGCTGGAGGCCAACAGCGCCACGCCGGCATTGTCACCGGCCTCGCGGCCCGGGCGTCCGCGCGGCAAGAAGCTCACCGCGGAAAAGGTCTGCAAGGCCGTGGGTCATCTCCTGCCCGAGAACGCCATCATCATCGACGAGGCGATCAGCTCCGGCCTGATGCTGTCGAAGTTCACCGCGGGCGCGCCGCGCCACGATCTGATCACCTTGACCGGCGGCGCCATCGGGCAGGGGTTGCCGAACGCGATCGGCGCGGCGATCGCCTGTCCGGACCGGCCGGTGATCGCGCTGATCGGCGACGGCAGCTCGATGTACACGATCCAGTCGCTGTGGACGATCGCGCGCGAGCGGCTCAACGTCACCGCCATCATCTTCAACAACGCCTCCTACTCCGTGCTCAATGTCGAGCTGGAGCGGGTCGGCGCCGAGGAGATCGGACCGAAGGCGCGGGCGCAGCTCGATTTGCACGGGCCGGTCCTGAAATTCGCGCAGATCGCCGACGGCATGGGCGTGCGATCGACACGCGTCACCACGCCGGACGAACTCACCAGCGCGTTGCAGGGGGCGCTGGCGCGGCCGGGGCCGCATCTGATCGAGGCGATGGTGCCGCCGGCGCTGACCGGCCTCAAGCTGAAGCTTCTGCCGCATCTCCTGGGATCGCTCGACCGCGTCCCGCTGCCGGTGGCGCGGATGCTCAAGCGCAAGATCGCGCCGTGACATGAGCGCGACGCTGCAATCCGATATCGTCATCGCCGGCGGCGGTCTCGCCGGCATCGTCACCGCGCTGGAAGCGCTGCGCGCCGGCAAGTCGGTGACCATCGTGGACAGGGACACGCCGGAGCGGTTCGGCGGGCTGGCGTTGTGGGCGTTCGGCGGCATGGCGCTGGTCGGCACGCCATTGCAGGCGCGCATGAAGATCCCGGATACACCGGAGATCGCGCTGCGCGACTGGATCAGGTTCGGCGAGCTCGACGCGGCCGAGCATTGGCCGCTGCAATGGGCGCGCTATTACGTCGAGCATTCGCGCGCCGAGGTCTACGACTGGCTGCTGGCGCACGGCGTGACCTTCATGCCGGCCGTGAACTGGGTCGAGCGCGGCCGGCACGGCGACGGCAATGCGCTGCCGCGCTACCACATCGTCTGGGGCACCTCGCAGCGGCTGACGCGCGTGATGATCGCGGCGATGCGCGCGGCCGATCGTGGCGGCAGACTGACGGTTCTGCACCGCCATCGCGTCGTCGGCCTCGATCGCGCCGGCGGCGCCGCGGCGGGCGTCGTCGCCGTCAACGAGGAGACCGGCGCCGAGATCCGCATCGCGGCCCCGTTGACGGTGCTGGCGATGGGCGGCCTAAATGGCAGCCACCAGGAGGCCCGCGCCAATTGGCTGAAGAGCCGGCCGCTGCCGGCGGCGATGCTCAATGGCGCGCATCCGTTCTCCGACGGCAAGTTGCATCACCTTGCGGCCGGGGCGCTGGGCGCTGAGATCACGCATGCCGGCGAGATGTGGAACTACGCCGCCGGCATCCCGCATCCGTTTCCGCATTTCGACGGCCACGGCCTGTCGCTGGTGCCGTGCAAATCGGCGCTGTGGCTCGACCATCGCGGCGAGCGGATCGGGCCCGAGCCGCTGGTGACCGGCTTCGACACCCATGATCTGTGCCAGCGCGTCGCGGCGCAGGAGAAGCCGTATACGTGGCATCTGTTGAACTGGCGCATCGCCGCCAAGGAATTCGCCATCTCCGGCGCCGAGCACAATCCGCGCATCCGCGACCGGCAGATGCCGATGTTCCTCAAGGAGACGCTGCTCGGCAATCATCGCCTGGTGAGGCAGATGCAGCGCGAGAGCCGGCATTTCCTGGTCGACGAGACGCTGGCTGGCCTCGCCGCCAAAATGAATGCGCTGACCGGCACCGGCGACGTGAAGCCGGAGGTGCTCCAGGCCACCGCCGACGCCTTCGACGCGAACTTTGGGAATGGCGACAAGCTCCACAACGACGACCAGTTGCGCCGCATTCTGCATGCGCGGCAATGGGGGCCGGACAAGCTCCGCACCTGCAAGCCTGCGCCGCTGCAGGCGCCGGGCGCCGGGCCGTACATCGCCATTCATATGCAACTCATCACCCGCAAGAGCCTCGGCGGCCTCAAGACCGATCTGCAGAGCCGGGTCCTCGACACCACGGGCGCGCCGATCGGCGGCCTCTACGCGGTCGGCGAAGCCGCCGGCTTCGGCGGCGGTGGCGCCTCGGGCAAGCGCTCGCTGGAAGGCACGTTCCTGCCGGGTTGCATTCTCACCGCACGGGCGGCGGTGCGCGCGATGTGACGGCTACGGGAACCGTACGAGTCCGCGGAACCGCCGCTGAATTATTGCTCGGTCACTGTCGATCCGGTGCTGCTACGTTCGTCTTCGAGGCACAGGAGATGGAGACCCGTCATGAAGATCTACTGGATCAAGGCTCAGGCGCCGCGCCGCGTGCTGGCGCTGGTGAAGCATCTCGGCGTCCCGGCCGAGTTCATCGACATCACCGGCCAAATGAAGACGCCGGATTATGCTGCGCTCAATCCCAACATGAAGGCGCCGGTGCTGGTCGACGGCGACACCGTGCTGTGGGAGTCGACCGCCATCATGGCGCACCTCTGCATCCGCGAGAGCTGCGACATGTGGCCCGCGCGCGATCCGCAGGAGCAGATCGAGGTGCTGCGCTGGCTGGCGTGGACCGATTGCCACTGGGCGCCCGCGGTCGGGCCGTTCTATTTCGAGCACATCGTGAAGAAGACGTTCGGGATCGGTGCGCCGGACCGTGCCGCGCTGGTCGCGAAGGTGCCGAACCTGAAGACGTTCGCCGCCGTGCTCGACGCGCATCTCAGGTCGCATAGCCACATTGCTTGCGACCGGCTCACCATCGCCGATTTCGCGGCCGCTTCGATGGCGACCGACTGGCGCGAGGCCGAGATGCCGATGGAGACGTTTCCGAACATCGTGCGCTGGCTCGACGGGCTGATGCGGCTGCCGGCGTGGGCCGATCCGTGGCCGGAGAAGCGCTCGGTCGCGGCCTGAGGCTCACGGCTGCGCGATGCCGTGGCCGAGCTGCTTGGAGATCTCGGCCGCGCAGGCGCGCAGGCGGTTCGCGAGCGGCGACTGCCAGCCGGCATCGAAGGTGCCGGCTGGTCCCATCGCGGTGATGACCAGCGCGACATGACCGGCGTGATCGAACACCGGCGCGGCGAAGGCATTGACGCCAGGCAGGGGATCGCCGACGGCGCGCGCCAGTCCCTGCGCGCGCACCTCGGCCAGCATCTCCGCCACTTTCGGGCTCCTCAGTGCGCGCTTCGGATTGTAGCCGACACCGAGACGGTCGAGGCCGGCGTCGAGCGCGGCCTTCACCGTCTTCGGCGGCAGGAACGCCGCGAAGGCGCGGCCGGTCGCGGTTTCCAAGAGCGCCATGATCGAGCCGACGCGCATCACGATGTGCACCGGATGGCTCGGCTCCTCCAGCCGCACCACGGTGGGGCCATTGGTGCCCCACACCGCGAGCGAGACCGCGTGATCGATGGCGCCGGCGAGCGCCGCGATCTTCGGAGTGGCGATCCGCACCGCCGACAGCCGCCGCAGGCTGATCAGTCCGAGCTCGAGCGCGAGCGGGCCGATCTCGTAGCGTCCGGTGGTTTCGTCCTGCTCGATCAAACCGATGCGCGAGAAGCTGACGAGATAGGGATGCGCCTTGGCCGGCGGCAGCCCGGCCTCGCGCGCGAGGTCGCGCAGCATCATCGGCTCGCCGCTGCGCGCCAGCGCCTGCAGCAAGGTGCCGCCGACCTCGATCGATTGGATGCCGCGGCTCTCTCGTCCCATGTCTTGTTGTGCCCCTGGTTCGGCGCCGTGCCTACACCGCCAGGAAGCCGCCGTCGACCGGCAGGGTCACGCCGTTGACGTAGGACGCCATGTCCGAGACCAGGAACGCCACGGGGCCGGCGAGCTCCTCCGGCTGGCCGACGCGGCCGAGCGGCGTGCGGCTCATGAAGCCGGCGAGCCGCTCCGGATCGTTGCGGGTCGTCTCCGTCATCGCGGTGGCGATCACGCCGGGCGCGATGGCGTTGACGCGGATGCCGTCGGCGGCGAGCTCGCGCGCCAGCGCCTGGGTCAGCGACTTCACGCCGCCCTTGGAGGGCGAGTAGCCGAGCGTGTTGCTGATGCCGATGAAGGAGGCGACGGAAGCGATGTTGACGATGGTGCCGCGCGTCGCGCGCAACGCGGCGAGAAACGCGTAGGTGACGTTGAACACGCCGTTGAGATTGACGTCGATCACCCGCTGCCAGTTCTGCGCGGCCCGCGGCGAGTCGATATTCTCTCGGATGATGATGCCGGCATTGTTGATGAGAATGGAAATCGGTCCGACCTCGGCGCGTAGCTGCGCGGCCAATGCCGCGCAGCCTGCGGCGTCGGTGACATCGAGCTTGTAGGCCCACGCCTTGCGGCCATGGCCGCGGATCTCGGCGGCGCAGCGCTCCGCACCCTCCATGTCGATGTCGGTGATCACGACATCGGCGCCGCGGCCCGCGAGTCCCAGCGCAATCGCACGGCCATTGCCATTGGCGGCGCCGGTGACCAGCGCCAGCTTTCCGGCCAACATCTGATGGTCGCTCATGCGGCGCTCCTTTGGCCCGCGCGTTCCGCGAGGTGCCGACCGGCAATGTAGCCGAAGGTCAGCGCCGGTCCCAGCGTGATGCCGGCACCCGGATAGTTGCCGCCCATGATGCTCGCCATGTCGTTGCCGGCGGCATAGAGCCCCTCGATCGGCTGTCCCCCGGCGTCGAGCGCGCGGGCATGCTCGTCGGTGCGGATGCCGGCATAGGTGCCGAGATCGCCGATCACCATCTTGATCGCGTAGAACGGCCCGTCCTTGATCGGCGCCACGCACGGGTTCGGCCCATGCAGCGCGTCGCCCTGATAGCGATTGTAGGCGCGCGAGCCCTTGCCGAACGTGGGATCCTGGCCCAGCGCGGCATCGGCGTTGAACGCGGCCACGGTTGCTTCGAGCCCCCGCGGATCGATGCCCGTCGTGCTCGCGAGTTCGGCCAGCGTCGCGCCGCGCTTGAGATAGCCGGTGCTCAGATGATGCCCGAGCGGCATCGGGAACGGCGGCACGCAGCCGAGGCCATAGCGGCGCAAGGAGCGGTGGTCGGTGATCAGCCAGGCCGCGATCTCGCGTCCCGGCTTGGCCGCCTTGACCATCGCCTGCACGAAGTCGTGGTAGGAGTTGCCTTCATTGGCGAAGCGCACGCCATCCGCGGTCACCGCGATCACGCCCGGCTTGGCGCGGTCGATGAAGTGCGGCATCACGCCCTTGCTGCCGTCCTTGCGCGTGGTGACGGAGACCGGCACCCAGGCCGCCGCATGCGGCAGGCCATCCTCGACCCGGCCGCCGACGGCTTCCGCGAGCCGCAGGCCGTCGCCGGTGTTGCCGACAGGGCCGGGCGACACATGCTCCTGTCCGGTCGGCGCATGCGGAAACATCGCCTTGCGCCTGTCGACGTCATGCGGGAAGCCGCCGCAGGCCAGCACCACGCCGAGCCGCGCATTGACGCGGATACGTCGGCCCTGGCGCATCACCACGGCGCCGCGCACGGCCTCGCCGTCGCGGATCAGCTCGGCCACCGGCGACGACAGCCAGAGCGGAATCCCGAGATCGAATGCCGACTTCGCCAGCCGCCCCGCCAGCGCATTGCCGTTGGTCAAGGTCATGCCGCGGCCGTGGCGCAGCACGTCCAGCGCATGCTTCGACAGCCGCTTGGCGACGTAGAACGCTGACGCCAGCGACTTGGTCGCGCGCATGAAATGGATGATCTCCTTGCCGGAGCCGAGCATCATGCCGAACACGGTGAGCTCGGGCAGCGGCTGGCCGAGATCCTTGATGTGGTCGCCGAGTTCGCGACCGTCGAACGGCCGCGTGACCATCGAGCGGCCGCCTTGCGTGCCGCCCGGTGCCTCGGCGTGATAGTCCGGAAAGGTCAGCGGCATGTCGAACTTCAGCGCGGTCTTGCTGGTGAAGAAGTCGACCGCCTCCGGGCCCTTGCTCAGGAACGCGTCGACCCGCGCCGCATCGTAGCTGTTGCCGGCCTCGTGGCGCAGATAGCTGCGCGCCAGCTCGGGCGGCTCGTCGATGCCCCAGGCCTTGGCCAGCGACGTGCCCGGAATCCACAGCCAGCCGCCGGAGCGCGCCGTGGTGCCGCCGAAGCGCGGCTCCTTCTCGGTGACGACGACCTTCAGCCCGGCCTGGGCGGCGGTGACCGCCGCCGACAGCCCGGCGCAGCCCGAGCCGACCACCAGCACGTCGCAATCATGGGTTTCGCCGGCCTGGTGATCTGCTCCGCTCATGCGCGCGCTCCTACTTCTTCAGCAGCGGGCACTTGGATTCGGAGACCGGCCGGAACGCATCCTCGCCCTTCACGGTCTTGACGATCTCCAGGTAGTCCCACGGCTCCTTCGACTCCGACGGCTTCTTGACGCGGGCGAGATACATGTCGCGGATGACGCGACCGTCCTCGCGAAGCTTGCCGCCGTGAACGAACGTATCCTCGATCGGCAGCTCGCGCATCTTCGCCATGACAGCCTTCGGATCGTCTGTACCGGCCGCCTTGATCGCCTTGAGATAGTGCAGCACCGAGCCATAGACGCCGGTCTGGATCATCGTCGGCATCACCTTGGCGCGGGCGTAGAACTTCTTCGACCAGGCGCGGGTGGCATCGTCCATGTTCCAGTACGACGCCGTCGTCATGTAGGTGCCTTGCGCCGCCTCGAGCCCGATCGCATGCACGTCGGTGTCGAACATCAGGAGACCGACCAGCTTCTGGCCGCCCTTCACCAGGCCGAACTCGCCGGACTGCTTGATGGCGTTGTCGGTGTCCTGGCCGGCATTGGCGAAGGCGACGACGTCGGCCTTCGAGCTCTGCGCCTGCAAGGCGAAGGAGGAGAAGTCAGCGGTGTTGGTCGGATGCTTGACGCCGCCCAGGATGGTGCCGCCGAGCTCCTTGATGAAGCGCGTCGCGTCCTTCTCCAGTTGCTGGCCGAACGCGTAGTCCGCCGTGATGAAGTACCAGGACTTGCCGCCCTGGCCGATCACGGCCGAGGTCGTCACCTTGGACAGCGCATAGGTGTCGTAGGTGAAGTGGACGGTGTTGGGGCTGCACAGCTCGTCGGTCAGCGAGCTCGCGCCCGGACCTGACAGCAGCGCGATCTTGTTGCGCTCGCGCACCATGTTGTGCACGGCGATCGCGATGCCGGAATTGGGAATGTCGACCACGGCATCGACCTTGCCGTTGTCGAACCAGTCGCGCACGACCGTGGTGCCGACGTCGGTCTTCATCTGGTGATCGGCGCTGATGATCTCGATCGGCTTGCCCAGCACGGTGGGCCCGAATTCCTCGACCGCCATCTTCGCCGCCTCGACCGAGCCCGGCCCGCTGTTGTCGCGCCCCCAGCTCGAGAGATCGGTGAGCACGCCGATCCGCACCACGTCGTCGGACACCTGGGCCGAGGCGTGGGTCGAAATGAATGTCGTCGTTGCCAGAAACGCGCAGGCGAGCCACTGCCGTCGCATGAAGATCCTCCCCGTTTGCCCCGCTCTGTCGGCGGTGGCAGCGAGTTAGACATTGACGAATTGGTTTGTCAATTACGAATGGGTGCGATGCAGCGCACAACGACTGTGGAGGTCGTCGCGGATATCGGATGGCGGCTGGGTAGCGCGATGCGCGCTACACGCGCGGCATGATCTGCAATTCGAGCAGCGCCAGTCGTTGCATCGCGGCAGGATCCCGCTCTCCGGTCTTGGCGGCACGCAGCACCGATTCGGCAAGCAGGGTGACATGGGTCGAGCTCACCGGCTCGGGCAGCGCGGCGATGGCACTGTCGAGGGCCTGCGTCATCAGCACGATGACATCAGGCGAAAACGCAGCGTCTGAAAAATCCTTCATGCAGAACTGTCCGCAGCAGGGGCTTCAGTCGAAAATCGGTTGACGCAACGCGTGTTGATGTTGTCGGCAACGCGCCAGCCGCGGCTCCGGTTCCGGCTCTTCCGAGCTTCGGATCAGCAGAATCGCTGATCTGCCATGCGCAAACTGCCCGTCGAGCCAATCTGCCGCAGGCCGATCAGCTTGTGTCGTCGGGCAAATCAGGACGATGCTTCCGCCCATCCCGCCTCACCGAAGGGGCGTTACGCGCGATCGTCACGATACGCGAGGCGGGGAGCGGTGGCCTGTCGGATCGCAGCGTGCTCTATGCGCGTGGACGAACGAGTCCGGCAGGACGATGAAATCGCAGCGTCCTGGCGCCCCGATGCTGGCGTCAAGCCGGCGATGGATGCCTCAGGCATCGCGCTGACGACGGTGGCTAACAAGCCCGGACACCGGGGAGACTGCGTATAAATCGTAAGCCCATCGCGCAGGGAGGGCCGGGTCGTCCGGCTGACCTGTGGTACCTGCCGCCTGCATTTTTTTCGCAGGCGGGCCACGGGCCTCAGTCGAGGTCCGGCCTTCCCTGCGCCCTCTGATTGGAGAGGGTGATCGATGTGATAGCTCGGACGCTGATCGCGTCGCGAGAAGGTTTGACCATGTCTTCAGCAAAGGCATTGAAGCGATGGTGGACGAGGAGCTGCCACGCACTCGTCATGCCCGGGCTTGTCCCGGGCATCCACGTCGTTCGGCGTGCGCTGTGCAACGTGGATGGCCGGGACAAGCCCGGCCATGACGTGCAAGACGTGAGGTCTGTCGCCTCACCGGCCTCCGGCTGCTCATTCACCAGAGCGCGAGCTACCCCTTGATGAACGCCAGCAGGTCCGCATTGATCACGTCGGCATGCGTCGTCGCCATGCCGTGCGGGAAACCGGGATAGGTCTTCAAGGTCCCATGCTTCAGCAGCTTGATGCCGATGCGCGCGGAGTCGTCGATCGGGACGATCTGGTCGTCCTCGCCATGCATCAGCAGCACTGGCACGTCGATCGCCTTGAGATCCTCGGTGAAGTCGGTTTCCGAGAACGCCTTGATGCAATCATAGTGTGCCTTGGTGCCGCCCATCATGCCCTGGCGCCACCAGTTGCGGATCACGCCTTCGGAGATCTTGGCGCCGTCGCGGTTGAAGCCGTAGAACGGGCCGGTCGGAATATCGAGGAAGAACTGTGCGCGATTGGCGGCGAGCGCGGCGCGGAAGCCGTCGAACACCTCGATCGGCAGTCCGCCGGGGTTCTTGTCGGACTTGACCATGACCGGCGGCACCGCGCCGAGCAGGGCGGCCTTGGCGACGCGGCCTTTGCCGTGCTTCGCCACGTAGCGCGCGACCTCGCCGCCGCCGGTGGAGTGACCGACGTGAACCGCGTCCCTGAGGTCGAGCTTGGCGGCGAGCGCCGCAACGTCGGCCGCGTAGGTGTCCATCTCGTTGCCGGTCTCGGTCTGGCTCGAGCGGCCATGGCCACGGCGGTCATGCGCGATGACGCGAAAGCCCTTGTCGAGGAAGAACAGCATCTGCGCGTCCCAATCGTCGGACGACAATGGCCAGCCATGATGAAAGACGATGGGCCGGCCCGAGCCCCAATCCTTGTAGAAGATCTGCGTGCCGTCCGATGTCGTCACGAATCCTGAGCTCATGGGATGTCTGCCTTTCTCACGGGATGGGATCTGCCGCGTTCAAGGCGCGGCGTGATGGCGCTCCTCGTCGCGTCGATACGCAGCCAAGGATGTCCGCGGCTACCTTAGCGATGGAGGGTGACGATCTCAGCAACACAGACTCGTGTGCGACATCGTTGCACCTCGACGGGACGCGCGATGGCTGCCCAATCCGTGAGCGTAGCGACATGCCTCGGCGGCGCGTCACCTGCATGATTTGCAGGCTGTTTTGCGGTTCCGCGGCCGAACATCCGGTTTTTTCCTCCTGGAACCGTGCAGGGCCGTCATTGCGCCCCGACGCCTCATCGCATAAAGCGTGTTCCCAAATCGTTCAATTCAGCTCAAGCTCCTGGGCTAACCCACTGAAAGCTCAACGCTAATGGGAAAATCACTGATTCCGCCGGAGCCGGCGGAGATTCACGAGGTCGCGCTGCGCGAGGCGCTGGAGGAGCGCTATCTCGCCTACGCGCTCTCGACCATCATGCACCGGGCGCTGCCCGACGCGCGCGACGGCCTCAAGCCGGTGCACCGGCGCATCCTTTACGGCATGCGGCTGCTGCGGCTCGATCCCGGCACCGCGTTCAAGAAGTCCGCCAAGATCGTCGGCGACGTGATGGGCTCGTTCCATCCGCATGGCGACCAGGCGATCTACGACGCGATGGTCCGCCTCGCGCAGGACTTTTCCTCGCGCTATCCGCTGGTCGACGGCCAGGGCAATTTCGGCAACATCGACGGCGATAATCCGGCGGCCTATCGCTACACCGAAGCGCGCATGACCGACGTCGCGCGGCTGCTGCTCGAAGGCATCGACGAGGACGGCGTCGAGTTCCGGCCGAACTATGACGGCCAGTCCAAGGAGCCGGTGGTGCTGCCCGGCGGCTTCCCGAACCTGCTCGCCAACGGCGCGCAGGGCATCGCGGTGGGCATGGCGACCTCGATCCCGCCGCACAACGCCGCCGAGCTGTGTGACGCCGCGCTGCATCTGATCGAGAAGCCCGACGCCAAGTCGCGCGCGCTGCTGCGCTGGGTGAAGGGCCCGGACTTCCCGACCGGCGGCACCGTGATCGATTCAAAGGAATCGATCATCGAGGCCTACACCACCGGCCGCGGCTCGTTCCGCGTCCGCGCCAAGTGGAAGCAGGAGGAGGGCAACCGCGGCACCTGGATCGTCGTCATCACCGAGATTCCCTATCTCGTGCAGAAGTCGCGCCTGGTCGAGAAGATCGCCGAGCTGCTCAACGAGAAGAAGCTGCCGCTGGTCGGCGACGTCCGCGACGAATCCGCCGAGGACGTGCGGCTCGTGATCGAGCCGAAGTCGAAGAACGTCGATCCGGCGCTGATGATGGAATCGCTGTTCCGGCTCACCGATCTCGAGAGCAAGATTCCGCTGAACCTCAACGTGCTGATCAAGGGCAAGATTCCGAAGGTGGTCGGGCTTGCCGAGTGCCTGCGCGAATGGCTCGATCATCTGCGCGACGTGCTGCTGCGGCGCTCGAACTACCGCAAGAAGCAGATCGAGAACCGGCTGGAGATTCTCGGCGGCTACCTGATCGCCTACCTCAACATCGACGAGGTGATCAGGATCATCCGCACCGAGGACGAGCCGAAGCCGGTCCTGATGAAGACGTTCAAGCTCACCGAGGTCCAGGCCGAGGCCATCCTCAACATGCGCCTGCGTAGCTTGCGCAAGCTCGAGGAAATGGAGATCCGTACCGAGGACAAGAACCTGCGCGGCGAGCTGAAGGGCATCAACGCGCTGCTCGGTTCCGAGCAGCTGCAATGGGCCAAGGTCGGCGAGCAGGTCAAGACCGTGCGCGACCTGTTCGGGCCGAAGACGCCGCTCGGCAAGCGCCGCACCAATTTCGCCGACGCGCCCGAGCATGATCTCGCCGCGATCGAGGAGGCCTTCATCGAGCGTGAGCCGGTCACGGTCGTCGTCTCCGACAAGGGCTGGGTGCGTACGCTGAAAGGCCACGTCGCCGATCTCTCGAACCTGCAGTTCAAGACCGACGACCAGCTCGGCCAATGGTTCTTCGCCGAGAACACCTCGAAGGTGCTGCTGTTCGCCACCAATGGCAAGTTCTACTCGCTCGACGTCGGCAAGCTGCCGGGCGGACGCGGCCATGGCGAGCCTATCCGCATGTTCATCGACCTCGACCAGGACGCGTCCATCGTTTCGATGTTCGTCACCAAGGGCGAGCGCAAGTTCCTGGTGGCGGCGTCCGATGGCCAGGGTTTCGTGGTCAAGGAAGAGGACTGCGTCAGCAACACCCGCAAGGGCAAGCAGGTGCTGAACGTGACGGCGCCCGCGGAAGCGCGCGCGATCTGCACGGTCACCGGCGATCAGGTCGCGGTCATCGGCACCAACCACAAGATGGTGGTGTTCGGCCTCGACCAGGTCCCGGAGATGGCGCGCGGCCGCGGCGTGCGTCTGCAGAAGTACACCAGCGCGCAACTGTCCGACGTCACGACGTTCGAGCAGAAGCAGGGGCTGGCCTGGAAGGATTCCGCCGGCCGCGACCAGGGCCTGAGCTGGAAGGAATTGGCCGATTACCGCGGCAACCGCGCCGATGCCGGCCGCATCGCGCAGGGCCTGCCGAAGTCGAACAAGTTCAACCGGCCGATCGAGTAGCGACGTAATAGTATCCGTCCGGCGGCCGTCTATATCAGACAGCGGGCGATCGCGAGGTGCGCGATCGCCCGGAGACATGTTGGATGGCGCACTCGCATTCTCATCATCCCGACCATGATCATTCCCATGATCATGGCTCCCCGCACGCCCATGGCCACGCCGGCCACAGCCACGCGCCCGCCAGCTTCGGCACGGCGTTCGCGATCGGCGTGTCGCTCAACACGGCCTTCGTCATCGCCGAGCTCATCTTCGGCTATGCCGCGCATTCGCTGGCGCTGATCTCGGACGCCGTCCACAATCTCTCCGACGTGATGTCGCTGCTCCTGGCCTGGGGCGCGCTGTGGCTGTCGGGCCGGCGGCCGACCGACCGCCACACCTATGGCTATCGCCGCGCCTCGATCCTGGCCGCGCTGATCAATGCCGGCCTGCTGCTGCTCGTGGTCGGCGGCATCGCCGTCGAGGCCTTCGACCGCCTGCGCAATCCGGACGAGGTCGCCGGCACGACCGTGCTGTGGGTGGCTGCGCTCGGCATCGTCATCAACGGCGCCACCGCGATGCTGTTCATGCGTGGCCGCGACACCGACCTCAATATTCGCGGCGCCTACCTGCACATGGCCGCCGACGCCGCCGTGTCGTTCGGCGTGGTCATCGCGGCGCTGGTGACGATCTGGACCGGATGGCTGTGGGTCGACCCGGTGGTCAGCCTGATCATCGCGCTCGTGGTGCTCCTGAGCGGCTGGGATCTCGCCCGCGACAGCGTCAATCTGGCGCTCGACGCCGTGCCGCGCGACATCGCCCTGCCGGCGGTACGCGATTATCTCGCCTCCCTCGACGGCGTCAGCGAGGTGCACGACCTCCACGTCTGGGCGATGAGCACCAACGAGACCGCGTTGACGGCGCATCTGGTAAGGGCAGGCGGAACGGATGATGCCTTCCTGCATCGCGTCTGCGCTGAGCTGTCCCATCGCTTCAATATCCAGCATCCCACCCTGCAGATCGAGGCCGATGGCTGCGCCTGCAAGCTCGCTCCCGCCGACGTGGTGTGAGCAGTACGCGAATGTGCCCTCGGCACGCAACGACTGGACAGCCCATGCCCGTGACGATCTTCCACAATCCCGCCTGCGGCACGTCGCGCAACACGCTCGCAATGATCCGCGCCTCGGGTGAGGAGCCCGAGGTGATCGAATATCTGAAGACGCCGCCGAGCCGCGAGCAGCTGATCGCGCTGATCAACGCGATGGGCGTCAAGGTGCGCGACGTGCTGCGCGAAAAGGGAACGCCCTATGCCGAGCTTGGGCTGGGCGATCCCCAATGGACCGACGACCAGCTGATCGAGGCGATGCTCGCGCACCCCATCCTGATCAACCGGCCGATCGTGGTGACCAGCAAGGGCGCGCGGCTCTGCCGCCCGTCCGAACTCGTGCTCGACCTGCTCGATCATCCCGTCTCCTCCTTCACCAAGGAGGACGGCGAGGTGGTGAGCCGGCCTGGCTGAAGCTTTCCGGATCGTGACGCGTTGGTGAGTTGAAACCATGGATACGGCGACCCGTCTCGAAGTGGCGAACTGGCTCGTGGCTCAGAGCCTGACCGGCATGCCGGAAAACGAGATCCTGCGCGGCTTCTGCGAGCGCTGCCGCGCGGCCGGACTCGAATTGTCACGCAGCCTCGCGATCATCGACACGCTGCATCCGATCTTCGAGGGGCGTGGCTTCCGCTGGAACGATTTCGACACGAACGAGGCCGACAGCTTCGAATATGGCTCCAGCAATGAGGGAGAGGCGGCACAGAACTGGCGGCGCTCGGTCTTCCACCACATGCTGGAGAACGGCCATGACGAGTTCAGCATCGACTTCCTGAATTGTGCGCATCTCGATTTTCCGATCATCGAGGAGCTTACCGCACAGGGGCATCGGCACTATCTCGCCTTCGTGCACCGGTTCGGCGAAGCCGGCACGCTCGGCCAGATGGACTGCTTCTATTCGAACTGGCTGACGCGGCGTGACGGCGGCTTCACCGACACGCAGGTCGGCGCATTGCGCGACCTTGTCCCGCTGCTCGCGCTGACGATCAAATCCGCGCAGCAGGTCGACATCGTGCGAACCCTTGGCCGCGTCTATCTCGGCCGCGATGCGTCGGAGCAGGTGCTGCGCGGCCGCATCTCCCGCGGTGTCACCGAGCGCATCAATGCCGTGCTGTGGTTCTCCGACCTGCGCAGCTCGACCGCGATCAGCGAGAGCATCTCGCCGGACGAGATCATCCCGCTGCTCAACGACTATGCGGAGGCGTCGATCGACGCGATCTACGAGTCCGGTGGCGACGTGCTGAAGCTGATCGGCGATGGCGTGCTGGCGATCTTCACCGGCGGCGACATGGCCTCGGCCCGTCACGCCGCGCTGCGCGCCGAGCATCGCTTTCGGCTGAACATCCTGAAGCTGAACGCACGGCGCGCCGGCGAGGGACGGCCTGTCACCTCGGCCTATGTCGGCCTGCATGTCGGTGAGGTGTTCTACGGCAATATCGGCAGCGAGGACCGGCTCGACTTCACCGTCGTGGGACCGGCCGTCAACGAGGTCAGCCGCATCGCCTCGATGTGCCGCTCGGTCGATCGCGAACTGTTGGCATCCTCCGAATTCTGCGAGGGGCTCGACGGCGAAGGTCGGCGCTATCTGGTGTCGACCGGGCGCTACGCGCTGCGCGGCATCGGCCGCGCGCAGGATCTGTTCACGCTGGATCCGGACATTGCCGGCAGCGCCTCGGCCACGCGGGCCTACGAGAACTACCTGGCGGACGAGATGTCGCACCCTTGACCCACGTCAATGCCCAGCAGAAGCGAGTCTGCCCAGCATTCTCCGCCGGGAGATGAAAGCTCATGTACAAACATATTCTGCTGCCGACCGATGGCTCCGATCTGTCCAAGGCCGCGATCAAGCACGGCATCGCGCTCGCCAAGGCGACCGGCGCCAAGGTCACGGCGCTGGTGGTGTCGACGCCGCTGCATTCGCTGGTCGTCGATCCCCACGCTGCGACCAAGGCGCTCGCGCAATACAAGTCGTTGGTGGCCGATCAGACCGCGAAATATCTCGATCATGTGAAGGACGATGCCGAGCAGGCCGGCGTGGCCTGCGCCACGCTGTGCGTCGAGCACGACAAGCCCTATGAGGCGATCGTCGAGACCGCGCGCAAGCAGCATTGCGATCTGGTGCTGATGGCTTCGCACGGGCTGCGCGGCGTGTCGGCGATCCTGGGCAGCGAGACCTTGAAGGTGCTGACGCATTCGACCGTGCCGATCCTGGTCTATCGCTAGGCGGGCTGCGGCTCCGGCTGGCGCGCGATCGCGACGACCGGCGAGGCGAGGATGACGAGCGCCTGCAGGCCGAAGATGGCGGCGACGAGGTAGAGACAGATGTCGGCGCCGTAGCGGCCGCCGACGACCGCGCCGAGCAGCGAGCCCAGCGGACGGGCGCCGTAGCTCAGGATGTTGATGGCCGAGACCCGCCCGAGCAGGCCGGCCGGCGTCACCGACTGCCGCAGCGTCGTGGTCGAGATCACCCAGAGGATCGGCCCGGCGCCGAGCAGGAAGAAGCTGAGCGCGGCCAGGAGAGGCGAAGGGACGACCGTGGTGAGCGCCATCACCAGCGCTGCGGTGAAGCCGGTGACGGGGCCGAGCCCGATGACGGTGCCGAACGGCAGAAGCCGCATGATGCGCGTCGCCAGCAGCGCGCCGCACACCATGCCGATGCCGAACATCGACAACACCGTGCCGACGCCTCCCGCCGACAGGCCAAGCCGGTGCACGGCATAGGGCACGAACACCGCGAGCAGCAGGAAATGCGCCGTGTTGAAGATGAATTGGGTCACGAACACCGGCCGCAGCAACGGATGATGCAGCACGAAGGCGGCGCCTTCCCTGATGTCGGCGAGCGGATGGCGGCGCGGCACGGGCGCGCGAGCGGGCTCGGCGATGCCGGCCAGGCAGATGGCTGCGACCAGCGAGAGCGCCGCGGCGCAGCCGAAGGCGGGCGCGCCGCCGATCCAGCCGACCAGCACGCCGCCGAGCGCAGGCCCCGCCGCAAAGGCGATGGTGCGGGCAAGCTCGATGCGCGCATTGGCAGGCGCCAACTGGGCCGGGGCGACGAGGCTCGGCACCACGGCCGGCGCGGCGACGCTGAACACGACCGTGCCGCACACCGCTGCGAATCCGAGCGCCGCCAGCAGCGGCAGCGTGAGCACGCCGGCCGCCAAGGCGATGAGGATCGCGAGCAGCGCCAGCGCGCGAAGCGTCTCGGCCATGGCCATCAGCAGCCGTCTCGGCATCCGGTCGGCGAGCAGCCCCGCAGGGATCGCGAACAGCACGAAGGGCGCGGTCAGCGCCGTCTGCAGCAACCCGGTCTCGCCCTCGCCGACACCGAGCGCGAGCACCGCGACGATCGGTGCTGCGGCGAGCGCGATCTGCTCGGCCGATTGCGCGGTGAGGTTGGACCAGGCGAGGCGGTGGAAGGCGGCGGGCAGGGCGGAGGGAGACATGAACAGGAACCTGTTGTGATGATGCGGCCATCATCACTGCGCCGCCTCCTTGCGCCCACCCGCTTCCTGATCTCCTGCATCGCCCCTCGCGCGGCGGACGGCCTATGCCGCGGTCGGTGCCTCGGCCAATCCCCATTCCGGAGGCAGCGTGCGGAACGCCAGATGCGTGCCCGCATTCAGCGGCGCCGTCTTGAAGCCGAACCGGTGCCAGGCCAGCGCCAGCGCATGCTGGGTGTAGATCGAGATGTGGCCGTTGCGCGGCGCGACGTACCACCAGGACATGCCCTGGCTGTCGAAATCGTCCGGCTGGGTCAATGTGGAGTAGAACACCGCGCCGGGCTCGGCCACGCAGGCCGCCATGGCTCCGATCGTCGCCAGCGGATCGGGCACGTGCTCGAGGGTCTCGAAGCAGGTCACGAGATCGAACTTGCGATCGGGGCGGGTCGCGTGCTCGGCCACCATCGGATCATAGGTGACCGCTTCGGCAAAGCCTTGAGCGCGCAGGCCGGTGCAGAACAGGTCGTTGCCGCCGCCGAAGTCGAGCACCCGCATCCCGGCCTTGTGCGGCGCCCAGAAGCGGGCCACGGCCGCCGCATTGTCGGTTGGCCGCTTGATCCGATAGTCTGGATCCACGGCTTCGTAGCCGTCGTTGTAAATGTGGGTCTTGAACTGCTCGATGCCCCAGTCGTCGAAGGCGTCCGTAAACAGGAAGCCGCAATCCGAGCAGCGCCGGTAGTAGATCGGCACGCCGGCCAGCGGCGGGCGATGTGCATGGGCCGTCTGGCAGGGGCGGTTCATGTCGACCACGCCGTAGAGAGAGGCAGGACCGTCACAGATCTTGCAGGGCACGGGCGCGTTCGTGACCGGTCGGAGACCGAGTTGGGGGGAGAGCATGTTGGATCCCGTCAGTGGGGCAGTGGCACCCGTCGCCGGCGGCACGCCGCGAGGGCCGCGCGCGAATCGGCAGCAACAGGCTCTCGCGATGATGAAGCGGTATCGGAGGATTTCTAGCCTCTCTGCGAGGCGCAGCCATAGGCGGGAGACGCACTTGCAAATAAGTTGCATTAAAGCTCGGTTTCGTCCAGGATGATGCCATGGACGCAAAATCGTCAGACCTTTCGCAACTGCACGCCATGGTTCCGCCGAGCGACCGCCTGATGAACGCAGGCTGGCGCGGCGAGCGCGGCGATCCGTCGCTCGGCGACATGTTCGCGACGGTACGAACCGCTACAAAAGGGTCGCTCTGGCGGAAGCTGCTGGCCTTTCTCGGACCCGGTTACCTTGTCGCCGTCGGCTATATGGACCCCGGCAATTGGGCGACGTCGCTCGCCGGCGGTTCCAAATTCGGCTACGTCCTGCTCTCGGTCGCGCTGCTGTCCAACCTGATGGCGATCGTGCTGCAGTCGCTCTGCACGCGGCTCGGCGTCGCCACCGGCCGCGACCTCGCCCAGGCCTGTCGCGACTCCACCCCGCGCTGGGTCTCGGTGCCGCTGTGGCTGTCGGCGGAGATCGCGATCACCGCCACCGATCTCGCCGAGGTGATCGGCACAGCGATCGGTCTCAGCCTGCTGTTCGGGCTGCCGCTGTCGATCGGCGTCTGCGTCACCGCGCTCGATGTCTTCCTGATCCTGGCGCTGCAGGCGTTCGGCTTTCGCTGGATCGAGGCCTTCGTGGTCGCGCTGCTCGGCATCATCGCGCTGTGCTTCGCGATCCAGATCGCGATGGCCGAGCCCGACTGGGCCGAGGTGGTGAAGGGCTTCGTGCCCAGCGGTCAGCTGATCGCCAATCCGGAGATGCTCTATCTGGCGCTCGGCATTCTCGGCGCGACCGTGATGCCGCACAATTTGTATCTCCATTCGGGCCTGGTCCAGACGCGCGGCTACGGCGACAGCCCGGAGGACAAGCGCGAGGCGATCACGCTTTCCACGATCGATTCCACCATCGCGCTGTGCCTGGCGCTGACGATCAACGCCTCGATCCTGATCCTGGCGGCGGCAACGTTCCACCGTACCGGACAGCGCGACGTGGCCGAGCTCGACCAGGCGCATTCCTTCCTGGCGCCGCTCCTGGGATCGACGCTGGCACCGACGCTGTTTGCAATCGCGCTGTTGTGTTGCGGCCTGAACTCGACGATCACCGCGACCCTGTCCGGCCAGATCGTGATGGAAGGCTTCCTCCACTGGCGGATCGCGCCCTGGCTGCGCCGGCTGATCACGCGCATGATCGCGATCGTGCCGGCGGTGGTGGTGACGATCTGGGCCGGCGAGAAGGCGACCGGGCAGCTCCTGATCCTCAGTCAGGTCGTGCTCAGCCTGCAACTGCCGTTCGCCATCGTACCGCTGGTGCTGCTCACCGCGAGCCGCGCCAAGATGGGGCAGTTCGTGGCGCCGCGCTGGCTGACGGCGATTGCGAGCCTGATCGCGGTGGTGATCATCGCGCTCAATGCCAAGCTGGTGTGGGATCTGGCGATAGGTTGATGGAGGCGAGTAGCGAATAGAGAGTAGCGAATAGCGGTCGTTCAAATCCCTATTCGCTACTCCCTATTCGCCATTCGCTTCTTCATTCCTGCGGCTCCGGCGCGGTGTCGCCCTCGGCATCCACGCGGAGCCATCCGGCCGCCGCGAGCCGCTGCTGCGGCAGATAGCGGCTCTTGTAGTCCATCTTTTTCGAGCCCTCGATCCAGTAGCCGAGATAGACGTAGGGCAGGCCCTGGCGCCGCGCCCGGGCGATGTGGTCGAGGATCATGAAGGTGCCGAGCGAGCGCGTGGTCTCCGACGGGTCGAAGAACGAGTACACCATCGACAGGCCGTCGCTGAGCACGTCCGTCAGCGCCACCGCGACCAGCTCGCCACCGCGGGCGTTCGGACCGTTGCTCAGATTGCGGCGGCGATACTCGATGATTCGCGTCTCGACATGGCTGTCCTCGACCATCATTGCGTAATCGAGCACCGTCATGTCGGCCATGCCGCCATGGCGATGGCGCTGATCGAGATAGCCGCGGAAGATCGAATATTGCTCCGACGTCGGCACCGCGCTGCGCTGCTCGCCGACCAGATCGGAATTGCGCGCGAGCACCTTGCGGAAGTTGCGCGAGGGGCGGAATTCGTTGGCGATCACGCGGACGGACACGCAGGCGCGGCACTGGTCGCAGGCCGGCCGGTAGGCGATCGACTGGCTGCGGCGGAAGCCGCCATGGGTCAGGAGGTCGTTGAGATCGGTCGCCTTGTCGCCGACCAGATGCGTGAACACCTTGCGCTCCTGCCGGCCCGGCAGATACGGGCAGGGCGATGGCGCGGTCAGGTAGAATTGCGGGGTGTCACGCGAATGCTGGGTCAAGGAACGTCGTGAGCCTCCGAGGCGATCATCAACAGAATTGCGCTCCGGAGGCGGCCGGTCAATCGCTTTTGCTGCGCCACCTGACGTCTCATCACGTGCGAGCCGGTTCAACCAGCTGCGAGCGCACCGACGTGTTGATCACGACGGTGCCGAGCACGAAGTCGTGCAGCAGCCGGCGGCGGCCGTTGAACAGTCCGATCAGCAGCACGAGCGGCGACAACACCGAGACCGAGATCCAGAAGCAGACCGCATGCACGGCACCGAGCACAAAGTAGCCCGGCGCGCCGTACCAGGTCCGGAGCTCCAGATCCATCACCCTCATGCCGATCGTCGCCGAGCTCGGGCCGCCGATCGTGGCGCCGTAGTAGACGATCGCCCAGATCACCGAGGCCGGCGACACCAGCCAGAACAACGCCCAGCCGAGGCCCAGCGTGACCAGGCCGAACACGGCGATGAAGATCACCGCCAGGATCACCGGGACGGAGAGCACCAAGAGATCGATCAGGAATGCAATCATCCGCCGCGTCAGCACACCGCGAAACAATTCCGGCTGCTGATAGGGGTCGTAGGCGTGCGGCCGGGTACCGGCACCGCCATTGCTATCGCCTGAACCCATATACGCCATGAATCTGCCCTCCGGATTGGCTCAGAGGACATGGGAACCCCACTTCCGCTTGCAAGAGCCGTTCGTGCATGGGGCGCGGCAAATTTCCGGCGATTTCGCGATTTGCAAGCCCGCTTGTAAGCCGGCGCGCGCCCATAGTCGGCGCGCCCGGAAGACCGCCGCAGACCCAGATCCCGAGGCGCCCGCTCAGCGCTGCTGCCGCAGCCGCTCGGCAGCCTGCGGGGCGAAATAGGTGAGCACACCGTCGGCGCCGGCGCGCTTGAAGGCGAGCAGGCTCTCCATCATCGCCCGGTCGCCGTCGATCCAGCCATTGTTGGCGGCCGCCGCGATCATCGCGTATTCGCCCGACACCTGATAGGCGAAGGTCGGCATGCTGAAGGTGTCCTTCACGCGCCTGACGACGTCGAGATAGGGCATGCCCGGCTTCACCATCACCATGTCGGCGCCCTCGGCGATGTCGAGCTCGACCTCGCGCAACGCCTCGTCGGAGTTGGCGCTGTCCATCTGGTAGGTGCGCTTGTCGCCGGTGAGCGTCTTGGCCGAGCCGATCGCGTCGCGGAACGGGCCGTAGAAGGCGGAGGCATATTTGGCCGCATAGGCCATGATCTGCACGTCGAGGAAGCCGGCCTGATCCAGCGCCTGGCGGATCGCGCCGACCCGGCCGTCCATCATGTCCGACGGCGCGATGATGTCGCAACCGGCCTCGGCCTGCACGAGGGCCTGGCGCACCAGCACCGCGACCGTCTCGTCGTTGAGGATGCGGCCGTCCCGGATCAAGCCGTCATGGCCGTGGCTGGTGAACGGATCGAGCGCGACGTCGCAGAGCACGCCGATCTCCGGAAACTCCTTCTTGATCGCGCGCACCGCCTGGCAAACCAGATTGTCCGGGTTGCAGGCCTCGGAGCCGTGCTCGTCGCGCAGCGACGGCTCGGTGTAGGGGAACAGGGCGATGCAGGGGATGTCGAGCTTGGCGGCGCGTTCGGCATCGCGGACGATCTCGTCGACGCTGAGCCTTTCCACGCCCGGCATCGATGCGACCGTGCTGCGGGTCCGATCGCCCTGCACCACGAACAGGGGCCAGATCAGATCGTCCGTCGTGAGCACGTTCTCCCGCACCAGCCGACGCGCCCACTCGGCCTTGCGGTTGCGGCGGGGGCGGATGGTGAGATCGAGCGCCGGTGTCGGTGCAGTGGCCGGGTTGCGCGCGGTGTCGCGCAGGTCGATCGGGCGCCCGAATTTGATCGCCATGGGGTGCTGGCTCCTTGAGCTGGCCGGCGAGCCGGAGGATTTGATTTGTTGTAATTCCAACAATCTGTAGCACTTCGGCCGCCGCCCGTCACTTGACCTGACGCAAGCGGCCCGGTTGATTTCCGGCCCGGTTGATTTCACGGTGCCGGCCGGCCAAGAATCGCCATGCTCCTGGTCTTGAGAGGCCCCAATGACGACCTGCCTGTTCTGCTCGAGCTGCCATGGCTGAGATTCCCTCGGCGCGAGATCTGGCGCGTGACAACGCCGCCATGTCGATTGCCGCCATGTCCTCGGATCGGCGCGAGAGCGACGACAATGTCTGGACGCGGCGGCTGGTGCTGTTCCTGCGGGTCATGGCCATGCTCTCGATCGCCAAGGGCCTTTATCATTGGGCCCAGGTGACCGGCTTCATCGGCGGCGAGGACGACGCGTTCGAGAACCAGGCGATGGCCTGGCAGGCGGCGACGGTCTATTTCGCGGTGATCGAGCTCGTCGCCGCGGTCGGCCTGTGGCTGGCGACGCCGTGGGGCGCGGTGGTGTGGCTCACCACGGTCGTGTCGATGGCGGTCATCGAGCTGATGTTCCCCGGCATCTATGGCGGCAATCTGCTGGTGGTCGCGGGCGAGGCGATCATGCTCGCCGCCTACCTCGTGCTGGCCTGGATGGCGGCCCGCGAGCGGCCACCGTAGGTGGTGAGGAAAATTCGTTGCACGCTGTAAATCCTCTCAGCGCGATGCAAGTAATGTTTCGAACACCTTAAGAGCGCCTGCCACAGCCGTTACACAGACCTTAGCGGTGGGAACTGCACCTGTTTTGGAATGTGACAGGGGGGTGAAACAGAGCGCGAACATTGCCCGTCGTCGGTCAACGGACCCTTGCAAAAGCCCCTGTAATCACTGGATTAAAAGAGGATTCACTCTCCGCGATTCATTCTCTCTTTATGCTCTTATTTAAGGCGATCTTCAAAGCACGCCCCTTAAGTTCGTTCTATCAGACGGGACAAAAGTTTCGTCGAATAAGTCGACAAAAACGACGACAGGGGAAGTGTCATGATGAAAGCCGTTGCGACGGCCGTGGAGACTGCTGCGCCGGGCCAGGGCGGCACCGTCCAGTCGCTCTATCTGGAAGCTCTGACGCTGGTGGAGCGGCTGCATCGCCGCCTGCTCGACGTCATCAAGGACGAGTTCGACCGCCGTGGTCGTTCCGACATCAATTCGGTCCAGGCGCTGCTGCTCTATAACATCGGCGACAAGGAGCTGACCGCGGGCGAGCTGCGCACGCGCGGCTACTATCTCGGCTCCAACGTCTCCTACAACCTGAAGAAGCTCGTCGAGCTCGGCTTCCTCGATCACCAGCGCTCGCGCGTCGATCGCCGCTCGGTCCGCATCCGCCTGACCCCCCAGGGCCAGGAGATCCGCCGCATCGTCGACTCGCTGTATCAGAAGCACGTCAAGACCGTGGAGCAGGTCGGCGGCATTTCGAGCGAGGAGTTCTCAACGCTCAACAAGTCGCTGCACCGCCTCGAGCGGTTCTGGACCGACCAGATCCTGTATCGTCTCTGAGCCGGCTTCATCGTTTCGGCTGATCCGGCCTCAGATATCGAGAGCCAAGCCCGGACAGCCCTCGATCCTCTGAGTTCGACCTTGCGTCGGCCCCTGCTGGGCCGGCGCTTTTTTCTTTTGTCGTGGCTCACTTCGTTCGCTGTTGCGAAAAACATCCACTCCGAACTGGAACCAATATCGCCTCTCGGACTTGTCTCCCGCGGAGGTCGGGTGATGCTGCACGATTACGGAATGCAGGTCATGAACGTGGAGCTGGTGAGCGACGCCTATGCGATCGCGGCCAACTACCTGCGGCTGTCGGGGGCGATGACAGATACGATCACGCCGAACGAGCAGCTCGTCGACATGATCGTACAGCTGATTCACCGCGGAGAATTCAACAAGCTCAGACTCGCGAACAAGGCGATCTCGATGTTCGAGATGGCCTCTGCGGCCTAACCATCAAGAGGGGATGATATGGAAGCTGCCATCGATCGGATCATGCATACCTACGACCTGCTGGCGAACCGCACCGCGGCGGCCAGCGAGGAAGCGCGGCGCAAGGTCAGCGCCTACATCCAGACCTTGTTCGAAGCCGGCGAGCGTGACCCGCATCGTCTCACGGTGTGCGGCCTGACCTACCTGCGCCAGCTCGACGGCCGCGTCGATCCGGTGAAGGCCGGCTACACCGGCCTCTGATGTCATCGGCGCGCGATGGCTCGCGCGCTTGCCTCATGATACCGACAACCTGTATGAGACCGTCAGGTTTCATGCAGGTTGTTTATTTTTGGGGGATCGATGCGTTTGGTGTCCCGAGTTATTGCCACGGTGGGACTCTTGGCCTTCGCGTGCGGCGAGCTGAGTCTGCCCACGAGGAGCATGGCTGAGACGGTCTGGCCCCAGAAGGGACCGAACAGTCGAGAAGCGCTGGCCAGAGTTGGAGCCTGCGCGGAGACGACGATCACGAAAATTGCTGGTCGGTTCGATGAGCCGCTGTCGCCGACCCCGTTCAAGCTCGACGAGTATGGTGAGCCCCAGATGGATCAGGGCGTCCACGTGCTGTACCAGAACGGCGCCGAGCAGATCGACTCGGCATGGAATGCTGCCGTCGCGCATTCCAAACTGGGCGATCCCGTGCGGCTCTGCACCGTCTGGAAGCCGAAGAAATGCCCGCCCGGCGATGACCGGGGACGAATCTACAAGGCGACCAATCTCCGGACCAAGAAAACCTGGCAGATGTCGGAAAGCTGGCACTCCTGTGGCGGGGCCTGAGCAGGGGGCTTGCTCCAGCGGCCGTCCACCATATCTGGCGCAAATATCCGGTTTGACCCGCAACCGCTTGGTCTGTCCCTTGGCCTGCCGCCGCCCGTATGGTAAGGGCAGGGGTCTTTTCCGACCGCCTTCACTGAACCGACCGCCGGCCGCCCAAGGCCTTGCGGACGTGGAGATATTCCGCCGATGACCGCTTCCAGCGCCAAGCCCGCCTCGTCAGTCGATTCCTTCTTCTCCGCCACCCTGGCCGAGGCCGATCCCGAGATCGCTGCCGCCATCAAGGGTGAACTCGGTCGGCAACGACACGAGATCGAGCTGATCGCTTCGGAGAACATCGTCAGCCGCGCGGTCCTGGAAGCCCAGGGCTCGGTGATGACCAACAAGTATGCCGAGGGCTACCCGGGCGCGCGCTATTATGGCGGCTGCGAATGGGTCGACGTCGCCGAGAACCTCGCGATCGACCGCGCCAAGAAGCTGTTCGGCGCCAATTTCGCCAACGTCCAGCCGAACTCGGGCAGCCAGATGAACCAGGCGGTGTTCCTGGCGCTGCTGCAGCCCGGCGACACCTTCATGGGCCTCGACCTCGCCGCCGGCGGCCATCTGACCCACGGTTCGCCGGTCAACATGTCCGGCAAGTGGTTCAAGGCCGCGCACTACACCGTGCGCCGCGACGACCACCTGATCGACATGGATGCGGTCGCCAGGCAGGCCGAGGAAGTGAAGCCGAAGCTGATCATCGCTGGCGGCAGCGCCTATTCGCGCCCGTGGGATTTCAAGCGCTTCCGCGAGATCGCCGACAGCGTCGGCGCCTATCTGCTGGTCGACATGGCGCACTTCGCCGGTCTCGTTGCGGGTGGCGTCCATGCCTCCCCGGTGCCCTACGCTCACGTCACCACGACCACCACGCACAAGTCGCTGCGCGGTCCGCGCGGCGGCCTCATCCTGTGGAACGACGAGCAGTTCACCAAGAAATTCAACTCGGCGATCTTCCCGGGCCTGCAGGGCGGCCCGCTGATGCACGTGATCGCGGCCAAGGCGGTGGCCTTTGCCGAGGCGCTGCGGCCCGAGTTCAAGGTCTACGCGAAGAACATCGTCGAGAACGCGAAGGCGCTGGCGGAATCGCTGCGCGCCCAGGGCTTCGACATCGTCTCCGGCGGCACCGACAACCATCTGATGCTGGTCGACCTCCGGCCGAAGAGCCTGAAGGGCAACGTCTCGGAGAAGGCGCTGGTCCGCGCCGGCATCACCTGCAACAAGAACGGCATTCCGTTCGACCCCGAGAAGCCGTTCGTCACCTCCGGCCTGCGACTCGGTACGCCGGCCGCGACCACCCGTGGCTTCGGCGTCGCTGAATTCCAGCAGGTCGGCAGCCTGATCGCCGAGGTGCTGAACGCGATCGCGCAGGCGCCGGACGGCAGCGCGCCGCTGGTGGAAGCTGCGGTCAAGGCGAAGGTGAAGGCGCTGACCGACCGGTTCCCGATCTATCAGTAAGGCTTGAAGCCACGATGCGCTGCCCGAGCTGCAACAGCCTCGATACGCAGGTGAAGGACTCCCGCCCCACCGAGGATTCCTCGGTGATCCGGCGGCGGCGGGTCTGCGTCACCTGCAACTTCCGCTTCACGACCTTCGAGCGGGTGCAGCTGCGCGAACTCACCGTCATCAAGCGCAATGGCCGCCGCGTGCCGTTCGATCGCGACAAGCTGATGCGCTCGGTGCAGATCTCGCTGCGCAAGCGCTCGGTCGATCCTGAAAGGGTCGAGAAGATGGTCTCGGCGATCGTGCGCGAGCTCGAGAGCGGCGGCGAGTCCGAGGTGTCCTCGGAGGCGATCGGCGAGATCGTGATGGAGCATCTGCGCGATCTCGACGACGTCGCTTATGTCCGCTTCGCCTCGGTGTACCGCAATTTCCGGGAGGCCAAGGACTTCGAGGCCGTGCTCGGCGAGCTCTCGGCCGAGGACGAGACGCCGCGGCTGGCGCCGGTCCGCAAATGATCTTCCGGGTCCTGGTCGACCAGGTCGGCGAGAAGCTGAAGGCGCAGAAGGACGCCGACCGCCGCTTCATGCAGCTCGCGCTGTCGCTCGGCCGTCGCGGGCAGGGGCGGACCTGGCCTAACCCGGCGGTCGGCGCCGTCGTGGTCAAGGACGGCGTCATCATCGGCCGCGGTTGGACCCAGCCCGGTGGACGCCCTCATGGCGAGCCCGAGGCCTTGAATCGCGCCGGCAAGGCCGCGAAGGGCGCCACACTCTATGTGACGCTGGAGCCATGCTCGCATTTCGGCAAGTCGCCGCCTTGCGTGGACGCCGTCATCGCAGCCGGAATCAGCCGCGTCGTGTCGGCGATCGAGGATCCCAATCCGGAGGTCGCAGGGCAGGGGCATGCCAAGCTCCGCGCTGCCGGTATCCAGGTTGAAGTTGGCCTCTGCTCGGCGGACGCCAAGCGCGATCATGCTGGCCATTTCCGGCGCATCCGCGATGGCCGGCCGCATGTGATCCTGAAGCTTGCGGTCTCGGCCGACGACAGGATTGCAGCCGCGGGCAACAAGCCGGTCGCGATCACCGGCGAGGCGGCGCGGACGCGCGTGCATATGTTGCGTGCCCAGAGTGACGCGATCCTGATCGGCGTGCGCACCGCGATCGCCGATGATCCGCTGCTGACCTGCCGGCTGCCCGGCATGGAGGCCCGCTCGCCGGTGCGCGTGGTGCTCGATCCGATGCTGCGGCTGCCCATGACCAGCCGTTTGGTGCAATCAGCGCGAACCACGCCGCTCTGGATGGTCGCGTCAGCGCTTGCCGAGCCCGCGGCGGCGACCAAGCTCGGTGCTGCCGGTGCCCAGGTGATCCGCGTGCCGCCGCAGGCCGAGCCCTCGGCGCTGGAGCCCCCCGCCGTGCTCAAGGCGCTGGCTGAGAAGGGCATCACCCGCCTGATGATCGAGGGCGGCAGCCGCGTCGCCTCATCCTTCATGGCGAGTGGCCTGGTCGATGAAATCTGGCTGCTGCGCGGTCCCGGCGAGATCGGGGCCGACGGCATCGCTGCGCTGGACGCATTGCCGCTGACCGCAATCACGCAGTCGCCGGCCTATCGCGTTCGTGCTAGCGAAACGCTCGATCCCGACACCCTTACGATTTACGAGCGCGCGTAATGTTTACCGGCATCGTCACCGACATCGGCGAGATCGCCAGCCTGACGCCGCGGACCGAGGGCAAGCTGCACCGGCTGCGCATTGCCTGCCATTATGACCAGGCCAGCATCGCCGATGGCGCATCCATCGCCAACAATGGCGTCTGCCTCACGGTCGTGCAGTCCGGCGTCACCGATGGGACGACCTGGTTCGAGGTCGACGCCGCCGCGGAGACGCTGGCACTGACCACGGCCAAGCACTGGCGCGTCGGCACAAAACTGAACCTCGAGCGGGCCCTGAAGATCGGCGACGAGCTCGGTGGCCACATCGTCGCAGGCCATGTCGACGGCATCGCGACCATCGTCAGCCGCGACGACCTGCCGGATATGGCGCGGTTCGTGCTGAAGACAACGCGGGATCTGGCGCGCTTCATCGCCACCAAGGGCTCAGTCACCCTCGACGGCGTCTCGCTCACGGTCAACACCGTCGACGAACTGGCCTTCTCGGTGCTGATCATTCCGCATACGCTGTCGGTCACGACGCTGTCGTCCTGGCAGGCCGGCAGCGAGGTCAATCTCGAGGTCGACCTGATGGCGCGCTATGCCGCGCGCCTCACGGAAATGAAGTAGCCTCGAAGGGGGCTTTCCGTCTTGGCTTTGCGGGCGCCCGCGCCTACAAGGCCAGCCCTCGTGGCGAGGAGGCGCCGATGTGTCGTCTCGCGGCATGAGGCCGATTTCATCTCGCCCTTCGCGACGCGGCCGGATCGCCGCTCCCTTGGGGCGAGGCACCTGAAGACAATGGAAACAGAACCATGGCAGACGCACGGCGCGCGCCGCTCAAAGACCAGACCGACATCTCCGGCGCCCGGGCGCTGATCGTCGAGGCCCGCTTCTACGACGACCTTCAGGACGCCCTGCTGGAGGGCGCCACCGCCGAGCTGAAGGCGGCGGGCGTGGGCTATGATGTTCTCACCGTCACCGGCTCGTTGGAGATTCCGGCGACTATTGCCATTGCGCTCGATGCTGCCGCCAAGAACGGCAAGCCTTATGATGCGGCGATCGCGCTCGGCTGCGTCATCCGCGGCGACACCATCCATTTCGAGATCGTGTCGCAGGAGTCCTCGCGAGCCCTGATGGATCTGTCGGTGGCGCGCGGCCTGCCGCTCGGCAACGGCATCCTCACCGTCAACAACGAGGACCAGGCGTGGGCGCGCGCCCGCCTCTCCGAGATGAACAAGGGCGGTGATGCCGCCCGCGCCGCGCTTGCCGTGCTGCGCATCAAACGCCGTCTGGCGCGAGGCTGACATGGCCGAGAGCAGCAACAGACCGTTCAAGGGCCCGGTCCGTGCCGGCGACCGCAAGGCCAACCGCCGTGGCGCGGCGCGGCTCGCCGCCGTCCAGGCGCTCTACCAGATGGACATTGCTGGCGCCGGCATCAACGACGTGCTGGCCGAGTTCGAGAGCCATTGGCTCGGCAACGAGGTCGAGGGCGAGCAGTATCTGCCGGCGGAGGCTGCCTTCTTCCGTGACATCGTCTCCGGCGTGGTGCGCGACCAGACCAAGATCGATCCGGTGCTCGACGCGGCGCTGGAGCGCGGCTGGCCGCTGCAGCGGATCGAGGCGATCCTGCGCGCCGTGCTGCGCGCCGGCGCCTATGAGCTGGAGCGGCGCAAGGACGTGCCGGCCAAGGTCGTCGTGTCCGAATATGTCGACATCGCCCATGCCTTCGTCGAGCGCGACGAGACCGGCATGGTCAACGCCGTGCTGGAGCAACTCGCCCGGCAATACCGCGGCGACGAGATGGGGCCGAAGTAGCGATGGGGGGCGCCGGAGCACGATCGCTGCGAACCGGTGCGATGCCAGTGTCTTTCCTCGACTGTCATCACCCGCGAAAGCGGGTGATCCAGCATTCCAGAGACGAGCGCGGCGTACTGGATCGCCCGGTCCCGCCTTCGTCTATCGGCTCCGGCGCGGCGACGAATGCAAGGGCGCGCCGAAGCTTTAGCGAAGGCCGCAAGCCGGGCGATGACAGCGGAGAGCGGGGAGGGGGGCTGTGACCCAAAACCCCTCCGGCGAAGACTCCCTCATTGCCCGCTATTTCAAGCCGCTGGCGACCGACCCCGGCGCGTTCGGTCTCGTCGACGACGCTGCGATCATTCCCGCCGATGGGGACGACATCGTCGTCAAGACCGACGCCATCGTCGAAGGCGTCCATTATCTCGCCGACGATCCCCCCGACACCATCGCGCGCAAGGCGCTGCGGGTGAACCTGTCCGATCTCGCCGCCAAGGGCGCCGTGCCCGCTGGCTTCGTCCTGACGCTCGCGCTGCGCGAGAAGGACGACGCCTGGCTGACGCAGTTCGCGCGTGGCCTCGGCGAGGACGCCGCCGCGTTCGGCTGTCCGCTGCTCGGCGGCGACACCGTGTCGACGCCCGGTCCCGTGATGATCTCGATTGCGGCCTGGGGGCGGGTGCCCAGGGGCCGGATGGTGCATCGCTTCGGCGCGCGTCCCGGCGACCGGGTCATGGTCACCGGGACGATCGGTGATGCCGCGCTCGGTCTGCGCATGCTGACGGGTACAGCCGAGGCTACGGCGCTGGCCGACGATCCCGCCGCGCGGGATATGCTGATCGGTCGTTATCGCACGCCGCAGCCGCGCAATGCACTGGCGGCGGCCGTGAGAGACTGTGCGACCGCCTCGATGGACGTCTCTGATGGCCTCGCAGGCGACCTGACCAAGCTCTGCGCCGCCTCTTCCGTGAGCGCCGACATCGCGCTGTCCCACATTCCACGATCGCCGGCAGCGGCGAAGCTGCTTGCTGTCGGGGCCGCGCAGCTTGAAAGCATGATCTCGGGCGGCGACGATTACGAGATCCTCTGCACTGTTCCCGCAGCGCGATGCGCAGCGTTCCGTGCTGCAGCCGAGACGGCGGGCGTTGCCGTCACGGACATCGGCGCCATCGTCGAAGGGGCGCGAGCCCCGCGCTTCCTGGACGGGCAGGGCCGTCCCGTCACACTGACGCGTTTGTCCTTCAGCCACTTCTGACACCTATTTGCACCGCACAATGCGACCAAAGAAGCGTCTGAATTTGGAGCGGTTCAGGCGTCGCGGCGTTGCGTCATCATGGCGATTTTGGCAAGCTTCATGATGTTCGAGGCGGCTCCGCCCGGAGCGGCCTGATAGGGGGCGTGCGTCGCACCATCGCGGCGTGACGTAGTTCAAAAAAGCAAAGAGCCGAGGAAACTAAATGTCAGCTTTATGGGTGATCGTGCTCTGCGGAGCGCTGTCGATCGTCTATGCGATCTGGGCCACTTCATCGGTCCTGGGTGCGGACGCCGGCAATGCGCGCATGCAGGAAATTGCGGCGGCCGTGCGTGAGGGCGCGCAGGCCTATCTCCGCCGCCAATATACGACGATCGGAATCGTCGGCGTCGTGATCTTCGTGCTCCTTGCGTATTTCCTCGGCATGCTCGTGGCGGTCGGCTTTGCGATCGGCGCGATCCTCTCCGGCGCCGCCGGCTTCATCGGCATGAACGTGTCGGTGCGCGCCAACGTCCGCACCGCGCAGGCTGCGACCACCTCGCTCGCAGGCGGCCTCGAGCTCGCCTTCAAGGCCGGCGCCATCACCGGTCTGCTCGTCGCGGGTCTGGCGCTGCTCGGCGTCACGATCTACTTCGGCGTTCTCACCGGCTTCATGAAGCTCGCGCCCGACAGCCGCACCGTGATCGACGCGCTGGTCGCGCTCGGCTTCGGCGCATCGCTGATCTCGATCTTCGCCCGTCTCGGCGGCGGCATCTTCACCAAGGGCGCCGACGTCGGCGGTGACCTCGTCGGCAAGGTCGAAGCCGGCATTCCCGAGGATGATCCGCGCAACCCCGCGACCATCGCCGACAACGTCGGCGACAACGTCGGTGACTGCGCCGGCATGGCCGCCGACCTGTTCGAGACCTACGCGGTGACCGCGGTCGCCACCATGGTGCTGGCTGCGATCTTCTTCGCCAAGTCATCGCTGCTCGCCAACATGATGACCCTGCCGCTCGCCATCGGCGGCATCTGCATCATCACCTCGATCGCCGGCACCTTCTTCGTCAAGCTCGGCGCCAGCCAGTCGATCATGGGCGCGCTGTACAAGGGCCTGATCGCGACCGGCGTGCTCTCGCTCGCCGGCGTCGCGATTGCCATTGCGTGGCTGATCGGCTTCGGCAAGCTCGATGGCGTCGACTACACCGGCACCGCGCTGTTCGTCTGTGGTGTCGTCGGCCTCGTCGTGACCGGCCTGATCATCTGGATCACCGAATACTACACCGGCACCGACTTCCGCCCGGTGAAGTCGATCGCTTCGGCCTCGGTCACGGGTCACGGCACCAACGTGATCCAGGGCCTCGCGATCTCGATGGAATCGACCGCGCTGCCCGCGATCGTGATCATCGCCGGCATCCTGGTCACCTACAGCCTCGCCGGCCTGTTCGGCATCGCGATCGCGACCACGACGATGCTGGCGCTGGCCGGCATGATCGTCGCGCTCGACGCCTTCGGTCCAGTCACGGACAATGCCGGCGGCATTGCCGAAATGGCCGGCCTGCCGAAGGAGGTCCGCAAGTCGACCGACGCGCTCGACGCGGTCGGCAACACCACCAAGGCGGTCACCAAGGGCTACGCGATCGGCTCCGCCGGTCTCGGCGCGCTGGTGCTGTTTGCGGCCTATAACCAGGACCTGCAGTTCTTCATCGCCGACTCCGCGAAGCATCCTTACTTCGCCGGCATCAAGCCGGACTTCTCGCTGAACAACCCCTACGTCGTGGTTGGCCTGCTGTTCGGCGGCCTGCTGCCATATCTGTTCGGCGCGATGGGCATGACCGCGGTCGGCCGTGCCGCCGGCGCGATCGTCGAGGAGGTGCGCCGGCAGTTCCGCGAGAAGCCGGGCATCATGCAGGGCACCGACAAGCCGGACTACGGCAAGGCTGTCGACCTGCTGACCAAGGCGGCGATCAAGGAGATGATCATCCCCTCGCTGCTGCCGGTGCTGTCGCCGATCGTCGTCTACTTCCTGATCTACGCGATCGCGGGCGGCGGCGCGGCCGGTAAGTCGGCGGCGTTCTCCGCCGTCGGCGCCATGCTGCTCGGCGTCATCGTCACCGGCCTGTTCGTGGCGATCTCGATGACCTCGGGCGGCGGCGCCTGGGACAACGCCAAGAAGTACATCGAGGACGGCCACTTCGGCGGCAAGGGCTCGGATGCCCACAAGGCGGCGGTGACGGGTGACACCGTCGGCGACCCCTACAAGGACACGGCCGGCCCTGCCGTGAACCCGATGATCAAGATCACCAACATCGTGGCCCTGCTGCTGCTCGCGATCCTCGCGCATTGAGCGGAGCAATTGTCCTGACGAATAAAGACCCCGCGGCGTGAGCCGCGGGGTTTTTCATGAGACTGTGTTGTTTGCTACTCGGCTGCGCGCTGCCGCGTGCGATACGACTGCAACGTGCTCTGAGCGGTTCGCGGCTGCATCTGCGAGAAGCTCGCCAGATGCTGATCGAGCTGTGGGCGTGCGCTGCCGCTGGCGCCGGCCTGCATGAACAGCAGCGTCGTCGTCGTAACCCAGGACAGGTCCAGCGCCTTGGCGAGCACCAGGAGCTGGTCCGGCTGCTTGCGCACGAAGGCGCGCTCGACCACGTCGAGCGGCAGCTTGCACATCAGCGCCAGCGCCAGCGTGACCTTGTCGAAGCTGCCTTCCTTGGCGAAACCGTGCAGTTGCGCCTCGTGGAGCTGGCCGGTCGCGTGCAGCAGCTCGACATAGTCCTTGGCGGTGACGAAATCGGCCGAGCGCGTCCGCGCTGCCGCCTGCAGTTGGTCCGATGCCTGCGCAACGGCGCGTTCGACGATCTCGGCGCGCGCCGCGTCGGCGCTGGCGAGCTGGCTGCGCACCGCGTCGGAGGCTTCGACGAACAGCCGCACCAGCACCTCGCGCGGACTGTCGGGCCGGCTCCAGAGTTTCAAGGCGAGGTTGGGATCGTCGGACGCCTTCGTCACCAGGCCGGAGAAGCCGTGATCGGAGAAGCGCGCGCCGCCATTGTTGGCGGTGTTCGACACCACGGCCTGATTGCCGCGATCGACCAGAACATCGGTGACGGACTCGGTCAGGATCTTGCGGTCGGAGATCGCGAGCAGATGCTCCTGGCCCCGGGTCTGCGCGGTCGCGACCAGGGTCTCCTCGTCGAGCCGATCGCTCTGGCGCAGCACGGGACCTGCCACCGCGATCGTCTCGTCGCTCGCGAGCAGTCGGAGCAGGCGTAGCGGTGCGTCGGGCAGCCCCGCGAGCCGGCTGCCGAGCTGCGCCCGCGCCGCAATGGCGACGTTGTCGAGCAGCTTGAACAGCACGTGGTCGAACAGATCGACATGCTCTTCGTTGAACTTGCCCGAACCGAAGACGAACAGGTCGGTGACGCGCTCCAGAATCTCCGCGCGCCGCGAGACGTAGCGGCTGGCGAGAATGTCTTCGAGCTGGTGGAGGACGTCGTTGGGCAAGGCACGGCTCATGCGATGGACATCGCCGGCGCCTGCCCCTCGGACGGTGCTCGGACCGCATCCACGCGAAGGTGGTCGGCCAGGCATCCGCTTGACGGTATCTCAGGACCAGATCAAAGGCGCGCGGCCGCCATCTATCGCACCATCCCGCTTAAGGTGCCGTTACACCACGAGCCGTGTTGCAATACTCCGCTGCGACGTGGCCGGCCGGGCTCCGAGGGCTACTGCACATCCATCTGCAGGCCTTCCTTCTGGATGATCGAGGCGAATTTGGCTGTCTCGGCCTGGACGAAGTCGCCGAACTGCTGCGGCGTGCCGTAGTCGGCCCGCGCGCCCATGGCCGCGATGTTCTTGGCGATGTCCTCGCGCTCCAGCATCGCCTTGACCTGCAGGTTGAGCGCGCTGACGATCTCCGGCGGGCAGGCCTTGGGCAGGAATACGCCGAACCAGGACGACACGTCGAACTTGGCGAGCTCCGGCGCGCTCTCGCGCATCGTCGGCAGCTCCGGCGCGTTGGCGCTGCGCTCCGGTGTCGTCACGCACAAGCCGGTGAGCTTGCCCTCCTGGACCTGCGGCAATGACGGAAACAGATTGTCGAACAGGATCTGGACGTCGCCCGCCAGGGCAGCCTGCAGCGCCGGGCCGGCGCCGCGGAACGGGATGTGCGTCATCTTCAGCCCGGTGAGCTGCAGGAACCATGCGCCGGTGAGATGCGGGCTCTGGCCGACGCCGGACGAGGCGTAGTTGAGCTTATCGGGATTGGCCTTGAGATAGGCGATCAGCTCGGGAATCGACTTGATGCCGGTGGAGGGATGCGCCGAGACGATGTTGGGGATGCGGATCATGTTGGAGACCGCCTGCAACTGATCCGGCTTGTAGGCGAGGTTGCGGAAGATCGAATAGGCGATCGCGTTCGGACCGGGGTTGCCGATCAGGACCGTATGGCCGTCGCCCTTGGTGTTGCGCGCGACCTCGGCGGCGCCGATCGTGCCGCCACCGCCGGAGCGATTCTCGACCACGGCCGACTGTCCCCAGGCGGTCTGCAGATGCGCCGCGAGCAGCCGGCCCATGACGTCGGTGCTGCCGCCGGGCGCAGCGGGCACGATCAGCTTGATCGTCTCGGTCGGGCGCCAGTCGGCGAGACTCGCGCGCGGCAGGATGGCGGCGGTGGACAGCGCCGCGGCGCCGGACAAGAGCTTGCGGCGCGACAGCGCGATGCGATGAGCCAATGATTCCTCCCTGCTGATGTTTTCCAGCAGGGTAGGGAAGATTGCAGCGCCAGAGCAAGCCGGCGAATTGCGCACGGGCTGCGCCAATCAGCGCAGCGGTCCGGCTTTGTGCCGTGGCCCGGAATCATATTCCGGGCTGCGGCGATCGGGTCGGGATCAGTTGAAGCTGAGCAGCTTGAACAGCGGCGTCAGGTAGCTGAGCTCCTGGCCGGAGGTCGGCGTGGTGCGGCTGACGAAGTCGAAGATCTTGCCGTCCTTCATGCCGTAATTGGCGAGCCGGCGGACCTGGCGGTTCTTGTCGAAATAGATCGCGATGACGCGCTGATCGACCACCTTCTGGTTCATGAAGGCGACCGGGCGCTCGGCGCGCTGCGAGATGTAGTAGAACACCTCGCCGTCGAGCGTCGCCACCGTCGATGGCGTGCCCATCACGATCAGCACCTGGTCCTGGCTGGCGCCGATCGGGATCTGCTCCAGCGCGCCCGGCGGCATGATGTAGCCCTTCTGGAACTGCTCGCCGGTGCAGGCGCCGAGCGCCAGACAGGTCAGCGCGATCGCACCAAGGGTGCGCAGACGGGGGCTCAGGCCACGGGTGAGCAGGCGGGCAGTCGTTCGCATTGTCTGGGTCATCTTCTTCAGATCGGATCCCGTCCCCTTGCGTCGGGCAGGGCGTTGACGTACCGGGCAAACTTGCGGATTGCAACATGCCCCTGAACAGGGTCAGGGAAACTCGACCGCGGAACCGTCATGCTCTGGCCATTCAACCATCTCAGGAAATCCCGACCGTCCCCGCGCGGGACCATCGAGCCGATCTATGGCGCGATCGTGGCACAAACCCGAGACCCGTTGTTTTATAGACACTTGAATGTCCCTGACACGGTGGAAGGACGGTTCGATCTGCTGATTCTGCACCTCTGGCTGGTGCTGCGGCGGCTGCGCGGGGTGGGGTCGGCGCTGTCGCAGGCCCTGTTCGACCGGTTCTGCGACGACATGGACGACAATCTCCGCGAGATGGGGGTGGGTGATCTGACCGTTCCGAAGCGCATGCAGAAGTTCGGCGAGGCGTTCTATGGCCGCACCGCCGCCTATGATCTGGCCTGGTCGGAGAGCGAGGCCCGGCTGGCGGAGGCGCTGCAGAAGAATATCTTGAACGGCGAGCATCCCGACAGCGCGGCCGGACTTGCCGCCTATGCGGCCCGGGTGGCGGCCGACCTCGCCGCCCTCGACGACAACAGGCTGCTCGGCGCCGGCTGGAGCTTCCCGCGGCCGGTTCAGCAGGACTAGCGACATGACCAGAGACAGAGACACGTCGCGCGAAACGGCGCGAGACCCTTCCAAGGACCCCTGGCGCGCGCCGCCGGTGATCGTGGCGCAAATCCCGGACGCCGGCATGCATCGCGAGATCGAGGCCGATCCGGCCACGCGCCGGGCGTTGGCAGAGATCGCCGATCTGCGCGAGGTGCTTTCGGCCAAAGCCTCGTTCGACGTGGCCCTGAAGCGTGACGGCAAGGTGCATGTCGAGGGCCGGGTGCGCGCCCGGATCGGCCAGACCTGCGTCGTCACGCTCGATCCGATCGAGACCGAGATCGACGAGCCGATCGACCAGATGTTTGCCCCGCCGGAGCAGATTCCGGAGCTTGCCGACCTGGTCGAGGACGACCCGAACAGCGAGGTCGAGACGGCCGATCCGCCCGAGCCGATCGTCGGTGGGCAGATCGACCTCGGCCGGCTCGCCGCCGACGCGCTGTTCCTGGGGATCGATCCGTATCCGCGCAAACCGGGCGCGGTGTTCGAGCAGCCCGCCGAGGCCTCCGATCCGGCGGACCATCCCTTCGCCGCGCTGAAGGCGCTGAAGCCGGCAGATGCCGTCGGGCCGGGCGCGGTCAAAGCGAAGAAAACGGGTGAGGATTGACGCGCAATTGTGCAGGCCGCTGCCGCGCGATCCTGTCACAAAGCTTGTCAAAATTCTCTCAAGCCGCTGATTTCGAACGAAAAGACGGGGCGCTACCGGTCCCGGACCGGCGCGGCGGTTGCAAAATGCATCGCTCCCGGGAGGTTGTTTCGACACGGAGAGACGCTATTGTCGCGCCCGGGTCGGGGTGCGACGAAAAGGCCCGGACGGCCTCTGGCCTGTCCATCGGCCGCGCAATGCCTCTGAACGACCGCCAAACACGGCCAACCAAATCACGGCCAAGACGAGACAAAGCTCGAGATCAGGTTTCCGGGACGTCATGCCTCAAAAGGTTCGAATCGCGCTGGACGCCATGGGCGGGGATTTCGGCGCGGCCGTCGTCATCCCCGGTGCCGCGATCGCGCTGAGCCGCCATCCGGATGCGGAGTTTCTGCTGTTCGGCGACAGTGCCAAGATCGTTCCCGAACTCGACCGGCATCCGCGGCTGAAGGCAGTCTCGCGCGTCGTTCACACCGATGTCGCCGTCAGCATGGAGGACAAGCCGAGCCAGGCGCTCCGGCGCGGCCGCAAGACGTCGTCGATGTGGCTCGCGCTCGAGGCGGTGAAGAAGGGAGAGGCCGACGTCGCCGTGTCCGCAGGCAACACCGGCGCGCTGGTGGCGATGGCGCGCTTCTGCCTGCGCACGCTGGACGGGATCGACCGGCCGGCTCTGGCCGCGATCTGGCCGACTGCGCGCGGCGAATCGGTGGTGCTCGACCTCGGCGCGACGATCGGCGGCGACGCCCACCACCTCGTCGCGCTGGCAGTGATGGGCGGCGCGCTGGCGAGCGTGCTGTTCAACAAGCCCAGGCCGACCGTCGGCCTCCTCAACATCGGTGTCGAGGAGATCAAGGGCCATGAGGAGATCCGCGAGGCGGCCGAGCAGCTCCGCGCGATGAACCTGCCGCAGCTCGACTATATCGGCTTCGTCGAGGGCGACGGCATCGGCAAGGGCGCCGCCGACGTGGTCGTGACCGAGGGCTTCAGCGGCAACATCGCGCTGAAGACGGCCGAGGGCACGGTGCGCCAGGTCACGGATTTCCTGCGCGGCGCGATCCAGGCCAGTCTGCTGGCCCGGATCGGCTACGTGTTGGCACGCGGCGCGTTCGCCGCCCTGCGGGCCCGGCTCGACCCGCGCAAATCCAACGGCAGCGTGGTGCTCGGGCTCAAGGGGATGGTGGTCAAGAGCCACGGCGGAACCGATGCCGAGGGCTTTGCCTCGGCGGTCAGGGTTGGCTATGAGATGGCCCGCTACGATCTCCTGACCAAGATCAATCAAACACTCAATCCCGACGGCGGCGCACCGGCGTCCGAACCCGTCGCCCAGGAGGCTGTCTCGTGACAATTCGTTCGGTCGTGCTCGGCTGTGGCTCCTACCTCCCGCAGCGGGTCGTGACCAATGCCGAGCTGGCAAGCCGCATCGAGACCTCCGACGAGTGGATCGTGCAGCGCACCGGCATTCGTGAGCGCCACGTCGCAGCCGACGGCGAATTCACCTCGCATCTCGCGATCAACGCGGCCCGTGCCGCGCTGGCCGCGGCCGATGTCGATCCGCAGTCAATCGATCTGATCGTGTTGGGCACCTCGACCCCGGACAACACCTTTCCGGCGACGGCCGTGGCGGTGCAGAACGGCCTCGGCATCCATCATGGCGCGGCGTTCGACCTGCAGGCGGTGTGCTCGGGCTTCGTCTATGCGCTCGCGACCGCGGATAATTTCCTGCGCAGCCGCCAGTTCAAGCGCGCGCTGGTGATCGGCGCCGAGACCTTCTCGCGCATCCTCGACTGGAACGACCGCACCACTTGCGTGCTGTTCGGCGACGGCGCCGGCGCGCTGGTCCTCGACGCTCAGGAGCAGGGGGGGACCTCGGCCGATCGCGGCGTGCTCACGACTCACCTGCGGTCCGATGGTCGCCACAAGGCCAAGCTCTATGTCGATGGCGGACCGTCCTCGACCCAGACCGTCGGGCATCTGCGGATGGAAGGCCGCGAGGTGTTCAAGCACGCGGTCGGCATGATCACCGACGTGATCGTCGACGCCTTCGATGCCACCGGCCTGTCGGCCGAGACCATCGACTGGTTCGTGCCGCACCAGGCCAACAAGCGAATCATCGATGCTTCGGCGCACAAGCTGCACATCGCGCCGGAGAAGGTGGTGTTGACGGTCGATCGGCATGGAAATACCTCCGCTGCCTCGATCCCTCTGGCGCTCGACGTGGCCGTCAAGGACGGTCGCATCAAGAAGGGCGACGTGGTTCTGCTGGAGGCGATGGGTGGCGGCTTCACCTGGGGCTCGGCTTTGGTGCGCTGGTGAGCCTGCCGCGCGGCGGGATTACGCCTTAGATCGGCATGAGGGCCCGTACTTCTATTCACGCTGCTGTTGACCACCGCCGCTTAACCTCTTAATTTCCGGAGCGAATTATTCGCCGAGAGTTTGGGGCAGGCGATGGCGGGAACCGGAAAAACAGTCACACGCGTCGATCTCTGCGAGGCAGTCTACCAGAAGGTGGGGCTGTCGCGGACGGAGTCGTCTGCGTTCGTCGAGCTGGTCTTGAAGGAGATCACCGACTGCCTCGAGCGCGGCGAGACGGTCAAGCTATCGTCGTTCGGGTCGTTCATGGTGCGCAAGAAGGGTCAGCGCATCGGACGTAACCCGAAGACGGGCACGGAAGTGCCGATCTCGCCGCGGCGGGTCATGGTGTTCAAGCCGTCCGCGATCCTCAAGCAGCGCATCAACGGCCAGCAGGGCAACGGCAAGATGAACGGCGAGGCTAGCGCCGAGTTCGGCGCCGAGCCGGAATAGGGCCGGGCTAGCCCGCCGCATCGTCCGGCGAGGCCGTATCGACGCGTTACCTTCGTCCCGCGTGCAGTTCGTCCAGTCGAATCAGCGTAGTCTCCCACTTTCTTGGCAGCACGGTCGAAGGGGAACGGGCATTTGGACAAGGCGCCGGATGCGTTTCGGACGATCAGCGAGGTCGCGCAGGAGCTCGACATCCCGCAGCACGTGCTGCGGTTTTGGGAGACGCGGTTCGCCCAGATCAAGCCGATGAAGCGAAGCGGCGGCCGGCGCTATTACCGGCCCGACGACGTCGATTTGCTCAAGGGCATCCGCCGCCTGCTGTACGGCGAAGGCTACACCATCAAGGGGGTGCAGCGGATCCTCAAGGAGCACGGCGTCAAGTCGGTCCAGGGACTGGCCGACAGCTCCGCCGCGGTCTCGTTCGGCGCGATGGAGGAGACCCTCGGCCAAGCGATGATGGAAGAGGAGCCGATCGGCGAGGCCGAGGTCGAATCGGAGGACGAGGAGGAGGAGGCTTCCGACGAGGAGGGCATCGACTTCCGCTTCGTCGACACCGAGGACGACATCCTCGACACCTTCCGCGTCGGCCCGCCCACCCGCGCCGGGATGAAGCCGGAGGAGCGTGACAAGCTCCAGGGCGTGCTCAAGGACCTGCTCGACTGCCGCGCGCTGCTCGACCGCGCGATGAAGGACGTCTGAGGTGCGCAGCGCGCGTCACTGAGAATTCGCCGGGCACGGCCGGTGATCCCGCGTTGTAACCCACCCCGAGAGCCGCAGGTCGGCTGCGCTCCCGTTCCCCTTGCGGGGAGGGGTTGGGGGTGGGGGTCCCCGGTCTCCGTTCAATCTGGCAGCCCCATGCCCCCCAAGGAAACCCACCCGCCGTGCCTTGCATCGGGCTCGGATCACGGCTACAGGAACGGCCATCGGAGCGTGGCGCAGCCCGGTTAGCGCACTAGTCTGGGGGACTAGGGGTCGTGGGTTCGAATCCCGCCGCTCCGACCATTTCTCAAATCGCTGCATTTGACATCGGCCGATGCGTTTTTGCGTGCCCCTGCCGCGACCGCTTTGTCCGTGAGACTGGCTTTTCAAGCCGCAGACCGCCCCCTAAACTCCCGAACAGGGCCTGCTGGACGCTGATCGAGCCGGCTCGTTTCATTTGTGACCTTTGTTGTCGAGATTTCCCGCATGGACGCCGCCATCGCCGACACCTCCTTTGGGCATTTCGAGAACGCCGAGCAGATCGCCTTCTGGAACGGTGCGGGCGGCGGGCGCTGGGTCGCGCGCCGCGCCGAGATCGATGCGATGCTGGTGCCGGTGCAGGAGGCGTTGCTGGAGCGCGCGGCGATCCAGGCGGGCGAGCGGGTGCTGGACATCGGCTCCGGCTGCGGCGCGACCTTGATCGCGGCGGCCGAGAAGGTCGGCCCAGGCGGCAGCGTGCTCGGCCTCGACGTCTCCGCGGCCATGCTGACCGCGGCCCACGAACTCGCCCCGGCCGAGGCGCCGGTGAGCTTCGTGCAGGGCGACGCCATGGTGCACCACTTCAAGGCCGCCAGCGCCGATCTCGTGATCTCGCGGCTCGGCGTCATGTACTTCGCCAATCCGGTGCGCGCCGTGCTCAACATCCGCAATGCGCTGCATTCGGAAGGGCGCGTCGCGTTTGCCTGCTGGGGCGAGCTGCGCGACAACCCGTGGGCGTTGGAGCCGCTGCAGGCGGCCTATGACCACGTGCCGAAGCTGCCGGGATTGCCGCCGCACGCGCCGGACGATTTCGCGTTCGGTGCTCCCGAGTGGATGGAGAAGGTGATGACCGATGCCGGGCTGCGCCGCATCCGGCTGGAGCGTCACGACATCGCACTCGACGTCGGCGCGGGCGCCGGCCTCGACAGCGCGGTGCAGACGGCGCTCGCGATCGGGCCCGCCGGCCGTGCGGTGGCGGGGCAGCCGACCGAGGCCACGGAGGCCGCGACGGCCGCCGTGAGGAAGGCGCTGGCGCGCTACGCCAGAGGCGCGGGCGTCATGGTGCCCGCCTCGTTCTGGACAGTGACGGCCGTCGATCCGTGAAAGGCGGTCTTGATCGCTGAACCCCGTGACAAAGCCGCAAGATCGGTCGAGCGCGTCATGCCCGCCTGCGCTTAGCTGATGCCGCCACGGAGCACGGAACGATGAAGGCGGCGCTGCGAAACTACCATGCGCGGATGCAGCGGGTGCTGGATCATATCGACCGGCATCTGGAGGATGATCTCGATCTGGACGCGCTGAGCAGCATCGCAGCCTACTCGAAATATCATTTCCACCGGCAGTTCACGGCGACCTTCGGTCTATCAGTGCATCGCTACATCCAGCTCGCCCGCATGAAGCGGGCGTCCTATCAGCTGGCCTACAGCGATGCCCAAAGCGTCACCGAGGTCGCGATGGAGGCCGGCTACGATGCGCCGGACGCCTTCGCCCGCGCCTTTCGGCAACGGTTCGGGCAATCGCCGTCTTCGTTCCGGAAATCTCCCGACTGGGAGCCGTGGCTTGCGGCCTTCGGGCCTCTCGACGACGCGAGGAGCAAGCTGATGCGGACGACCTATACCCCTGACGACGTGACGATTCGCGAGGTGCCGGCCACGCCGGTGGCGATCATGGAGCATCGCGGCGACCCGGCGACGCTCGGCGCGACCATCCAGCGCTTCATCGCCTGGCGCAAGGCGGCCGGCCTGCACCCCAGGACCCATCCGACCTTCACGGTCTGGCGCTCCGAGCGGCGCCCCGCTTCGCCTGCCGACTACAGCGTGGATCTCTGTGTCGGGACCGATCAGCCGGTCGAGACGGACGACGCGACGATCAGAGCCGGCGTGATCCCCGGAGGACGCTGCGCCGTGCTGCGCGTCGTCGGCAACACCCACAATCTGGAGCCCGCCGCGCTGTTCCTCTATCGCGACTGGCTTCCAGCCAGCGGCGAGGAGGTGCGTGACTTCCCGATCTATTGCCAGCGGCTGAATTTCTTCCCGGAGGTTCCCGAGCACGAGACGGCTGCGGACCTGTTCCTGCCGCTGAAATAGCGCCCGGCGGCCGGATCCATCCTAAAACCTGCAGCCAGGAGCCTTCTCAACCTTGAGTTCCGCCAGGAAGGGGGCTCTGAGGGGGAGAGCGGCCTCCTTTGGAGCGGTTCCAGCTCCCATCCGGGAACCACGAGCGGCCGTGTCCGTTAACGATCAAGCCGCTCGATCAGGGCCCCACACCCTGACATTGAACCTTTGCGCGCAGGCGCGCACCAAACCTGTGTTCGGCTCGTTGTGGAGCCGGTTCCAGGAAATTTCAGACTGACATCGGGGTTCACCTCGATGTGCTGTTCATTGTCGTTGAAGGAGGCGCGTATGGTCCTCAGGACTTTGAAAGTTTCGCTGTCCGTTTTTGCCGCTGCAACCTCGGTCGTATCGCTGTTTGCCGTCAGCTGGGTTGGTCTCGCGCTGCTCGGCTACTGACAACTCACGCAAGACGCATGGAGGCGCCATCTGTGCCTCGCGAGACGGAAAGCGCGCCCGGATCGAGCCTGATCCGGGCGCGTTCGTTTTTGCGGATGCGAGAGGCGTCAGGCGAAGGCCTTCTCCATCGTCTCGATCAGCACGCGGAACGACTTGTCGTGCCGCGTGATCGGTGGGATCGCCCTGGTGATGCCGAGCAACTGATAGACCGCCATCTGCGCGGCACGCACTGAATATTCCACCGTGAACACGACGTCGTCGGGGATCTCGACGAACTGGCTGACGAAGGCGAGGTTCTTCGAATTCGCCGGCACCGGCAGCGGCCGGTCGGCCTTGTTGCGCGGCATGAACATGCTGGTGATGTAGGGCAGGCGGCACGGCACGCAGGTCGCCTGGTCGAACACCGCAAGATCGAAGTTGAGGTGGCCGCATAGTTCTTTGAGGATGTCGGCGCCGCCGCAATCGGCCATCGCCTTGCCGACGAAATTGCCGATGCGGTCGGGATGCAGTGCATAGCCCCAGAACACCTGTACGTCGGCGGGCTGGCCGGCGAAATGCGGCTGGTGATACAGCACGACCGACATCAGCCAGTTCGACTCGGTGAAGGTGACGAGCCCGCCGGTGCCCGCGGCGTTGCCGCTGAACGCTTCCATCGCGTCGAAGAACCGCGGATTGCGGCAGGTGACGGTGAACGACTCCCAGCAGGATTCCGGGATCGATGAGTTGAACGCGGCGGGATTGCCGAATTCGGGGCGGCCCTTGGCGATTGTCTCCCACAGCGTCCAGCCCTGGCTGTCCTGCTTGGTGAGCCGCGGCGGCGGTGCGTCCTGGGTGCCCAGGCTGGTCGCGTCCGTCATCGAGCCGTTCTGCAGGAAGACGAGATCATCGCTCGACAGCGCGATCGTCTCAGGCTGGCCGCTGCGATCCAGCGTCAGGCGCTTGACCACATGCTTGCCGCCTTCGCTCGCGATCTCGATGTCGGTAACATCGACGCCGCCGGCGAAGTTCACGCCATGGCCCTCGAGCCATTTGACGAGGGGCACGACGATCGCGTCGTACTGGTTGAACACGGTGCGCTTGACGCCGGCCAGCGTCTCGATGCGCGGAAACTCGTTCATGAAGCGATGCAGATAGCGCTTGAACTCGATCGCGCTGTGCCAGGGCTGGAACGCGAACGTCGTCTGCCACATGAACCAGAAATTCGTGGTGAAGAACGGCGGCGACAGCCAGTCGGTGATGCGGGAGTTGCCGAGCTTCTCCTCGGAGGCCTCGGTCAGCCGCACCAGTTCGAGCCGGTCCTGCATGGTGAAGCCCATGGTGGAGACGTCGATCTTGTGCCGGTTGCGATCGACGAGGCGCGCCTGCGAATGCGCGACATGGGCCTTGTTGAAGGCAATCGTCTCGTCGCGCACGGTGCGGCGGGGATCGCTGGCATCGGGGATGGTGGAGAGCAGGTCCCACGTGCACTCGTAGTGATCGGTCGTCAGCATGCGGCCGCCGCGCAGCGAATAGGAGCCGTCGGGCAGCCGCGCGCCATCGAGACTGCCGCCATAGGGCAGATGCTTCTCGTAGATCGTGATGTCGCGGCCCGCGACGCCGCCGTCGCGGATCAGGAACGCCGCGCCGGCCAATGCGCCGATGCCGCTGCCGATGAAATACGCCTTCATGATGGTTCACCCGGATCGTGTGTTACGATCCGGGGCTTAGCTGCTGTGTTCCCTCGCGGAACTGATCCAGGTCAAGCGCTGCGGCGCGCGGTGATCACGATCTCGCGTGGTCCGTCAAGCGAATGATTTCACCACCGACTGCAGCAGCATTTTCAGCGATTTGTCATACGGCGTGACCGGCGGAATGGCGCGGTCGATCTTCAAGAGCTGATAGACCGCATGCATGGCCGCGCGCACCGAATATTCGATCGTGAACACGGCATCCTCGGGCAGCTCGACATATTGGCCGATGAAGGCGAGATTCTGCGAGGTGAGCGGCACCGGCAACGGCCGGTCGCCATAGCTGCGCGGCATGAACATGCTCATGATGTAGGGCATCCAGCACGGCACGCAGGTCGCCTCGTCGAACACGTTGAGCGGAAAGCGCAGATGCCCGCACAGCTCCTTCAGGATTTCGGCGCCGCTGCACTCGGACATCGGCTTCCCCACGAAATTGCCGACGCGATCGGGATGGAGCCCATAGCCCCAGAAGATCTTGATGGTGCCGGGCTGGTCCGGAAAGTATGGCTGGCTGTAGAGCACGATCGACATCCGCCAGTTCGAATCCTTGAACGTGACGAGCCCGCCGGTGCCGGCGACGTTGCCGGTGAAAGTCTGCATCGCGTCGAAGAAGCGCGCATTGCGGCAGGTGACCGTGAAAGATTCGAAGCTCGACTCCGGAACCGATGAGTTGAACGCGGCCGGATTGCCGAATTCCGGGCGGCCCTGTGCGAGCTTCTCCCAGAGAGTCCAGCCTTGGCTGTCCTCCTTGGTGAGCTGCTTGGGCGGACTGTCGTGGCTGCCGAGGCTGGTCGCGTCCGTCATCGAGCCGGCGGTGTAGAACACGAGGTCATCCGCCGCGAGATCGATGCTGCGGCCGACGAAGTCATGTTCCAGATCGAGGCGCGTGGCGCGATGCTTACCGTTCTCGGTGACGAGCGCGATGTCAGTGACGTCGGCGCCGCCGACGAAGTTGACACCGTGGCCTTTCAGCCAGCGCATCAGCGGCTTGACGATCGAGTCATTCTGGTTGTGCACCGTCCGCTTGACGCCGCCGAGCGTATCCATCATCGGGAATTCGTTCATGAAGCGGCGCAGATAGCGCCTGAACTCGACCGCGCTGTGCCAGGGCTGGAAGGCGAAGGTCGTCTGCCACATGTACCAGAAGTTCGTCGTGAAGAACGGCGGCGACAGCCAGTCCGAGATCAAGGACTTGCCGAGCTTCTCCTCCGAGGCCTCGGTGAGCCTGGTCATCTCGATGCGGTCCTGCATCGAGAAGCCCATGGTGGAGACGTCGACCTTGTGCCGGTTGCCATCGACCAGCCGCGCCTGCGCGTGGGTGACGTGGAGCTTGTTGAACGCCACGGTCTCCTGGAGGATGGTCTGCTGAGCGTCGGTTTCGCAGGGAATGGTCGACAGCAGGTCCCAGGTGCATTCGTATTGCTCGGTCGTCAGCATGCGCCCGCCGCGCATCGAGTAGGAGCCGTCCGGAAGACGCGCGCCGTCGAGGCTGCCGCCATAGGGCAGGCGCTTTTCGAAAATGGTGATGTCCGATCCGGAGACGCCGCCGTCGCGGATCATGAATGCTGCGCCGGAGAGCGAACCGATGCCGCCACCGATGAAATAGGCCTTCATGAGATCGACCTGTCGAGCAAGGGATTGAAACGAGATAAGGAAAATGTCGCCAGGACGGCCAGGCGGCCGCAACCAGCACGCACTCGCCGCGATGTTACCTCAGCGGGATGAATTAGTCGTCAACAGCTTGAGGTCGTTTACCCCTGGTGTGGCGCAATGTCCCGCGGAGCGGGCCCAACTCCCTCCACCGTCATTGCGAGCGCAGTGTTTAGCCCGGAGACATAGCTTACACCTGTTCGGGGACATGGTTGACACTTTTGGGGTCACGCAAATCGATCGCTGCGATCTGATGAGCGGCAAAGAAAACTCCGAATTTTCCGTCTTGTCTGAGTGGACGAATAGCGAGTCGCTCACCGCGAAAGGCTTGAGGGACTTTCCAGAGCCGTCCCTCGAAACTGACATAGGCCTTCGTGCTCGACACGGAACGGACGATCTCCCCCTCGTCGTAGTCCACCGTCGGAAGGCGATCCGGCATGGTGCGTTGGCTGGGCCGATAGCGGCTTGCCGGCACATTGAAGTCGAGAGCCTCATGGGGGCGGTCGAGATTGTAGACGGCTCGCCATTCGTCGAGTGCCCGCTGGACATCGGGAAGGTCCCTGTAACGCTTGAAGGCAAAGACCTCGGCCTTCAGGCTGCGGTGGAAGCGTTCGTTCTTGCCGCGGCTCTGGGGATGATAGGGCCGGCTATGGATCGTTCGAACGCCGAGCTTCAGCAGCCAGACCGTCAACGCGGTCCAGGGGTCTTCGAGAGTAAAGCCCCAGGGGCCACCGTTGTCGACGAACATCGCATCCGGCAGTCCATAGCGGCGGAACGTCGTCTCCAAATGTCCTTTGACCGTAGAGCCGCGCTCATTGTCGCAGGCCGCCAGGCACAAGGAAAAGCGCGAGTGATCGTCCAGCGCGGTGAGCGGATGACAAGACACACCGTTCTCCAGCGCACTGTGTCCCTTGAAGTCCATCTGCCACAGCTGATTGGGCGCATCCTTCTCGAACCGCGTGTAGGGCTGCCCGGGCGTGCCGCCAGGCTCCGTCACCCGATCGTAGCGGCGCAGGATGTTATGCACGGTGGAGATCGCCGGGACAGCTTGCCCATCGCGATCGAGACGATGCGCGAGCTTGCGCGCGCCCCAGGCCGGGTGAGCATCGCGCAACGCGACAATCTGCTGCTCAGTCGCAGCTGCGGTGCGCTCCGGACTTCGATGCGGCCGCCGCGACCGGTCCGCCAGCGTCGTATCGCCGGCGTCAGACCGCTCGATCCATTTGTAGCCGGTCTGGGGGCTGATGCCGAACCGCCGACACAGCTGCCGCCGGTTGGCTCCCTCCTGCTTGGCAAGCATCACAAACTCTCGTCGCTGGTCCATGACAGACACCTCTCGCCACGGCATCGCTCGCCCCTTTGCTTGACGAATCGAGCCAATTTTGAGGTGTCAACCATGTCTCCGAACACCTGTCAGCCATGTCCCCGGGCTGAACAACAGCGAAGCAATCCAGTGCCGAGCAAGGATTCTGGATTGCTTCGCTGCGCTCGCAATGACGCGGTGAGAGCCGGGTTCGCCGTTAACCGCGCGGCAGCCGGCTTGTTTCGTTGTCCGGCGCAGTCGACGTCGGCCTCAATGCCCCGCCATGTGGCGGCCGATTTCGGTGAGATCAGCATCGCTGCCGCGGGTCTCGTAGACCAGCTGGCCGTGGAACATCACGACCAAGCGGTCCGACAGCTCCAGCAGCTCGTCGAGATCCTCGCTGACCAATAGCACGGCGGCGCCGCGATTGCGCGCGGCCATGATCTCGGCGTGGATCTGCGCCACCGCCGCGAAGTCGAGGCCGAAGCAGGGATTGGCGGCGATCAGCACCTCGACGTCGTGACCGAGCTCGCGCGCGAGCACGGCGCGCTGCACGTTGCCGCCCGACAGTGCCGAGATCGGCGTATCCGGCGTGCGGGTCTTGATCTTGTAGCGGTTGATCTTGGTTGTCGCGCCCTGGCGGAAGGCAGCCTTGTTCAGCCACCAGCCGCCGCGGGCGAACGGCGCGCGGTCGAACTCACGCAGCGCGATGTTGTCGGCGACGCTCATGCCGCCGACGCAGGCGTTCTTCAGCGGCTCCTCCGGCAGCAGCGACATCTTGTGCCGGCGCATCTCCTCGCGGCTCGCCACATAGGCCTCGCCGGAGACCCGGATTGCGCCGCTCTCGGCCTCGCGCTGGCCGGCCAGCACCTCGACCAATTGGCGCTGGCCGTTGCCGGAGACCCCGGCAATGCCGACGATCTCGCCGGCGCGCACGGTGAGTGACAGGTTGTGCACAGCGAGGCCGCCGGAATCGTCGCGCGCCACCAGCTTCTCGACCTCGAGCCTGACGTTGCCGGCCTCGCCGGTGCGCGACGGCTGCACCGTGAGCTGCTCGGCGCCGATCATCATCCGTGCCATGTCGTCGGGCGTCAGTTCGGTGACCTTGCCGCGGCCGGCGAGCTTGCCGCGCCGGAGGATGGTGACGTCGTCTGCGAACGCCATCACCTCGCGGAATTTATGCGTGATCATCAGGATGGTCAGCTCGCCGGCCTCGACCATCTTGCGCAGCATGCCCAGGACCTCGTCGGCCTCGCCCGGCGTCAGCACCGAGGTCGGCTCGTCCAGGATCAGGAAGCGGCGCTTGAGATAGAGCTGCTTGAGGATCTCGCATTTCTGCCGTTCGCCCGCGGAGATGTCGGAGACCTTGGCGTCGAGCGGCACGCGGAACGGCATCCGCGCCAGGAAGGCCTCCAGCTCCTTCTTCTCCTTCGCCCAGTTGACCACCGCCGGCACGTCGTCGCGCGCCAGCACCAGGTTTTCCGCGACCGTCATCGCCGGCACCAGGGTGAAGTGCTGATAGACCATCCCGAGGCCGAGCGCGTGCGCGTCCCTGGGATTGTTGATGGCGCGCTCGCGCTCGGCGATCAGCACGTCGCCCTCGGTCGGGCGGTAGTAGCCCATGATGCATTTGACCAGCGTCGACTTGCCGGCGCCGTTCTCGCCGAGCAGCGCGTGGAACGAGCCAGGCCTGACCTTCAGCTCGACATTGTCGAGCGCGGTGAACGCGCCGAAGCGCATCGTCATCGCGATGGCCTCGACGCCGAACGCGCCTGATGGCGTCGGATCGTCGCCGATCACGACAGCGCCTCGATCAGCGCCGCGGAGGTCGCGACCGCGCCGAACACGCCGCCCTGCATCTTGATCATCTTCAGCGCGTGATCGTGGTTGCCCTTGTCGGTGGCACCGCAGCAGTCCGACAGCAGCACGCATTCGAAGCCGCGGTCGTTGGCCTCGCGCATCGTGGTGTGGACGCAGACGTCGGTGGTGATGCCGGTCAGCACGATGTTCTGGATGCCCTTCAGGCGCAGGATCAGCTCGAGGTCGGTGGCGCAGAACGAGCCCTTGCCGGGCTTGTCGATGACGATCTCGCCAGCTAGCGGCGCCAGCTCGGGGATGATCTCCCAGCCTGGCTCGCCGCGCACCAGGATGCGGCCGCACGGGCCGGGGTCACCGATGCCGGCGCCGATCTGCTGCGAGCGCCAGCGCTTGTTGGCGGGCAGGTCGGACAGGTCGGTGCGGTGGCCCTCGCGGGTGTGGATGATGCAGAAGCCCTGCGCGCGCATGACGCCGAGCAGGGTCTTGATCGGCTCGATCGGCGCCCGCGTCAGCGAGAGATCGTAGCCCATCTTGTCGACATAGCCGCCGACGCCGCAGAAATCGGTCTGCATGTCGATCACGATCAGCGCGGTGTTCTCAGGGCGAAGATCGCCGTTGTACGGCCAGGCATAGGGCTCGGAGCGGATGGTGCGCGCGGTCATGATGGACTCCGAAATCAGCGGGTGATGGACAGCTCGGCCGGCGCGCCGCTCAAGGTGCGCTTCGGCGAGCAGGTGATGATCATGATGAGCAGCGTCAGGATGTAGGGCGCGGCGTTGAAGAGATGATAGCCGGAGGTGACGCCGACCGATTGCAGCGCCGGCCCGAGCGCGGCGGCACCGCCGAAGGCGAGCGAGGCCCACAGGCACAGCATCGGGTCCCAGCGCGCGAAAATCACGAGCGCCACGGCGGTGATGCCTTGGCCCGAGGAGAGGCCCTCGTTCCAGCTGCCGGGATAGAACAGCGACAAAAACGAGCCGCCGATGCCGGCGAGGAAGCCGCCGGCCATGGTGGCGCGCAGCCGGATCATCAGCACCGAATGACCCATCGCCCGCGCCGCGTCGGCGCTCTCGCCGGCGGTACGGATCAGCAGGCCCCAGCGGGTGGTTCGGAATGCCCACAGCAACAGCGGCGCGAGCACGACGCCGAGCAGGAAGAGGACGTTGATGCGCAAGGCCGCGCGCACCTGCGGCACGTCGCTCCACCAGCCGAAATCGATCGCCGGAAGCCGCGCCGCGGTCGGCTCGATCAGCGGCTTGCCGAGGAAGAAGGCGAGCCCGGTGCCGAACAGCATCAAGGAGATTCCCACCGCGACGTCGTTGACGCGCGGCAGCGAGCAGATGCCGGCATGCAGGGCGCCGAGCAGCGCGCCGGTGAGGCCGGCGGCGAGCACGCCTGCCCATGGCGATCCCGTGAGATAGGAGATGCCATAGGCGCTCATCGCGCCCATCACCAGCGTGCCCTCGAGGCCGAGATTGATGCGACCGGAGCGCTCGGTGATGCATTCCCCTAAGCTCACGAACAGGAACGGCGTGGAGACGCGGATGGCGCCGCCGAGCACCGCGAGCGGCACGGTCCAGAGTCCGATGTTGCCGTCAGCCATGTCTCACGACTTTCCCTTGAGGAAGCCGATGCGGCCATAGAGCGCGTCGCTCGCCAGCACCGAGATGAAGATGATGCCCTGCAGCACCAGCACCGAGGCGTCGGGCAGGCCGAGCCTTCGCTGCAAGAGGCCGCCCGAGGCATTGATGCCGCCGAGCAGGATTGCGACCGGAATGATCGCCAGCGGATTCTGCCGCGCCAGGAACGCCACGAGGATGCCTGTGAAGCCGTAGCCGACGGCGAGATTGGCATTGGTGCGCCCCTGGACCGCGGCGACCTCGACCATGCCGGCCAGGCCAGCGCAGGCGCCGGCGAGGAAGCAGACCGTCAGGATCAATTTGCCCACGGAGAGGCCAACGATCTTGGCGGCCCGGATGTTGCCGCCGGCGACGCGCGCGGCGAAGCCGAAGGTCGTGTGATAGATCAGCACATAGGACGCGATCGCCGCGATCAGCCCGAACACCAGGCCCCAATGCACGTCGGTGCCGGGAATGCTGCCGATCATGTTGACGGTGCCGATCTCGCGCGTCGACGGCTTGTTGAGGCTCGCCGGGTCACGCATCGGGCCCTCGACGAGATGGTTGAGGATCGCGAGCGCGATGTAGACCAGCAGCAGGCTGGAGATGGTCTCGTTGACGCCGCGATACTGGCGCAAGCCGCCCGACAGCAGGATCCACAATCCGCCGCCGGTCATGCCCGCGATTACCATCGCGATCTGCACGACGAGCGGCGGCATGCCCTGCAATGCCAGCGCCGCCGAGGTTGCCGACAGCGCGCCGATCAGCAGCGCGCCCTCGCCGCCGATGATCACCATGCCAAGCTGAGCGGGCAGGGCGGTGCACAGCGCGGTCAGGATCAAGGGAGCCGCGCGCGTCAGCGTGTTCTGCCAGGAAAACCAGGTGCCGAAGGCGCCGTAATACATGTACCAATAGAGGTCGAGCGGGTTCTTGCCGAACAGCGCGACGAAGATACCGAACACCAGGAGCGCGGCGACCAGCGCCGCGCCCGGGATGAGGATGTATTCAATGCTCGCGCCATGGCGTTGCAGGAAGCCTGCGTCGGCGGCCGGCGCGATGGCGGCCGCATCAACCGGATCGGCCGCCTCCGTGGTCACGACGTCGCTCCGATCACGCCCTCGACCAGATAGTCCATCTTCTCGAGCTCCGGATCCTTCTGGCCGCGCTCGGTGCCGGCGGTGATCACGGTGTTGCCCTTGTTGTCCTTGATCGGGCCCTTGAAGATCGTATAGCCCTCGCCGAGGAATTTGGCCTTGATCTGATCGGCGTGCTTGCGCGCCTGCTCGGACACCGCCTCGCCATAGGGCGAGATCTTGACCACCTCTTCCTTGAGGCCGCCGCGATAGAAGTTCGGAATGCTCTCGCCGGCCTGGAGCATCTTGACGAACTTCGGATACAGCGCTTCCCAATTCCACTCGGCGCCCGTCAGATAGGCCTTCGGCGCCAGCGGCGACTGGTTGACGTGATAGCCGGTGACGAACGCGCCGCGGCGCGCGGCGTTCTCGACCATCGTCTTCGGGCCGTCGACATGGCAGGTCAAAACGTCCACGCCCTGGTCGATCAGGCTGTTGGTCGCCTCGGCCTCCTTGACCGGCATCGACCAGTCGCCGGTGAAGATCACCTGCGTGATGGCCTTGGGGTTGGCGAGCTGCGCGCCGAGCGTGAAGGCGTTGATGTTGCGCAGGACCTGCGGGATCGGCTTGGCGGCAACGAAGCCGAGCTTGCCGCTCTTCGAGGTATAGCCGGCGACGATGCCGGCAATGTATTGCGCCTCGTCGATATAGCCGAAATAGGAGCCGGCGTTCTTCGGGTCCTTGTCGCTCCACAGCCCGCCGCAGTGCTCGAAGCGCAGCTTCGGATACTTCGCCGCCATCTTGAGCATGTGCGGATTGTAGTAGCCGAACGAGGTCGGGAAGAGCAGCGTCGCGCCGTCCAGATTGATCATCGACTCGATCGTCTTCTCGACCGCGTCGGTCTCCGGAACCTTCTCCTCTTCGATGACCTTCAGGCCGGGCAGCTTCTTCAGCGCGGCCGCGCCCTGCGCATGCGCCTGGTTGTAGCCGTAGTCGTCGCGCGAGCCGACATAGATGAAGCCGATCGTTGTCTCCGCGGCGAAGGCCGGCCGCAGGCCCGCGGCCGCGCCGAGCGTCAGCGCCGCGCCACCCTGCAACAGATGCCGTCGTGAAATCCTGCCAAAGTCCATTGGTGAGCTCCCTCGGCGGGTCGATCCGCCCGCGCTGTCATCTCGGCTTCACCGCCACACGGCGGAGCCTCGAACGGGAGTGATCGCAAGCTTTGTGCCAGCGGCTTTCAGCGCGGCCGAGGAGCTAAGTCACTGAAGTGTTGGTGTTTTGTGGCTGACTGCAAACTGGGCAGTAGCGTGACACGGCAATCATTAGCCTATTAATTGATCAATCGACTGCAATTGTATGCAATGAGTTCGGCCGGGCGGGACCCTCAGACGGTCAGCCGCGCGCCTTCGCGAAACGCGGCTGCCAGATCCCGGGCGTGAATGCGGACGTCTTGGGGGGCGCCAGGCTCTCTGGGAAACAGTCGGCTCTCTCAACGTCATTGCAAGGAGCGCAGCGACGAAGCAATCCAGTGTCCCGTCCACAGCGCTGGATTGCTGCGCTGCGCTCGCAATGACGGATGAGAGCGCAGAACGCAGCAGGGCTCAGAGGCCACGCTTTGCATGGCGTCCTATTGCATGAGAATTCGTCGCGCTGCTCTCAGATCCCGAGCAGCCAGACCGCGACGATGGTGCCGATCACGGCGAGCCCGCTGATCGTCCACCCCGTCACATAGGCGCCGTCGTCCGATCCCGCGGGATCGACCATCGTGTCGCGCCAGCCTTCGTCCTGCCAGTGCCCCTGTTGGTACGCCATGCGAACCTCCTCGAGCCTGCCTCCCCGTGGAATAAGTCGGACGCCTGTCGAGAAGGTTCAACCCCAAGCTGAAATCTTCGTTGCATGCGCTGCAACGCAAATCTCCGACATCCCCTCTGGTCAGGCCGGCGAAACGTCCTAAGCTCGCAAACGCGTTCCACGAAGAGAACGAGCAAGTCGCCGGGGCGGCATGGCCGTCCCGCAGCAGGGAAGGAAGACCATCCGATGAAGGATTTCGCCGGCAGGATCGCCGTGATCACCGGGGGCGGCACGGGCATGGGCCGCGAGCTCGCGCGCCAGCTCGTCGCCGAAGGCTGCAACGTCGCCATGTGCGACGTCTCGACCGAGGCGATGGCCGAAACCAAGCGGCTGTGCGAGGCCGAGAAGCTGCCGCAGGGCCTGCGCGTCACCACCCATGTCGCCGACGTCTCGATCGAGGCGCAGCTCCAGCGTTTTCGCGATGAGCTCGCCGAGCAGCAGGCCACCGACAAGATCCATCTGCTGTTCAACAATGCCGGCATCGGCGGCGGCGGCAGCCTGTTCACCAATTCAAGAGAGCAATGGGAGCGTACCTTCAACATCTGCTGGGGCGGCGTCTATCTCGGCGTCCGCACCTTCCTGCCGATGCTGCTGAAGGCGGACGAGGCTCATATCGTCAACACCTCGAGCGTCAACGGCTTCTGGGCCTCGGTCGGCATGGGCGTCTCGCACACCGCCTACAGCGCCGCGAAGTTCGCGGTGAAGGGATTTACCGAAGCGCTGATCAACGACCTCCGCCTCAACGCGCCGCACATCAAATGCTCGGTCGTGATGCCCGGCCATATCGGCACGTCGATCGTGTCGAACTCGCGCAAGGTGCAGAGCGGCACCGAGTCCGACGAGCTCAGCGAGACCGAGATCGGGCTAGCGCGCCAGCGCATGAAGGGCATGGGCATCGATGTCTCCGCCATGAGCGACCAGGACATCCAGGCCGCCGCCCGCGAGCGCGCCCGCAGTTTCCTCGAAGACGCGCCGACGACGGCGGCGCAGGCCGCGAAGATCATCCTCGACGGCGTCAAGGCCGACCAGTGGCGCATCCTCGTCGGCGAGGACGCCAAGCTGCTCGACATGCGCGTCCGGCAGTCGCCGGAGCAGGCCTACGAGCCGGAGTTCTTCCAGCGCTTTGCGCAGGAGGCGGGCTGGAAGCTGGGGTAGTCGGCATACGCACGACTGTACGGCGCCAGTGATTGCGCCCTCTCCCCTTGTGGGAGAGGGCTACGCTGGTATCAGCGTCGTGCTCACTTGGCTGAGGGGTTGTATCCACAGAATCGCCGCCCGTATGGAGAAATACCCCTCACCCGGCTTCGATGCTACGCATCGAATCCACCCTCTCCCACAAGGGGAGAGGGTGCACCGTCCGCGCGGCGAGACACGATTTTCAACTAATTAGTCGGCGGCTGAGTTTTACCGCGACGACGCCACCCGGTACGCCATCCGCGTGTGGCTCGGGCAATAGGGCAGGCCCTCGATCGGCTTGGAGCCGCAGAAGCAGAAATCGTCGGCGCCGGGGGTGGAGATCGGCCAGCGGCAGCGCTCCTTGGAGAGTTCGAACAGCGAGCAGCCGTTCTCGACCGTGCCGACCGGCTCCTCGACAACGATCGGCGGCGGATCGTTCTGGACCGCGCGCAGGATGCGGCGGCGCAGCTTCGGCACGGGACGGCGGGCGCCATCGCGTGTCGTCTCGGCGCGAACCACGCGCCTGGTGTCGCCGCCATTGTCGCGCGTCAGCGCCAGGCGGGAGATCTTGCCGATCACGGCGTTGCGGCTGACGCCGAGCTCGGCGGCGATCTCTCGGCAGGTCAGCCCGGCCTCAAAGTGCTGCTTCAGGGCCTGGAGCCGTTCCTCGGTCCAGGTGGGGAGTGTCTGTCGTTCGGCGGGCATTGTTGTCGCTTCCAAGTTTGATCCGTCCTGGATCGTCCTGGCCGACGGCTGCACCGAAACTGTTGTCCGCGCTGCGTGTCCCTAGCTTACGCCCGTCCGTTGTCGCGAATCGACAGCAGCCCATCCTTGATGGCGAGCCGGATGCCTTCTTCAATCAACGTTCTGCAGACACCCGGAACGCTGGTGCCGTGGGTTCCCTGTTTCACGAGCTTTTCGAGATAGCCGATGGTTGCCAGGGCTAGGGTTACGGGGATGCGGTCAGTTTCGGCTTTTTCCGTCGCCATGCCTAAAAGCTAGTCCGTAACCGATGTACAGAAAAGTAACTTTTTAGACTCTATTGGGAATCGGATTGGTTGTACAGCGGCTTGGGGATAACTGGTTAAGATATTGAATTTTATGGAAATATGACGAATCGGGCTGGTCGCGGCGGTGACTCTCCGCCCGCTCGGCGAGTCCGTGCCCGGAATGGTACGGGAAGCACGGGCCGGGAAGATTCGCGTGGGCCGCGGTGTCCGATGGTTTCTTCAACCGCCGCCGTGCCGCGGGGCACCTGATCGGGGAGCCCTGGTGGAATTGTCGGCTGAAGAGGCGGACGGTCGCTCGCGGCTTTTCCGGTCGGTGCGAGAAAATTCGCCATTCCAGAAATAACGCTTTCGCTTTTCCGGAAACTGTGCTTTAGTGCCGCCATCCCGCCTCACTCGGAAGGGGCGTTGCGCGCGATCGTCACGACACGCGAGGCGGGGAGCGATGGCCGCGATGGAGCCGCAGCGTGTCCTTCAAGGATGCGCGGACGAACGGCTCGGCGCGGACGTGAAGTCGCAGCGTGCTGACACCCCGACGCTGGTGTCACGTTCGCGACGGCGCTGACGCGCCGCGCGGATCATGGTGGCCAACAAGCCCGGCGCACCAGGCAGACTGCGTATAAGCGTGAACACCATCGCGCAGGGAAGGCCGGGCGTTCTCGGCTGCACCTGTGGTACCTGCCGCCTGCATTTTTCTCGCAGGCGGGCCGCAGGCGCCAGCCGGCGCCTGGCCTTCCCTGCGCCCTCCGACTTTTGAGAGGGTGAGATGATGGCATGACTCGGCGCGAGCGGCGCGCGAGGATGATAGATCGTGTCTCTTGGAGTGAACGAGGGTTGCACTTCAAATTCGGTCGTCATCCCCGCGAACGCGGGGGATCCAGTACGCCGCGGCCTGTCGAGGACTGACGCCTGCCTCTGGATACTGGGTCGCCCGGTCGAGCCGGGCGACGGCAGCGGGGCGAGCCGCGCCAGCGTGCCCGACACAAACCTCACCCGTGCACGACGGCCTTCGCGATCATGCAATGAATGCCCTTGGAGCCGTTGACGGTCTGGGTCACCCGCAGGTCGGCGGCGAGGCTGCACAGCGTGTAGGCGTCCTCGCGCGACAGGTTGCGCTTCTCGCCGAGCAGCACGATCATGTCGCGCAGCGCCCGCACCGCGCATTGGTCGAGATCGGGGTCCATCGCCATCGTCATGTAGTGCGTGGCGGTCTCGGCGCGTGGATAGTCGAACTTGAGATCCTTGCGCACGGTGAGGCGGAAGCGGCCCTGCAGCGCGGTCTCGATCGCCGTGACGCAGACCTCGCCGTCGCCCTGCACGCCATGGCCGTCGCCGCAGGAGAACAGCGCGCCCGGCACGAACACCGGCAGATACAGCTTGGCGCCGGCGCCGAGCTCCTTGTTGTCGAGATTGCCGCCCATCGCGCGCGGGATCAGCGAGGTGATGCGGCCCCAGGCCGGCGGCGGCGCCACACCCATCACGCCGAAGAACGGCGCCAGCGGCAGCTCGAGCCCCCACGGCAGCTTGCCGACCATCCGTTCCTTGTCGAGCGGGATGTTCATCAGCCGGCTCTCATGGAAATCGTCGGGCAGGGTGCCGGCCAGCGGGCGGATGAAATTATAGCCCCAGTCCTGGCGCAGCTGGACGTCGAGAATGTCGACCTCGAGCACGTCGCCGATTTCGGCGCCGTTGACCGCGATCGGCCCGGTCAGGATGTGGCCGGGCACCATGCGCTCGCTGCGGGCGTGGACGTCGAACAGCTCCGGCGGCACGTGGAACTTGCTGGTATCCGGCACCACGTCGGGTCCGCCGCTGATCGAATCGATCGTGACCTCGTCACCGCTGTCGACCGTGAGCACCGGCTTCAGCCGGGATTCGAAGAAGCCCCAATGGCAGGTCTCGGGGCTGGCGTGCAGATGGTGATGGGCCATGATCCTCTCATTCATCCCTGTTCGGGCCTGAGCATAACGCATCCCATGCCGTTCGCAGAGAGATGGCAACGCATGGCGGCTGTCGTGTATGAGGGCGGCCGTGGCACTTCACCCCGCGCCGGAGCTCGCAATGTTCTTTGTGCTGTCGAAGACGCTCGGCTTGCTGGCACTGCCGACCAATTTCATGATCGCGCTCGGCCTCGTCGGCGCCATCCTGATGCTGACACGGTTTGCCGTGCTTGGCCGCAGGCTCGTGGTGTCGGCGATGCTGCTGCTGGCGATCGTCGGCCTGACGCCGCTCGGCAGCCTGATGCTGTATCCGCTGGAGAGCCGGTTTCCGAAATGGGACCCGGCGAACGGCGCCCCGGACGGCATCATCGTGCTCGGCGGTCCGGTCGATTCCGATCTCTCGGTGATGTACGGCATGCCGGTGACGGTGGCGGGCGCGGACCGTGTGATCCAGGCCGCAGCGCTGGCGCGGCGCTACCCGAACGCACGCATCCTGTTCACCGGCGGCAGCGCCAATCTGATCGCGACCGAGGCCAAGGAGGCCGATGTCGGCGCCGAGATCCTGCTCAGCCTCGGCGTGCCCAGGGAGCGGCTGCTGCTGGAGCGGCAGTCGCGCAACACCTACGAGAATGCGATCTTCTCCAAGGCGATGATCTCCCCGAAGCCGGGCGAACGCTGGCTGCTGGTGACCTCCGCGTATCACATGCCGCGCTCGGTCGGGCTGTTCCGAAAAGCGGGCTTTCCGGTCGAGCCCTATCCGGTGGACTGGCGTGTCGGCCGTGTGCTGGATTTCGACGGCATCTCGCTGCTCGGCCTGCGCCGCGCCGACATCGCCGTGCGCGAATGGGTCGGGCTGGTGGCCTACCGGCTGCGCGGCCGCATCGACGACCTGTTTCCCGGGCCGGCCTAGGCGGTTGTTGTACTGAAGCCCGCCGCTTTCGCTGCCAGCTCGCCGCGCACGCGCGCGACGACCGGCTCGTAGCGGCAGCTCGAGTCCTGCCGGAACAGCCGCGCGCTAGGATACCACGGGCTGTCGTCGCGATCCCTGAGCCAGCGCCAGTCGGCCAGGTAGGGCAGCATGATCCAGGTCGGCCGTCCGAGCGTCGCGGCGAGATGCGCGACGCTGGTGCAGACGGTGACGACGACGTCGAGGCAGGAGATCAGGGCGGCCGTCTCGACGAAGTCGGTCAGCTCGGCGGTGAGGTCGCGGATGCCGCTCTGCTGCGCCAGCATCGTCCTGTCCGCGGGCCGCAGCTCCTTTTGCAGGCTGATGAAATCAGCGTCGACATCGAGCAGCGGCAGCAAGGTCGACTGCGGCATCGAGCGGTTGCGGTCATTGCCCTGGTGCGGGTTGCCGGACCAGACCAGCCCGACGCGCAGCCGGTCATGCGACCCCAGCCGCTGCTCCCAGGCCGCGATGCGCTCGGCCGGGAGCGGCGGCAGATAGCCAGCGGGCGGGATGGTGGCGAGCGTGGTGCCGAAAGCGAGCGGCAGGCTCATCACCGGGCAATGCATGTCGAAGGCGGGTCGCTGCAGCTCCGGCGCGTACGCAAGACATTGCGACACGCCTTCGACACCGGCCAGCAGCGGCCGCAGCGCCTCGCGGACCACCAGGATCACCCTGGCGCCGCGCGCGGCGAGCATCGGCAGGTAGCGCGCGAACTGGATGGTGTCGCCGAAACCCTCGTCCTCCTCGATCAGGACGGTCTTCCCGGCGATATCCTCTTTGCCCAGCCATTTCGGCTCCGCAAAGCGCGGATATTCGGGCGAGAAATCCGGCATGTTCCAGCGCGCTTCGCGCCGTGCCCAACCAGCGGCGTAGTCGCCACATTGCAGCTCGACATGGGCAAGCTGCCAGGCCGCCTTGGCGTGACCCGGCTCGAGCACGAGGATCTGCCGGTAGACGGCCGCGGCGTCCTCGAAGCGCAGCAATTGAAGCAGCGCAAAGCCCTTGTTCAGCAGGACCTCGACGAAGTTCGGGCGCAGGCTCAGCGCCTGGTCGAACCACGGCAGCGCCTCCGCGCTGCGGCCGAGACAGACGAATGCATCGCCGAGATTGTTGCAGACCATCGCCTCGGCTGGCGCCAGCGCATGCGCGCGTTCGCAATCGGCGAGATACGCGTCGTAGCGTTTGAGCTCGCGGAAGCATCGGGCGCGCATCTGCAGCGACTGCAGGTCGCCCGGCCGCTGAGTCAGGCAGATCGTGAAGGCCTGGGCGGCTTCCTCATAGCGCTGCTGCTGATGCAGCAGCAGGCCGCTCTGGAACGCGGCCTCATGATGCGAAGGATCGATCGTCAGCGCGTGCTGATAGCTCAACAACGCCTCGGCGCCGCGGTCGAGCGCCAGCAGTACGCCGCCCATGTGCTTCCACAGCTCGGCGTCGTCGGGCTTGAGCTGGATCGCCTTGTCGAACACCGCGAGGGCGTCGTCGAGCCGGCCCATCTGCTTCAGGGTGAAGCCCAGGCTGGTGAGATAGTCGATCTTCGGCGTCTGCCGGATCGCGCGCGAGAACCACGCCACGGCATGGTCGTGCTGACCGGTTTGCAGCGCAATAATGCCCATCAGCGCAAGGCTGTCGGCATGGGTCGGGTCGGTGGCCAGCGCCTGCTCGCAGCACATCTGGGCATCGAGCAGACGTCCTCCGCCGAGGTGATGCAGTCCCGCCTCGTAGAGCGCGGCGGGCGACAGCGCGCGCGTTCCGCCGGGGCCGGCCGTTGCGCTCTCGGCGCCTTCCTTCCGGTCGCTGCGGGTCATCGTCTGGTCCTGTCCGAGGATCGAAAATTCATAAGTGATTCCCGCGATATCGAGAAGGATCACGGTATGGCGGGTGAGCCCGGACGGCGGAAATACTGGCATCATCAGGTGCGACGGTCTAACAAGCCGCCCGAAGCCGAACCACACGCGGCGCGGACGCCCGGTGCGGCAGGGAGGGAACGCCACATGCAACAGCCGAACGCGGCAGACAGGCTGGACCTGGCGGCCATGGTCGCCGATCTCAACAGCCTGCTGCGGCTGAAGACGACCGTGATCGGCATCAAGATGTTCGCCCGCGTCGAGGACATGGAAGCGATCGAGAAGATCCGCCGTCCCAACGCGGTGCACACCACCGACCAGATCGTCAGCATGGCGTCGCGGCTCGGCTGGACCGTCGGCATCACCGGAGATGATCTGGTCGGCGCGCAGTGCCGCGCGGTGATCGGGCTCGGCCCGCAGGACGAGGCCTGGCTCGACGGCGCGAACTATGTCGGAGTCTGGCACGGCACGGCGGAGGATGCGCGCAAGCGGCAGGAGGCGCTCGACGTGGTGCCGTTCGGCCGCTACCAGGCGATGGCCGTGAGCCCGCTGGCGAGCGGCCGGCTGGATCCGCCGGACATCTGCCTCGTCTATGCGACGCCGGGACAGATGATCATCCTGATCAACGGCCTGCAATATGTCGGCTACAAGAAGTTCGAATGGGGCGTCGTCGGCGAGACCGCCTGCGCCGATTCCTGGGGCCGCGCGCTGAAGACCGGCGAGCCGAGCCTGTCGCTGCCCTGCTTCGCCGAGCGCCGCTATGGCGGCGTGCCGGACGAGGAGATGCTGATGGCGCTGAAGCCGTCCGATCTCGCCAAGGCGATCGCCGGCATGAAGCAGCTCGCCAGGAATGGCCTGCGCTACCCGATCGCCCCTTACGGCATTCAGAACGACGTCCGCGCCGGCATGAGCGTGTCTTATGGAAAGAAGTAGAACCACATCCGCCGTCATTGCGAGCGAAGCGAAGCAATCCAGAGTCCTGTCCGCAGCCCTGGATTGCTTCGCTTCGCTCGCAATGACGGAGCAACTGATTTGCAGCTGATCTCCAGGGAATACCAATGACCTCACCGAAATTCGATCTCGTCGTCTACGGCGCCACCGGCTTCACGGGCAAGCTCGTGGCTGAATATCTCGCCACGCAATATCGCGGCGACGCCTCGCTGCACTGGGCGATGGCCGGCCGGAGCCTGGACAAGCTCGCTTCCGTGCGGGACGAGATCGGCGCGCCCACCGACACGCCTCTCATTGCCGCCGACGCCTCCGATCCGGCGTCGCTGCAGGCGATGGTGGCGCAGACGAAGCTCGTGCTGACCACCGTCGGTCCGTATCAGCTCTACGGCAACGAGCTCGTCGCCGCCTGCGCCGAAACCGGCACCGACTACGTCGATCTCTGTGGCGAGCCGGTGTGGATGCGGCAGATGATCGACAAGCATCAGGCGACCGCCGAGAAGAGCGGCGCGCGCATCGTGTTCTCCTGCGGCTTCGATTCCGTACCGTTCGAGCTCGGCGTCTACTTCGTGCAGCAGCAGGCGAGACGCGTGCTCGGCGCGCCGGTCGCGCGCGTGAAGGGCCGCGTCCGTGGCATGAGCGGGACCTTGTCGGGCGGGACGGCGGCCAGCGCCAAGGCGACATTCGATGCGGTCGCCAAGGATCTGAGCCTGGTAGCGATCCTCAAGGACGCGTTCGCCCTGACGCCCGGCTTCAAGGGGCCGAAGCAGCCGTCAGGCAACAAGCCCGTCTATGAGGAGGATCTGCAGTCCTGGACGGCGCCGTTCATGATGGCGCTGATCAACACCCGCAACGTCCACCGCTCCAACATGCTGATGGGTTTCCCGTACGGCCAGGACTTCGTCTATGACGAGATGGTGCTGACCGGTCCGGGCGAGAAGGGCGAGGCCAACGCCAAGAAGGTGATGGCCGCCAATGCCGAGAAGACCGGACCGAACGCGCCGAAGCCGGGCGAGGGGCCGTCGAAGGAAGAGCGCGAGAACGGCTACTACAATCTTCTCTTCGTCGCGATCGCCCCCGACGGCCGCCAGGTCCGCGCCTCCGTGAAGGGCAACCGCGACCCCGGCTACGGCTCGACCTCGAAGATGATCAGCGAATGCGCCGTCGGCCTGCTGCGCGACGGCGCCGGTGTGAAGGGTGGCTTCTGGACCCCGGGCGCGGCGCTCCAGGACAGCCTGATCAAGCGGCTGGTCGACAATGCCGGCCTGACGTTCGCGGTGGAGGACTAGGAGGCTGCGATGTGCGGACCGATCCCTGCGGATCGGCCCGCCTCGACCTGGTGGGCGCGGGTGGCGGCGATCATGCCCCACATCGTGCCGAGCATCAGGAAGAAGTGCCGCCAGTGATCGGTATCGATGATGAAGCTTTCGCCGACGGTGCCGAGGAAGGCTGCGAAGATTGCGATGTAGGTGCGCTGCCAGGGCACGCGCACGAGCAGATAGCGGAAGCCGAGGACGACGGTGGTGAAGACCAGAGCGGGATAGCAGATGCCGGACAGCCAGCCGCCCGACATGAAGGCGTTCAGATAGGAGTTGTGGGTGTCCTCGGGGAAGTAGTTGTGGAATTGCAGCGGCCCGATCCCGAACGGCAGGTCGAGCGCCATGTCGGCGCCGAGGATGTGGCGGCCGAACCGGCCGAACCGGCCTTCGTCGTAGCTCTGGTCGAAGCTCGCCCGCTGCTTGAACATGTCGGCGATGGAATCGATCGAGAGCAGTACGCCGATCAGGACGAGGCCGGCCACGGCAGCCGCGAGCGTCATGACGATGATGCGGGAGCGCTCGCGGGGCGAGGTGCTGGTCAGTACCATCAGCGCCAGCATGAAGGCCGCCGTGAGAACGAGGCCGCCCCAGGCCGCGCGCGAGAAGGCGAGCAGGATGGCGAGCGCCATCACGCCGAGGGCGAAGCTGGCGCGCAGCGTCGCTGCGAAGCGGGCGGTGACGACATTCTGCAGCGCCAGCAGCGCCGGCAGGATCAGGAATGCGCCGAGAACGTTCGGGTCCTTGAACGTACCACGCGCGCGGCCATACAAGGTGAGGAGATCGTATCCGCCGGGCACCAGATGGAAGTAGCCGGCGACACCTGCAAGGGCTGCGATCGCGCCGCCCATGACGAGGCCGCGCCGGAGCATGTCGAGCCGCGCTTCGGTGTCGTCCGAAATGAGCATGGCGATGAAGATGGCCGTGAACGCCATGTACCAGGAGGTGGCGATCCAGGTCGAGATCTTGGAATCGTCGAGCAGCGGTATGGCGCTGATCGTGTAGCCGAGATTGACCAGGACCAGCAGCAGCAGGAGCGGCACGAAGACGAGGCGCAGCCTCATGCCGGTCGCAATGAACACCGCGGCGGACGCGAGCGTCACGAGCTCGTAGGGGCTCGGTTCGATGAACACGATGGCGCCGGAGGCGCCGACCAACCAGACCAGCGCACGCTGCAGGGCGACGACGCCGGGCGGGGCCATCGGTCTGGACGCGAACTCTCCGGCTGCCGCCGTCATGGCCATCGCGAACTCACACTCATACGCAACGCAGGGCGGGATCGGCCGGACACACGCGCGAAGCGGACGTGGGTCCGCTCCGGATCCCCGCAATCAATAGGCGTTCTCGCTCTTGGTCATCAACGCCAGCGGCGTCTTGAGCAGGATGTAGACGTCGAACAGCACGGACCAGTTCTCGATGTAGTAGAGGTCGAACTCGACTCGCTTCTGGATCTTCTCCTGGTTGTCGATCTCGCCGCGCCAGCCGTTGATCTGCGCCCATCCGGTGATGCCGGGCTTCACGCGGTGGCGCGCGAAATAGCCGTCGACGGCCTCGTCGAACATCCGGTTCTGCAGCTTGCCCTGAACCGCGTGGGGCCGCGGGCCGACCAGCGACAGGTTGCCCTTGAACACCACGTTGAACAGCTGCGGCAGCTCATCGAGGCTGGTCTTGCGGATGAAGCGGCCGACGCGGGTCACGCGCGGATCGTTCTTGGTGACGACCTTGGACGCCGTGGGATCAGCCTGGTGGTGATAGAGCGACCGGAACTTGAACACGTCGATGCGCTCGTTGTTGAAGCCGAACCGCTTCTGCCGGAACAGCACCGGTCCCGGGCTGTCGAGCTTGATCGCGAGCGCGACCAGCGCCATCACCGGCAGTGCGAGCAGCAGGATGAGGCCGCCGACCAATCGGTCAAACAGCATCTTCATCACCAGATCCCAGTCGGTGATCGGCGCCTCGAACACGTCGAGCGTCGGGACCGCACCGAGATAGGAATAGGAGCGCGGGCGAAAACGCAATTTGTTGGTATGGGCCGAGAGGCGGATGTCGACCGGCAGCACCCACAGCTTCTTCAGCATGTCGAGGATGCGGGTCTCCGCCGAGATCGGCAGCGCGAACAGCACGAGGTCGACGCGGGTTCGGCGCGCGAACTCCACGATATCATCGACCTTGCCGAGCTTCGGCGCGCCGGCACAGGTCTCGAGCGAACGGGAGTCGTTGCGGTCGTCGAACACGCCGAGGATCTCGATCTCGGAGTCGTCCTGCGCCTTCAGCGCACGCACCAGATCTTCGCCGCTCTGGTCGGAGCCGACGATGATGGTCCGTCGATCGAGGCGGCCTTGTCGGGCCCAGCTGCGGATCAGGTTGCGCAGCACGACGCGGCTCGCGATCAACGCGCCGAGTCCGACGAAGAAGAACGCGGCGAGCCAGAGACGGGAGACCTCGCTGCCGATCTTGGCGAAGAAGGACAGTCCGATGAACAGCAGGAACACGAAGCAGTAGGACGAGATCATCCGGGTCATCTGCCGCACTTGGGCGCGGAAGACCTGGATCTGGTAGATGTCGGCGGCCTGGAAGCACACCACCGCGCTCACGGCGAGGCCGACGATGGCAACGAGATACTCCCAATGGAAGCCGCTGAGCGGAACCACGTAGCCGAAATAGACGGCGCTGCCGACGACGCTCAACAGCACGAAATCGGTGATGCGGACGATCCCGGCGAGGACGATTGGAGAATAGGCGCGGTGAACCTTCTGATTGGCAACTGCCAGGGCCGCCGGCGACAGGCGGCGACGCCGTTCAACGGCCGGCTTGCCTGCCGCGGCCGTCGATGCGGCCGTGGCCGCAGCAGCATCCAACATCGAGCGAGCGTTGATCGGTTCCACAGTCGTACAAGCCCGGATTATGTTTGTTAGTATTTGTGGTCATGTAAGCGCTGATAGCGCCGGGGGAAATTCCCTACCGGCGGGATTACGGGCCAAATCGGAAGAAACGGTTAGCGATGGTAAATGACGTCAGGTCTTGGTAAACGCCTCGCGGTAGCTGTCGAGCACGCCCTCGACCATCGCCTTCTGCGAGAAATGCTGGAAGACGCGCTCGCGCAGCGCCTTGGCGCGGAGCTGCGCGGTGGCCGGATCGTCCAGTGCGGCTGCAATTGCGTCGGCCAGCGCGGTCGGATTGCCCGGCATGAACAGCGCGTCGTTATGCGGTCCGAAGATTTCCGGAATGCCGCCGACTCTGGCCGCGATCATCGGAACCCCGGCGGCACCCGCTTCGATCACGACATAAGGCATGGAATCGCCACGCGAGGGAACGACGAGCAGGCTTCCCTTGGAAAATCCGTCGCGCGCCTTCACATGGCCGATGAAGCGCACCGCGGCCGTAAGACCGAGGCGTTCGACCTGAGCCTTGAGCTTCGACATCTCTTCGCCGTCGCCGCCCAACGTCAGCGTCAGCGGCCGGCCACGGGAGCGCAACAGCGCGACGGCGTCGATCAGCAGATCCGTGCCCTTGATGTGCCGGAATTCGCCGACATAGGCCAGGTCGGTCTGGTCCTGGGCCGGCGTGACCGGGTCGAATTCGCCTGCAGTGACGCCGTTGAAGACGCAATTCACCAATCCCCTGGGATGGCCGATCATGCGCTCATAGGTATCGCGGGCGAAGGCGCTCTCGAACAGGAAGAGGTCCGTCCGGTTCATCAGCGCACGTTCAAGCCGCCCGTACAGCGCGCCTTTGAACGTGTCGAGCGGGTAGTGCAGCGAGCCGCCGTGAGGCGTGTAGATACGGATCGTTCCTGGCCGATGCGGCAGCAGGCGGACGAACGCGCCGGCCTTCGCGCCGTGGCCATGCAACACGTCGGGGGCGAGCGCGCGGGAGAGGCGATGGAACCGGCTGAGTGCCAAAATGTCGCTCGGCCAAGGCTCCCGGTGAATGGGAATGCGGTGCACGCCGAGTGTCAGGCGAGGCGCGATCTGGGCCAGCGCGGCATCGGCGCGTTCGCCGCCGGTCAGGCTGTCCGCAATGATGCCGACGTCATGCCCGTGATCCACTTGACCGTTGGCAAGGTCAAGGATGTGTCGAAAGATGCCGCCGACGGGAGCTCTGACGGCGTGAAGGATTTTGAGAGGTTTGGTCTGCGACGGTGCCATGTCGAACTCGCCCGCGCCCTCGGGTTGCGCGTGGTTTCGCCAGGCTCCGCCGCGGGTGCTGATCTGACGACTGGCGGATAGAGGAAGCACGGGCGCCTCTCGTCGCTGAATATTGATAGCTCCAACCTCGATAGAGGCTTGATGGTTAACAAAGTCTCACTTGTCGTCGCTGCCGGGCGAGCTCGCTCCAACATTGTGACGATCTGGCGCAAGCCTACTTGTAGCGAGCAGCATATGGCGAAGGATGACGATTGTTCTATAGGGCGAGGTTGCAGGCGCTCCGGTTAACCCGTCAGCAACCTTAATGGAGTGTAATTGTACCACGTATGGTAGCGGCGTGGCGTAGGTCTCGCGGGAGTGGATGATGCGGTTGGCGTTCTGGCGTGCCGGCAAGACGACACAGGTTGACGGAGCTTCCGTCCGACCCGTGACAGGCTCGCCATCGTCGGCCGAGCCGGGCCCGGCCGGCGATCTCGATCTCCGGCTGGTCGGCCGCGCCTTGGCACGAAAGCGCGGCTTCATTCTTTTGCCGACGCTGCTCGCTCTCGTTCTGTCGATCACCGCAGTCAACATGATCACGCCGCGGTACAAGTCCGAAGCGCGGATCCTGATCGACGGCCGCGAAAACGTGTTCGTGCGGCCGAACGGCGAGCGTACCGAGGAGCGAACGGCACTCGATCCCGAGGCGGTCACCAGCCAGGTGCAACTGGTGCTGTCGCGCGATCTGGCGCGCGACATCATCAGGAAGAACAAGCTTGGTGAGCTGCCCGAGTTCGATCCAGTCCTGCGCGGCGTGTCGCCGCTGAAGTCGGTCTTGGCGATGGTCGGGCTCGTGAAGGATCCGCTTGCCATGACGCCGGACGAGCGCGTGATGGATGCCTATTACGAGCGCCTGACGGTCTACGCCGTCGATAAATCGCGCGTCCTCGTCGTCGAGTTCCAGTCGCAGGATCCGGCGCTCGCGGCACAGGTCGCGAATTCGATCGCGGACGGCTATCTCGTGGTTCAGCAGAACGCCCGCCAGGCGCAGGCGAAGTCGGCCAGCCAGTGGCTGGCCGGGGAGATCCAGGGGCTGCGCAAGAAGGTCGAGGAAGCGGAATCGCGGGTCGAGGAGTTCCGCGCCAAGTCGAATTCGTTCATGGGGACCAACAACACCTCGCTGTCCAACCAGCAGATGGGCGAGGTCAACACCCAGCTCAATAATGCCCGCGCCTTGAAATCGGACGCCGAGACCAAGGCGCGGCTGATCCGCGAGATGCTGCAGAGCGGCCAGCCGATCGAGGCATCCGAGGTGCTCAATTCGGAGCTGATGCGCCGCTTGTCGGAGCAGCGCGTGAGCCTGCGCGCGCAACTCGCCGAGCAGTCGTCGACACTGCTCGACAATCATCCGCGCATCAAGGAATTGAAGGCGCAGCTGGCTGATCTCGATCGCCAGATCCGCGACGAGGCCGGCAAGATCTCCCGCTCGCTCGACAGCGACGCGCGCATCGCCGACGGGCGGGTGCAGATGCTGAGCCAGAGCCTCGAGCAGGCCAAGAAGCAGGCCACCTCCACCAATGGCCTCGATGTCCAGCTGAGGGCGCTGGAGCGCGATGCCAAATCGCAGCGCGACCTGCTGGAATCGTATCTCGCCAAATACCGCGAGGCGAACACCCGCGAAACGCTCGATACGCCGCCGGCGGATGGACGGATCATCTCGCGGGCGGTGGTGTCGAATACGCCGGCCTATCCGAAGAAGCTGCCGATCGTGCTGATCGCGACGCTGGCGACCCTGATGCTGACCTCAGGCGTGGTCATCACCGGAGAGCTGCTGCGCCTCACGGCGCCGCGCGCGGCGGGCCCCACCGCCCCGGCCATGGGCAGCATGGCCGACGTCATGGTGCTCGCGGCGCGGGTCGAGCCGATGATCGCCCCGCGGACGGTTTCCGCATCGCCGGCCGTTGCACCACCTTCGACGCCGGCGCCGGTTGAGGCCACGCATCCGGCTTTCGTACCGCCGCCCGTCACGGCCATGCAGGCGGCCGAGGCGCCGTCGGCCGAGCCGATCAAGCCAGCGCCGATGAACGAGCTCGAGCAGCTCGCATCCGATCTGCTCGCCGCGGGCGAGGGCGCCCGCAAGGTCACCGTGCTCGGCACGGCCGGCGGCGATGCCGTCACGTCCACCGCGCTCGCGATCGCCCGCACCATGGCGGAGCAGGCGCGCGTGGTGCTGGTCGACCTCGCCGGCAGCCCGCAATTGCTTGCAGGCGTCTCGGTCGATCCGGCCGCGCCCGGCCTGATCGAGCTGATGCTGGGCGAGGCGTCGTTCGCGTCCATCATCACCAAGGACCAGACCTCGCGGCTGCACATCGTCAACGCCGGCCGCCCGGGCGCGGACCGCAGCCAACTGCAATCGCCGCGGCTCGCGCTCGCCATCGACGCGCTGCTGCGGGTCTACGACCACGTCCTGCTCGACGCCGGCAATGCCTCCGACCTGCCGGCCGAGCTGTTGACCGCGGGCGCGCGCGCCGTCGTCGTGCCCGATCCCATCATGGCCGCCGAGGCGCGCAGCCAGATGAGCGAGCAGCTGCGCGAGGTCGGCTTCGGTGCCGTCACGATGCTGAAGGCACCGGCCGGAGGCGCGAACCGCAACCAGCCGGGGCCGCGCGGCGTCGCCGCCTAGTCTTCGGCCTTCTCGTTCTCGTTGGCCTTGGCGACGCCGCCACGCGATTGCAGCGCGCCGCGCAGGCGCTGCGCCAGACGGAGCAGGGCAGGGCTGTGCTTGACGGCATGCTTGGCCCGGCTGACCGCAGCCATCGTCGTTGCGGCAACGCGGCCCCGCGCGGTCAACGGCATGAAGCTGTCGAAGATCGGCTCGTCGTCCTTGCAGAACATCCGCTTGTAGTCGTCCGATCCGATGCCGAGATCGAGGGCGCGAAAATCCTGTTGCGCGTAGTGATCGATGATCGAGCGCATCAGGATCAGCCCGGGGCTCCAGCGCGCATTCTCCGATAGCGTATAGGTGTTGAACATCATCGAGAAGCGCGCCCCGTCGGCGACGCCGGCAAACAGCGCGATGATCTCGGCATCGCAGCGCAGCGCATGGATATCGATGGCGCGATGTCCGCAGCCGAGCTTGGCCATGCAGGCGCTGCGCACGAAGGCCTCGACACCTGCTTCCGCGAACACGTTCGGAAGCTTCTGCTCGGCCATGCGGATCGGCTTGGTGCGGAAGAACCAGTCGAGCAGCTCGGCAATCTCGGCGTCGCTGCCCGCGACCATGTAGCGATAGCCGGGCAGCGCCTGCAGCTTCTTTTCCTTGCTCTTGAGCCGCTTGCGGAATGAATTCGACAGCAGCGCCGTCGGCGCGGCGCCCGGCGGCATCAGCAGCACCGGGCAGTCGTTCACCGACGGCTGGTGCGGCCATTGCGCCAGCGGATTGGCGACATCGCCCCAGCGCTGCGGCTGCTGCGTCAAGGCGAGCACGTCGACACCGCCGCGGTCGCGCAGCCTTGCGAGCAGGACGTCGAGATCGCCGGCGCCGGCGCGCGCGGCGAATTCGCCATCCATCAGTGGCATGTTGAAGGTCGTATGCTTGCCGCCCATGAAGCTGGCGATGCGCATGCCGCAAGCGTGCCGCAACGTCAAAGGCAACAGCAGCAGCGGACGTTGCTCGGCATCACGCCCGATGACGATGAACGGCGTAGCATGCTCGCGTGCGCCGACGTCGCGCTGCCATGCGCCGAGCAGATCGAAGCGCTGGTACGGCGTCGAGACATGGGCGGGATCTTCGAGCTCGCGCCAGACCGGCTCGGCGGCCGCCAGATCGGACACGATGTCGACCCGCGCGAGCCCCGACGGCAGCCGCCGCGCGGGCGCCTGCGCCGTCCGGCTCTCGATCACGGCGGCCATGGTCATCGCGCAGCTCGCGTTGTCGTGGAATTTTGTTGCTTGACGTCGGGAGACCCTCGCAAAGAAGTCTCAACAAAAGGTAATGGCAATGACTTCGTCCCAAATCGGGAATGACGCAAATAAAGACCTGTTCAAATCGGCAGCGGCCACGCGATCTTGACGGCGGATGATCGCTGTCATCGGATGGCGGTGATCATGACGCGATCGCGCCATGGTCTGTCCGCATCAGGTGGGCGCAGACGGTCTGGTTTCAAGTGGGATTTTCGGAAGGGGCGCGGGAATTGTCGTCGGACAACAGGTGGCTGCGCAGCGCCCGGCTCGAGCTGGCCTATTTCAGCGGTCGCACGCTGCTCGCCTCGCGAGCCGCGGCCGGCGCCGGTGCCGTGCTGCGGTTCGAGCGGGTGCGGCCGCGGCGCAAGGGCGCGTTCCAGCCGCTGACATGCGCGGAGATCACGCCCGTCTTCCTCGACAAGGTGATCCGGGCGCTGAAGCGCTGGGGCTACGAGATCGTCTCGCTCGACGAGGCCTGCGACCGGTCGGTCCGGCTGCCCGACAGCCGTCGCTTCGCCTGCCTGAGCTTCGACGGCGCCGCGAAGGACCTGATCAAGCACGCCTATCCGGTGCTCGCCCACCACGGCGTGCCGTTCACCGTCTACGTGCCCTCGGCCTTTCCTGACGGGCTCGGCGAAGCCTGGTGGCTGGCGCTGGAGGCCGTGATCGCGCGCGAGGCCCGCATCAGCCTCGTGATCGATCATCGTGAGCAGCGCTTCAACGTGTTTACGCCGGCGGAAAAATACGAGCTGTTCGCGTATCTTTCGGCGTGGCTGCGCAAGCTGCCGCCAGCCGAGTTGTCGATCGCGATCCGCGACCTCTGCTCGCGCCACTCGGTCGATCTCACCGCGCTGAGCCGCGAGTCCGCGATGGACTGGGCCGACATCGCCCGGCTCGCCGCCGACCCCAACGTCACGATCGGCAGTGCCACCGTGCATTATCCCGTGCTCGCCAATCTCAGGGATGCCGACGCCCAGCGCGAGATTGCGATGGGCAGGGCGGTGCTGGAGACGGCGCTGCGCCGCCCGGTCCGGCACATGGCGTATCCGTTCGGCGACCGCTATTCGTTCCGCCGCAGCGATGTCGTGCTCGCGGAGCAGGCGGGTTTCGTCAGCGCGGCCTCGGCGATGTCAGGCGTGGTGCAGAGCGAGGGCCGCACCCATCTGCACATGCTGCCGCGCATCGCCTGGGACGGCCGCTCGCGCTCGCTGCGCGCCCTGAAGGTGCTGATGGCCGGGGTGACCCTGCCGCGGGAGAAAGTCGCGCAGCCGTCGAAGCTCGATCTCGGCTGATCAGCCCTGCTGCTGCTCCCGATCGGGGCGCAGCATCCAACTGACGATCGGCATCGCCGGCAGCACCCAGCCCATGCCGACGACGACGTAATACACCGCCTGCAGCCAGCCGGAATTGGCGATCAGGGGAAATTGCGCCATCACCATGCCCATCATCGACCAGGCGAAGGCGAGCAGGAGCAGCGCGACGGCGCCGATCAGTTTGCGGGTGCGGATCGTCATGACGGGATTGTCAGCCTCGGCTGGGGGCGGCGCGGCTTGCGCGCGATTTGGTCGGGATTATAAGGGCCTGTCAGCCCCGGTTCAATCGAGCGTTCAACATCCATGACCACGGTTCCCCGCACGACAGATCTCGCCGCGATCCGCATCTGGCTCCTCGTCGTGGCCGGCCTGATCGCGCTGATGGTGCTGGTCGGCGGCGCGACACGGCTGACCGAATCCGGGCTGTCGATCGTCGAATGGAAGCCGGTCACCGGCACCCTGCCGCCGCTGACGGAGCAGGCCTGGAGCGACGCCTTCGCGGCCTACAAGACCATTCCGCAGTACCGGCAGATGAACGCCGGCATGACCCTGCACGAGTTCAAGACCATCTTCTGGTGGGAATGGAGCCACCGGCTGCTCGGCCGCGTCATCGGCATGGTCTATTTGCTGCCGTTCCTGTGGTTCCTGTGGCGTGGCGCCGTCTCCGGCCCGCTCGGCCGCAGGCTGTGGCTGATCTTCAGTCTCGGCGCGCTGCAGGGGGCGGTCGGCTGGTGGATGGTGGCCTCCGGCCTCACCGAGCGCACCGAGGTGGCACCGGTCCGCCTCGCCACGCATCTGTCGCTGGCGCTGTTGATCTATGCTGCGATCGTCTGGACCCTGCGGCGGCTCAAACCGCGCGAGGCGGCCGAGGTGACGGCGCGGCTGCGGCTGACGGCGTGGGTGCTGGTCGGCGTCACCTTCGTGCAGCTCTATCTCGGCGCGCTGGTCGCCGGCCTGCGCGCCGGCCTCGTCTACAACACCTGGCCGGAGATCGACGGCGGCCTGATTCCGAAGGCGGCCCATCTGTGGATCCATTCGCCGTGGTGGATCAATTTGTTCGAGAACGACCTGACGGTGCAGTTCATGCACCGCATGACCGCCTACACGCTGCTCGCGCTCGCCGCATGGCACGCCTTCGACGTGATGCGCGCGGGCGCCGGCCGCGCCGTCGTGCGCGGCGCGCACCGGCTGCTCGCGGCGATTCTGGTGCAGGCGGTGCTGGGCATCGCAACGCTGCTGATGGTGGTTCCGATCTCGCTTGCGCTGTTGCATCAGGGCACGGCCATCATCGTGCTGACCTTCGCCGTGCTGCAGGCCGAACGCCTGTCGCCGCGGCGTGTGGCGGCTGTCGCAGTGCCGCAGGCGGCTGTCGTTGCGGGGCAAGCAGGGTAGGGCCTCACCGCCGTCATTGCGAGGAGCGAAGCGACGAAGCAATCCAGAGTCACGCCCGCGACTCTGGATTGCTTCGCTTCGCTCGCAATGACGTCGAGACATGAACTCTCATCCTCGCGCGCCGATAGCGCCGAGCCATGCCGGTCGTTTCGCCCTCGAAACACGCGAGGGCGCGGGGAAGGCCGGATGCCTGGCCGGCACCCATGGCCCGCGTGCAAAGAAAAAAGCACGCGGCGGTCACCACAGGTACGGCCTGGAACACCCGGCCTTCCCCGCGCGATGGTTTTAACGCTTATACGCGATCTCCCCGGGGACCGGCTGTCTTGCCCCCGTCACCCCGCGCGATGCTGAAAGCACCGACACGAGACTTGGCGCCAGCGTCGGGGCGCCAGGACCACGCGATTTCGTCGTCCGTGACCAGCCGCTCGTCCGCGCAAGCATTCGCCCACGCACGGCCCGCCACGTCCACCGCATTCCCACCCCACGCAACTGGACGATCCGGAAGCGCCCCTCGGCTGGATAGGAACAAAGGCATAATATGCTGATTTGCCGAAATATGCAAGAGCGTCGTCGCACCGCTCCGGCTAAACGACATGCGCCAGACTTGTCAGGGGATGATCGTACCGAATCCGTTTCACGCACCGCCGAATTTGCTATGCCGGTTCAGCGAGATGTACAAGGAATGGGGTGGACAATGCTGACGGGGGAACTCCGGTCCAAGATCGACAATGTCTGGAATGCGTTCTGGTCGGGGGGCATCGCCAATCCGATCGAGGTGATCGAGCAGATCACCTATCTGCTGTTCATCCGCGGCCTGGACGAGGCGCATACGCGCGAGGAGAACCGCGCCACCCGCATGAACAAGCCGATGGAGCGGCGCATCTTCCCCGAAGGCAAGGACGACATCGGCAAGGGCGGCGGCGTTCCTTACGAGGAGATGCGCTGGTCGCGGCTGAAGAACAAGGACCCGGCGACGATGTTCGACATCGTCTCGGAGCACGTCTTCCCGTTCCTGCGCAAGATGGCCGACGCGGACACCGCGCACGCCACCCACATGAAGGGCGCGCGCTTCACGATTCCGACGCCGGCGCTGCTGGCCAAGGTTGTCGACCTGCTCGCCGACATCCCGATGGAGGATCGCGACACCAAGGGCGACCTCTACGAATACATGCTGGGCAAGATCGCCAGCGCCGGCCAGAACGGCCAGTTCCGCACCCCGCGCCACATCATCTCGCTGATGGTCGAGATGATGGCGCCGACCCGCAAGGACGTGATCTGCGATCCCGCCTGCGGCACCTGCGGCTTCCTGGTCGTCGCTGGCGAGTATCTGCGCGATAACGACCCGAAACTGTTCCACGACAAGGAGAGCCGCGACCACTTCAACGAGGAGATGTTCCACGGCTTCGATTTCGACGCCACGATGCTGCGCATCGGCTCGATGAACATGACCTTGCACGGCGTCGACGATCCTGACATCCGTCGAAAAGATTCTCTGTCACAGGATCATGTTGGTGACACTGACCGCTATAGTCTCGTGCTGGCAAACCCGCCTTTCGCAGGTAATTTGGACTACGAGACCACGGCCAAGGACCTGCTCGCGATCGTCAAGACCAAGAAGACCGAGCTACTGTTCCTGGCGCTGTTCCTGCGGCTGTTGAAGCCCGGCGGCCGCGCCGCCGTGATCGTGCCGGATGGCGTGCTGTTCGGCTCCTCCACCGCGCACAAGGCCATCCGCAAGATGCTGGTCGAGGACCACAAGCTCGATGGCATCGTCAAGCTGCCGTCCGGGGTGTTCCGGCCCTATGCCGGCGTCTCCACCGCGATCCTGCTGTTCACCAAGACCAATTCCGGCGGCACGGATCACGTCTGGTTCTACGACTGCCAGGCGGACGGCATCTCGCTCGACGACAAACGGAACCCGCTGCTGCCGGCCGAGAAGCTCGGGCCACGCGCTAAGCTGGATGCAGGCGAACATGACAAGAACAATCTGCCGGACATTGTCGCGCGCTGGACGGAGCGCAATGGCGCCGAGCTGGATCGGCCGCGTACCGCGCAAAGCTTTTGCGTGCCGAAGGCGGAGATCGCAGCGGCCGGCTACGACCTATCGATCAATCGCTACAAGGAGGTCGTGCACGAGGCGGCCGAGCATCGGCCACCGAAGGAGATCATCGCCGAACTGAAGACTCTGGAGCAGGAGATCGCGGATGGGCTGGCAGAACTTGAGGCGATGCTGTGAGCTTCGCGTTTCCGACTAAGAGATTGGCTGAGCTGGCAGCTGCGATTGACTATGGCGTGACGGCCTCGGCTTTGTCTAGGGATACCGGAACCAAGTTTCTGCGGATCACTGACATTCAGGATGGATCAGTTGACTGGGAGCAAGTCCCATTCTGTGAAGCGCAAGACAGAAAACTTCGATCTGCCCGTCTCGACGATGGCGATATTGTATTTGCACGAACGGGTGCGACCACCGGAAAGAGCTTCTTGATCAAAGAGCCGCCGCAAGGCGCTGTGTTCGCTTCATACTTGATCCGTGTGAAGCCGGCTCAATCAATCTATCCCAGCTATTTGGCTCACTATTTCCAATCGGCTGGTTATTGGAGTCAGATACTGAAAAAGACGCAAGGAGCTGCCCAAGGTGGAGTCAACGCCACAAGCTTGAGTGAGCTCGAAATCCCCATTCCGCCACTCGATCAGCAGCGGCGGATCGCGGCGATCCTGGACAAGGCCGATGCGCTGCGGCGAAAGCGGAGGCGGGCGATTGAGTGCTTGGATTCTCTTCGTCAATCTATTTTTAGGAATATGTTTCATCTCAGCGGAGGCTTTCATAACGTCGCTCTCAGTGAGGTATGTCAGAAGATTACCGACGGAACTCATCAGTCTCCTTGTTGGTCCGAGCACGGCGTTCCGTTTCTTTTCGTTTCCAATATCAGAAACCAACAGATCTCGTTTGAGACGAACAAATTCATTTCCGAGGAAGAGTATGCAAAGCTCACCAAGCACTGTCCGATCGAGCCCGGAGACATTTTGTACACCGCTGTAGGCTCATACGGTCATACTGCAATAGTGCCTGCTGGACAAAAATTCCTCTTTCAGAGGCACGTCGCCCAACTAAAGCCGTTGCGTGAGATGGTAAAGCCTCAGTACTTAGCACATGCACTAGAGATGCCTGAGGTCAAACGACAGGCAGATCGCGAAGCTAGAGGCGTTGCTCAGAAAACGGTGACGTTGGAGAGCCTCAAAAAGATTGTCATTCCACTGCCGCCGATTCGGATTCAGGAGCAGTTTGAAGAGAGGATAGGTCTCGTGGAAAGATTGAATGAGAGACTCTTTGCTACGCTTGCGTCCGACGATTCTCTCTTTCAGTCATTGCAACAAAGGGCCTTCCGGGGCCGGCTGTGATGCCTTGTGTCCGGCATGTGGCTGTTCACGTCAGGCACGCTGCGCTTTGCCCACCCTACGACGTTCGATTTCACCTCACGCCGCAGAGTTCAGCGGCTTGGCCCGCTCGATCCGCTTGCGCTCGCGAGGGGAATGCATCGCTTCCCACAAATCGCTGCGCCGCTGCACGTTGAGCCAGAACTCCGGGCTGTTGCCGAAGACGCGGGCGAGGATGAGGGCGGTGGCGGCGGTGACGTTGCGCTTGCCGTTGCAGAGCTCGTTGACGTGCTTGCGCTGCACGCCCATGGCTGAGGCCAGCGCGGTCTGCGTCAGCCCGAGCGGCTGCATGAACTCCTCGACCAGGATTTCGGCCACCGTCGCCGGCTTGCGTTTGGTCATCAGCATGGATGTGCCTCACTCGTAGCTATGGTCGTCGAGATAGAGATCGGTCGCCTCGCCGCGGCCGCCGTGCCAGCGGAAAACCAATCGCCAGCGCTTGTTGACGCGGATGCAATGGAAGCCGTCCAGATGGCCGCGCAGCTTCTCGAAATGGTTGCTGGGCGGTGACCGCAAATCCGCGTCCATGGTGGCGTCGTCGATCAACTGCAGCTTGCGGAACAGCCGGTCCTCCAGGTCCGCCGGGATCTTCTTCGATCTGACGTCGTCGACGAAGAACCGGTGCAGCCAGTCGTCTCGGAAGCTCACGATCATGGGCCGCCCTGTTTGAGGCAGTGTACCACTCTATGACACAGCCGGCAATCCGCGTGGGTTTCCCGTGTGGCGCTGCGGAGCGGCTTGACGGAGCGGGGCAATGCATCCGATGGTTGAAGGTGATCCGGTGTGGCCGGACCGGTCTGGGCAGACGCGGATGATCCGGCAGGATGGCGGTCACGCGAGGGGAACGCCAGAGGAACTGAATGTCCAACTTCGCCTTTCTCGCCGCTGAATTTCCGGCCGTGCATGAGGCGGCGGTCGAGGCCGAGCGCCAGGCGGCGGTTTCGCCGACGGCTGCGGCGTTCTTTGCCGGAAAGACGGTCGAGGTCGCGGTGAAATGGGCGTTCAAGTCGGATCCCGCACTGAAGCTGCCCTATCAGGACAACATCGCGGCGCTGCTGCACGAGCCGAGCTTCCGCCGCGCCGCGGGCGAGGCGGTGTTTGCCAAGGCCAAATACATCAACACGCTGCGCAACCGTGCCGTCCATGAGGAGCGCCGGATCAGCGCCGGCGATGCCACCGGCGCGGTGAAGGAGCTGTTCCACGTCTGCTTCTGGTTCGCCCGCACCTACGCCAAGGCCAAGCCGGCGGACGGGCTGAGCTTCGACCCGGCCGTGCTGTCGCGCCGCGACGAGGTCTTGAAGAAAGCCTTCGTCCAGCTCAAGACCCAGCAGGCCGAGCTCGATGCCAAGGACGGCGAGCTGACGAAGCTGCTGCTCGACAAGGACAACCTCGATACTGAACTGAAGAAGCTGCGGGCCGAGGTCGCCGCCGCCCGCAAGGCGGCCGAGGCGAAGCCGGACCAGCACAATTATGACGAGGCCGAAACCCGCGACCGCTTCATCGATCTGCTGCTGCGCGAGGCCGGCTGGCCGCTCGACCAGCCTGATGATCGTGAGTTTCGCGTCGAGGGCATGCCGAACAATGAGGGCGTCGGCTTCGTTGACTACGTGCTGTGGGGCGCGGACGGCAAGCCGCTCGGCCTGGTCGAGGCCAAGCGCACGCGCAAGGATGCGCGATCCGGCCAGCAGCAGGCCAAGCTCTATGCCGACTGCCTGGAGGCGCGCTATGGCCAGCGCCCGATGATCTTCTATTCCAACGGCTACGAGCACTGGATCTGGGACGACACGCGCTACCCGCCGCGGCAGATCGGCGGCTTCTACAAGCGCGACGAGCTGGAGCTCCTGATCCAGCGCCGGACCGGGCGTAAGTCGCTCGCCGGGGAGGCGATCAACCGCAAGATCGTGGAGCGGCCCTATCAGCACCGGGCGATCCGTTCCATCGCCAAGCATTTCGAGGAGGACCGCGAGCGCAAGGCGCTGCTGGTGATGGCAACCGGCTCCGGCAAGACCCGCACCGTGATCGCGCTGGTCGACCTGCTGATGCGCGCCGGCTGGGTCAAGCGGGTGCTGTTCCTGGCCGACCGCGTCGCGCTGGTGAACCAGGCGGCCGGTGCGTTCAAGACGCATCTGCCGGACGCCGCGCCGGTCAATCTGGTGACCGAGCGCACCGCCGACGGCCGCGTGTTCATCTGCACCTATCCGACCATGATGGGGCTGATCGACGGACGCCAGGAGGGCAAGCTCAGATTCGGCCCCGGCCATTTCGACCTGATCGTGATCGACGAGGCGCACCGCTCGGTCTACCAGCGCTACCGCGCCATCTTCGAGTATTTCGATTCCTTTCTGGTCGGGCTGACGGCGACGCCGAAGGACGAGATCGACCGCAACACCTATTCGCTGTTCGATCTCGAAGACGGCGTGCCGACCGATGCCTATTCGCTGGAGGAGGCGGTGGCCGAGGGGCATCTGGTGCCGCCGAAGACGATCTCGGTGCCGCTGAAAATCGTCCGCTCCGGCCTGCGCTATGACGACCTCTCGGCGGAGGAAAAAGACCAGTGGGACATGCTGGAATGGGGCGAAGACGACGTCCCCGATACGGTCGAAGCGGCGGAGGTCAACAAGCGGCTGTTCAACGAGGAGACGGTCGATCTCGTCATCGCGCATCTGATGCAGAACGGCATCAAGGTCGAAGGCGGCGACCGGCTCGGCAAGACCATCATCTTCGCCAAGAACGAGGACCACGCCAAATATATCGAGACCCGCTTCAACGTGGCCTATCCGGCGCTGGCCGGGCATTTCGCCCGCGTCATCACCCATAAGACCGGCGCCTATGCGCAGACCTTGATCGACGACTTCTCGATCAAGACCAAGGTGCCGCATATCGCCATTTCCGTCGACATGCTCGACACCGGCATCGACGTGCCGGAGGTGGTCAATCTCGTGTTCTTCAAGCCGGTGCGCTCGAAGACCAAGTTCTGGCAGATGATCGGGCGCGGCACGCGGCTGTGTCCGGACCTGTTCGGTCCTGGGCAGGACAAGGAGGAGTTTTGCGTCTTCGACTATTGCCAGAACATCGAGTTCTTCGGCGCCAATCCGGAGTTGAAGGAAGCCTCCGCGGCGAAGTCGCTGTCCGAGCGGCTGTTCGCCGGCCGGCTCGACCTGGTGCGGGCGCTGGACGAGAAGTTCTCGAAGGCGGCAGCCGCAGGCGGCTTCTCGGCCGGCGGACAGGCGCCTTATGAGGGTGACGAAGGCGAGCCACCGAGCGAGCCGGAGATTCGAGCGTCCGCTGCCGCGACCTTGCAGGCGATCGTCGGCGGGCTCAACACCGACAATTTCATCGTCCGGAAGCATCGCCGCGCGGTCGAGAAGTATCGCGAGCCCAAGGAGTGGGACGCGATCGACGAGCACAAGCGCGAGGAGCTGGTCGAGGAGATCGCGCCGCTGCCGTCGAGCCACATGCTCGGCACCGAGGACGCCAAGCGCTTCGACCTCCTGATGTTCCAGCTCGAGCTGGCGCTGCTCAAGGGCTCCAAGCGCTTCGACAATCTCCGCAAGCAGCTCCTGGAGATCGCGTCAGCCCTGGAGGACCAGACCGGCATTCCGGCGATCGCCCGGCATGCCGAGCTGATCGAGGAGATCCAGACCGATCAATGGTGGGAAGGCGTCACCGTGCCCTTGCTGGAGCTGGTGCGCCTGCGGCTGCGCGACCTGATCCAGCACATCGAGAAGGGACGCAAGACCGTCGTCTATTCGAACTTCGCCGACGAGATCGGCGAGGGGGTCGAGCTGCAATTGCCGCAGGTGGGCGAGGCTGACTTCGCCCGCTTCAAAGCCAAGGCGCGACACTTCCTGCGCGCGCATCAGGACAATCTGGCGCTTGCCAAGCTGCGCCAGGGCAAGCCGTTGACGGCCTACGACCTCACCGAGCTGGAGCGGATGCTGCTCGAAGCCGGCATCGGCGAAGCCGGCGACATCGCCCGGGCGAGAGAGGTCAGCCACGGCTTCGGCCGCTTCGTGCGCTCGCTGGTCGGGCTCGACCGCGCCGCGGTCAGCGCGGCCTTCGGCGAGTTCATCGCCGGCGGCACGGCGTCAGCGGCCCAGATCGAGTTCATCGACATGGTGATCGAGCACCTGACCGATCAGGGCGTGATGGACCCGGCGCTGCTCTACGAGCCGCCGTTCACCGGCATCGCGCCGACAGGGCCGGAGCACCTGTTCGACGAGAACAGGGTGGTCAAGCTGTTCGAGACCATCAAGGCGATCAACGAGAGTGCGGTGGCGTAGTGCTCCCTCAACAATACCCGTACACGCCGCAGGCATAAGGCAGGCGGAACATGTAGTTGGTGTAGCCTTCGCCGCCGTAATACGCGCCCTGGTAGTCGTAGGAGAAGGCGCGGCCGTAATAGCCGGGCAGCTCCTGGCGGCCGAGCAGCAGCGGCGTGGAGGGCCACATCGGGGAGATCAGCGAGTCCTGGTCCTTGACGACGACGATTGTGGGCGGCGCCTTGACGGCGCGGCGGGCCTTGTAGTGGACGAGCTTGTCGTGGACGGCCGGCAGGTCGGCTGCGAGCACGACGCCATTCGCCGCGATGGCCGCCAGCAGCATCATGATCACCAACGTTCGCATTCTGCTCTCCTTGCAGCTCCGGGACGGCCGGCGTGATGCCATGCGACATCGGTGCTGTTGGCTGCACCGGAGCGATTCCATGGCCGGCAGGATGGGCCCTGTATGGTTAACGAAAACCTTCCAGCGCGCGGAACGGGGCTGCAATCACCCGTAGAAGGACGGGCTTTTTCAGCTTTTGTTAAGTTCTGCGGGTGCAAGGTTACGGGTGCCGGCGATTTTGAAGGCCGGCTGGACGCAAACCAGCACTGTCTGCGTCCGGGATGAAAATCTCTGCTGCATTTCCATCAGAGTGTCAGACCAGAAGGGTTCGCGCATGTCGGTCATCGTGATGTCGGCGTCCGCACGTCTCAGGCTGCTGTCCAGGACTGAAGCGTCGCAACCGCATCTTGCCATCGCCGACGAGGTCGCCGCCTGTCGCCAGGCGCTGACGGCGCGCCGGTCGATCGCGACCGCCGCGCTTCCGCTGACGAGCCCCGCGCAGGCGAGCCTGCTGGTGCTGCTGAGCTAGATCCGGAGTTAACGAGGGCGCGGTCCGAGACGCCGGCAACGGCATGACCGTGGGACGAAAGAGAGCGCGGAAGGCCAGGGGAGGCCTGTCGCGCTCTCTTTGTTTTCGAGGCCCGGATCGCCATCTCGGTCTCAGCCGTTCGTCAAGCCCCGGGCATGACGTCGATGGCGATATGCGTGTGCAACTCGCGTCTGAGATCGCCGCACGTTCAGCGCAGCTGCCGACCCGCCTACGCGCTCAGCGCCTGCTCGAGGTCGGCGATCAGGTCTTCCTTGTCCTCGATGCCGACGGAGATGCGGACGATGTCGGGGCCGGCGCCGGCCTTGATCTTGGCGGCATCGTCGAGCTGGCTGTGGGTGGTCGAGGCCGGGTGGATCACCAGCGAGCGGGTGTCGCCGACATTGGCGAGATGCGAGAACAGCTTCAGGTTCGACACCAGCTTGACCCCGGCATCGTAGCCACCCTTGAGCGAGAAGGTGAACACGGCGCCGGCGCCTTTCGGGCAGTATTTGCGGGCGAGCGTGTGATACTTGTCCTCGGGCAGGCCGGCGTAACTCACCGACGCCACGGCGGGATGCCTGCTGAGATATTCGGCGACCGCCTTGGCGTTGTCGCAGTGCTTCTGCATGCGCAGCGGCAGCGTCTCGATGCCCGTCAGGATCATGAAGGCGTTGAACGGCGACAGCGCGGGGCCGAGATCGCGCAGGCCCAGCACGCGGCAGGCGATCGCGAAGGCGAAATTGCCGAACGTCTCGTGCAGGCGGATGCCGTGATATTCGGGACGCGGCTGCGTCAGCATCGGATATTTGTCGCCACCGCCGGCCCAGTCGAAGGTGCCGGCATCGACGATGACGCCGCCGATCGAGTTGCCGTGGCCGCCGAGGAACTTGGTCAGCGAGTGCAGCACGATGTCGGCGCCGTGATCGATCGGGCGGATCAGGTAGGGCGAGGCCAAGGTATTGTCGACGATCAGCGGCACGCCCGCCTTGCGCGCGACCTGCGCGACCGCCTCGATGTCGGTGATGGTGCCGCCGGGATTGGCGAGCGACTCGATGAAGATCGCCTTGGTGCGCGGCGAGACCGCGGCCTCGAAGCTCGCGACGTTATCTGTGTCGGCCCACACCACGTTCCAGCCGAAACTCTTGAACGCGTGCGTGAACTGGTTGATCGAGCCGCCATAGAGTTTTCGCGCGGCAATGAATTCGTCGCCCGGGGCCAGCAACTGCTGCAGCGCCACGACCTGCGCGGCATGGCCCGAGGCAACGGCCAGCGCGGCGGTGCCGCCCTCGAGCGCGGCGACGCGCTCCTCCAGCACCGCATTGGTCGGGTTGCCGATGCGGGTGTAGATGTTGCCGAACGCCTGCAGCCCGAACAGCGAGGCGGCGTGGTCGGCATCGTTGAACACGAAGGACGTGGTCTGGTAGATCGGCGTCGCCCGCGCGCCCGTGGTCGGGTCGGGCTGGGCGCCGGCGTGAATGGCGAGGGTGGCAAATCCCGGGGGACGTTCGGTCATGGTGTTTCCTCTTGGCTTGATCCGTTGCGCGCCGGCGCCAGCTGGCGCAGGGATCGATGATGGGGGACGGTGTCGATAGCGCGCATCGTGCGCCTCCGCGTCATCCCGGCGGAGGACATTTGCCAGCGGCCAGGATGGCGTCAAGGCTGCCGTCGCCGATCGCTCCGATTTGAAATGCGCTGCTGTGTCGCGCCGTCGTCGCGACACGTTCCTTTCGCAGATGCGTCAGGTGGGATCGCTTCTGTCCTTCGCTGCGCGGTCGGCCGCGGCCGTCGCGCCGCCGCCGACGCTGGTGCGGTTCAGCGACAGCCGCATGCCCTGGGTCGGGATTGGCGCGCGCTTGGCGCTGATGGTGCGGGAGTTGACGCCCATCCACGAGATCTCCGACGACAGCCGGCCATACTCGATCTTGGGGCATCGGTTCATCACGACCTTCAGCCCGGCGGCCTCGGCCTTCTCGGCCGCCGCATCGTCACGCGCGCCGAGCTGCATCCAGATCACCTTCGGCAAGGGTGAGAGCTTCAGCGCCTCGTCGACGACGGGCATGATGTGCTGCGAGCTCCGGAAGATGTCGACCATGTCGATCGGGCGGCCGATGTCGGCGAGCGAGGCGACGAAGGGGCGGCCCATCAGGCTCTTGCCGACATGGCCGGGATTCACCGGGATCATGTCGTAGCCGCGTTGCACCAGATATTTGAAGGCGAAGAAGCTCGGCCGGATCTCGGACGGCGAGGCGCCGACCATCGCGATCACCTTCACACCGTTGAGAATGCCGCGGATGTAGTCGTCGGGGTAGGTGTCGTGATTCATGGGCGTGCACTTCTATTAGTTGCCGTCATTCCAGGGCGCCCGGAGGGCGAACCCGGAATCTCGAGCTGAGTTCGACCAATTCGAGATTCCGGGTTCGATGCTTCGCATCGCCCCGGAATGACGAAGTTGCTGAAACCGTCATTGCGAGGAGCGACAGCGACGAAGCAATCCAGGGGCTCGGGTGGGACTCTGGATCGCGGCGCTGCGCTCGCGATGACGGCGGAGAGAGCGTCGGTGCTCACTCATCCCGCCACGTCGGCGTCCGCTTTTCGATGAAGGCGCCGATGCCTTCCTCCGCGTCGCGGGCGAGCATGTTCTGCGTCATCACCTCTGCCGCATAGCGATAGGCGTCGGCAAGGCTCATCTCGGCCTGGCGGTAGAATGCCTCCTTGCCGAGCTTGATCGTATAGGCCGATTTGCGCGCCACTTGTTGTGCCAGCGCAATCGCGGTGTCGCGCTCCGTGCCGGCCGTGACCACGCGGTTGACGAGGCCCAATTCGCGGGCGCGCGGGGCGGGAACCGGCTCGCCGGTCAGCAGCATCTCCATCGCCTGCTTGCGGGGCACGTTGCGCGACAGCGCCACCATCGGCGTCGAGCAGAACAGGCCGATGTCGACGCCGGGCGTAGCGAACGAGGCGCGCTCGGAGGCGACGGCGAGATCGCAGCTCGCGACCAGTTGGCAGCCGGCGGCGGTGGCGATGCCCTGCACGGACGCGACAACGGGCTTCGGCAGATGCACGATCGCCTGCATCATCGCACTGCAGGCATTCATCAGTTTGGCGAAGAAGGCGCGGCCGCGGTCGGCGTCGCCGCGATGCGCGGTGAGTTCCTTGAGGTCATGGCCGGCGCAGAACGCCGGGCCATTTGCTGCGATCACCACGGCGCGCACGGCCTTGTCGGCGCCGATCTCGGCCAGGGCCTGATGCAGCTCTGCGATCAGCGGCTCCGACAGGCTGTTGCGCTGTGCCGGGCGGTTGAGCGTGAGCACGGCGACGGCGCCCGCCATCTCGCGCAACAAAATCGGCGTATCGGCGGCGTCGGCGAGGGCAGGGGCGGACATTGCGATTTCCATATGGGCGCGTCGATGCAGCTAATGTAACAGATGAGCGACGACGAGAGCAGGGGGAGACATGACGGCGAAGATGACCATCGCGGAGCTGGAAGCGTTCCTGCACGCGGAATTTCCCCAGGCGTTCCGCACCGGCGGCGACATTTCGATCGAGAGCGCCGATGGCAAGAGCTGCCGGATGCGCCAGCGCTTCAACGAGCGCATGTTGCGCCCAGGCGGCACCGTCTCCGGGCCGACACTGATGGCGCTGGCCGATTTCGCGATGTACGTGGTGCTCTTGTCGGCGATCGGCCCGGTCGGGCTCGCCGTGACCACGAATCTCAACATCAACTTCCTGCGCAAGGGCGCGGCCGGCGCCGACGTGCTGGCGGAGGCGCGGCTGCTCAAGCTCGGCAAGCGGCTTGCGGTCGGCGAAGTCACGCTGTTGTCAGGGGAATCGCCTGATCCGATCGCCCATGTCACGGCGACCTATTCCATTCCGAATGCGTAGGGTTTTTGAGGGTATTATTGCACCATATTTGTAAGTCGCTGTTTTTATTGCATTAATTTCGCGTGGATGGCGTTGACGAATGCAGGCCGCTTCTCTAGAAGCTGCGACCAGTTCGGCGCGTCACCCGCGCCGCATTCTCCCTGTCACGGATATCTCTCATGAAAACCTTTTCGGCAAAGCCGGCCGAGGTCCAGAAGAAGTGGGTCGTCATCGACGCCAAGGGTCTGGTCGTCGGTCGTCTCGCCACGCTGGTCGCGATGCGGCTGCGGGGCAAGCACCTCCCGATCTATACCCCGCACGTCGATTGCGGCGACAACGTCATCATCGTCAATGCCGCGCATGCCGTGCTGACCGGCCGCAAGCGCGAGCAGAAGACGTACTACAAGCACACCGGCTATGTCGGCCACGTCAAGGAGCGCACCGCGCGCCAGATCCTCGAGGGCCGCTTCCCCGAGCGCGTGATCGAGAAGGCCATCGAGCGCATGATCCCGCGCGGCCCGCTCGGCCGCGTGCAGATGGGCAATCTGCGTGTCTATGGCGGACCTGATCATCCGCACGAGGCGCAGAACCCCGAGAAGATCGACATCGCCAAGTTGAACCGCAAGAACACGAGGGCCGCATAAGATGGCCGAAAGCATCCAGTCTCTCGATCAGCTGTCGCAGCTCAAGGGCGCCGTCACGGCCCCGGACGCTCCGAAGTATGAGAAGAAGGTCGACAAGTTCGGCCGCGCCTATGCCACCGGCAAGCGCAAGGACGCGGTCGCCCGCGTCTGGATCAAGCCGGGCTCCGGCAAGGTCACCGTCAACACCCGCGACATCGAGGTCTACTTCGCCCGTCCGGTGCTGCGCATGATGATCGAGCAGCCGATGGTCGTCGCCGCCCGCAAGGGCCAGTACGACGTGATCTGCACGGTCGCCGGCGGCGGTCTGTCCGGCCAGGCCGGCGCGGTGCGTCACGGCCTGTCCAAGGCTCTGACCAATTTCGAGCCGGAGCTGCGCAGCGTCCTCAAGAAGGGCGGCTTCCTGACCCGCGACTCGCGCGTCGTCGAGCGTAAGAAGTACGGCAAGGCCAAGGCCCGCCGCTCCTTCCAGTTCTCGAAGCGCTGATCTCCTGGGTCCGGCTGCGGCCGGATCCGTCAGCTACCAATACGAACGGGCGCCCTCGCGGGCGCCCGTTTTGCTTGGAGGTTGTGTGATCAGGCGCTGGCGCGGCGCGCGGTCAGCCATTGGCTCGGCGCCAGCGGCTTCGACACCACGCGGACCTCGCCGATGCTGCCGATGAAGCCATCGGACGGCGCGCGGTCCCACCAGCCGCAGCCGAGCGCCCAGGGCTGGGACGCTGCGACGCTCGCGATGCCGTTGCCGCCGATCACGCTGCGCACGACCGGCGCGCCCTCGATGTAGAGCACGGTGGAGTTATCGGTGGGGTCGTTGACGATGGCGAGGTGATACCAGGTGTCGAGCATGATCTCGCCGGACCAGTCGGTCTGCGGCTGCCTGGTCGAGCTCGACGGCACGATCTCCCACTGCACCTCGCGGAGGTTGGAGATCGCGAACAGGATCGGCGGCGATTCCGGGTCGCCGCCGGCATAGCCCGGCAGCCAGCCGCGGTTGCCGAAGCGGGTGAGTATGTTGCACCAGGCATGATCGGCCGCCTTCCAGTTCGGATCGATCTTGATGAAGGCCTCGACCGTGTAGCCGGATGCGAAGGTCGCGGCATTGATCGGCGCGTTGGCCGCCGTCGTGAACCAGCTGAAGCGGCCGGCGCCTTGCTTGGTGGTGTTGAGGAACTGAACGCTCCCCGGCGCTGACGACAGGCGGTGCTTGTCGGCGGTGAAGGCCACATCGGCGACCTCCGCGGCGCCGGCGAGCGATGCGCGCTGCATTGGGTTGGCGGCGGTGAGGTCCGACAGCGCGGTGCCGGCGGCCACCGCCTTGCCGATCGCCGACGACGCGATCCGCCAATGCGCTGTTGTCTCGGCGATCAGCGGATAGTCCTGTTCGTTCGCGGGCGGCACCACCACCGGCTCCGGCGCCTCGGTGTAGTTGGCATAGAGATCCTGCTTCACCCGCGGCAGGATCGGCGTGCCGGCGAAGGCCGGCAGATGGCAGAAATTGGTGAAGCGTGAAAAACGCCGGCGGAAGTCGATGGCAATCGAGAACTCGTGGTTGTCCTCCGTCAGCCAGGCGCGGTCGAACTGCTTGAGACTGTCCTTCGGCTTCTCGACCACCCAAGGCGAGAACGAGGCGACGTCGATCTTGTTGGCCGTGAAGTCGAACTCGTAGAGCCGCATCAGGCCGTTGCCGCCCTGATAGGCCATCTGATAGTCGACCACCATCTGGTGCACGGGGTTATGGAAGTCGTTGATCTTCGTCAGCAGGGCGCCGCCATGATAGTGGCCGTTGAGCGTCATGAAGATCTGGTCGTTGCTGCGGATCAGCTTCTCCCAGAGGTATTGACCGTAGGCGACCTCGAGCGGGCTCGTGCCGTCATTGCCGATATTGAGCAACTGATGGTTGGCGAGGATCACCGGCAGCATCGGGTGCCGCGCGATCATGCTCCGCGCCCAGGCGATGGCGTCGTCCGAGGCACGCCACGACAGCGACAGCACCATGAAGCTGACGCCGCAGGCGTGGAACACATGCGCCTCGTGCCAGCCGCTCGGATGCCGCTCCAGGAAGGTCCGCTGCTTCGCCGCGCGGCTGGCCGGAAACCAGGACAGATACGGCTCCGATGAACCGCGCTGCGCATCGGTGCCCGCGCTCTGGCTCGCCGCGCTCTCGAACTCCAGCGCCGACAGCACGTCGTGATTGCCGGCGAGCACCGAATACGGCCGGCCGGCGTTCTCCAGCAGCTTCATCGCGGCGTCGGCGACGGCCCATTGCTGCGGATGCTTGGACTGGTCGACGACGTCGCCGAGATGGATCGCGAATGGGATGTGATATTTCGCGGCGTTGTCGACGATGAACCGGGTCTGCGCCGGATAGGGCGTGCTGCCATATTGCCGCTGATAGGCCTGGCCTTCCTCGGAGGTCGCATAGCGCGAGTAGAACTGCGTATCGGGGAGGACGGCGAGCGCGAAGCTGGTGGTGACGTGGTGATGATGGTGGTGCATGCGCCAATGCGCGTGCGCGGCCTGGCCCGGCAGCAGGCTGGCACCGAGGCCGAGCGCCGAGACGCCCATGGCATTGCGCAGCAGCGTGCGGCGATCGACGCCCTGCGTTGCTTGCGGATCGCGCGACGGATGATTTGTTGCGGCCTGGCTGTCGTATGAATCGTCGTCGAAAGACATTCTCGTCCCCATCGCATGCGATCGATCGCGCTGCTGTCGCGCCGTGGTAGGGAGAGATGATCTCAAATTTGAGAAGGTTTCTTATCGTTTCCATGAGTGTTCGGTGCGGAGCGGGAAACGATTGATTCCACATGCTCAGTTCCGCAACTCTCAATAATGAGCTGCATTTCGTGCAATCAAGGCGGGCGCGCATGGTGTCTGGCGCGATCGGTTTTGAATCCTGTTTGCAGCATTTTGCGCAGCAATTTGCCGACGAGTTGTGCCGAGCTTTTCGAGAAAACTTGGTATCCCAGGCAAACCTCTTTCGAACAAACCGCTCGCTAGGTTGATCGCGACAAGGCCGCGCTAACCAAAGTCTCCGCGCCGCCGCAGCAACCGAGGTGACGGATGGCACTCGACAGCATGACGCTCGACATCGTAGCGACCATGGTCGCGGCGCTGCTTGGCGCCATGTTGCTGCACTTCGGCCGGCAGGAGAACACGCCGGCGCTGCGCTGGTGGGGCGCGGCCTACGTCCTCGGCGCGGTCGCGATCGCGCTGTGGACGTTGATCGGCGAGCTCTATGGCGAGGTGGTGTCGCTGTTCCTGAGCTCGATCGGCCTGATCGCCACCGCCATGGTGTGGAACGCCGCGCGCGTGTTTCATGGCAAGCTGCCGAGCGTGCCCGGGCTCGTGCTCGGCGCCATCGTCTGGATCGCCAGCGGCATGCTGCTCGATCCCTCGGCGCAGGCGCTGCGGCTGACGATCGGCGCCGCGATCGTCGTGATCTACGCCATGCTCACCGCGGCCGAGCTGTGGCAGGAGCGGCGGCGGTCTCTGCACAAGCGCTGGCCGGCGCTGATCGTGCCGGTGATGCACGGCTTCGTCCTGATGCTGCCGATCCTGCTCGGCAACATGCTGCGCGAGTCCGACGGCGCCTTCGCCGGGGCCTGGGTCACGATCTTCTCGATCGAGCTCGTGCTCTACGCTGTCGGCACGGTGTTCGTGATCTTCATGCTGGTGTCGGAGCGCATCGTCAGCGCCCACAAGCGCGCGGCGACCACCGACCCGCTGACGGGCCTGCTCAATCGGCGCGGCTTTGCCGAGTCCTGCGCGCAACTAATCGAGCGCGAGGCGCGCGAGCAGCGGCCGGTCAGCGTGCTGATCTTCGACATCGATCATTTCAAGTCGATCAACGACCGCTTCGGCCACGCCGAGGGCGATGAGGTCCTGAAGATCTTCGCAGACGTCGTGGTCAACAATCTGCGCCTCACCGATCTCTCGGGCCGGATCGGCGGCGAGGAGTTCGCAGCCCTTCTGCCCTGTTCCATCGAAGAGGCCATGGTCGCCGCCGAGCGTGTCCGCGAGGCGTTCGCGGCCTCCGGGGTGGTGCGCGAGGACCAGCCGGTGGACACCACCGTCAGCATCGGCGTCGCCGGCGGGCCGGGCGGGACCGAACTCGACGTGCTGCTCGCGGCCGCCGATACCGCGCTCTACAAGGCCAAGCGCTCCGGTCGCAACCGGGTCGAAGCGTCGGAGGAGCTGCCGCTGTCGCTCGACCGCTACCGCCGCCAGCGCGCCGCCGCTTCTGCCAGCCTGCCGCAGTCGGAACAGGCGGTATTGTCGAGCTGAGGCGCGGCTTTCGCTCGCCCGAGGTCTGGGCTAGACAAGCGGTCCAACGCCAGGGGAGGCCGACAGACCATGATCACGGAAATCGCTCAGATCGACGTCAAGCCGGGCACGGAGAAGGATTTCGAGGCCGCCGTCGCGAAGGCGCGCGCTGCCTTCGGCCGCTCCAAGGGCTTTCACGGCTTCGAGCTGCACAAGTCGATCGAGAAGCCGCAACGCTACCGCCTGATGGTGAAGTGGGAGACGCTCGAGAGCCACACGGTCGATTTCCGTGGCTCGGAGAACTTCACCGAATGGCGCGGCCTGGTCGGGCAGTATTTCGCCAGCCCTCCGGATGTCGAGCACACCGAGACGGTGCTGACCTCGGCCGGCTGAGCACCGCGTAGCCGCTGCTGCCGACGGAACGCCACCATGACGCATGACGATCTGGTCGAAGCCTACTCCGCGGCGGGACGGCACTACCATGATCTTCGCCACATCCAGGACTGCCTGGCCGAGCTCGCTCGCGTTGCCGACCTCAACGTCCGCGACCGCGAGATCCTGACGCTCGCGATCTGGTGGCACGACGTCGTGTATGATCCGACGCGGTCCGACAATGAGGAGCAGAGCGCCGTCCTTGCCGAGCGTCATGTCGCTGCCGATCTGCGCGACGAGGTCGGACGCCTGATCCGGCTGACCCGCACCCACGATGTCGCGCCCGGCGATCGGCTGGGCGCGCTGCTCGTCTCGATCGATCTCGCCATTCTCGGCAGCGACGAGGCCAGCTACGACGCCTATGCCGATGCGATCCGGCGCGAATATGCTGATGTGCCGGACGACGCCTACCGCGCCGGGCGCGCGGCGGTGCTGGAGCGCTTCGCAAGCCGCCCCGTGATCTATCCGGATGCGGGCTTTGCCGCCGCGCTCGACCGGAAGGCGCGGAGCAATCTCGCCCGCGAGCTGCGCGGCCTTCGATCCTAAGCGGATCAGCTCAGGCGTTTTTGAACGGCCGCATCAGCGCGGCAATGCAGCCTGCGCAGCATCGCATGAGCGAATGTGGCTTGTGTTTTGCCGTCGCGCGACATGCAATGAGATGACACGCGCGTCGCCACGGCGTGCTCTCATTTTCCGGAACTCCGTCATGCCGATCATCAACCGCGCCGCCGAGCTCGCCGAAGACGCCAAGGTCTGGCGCCGCGACTTCCACCAGCATCCCGAGCTGCTCTACGAGGTGCATCGGACGGCCGCGCGCGTTGCCGAGCTGTTGAGGTCGTTCGGCGTCGATGAGGTCGTCGCCGGTATCGGCAGGACCGGCGTGGTCGGCGTCATCCGCGGGCGCGAGCCGTCGCAGCGTGTCATCGGCTTGCGCGCCGACATGGATGCGCTGCCGCTGCAGGAGGTCGGCGACCTCCCGCACAAGTCCACCATTCCAGGCCGGATGCACGCCTGCGGCCATGACGGCCACACCGCGATGCTGCTGGGCGCGGCGCGCTATCTCGCCGAGACGCGCAACTTCGCTGGCACCGCCATCGTCATCTTTCAGCCGGCCGAGGAGGGCGGGGCCGGTGGCCGTGCGATGGTCGAGGACGGCCTGATGGAGCGCTTCGGCATCGAGGAGGTCTATGGCCTGCACAACGCGCCGGGTCTTCCGCTCGGGACCGTCGCGACGCGCACCGGCGCGGTGATGGCCGCCGCCGACACCTTCGAGGTGCGCCTGAAAGGCCTCGGCGGCCATGCCGCGCGGCCGAACAAATGCGTCGATCCGATCATCGCCGGCGCGCAGATCGTGACCGCGCTGCAGACGATCGTGGCGCGCAACGTCGATCCGGTCGAGAGCGCGGTGCTGTCGATCACGCGCTTCCACGCGGGGACGACCGCCGACAACATCATTCCGCAGACCGCGATCATCGGCGGCACCGTGCGCACGCTCGACGAGGACATCCGCCGTTTGATGGACGAGCGCTTCAAGGGCCTCGTGACGGCGCTCGCGAGCGGCATGGGCGTCGAGGCGGAGATCGACTACGAATGGGGTTATCCGGTCGTCATCAACCATGCGGAGCAGACCGCGTTCGCCGCCGACGTGGCGCGCAGCGTCGTCGGGCCGGATCAGGTCATCACCGACATGCCGCCCCGGCTCGGCGGCGAGGACTTCGCCTACATGCTGCAGGCGCGGCCCGGCGCGTTCGTCTTCATGGGCATCGGCGATGGCGCCGGCGTGCATCACCCCGAATATGATTTCAACGATGACGTGATCCCGCACGGCATCAGCTATTGGGCCAAGCTCGTCGAGACCGCGATGCCGGCGGGCTGAACCGCCGCAACCGATCTCTCAGATCGCGGCGGCGGCGTCCTCGGTGCGGTGGTCGCTCTTGAAATAGTCGATCATGACCTTGGCGATCGCCATCAGCGGCAGCGCCAGGGTCAGGCCCCAGACGCCGAACACGATGCCGAGCAGGATCTGGAACGCGAACAGCGTGGCCGGTGGGATGTCCAGCGCCTGGCGCTGGATCAGCGGCGTCAGCACATAGCTCTCCATCGCGTGCACGCCGAGGAACAGCACGAAGGCGCTGACCGCTGCGACCCAGCCGGAGGCAAGGCTCGCCAGCACCACGATGACGCCCGCGATGATCGCGCCAACGGTCGGAATGAAGGCCAGCAGGCCGGCCTGGATGCCCAGGATGAACGAGCTCTGCACGCCGATGATGGCAAGGCCGATCCAGGTGACCAGGAACACCGCGAACATCGTCGTGATCTGGGCGATCAGCCAGCGCTCCAGCGTATAGCTGATGCGGTCGACGATCACGGTGGCTTGGTCGCGGTATTTCGCCGGCGCCAGGAATAGCAATCCGCTGCGATAGACCGCCGGCTGGGCGGCGAAGGCGAGCCCCAGGAACAGCACAATGAAGAAGTTGCCGACGGCGCTGACGGTGCCGAGCAGCAGCTTGAAGGTCTGGCTGACGATGGCGCCGCCGGAGGAGGCCAGCGCGCTCGGCGAGGGCAGGCCGCCCGGCAGGCCATGGGACGGCGTCTGGGTCGGTGTGGTCGAGCCGCCATCAGGCGCGGCAGTGGCCGTGTTCGCAGCGTTGAAGTCGAAGAAGCTGGTGTCGATGCCGTTGCGGTCGAGGAAGCCCTTGATGTTGCCGAGCTGCGACTTGATCGTATCGCTCAGCACCTTGGCCTGCTCCGCGATGGTGGTGCCGCCCAGGAAGACGATGCCGACGAGCACGGCCGCGAGCGCCACGCAGACGATGACGAGCCGCGCCGGGTGCGGCCAGGGCAGCACGCGGCCGAGCAGGCTGGTCATCGCGTTGAGCGCGACACCGAGCAGCATGCCGGAGAACAGCAGGAACAGCGCCGCAGCGTAATACCAGCTGAAGGCGAGCGCGGCCATGAACAGGATCACCCCGATGCCGCCCACGGCGATGGCCCAGGCCAGGTCGCTGCGGGCCTGGAGGCGCGGGTCGGCGGGGGCGGTCATGGGGCGTCCTCTGTGCTGATCGGCCCCACACATTGGCGAAAACGGCTGGCGGATCAAGCGCAGGCTTGGGATGGGGTTGCGGCGGGACGCTTGCGGGGTTGTCCGGAATTGGCATTGGCGACCCGCGCCGCCATATGTTGATCCGGCTTTGCGACACAGGCATGATTTGTCGAGGCATGATCTGTGCCTCCGGGCTCATTGGAGATCGAGCCTGGGCTCCCAGGGAGAGAAACGAGGGCCATGAAGCGTCCGGTCGTCGGCGTGATCGGCAACAGCCATCGCGTCGAGAACAGGTTCACCGTACAGATGGTGGGCGAACGCAACCTGAGCGCCGTGGCCGAGGTCGCAGGCGCGCTGCCGCTGATGTTTGCCGGCGTTCCCGAGATCACCGACATCGCCGCGCTGCTCGATGTCGTCGATGGCGTGGTCCTGACCGGCGCCCGTGCCAACGTGCACCCGACCCGCTTCAACACCGAGCCCAGTCTCAAGCACGAGCCCTACGACATCCATCGCGACGAGGTCGCCCTGCAGTTGACGGAGGCTTGCGTCTCCCGAGGCATCCCGCTGTTCGGCATCTGCCGCGGCCTCCAGGAGATGAACGTCGCCTTCGGCGGCTCGCTGCATCCGGAGATCCGCGAGATTCCCGGCCGCATGAACCATCGCATGCCCCGGCTGGAGAATGGCGAGATCCATCCCGATCCGACCGTCATCTTCGCCGACCGCCACGAGGTGCGGCTGACCCCGGGCGGCGCCTTCGCCGGCATCCTCGGCTGCGAGAGCATCAAGGTGAATTCGCTGCACGGCCAGGGCATCCTCGAGCCGGGCGACCGCGTCGTCATCGAGGGCATCGCCGAGGACGGCACCATCGAGGCGATCCGTATCGCCGACGCGCCGAGCTTCGCATTGGGCGTGCAATGGCACGCCGAATACGATCCGCAGAAGAACCCGATCAACCGCAAGCTGTTCGAGGCGTTCGGGGATGCCGTGAGGAAGCGGCGGCAGTCGTCGTGACGTCGGCCTGAACCCGAGATGCGGCGAAACAGACCTAACGATGCCGGCCGCGTTGTTTCGCAGTCTCACAAGGGTTCATTGATGCGCCATGTCTTGACCACCGTCCTTGCGCTGGCTGTTGCCAGTCCTGCTTCTGCTCAGACCGCGCCGCCGACCGAAGGGCCGATCACCTGCGCGCTGCCCGCGGCCGCGACCGACACGGCGAAGAGCCTGAAGCAGCGCTATGGCAGTGAAGCCGTGATCGAGGATCTGCCGGGGGCGGAGGGGGAGACCTACAAGGGCCTCGTGCTGTTTCCCCGCGCGATGGACCGCCGCATCGAAGTCGCCTTCATCGAAGACAAGACCGCCACGGTGTCCGGACTGACCCTTCGCGACACCGCCAAGACCAGCCGCTGGACCGTGGCCGGCATTTCCATCGGCGCGAGCCTCGCTGCGGTCCAGAAGGCCAACGGCAAGCCTTTCGTCGTCGCGGGCTTCGGCTGGGACTATGGCGGCTATGTCACCGACTTCAAGAACGGCGCCCTCGGGCGCATGCTGCCGGGCGGCTGCTCGGTGACGGTGCGGTTCGGCACCGAGAAGGATACGCCACGTGCGCTCTCGGGGGACGGCGTGAAGGTGTCGTCCGACAATCCGGCGCTGCTGAAGCTCGCGCCCGTGGTGACCGAGATCGGAGTCAATTTCGCTGCGAAGTAATCGGAGTCATCCCTCGGCGCCGGCTGAGACCGGTGATCGTCACCACCATTGATCGATCACGATGAGTGTCTGCCTCCGCTCGGCGGAAACCCGTACAGCCGCTGGGCGTTATCGGCGAGGACGCGGTTGCGGGCGGCGGCATCGGGCACCCAGTCGGCCAAGAGGTCGAGCAGCTCGCCGACGTTCATCATGTGGCCGCGGTGCGCGACGTGCGGCCAGTCGGAGCCCCAGACGCAGCGGTCGGGGGCGGCCGCGTGGAGGCGGCGGACGAAGGGGACCGTGTCGGCATAGGGCGGTCCGGCGACCGTGTTGCGGTAGGCGCCGGACAGCTTGACCCAGGCGCCGTCGCGCACCAGCGAGACCAGCGTCTGGAAGCCGGGATCGGCTGTCCCACGCGACACCGGGAAGTGGCCCCAGTGATCGATCACGATCGGCACCGCGAGCCCTTCCAGCCGCGGCGCCAGGGCCGGCAGGTCGGCGGCGTCGATCAGGAACTGCAGGTGCCAGCCGAGCTCGCGGGCGAGCGCGGCGTAGTCGTGCAGCTGATCGAAGCCGATGCCGCCGCCATAGAGAACATTGAGGCGCAAACCGACCACGCCGGCCTGCTGCAACGCCGCCAGCTCGCGGTCCGGCAGGCCGAGCGGGATCACCGCGATGCCGCGCAGCCGCTCGCGGTTGGCGCCCAGCGTCTCGACCATCAGGCTGTTGTCGGTGCCGTGGACGCTGACCTGGACCAGCACGCCATAGGTCATGCCGGTGGCATCGAGCATCGCCAGATAGGAGGCCGCGGTGGCCTCCGGCGGCGTGTAGCTGCGCTCGGCCACGAAGGGATGGCGCGGCGGCAGCCCGATGACATGGGCGTGGGTGTCGACCGCGCCTGGCGGCACGATGAAGCGGGAGGCCCTGCGCGGATGCGGATCGGGCCCCGCGCAGGCGGGAGCCCGATCGGCGTCGGGTGCGATCTCACGCATCGGCGTGCAGCACCTTGCCGCGCGTCTCCGGCAGCGCATAGGCGGCGACGAAGAACAGCGCATAGGCGAACAGAGCGAACAGGCAGATCGCGGTGGCGAGCGAGGTCATCTGCGACAGATAGCCGACCAGGAACGGAAACAGCGCGCCGATGCCGCGGCCGAAATTGTAGCAGAAGCCCTGGCCGGAGCCGCGCAAGCGCGTGGGATAGAGCTCGGTCAGGAACGCGCCCATGCCGGAGAAATAGCCCGAGGCGAAGAAGCCGAGCGGAAAGCCGAGCAGCCACAGCAGCTCGTTCGACAGCGGCAGCTGGGTGTAGGCGGCGACCACGACCATGGCGCCGAGCGAGAACACCAGGAACAGGTTGCGCCGGCCGAAACGATCCGCATACCAGGCGCCGACCAGATAGCCGATGAACGAGCCGATGATGAGGGCGGCGAGATAGCCGGTCGAGGTCACGATCGAGAGCTTGCGCTCGGTGGTGAGGAAGCGCGGCACCCAGAAGGTGATCGCGTAGTAGCCGCCCTGGCAGCCGGTCGCCACCAGCGAGGCGAGAATGGTGGTCTTCAGGATCGGTCCCTGGAAGATCTCCAGGATCGACGGGCGGTCGCCGGCGGCGGCGACCTTGGCGCGTGCGGCGGCCGCGACCTCCGGCTCCTTTACAAAGGCGCGCAGATACAGCACCAGCAGCGCCGGCAAGGCCCCGATCGCGAACATCCACCGCCACGCCTGATCGGCCGGCAGCAGCGAGAACAAGGCGGCTTGCGCCAGCACCGCGAGGCCCCAGCCGACGGCCCAGCCGGACTGCACGCTGCCGACGGCGCGGCCGCGATACTGGGCGCGAATGGTCTCGCCCATCAGCACCGCGCCGGCCGCCCATTCACCGCCGAAGCCGAGTCCGAGCAGGGCTCGCAGCACCAGCAATTGCTCGAAGTTCTGCGCGAACGCGCACAGCAGCGAGAACAGCGAGAACCAGATGATGGTGAACTGCAGCGTCCGGACGCGGCCGATGCGGTCGGCGAGATAGCCCGCCGCCCAGCCGCCGAAGGCCGAGGCGAGCAGCGTCACCGTGCCGGCGAGGCCCGCGGTGCCGGCGTCAACCTTCCACAGCGCGATGATCGTGCCGATCACCAGCGGGTAGATCATGAAGTCCATGCCGTCGAGCGCCCAGCCCGTGGCGCAGGCCCAGAAGGTGCGCCGTTCGGCCGTGGTCATGCCATTGTAGAAGCCGGTGAGGCTCGTATCCTCGATCGGCACCACCGTGTCTGCAGCTGTCGACATCCTCGCCTCCCATGCGCCGCTCTTGTTGAACGGTCGATCCGCGGCAGAGTTCGCTGAAAGATCCGGCGGTGTCTGTCAGAAAATCGTCAGGATCGGCGCTGCTGCGTGCAGCCTTGTCAGGAAATCACCGGCCGCCGCGCTGCATGCGGCGATAGCGCGCCGGACTCTCGCCGGTCACCGCCCGGAACGCGGCGCCGAAATGCGATTGCGAGGAGAAGCCGAGCGACAATGCGATCTCGACGATCGGCAGATCGGAGGTCGAAAGCAGCCGGCGCGCGGCCAGCACGCGCTGCTCGACGACGAACCGATGCGGCGTCGTTCCGGTCGCCTGCTTGAAGCTGCGGAGGAAGGAGGACGGGCTCATCCCCGCCACCTCCGCCATCGCTGCCAGGGTGAGCGGGGCGCCGGGATCGGCGCGCACGAACTCCGCGATGCGCGCCCGCACCCGGTCGTCCAGCGGCGGCGCCTGCTCCGGTCCGGTCGGGCGCTGCGTCGCGTAGCGGTCCGAGACGTGCAGCGCCAGCGTGTAGGCGAACTGCTCGGCGAGCAGTCGGCTCGGCCTGCCGCCATCGCCGCAGCTCTCGACCAGCCGCTTCGCCGCGGCTTCCAGCATCGGATCCTCGGTGTCCCAGGCCTGGTGCGTCAGCGTGACCCGCGCCGCGCAGCCGCGGGAGGCCGCGACCTCCTTCAGCAGGGCATCGCCGAGATACAGAATGAGCAGCGGGCCCGAGCGGACCTCCGGCACGGCATCGACCACCACGCTGCAGCCGGGCTGGCCGATCCGGAAACGCCCGGCGCTGACCGGCGCATCGCGCCGCACCTTGCCATCCTCGATCAGGACGTGACGCCGGACGTCATATAGCGTGATCGCCACCGTCGGGACCGGCAGCTCGCCATACTCGTAAAGATGCGGCCCGGTGACCTCGCTGACCGCCGCGGCAAACCCGGCCGTCGACCACAGGTCGATCAGCGCCGACTGCCGGCGTCCGGTGACGCGCTCGGCATGACGAAGGGGATTGAGCTGCATGGGGAGGGACGTCTGGCTGAATGGCTGATGTAGATTTTAGCATTGTCTTGCCGGGCTGGCGACCTCCGGGCAGGCAGGGCGCGGCGTTCTCCAGCGTCGCGGGTCGACGTCGCCTCAAGGCCGCCTGATTATCGGCAAATATTATCCGGGTGATATTTGCTGTGCAGCGGTGGTAGCGTCGCACAGGAGTGAGGAGACGCCGTGCGCAATTCCATCGTTCTCTTGATGCTGCTTGCCGCGCCGGTATCGGCGCAGACGGCGCCTCCGGCCGACGGGCCGATCACCTGCACCTCCCCGGTGTCGGTCGGCGATTCCGCCAAGAGTCTGATGCAGCGCTATGGCGGGGAGGCGGTGGTCGCGGAGGATCTCTACACTGGCGTGGAGGACATCACGTATCGAGGCGTGGCCCTGCTGCCGCAATCTCCGGACTGGCGCATCGACGTGTTCTTCGCGGATGATGCGATGACCCGCGTTGCACGATTGACGGTGCGAGATGCCAAGACCAGTCACTGGAACGTGGCTGGGGTGACGATCGGTTCGACATTGGCACAGGTTCAGAAGATCAACGGCAAGCCCTTTCTCGTCACCGGGATCGACTCGGATTTCAGCGGTTTCGTCATCAACTGGAAGGGCGGCGTGCTAGGTCGTCCGTTGGCGGGCGGATGCGAAATCGTGGTGCGCTTCGGGCAGGGCAAGGACGTCAGAGGCGCGCCCGATGGCGATCCGGTTGCATCCGACAACGCCACGATGCGTAAATGGGGACCGGTGGTCGAGCAGATCGAGGTTCGCTTCCCCGAGAAATAGCAGCTGCTGCGTTAACGAGCGGGCCTCATGGTTCGAGACGGCGCGCATCTGCCAACAGCGCTTTCACCGGATGACCTGCGCGCGCCTCCTCACCATGAGGAGATGCATCTGACACCACGCGAGATCTCCCACCTTGCGTCTTCTGCGCGAGCTCCATCTCCTCATCCTGAGGAGCTTGGCGAAGCCAAGCGTCTCGAAGGACGAGGCCCGTGATCTTTTTTCAACAAACAACGCGCCATTTAACAAAAAGGCGCCCCGCGAGGGGGCGCCTTCGTGATCCGCCGATCGTGTCGGGCGATCAGCCCGAGTAGTACATGTCGAACTCGACCGGGTGCGGGGTCATTTCGAAGCGCTCGACCTCGGTCATCTTCAGCGCGATGTAGCTGTCGATGAAGTCGTCGTCGAACACGCCGCCGGCCTTCAGGAAGGCGCGGTCCTTGTCGAGGTTCTCGAGCGCCTCGCGGAGCGAGCCGCAGACGGTCGGGATCTGCTTCAGCTCTTCCTTCGGCAGGTCGTAGAGATCCTTGTCCATCGCCGGGCCCGGATCGAGCTTGTTCTTCACGCCGTCGAGGCCGGCCATCAGCATCGCGGCGAAGCCGAGATAGGGGTTGGCCATCGGATCGGGGAAGCGGACCTCGACGCGCTTGGCCTTCGGCGAGGAGGTGTAGGGGATGCGGCACGAGGCCGAGCGGTTGCGCGCGGAGTAGGCGAGCAGCACCGGCGCCTCATAGCCCGGGACCAGACGCTTGTAGGAGTTGGTCGACGGGTTGGTGAAGGCGTTGATCGCCTTGGCGTGCTTGATGATGCCGGCGATGTAGGACAGGCAGGTCTCCGACAGGTCGGAATACTTGTTGCCTGCGAACACCGGCTTGCCGTCCTTCCAGATCGACTGGTGGACGTGCATGCCCGAGCCGTTGTCACCATAGACCGGCTTCGGCATGAAGGTGGCGGTCTTGCCGTAGATGTGCGCGACCTGGTGGATGCAGTACTTGTAGATCTGCATCTGGTCGGCCATCAGGGTCAGCGTGTCGAACTTCATGCCGAGCTCGTGCTGGGCGGAAGCGACCTCGTGATGGTGCTTCTCGACCTTGACGCCCATGCGCGCCATGGCGCCGAGCATCTCCGAGCGCATGTCCTGCACCGAGTCCTGCGGCGGCACCGGGAAGTAGCCGGCCTTGGTGCGGATGCGGTGGCCGAGATTGCCGCCCTCATACTCGGTGTCCGAGTTGATCGGCAGCTCGGAGGAGTCGAGGCGGAAGCCGGTGTTGTAGGGCGAGGAGCTGTAGCGGACGTCGTCGAACACGAAGAACTCGGCCTCCGGGCCGACGAACACGCTGTCGCCCACGCCCATCGACTTCACCATCGCCTCGGCCTTCTTGGCGATGCCGCGCGGGTCGCGATTGTACGGCTCGCCGGTGGTCGGCTCGAGCACGTCGCAGGTGATGATCATGGTGGTTTCGGCGAAGAACGGATCGATCGTCGCGGTCACCGGGTCGGGCATCAGGCACATGTCGGATTCATTGATCGCCTTCCAGCCGGCGATCGAGGAGCCGTCGAACATGGTGCCTTCGGCAAAAATGTCTTCGTCGATCATGCTGACGTCGAAGGTGACGTGCTGCCACTTGCCCCGCGGGTCGGTGAAGCGGAGGTCGACATATTTGACGTCGTTGTCCTTGATTGCTTTCAAGACGTCCTTGGCGGTCTTCATGAATACCCCTCTTGGCTTATAACGTCACGGCCCGGCGCGGGACGGCGTCCGCGGGTCATGCTCCATTAGCCTCGCGCGGGGACCAAGACAATATCGGAAACGCCAAAACGGCCGCGTGCAAGCGCCTCGCAGAGGACGCCTGAGCTGCCGTGAGGGCTGCTGGCGCAGCAAACGTTCTGTGCAGGGCCCGGAGCGGACGGTCCGTTCCAGGCCCCGGGTCAGGCTAGATCGCGTCCAGACCGGATTCGCCGGTTCGGATGCGGATCGCTTCCTCGATGTTGGACACGAAGATCTTGCCGTCGCCGATGCGGCCGGTCTGGGCGGCGCGGCGGATCGCCTCGATCGCACGCTCGACCAGGTCGTCGCCGATCACGATCTCGATCTTCACCTTGGGCAGGAAATCGACGATGTATTCGGCGCCCCGGTACAGCTCGGCATGACCCTTCTGCCGGCCAAAACCCTTGGCTTCGGTGACGGTGATGCCCTGAAGTCCCACTTCCTGAAGCGCCTCCTTCACCTCGTCGAGCTTGAACGGCTTGATGATGGCTTCGATCTTCTTCACTGAGCGCCTCCCGGGCATTCCGCTATAAACAACAGGTGGGTCATCGTCAGGCTGCGCCCACGCGCAGGTCGTTCGATCATTTCGCTACCGGGCCCGACACTCTCCGGCGGAGGCCCGGTGATTGACTGCCCGACTTGCCCCGTGCCGAAGTGGCTCCACAAAAGCAGGGTCTATGCCAAGTCGTTAACGGGCCCAAATAGGGCCGATAATCAGGCATTTCACGAGCGCCCTGACGATTCCCTCAAGGAACGTCTAGAATACCGGAGCCTTGAGATTAGGCAAACAGATCAAACGTTGTGCAGACATCGACGATCCAGACGCGCGCTGTCCGAAATGCCCAGGGAAAAGGCGACATGCCGGGTTTCGTCGCGTCTTGCCAGACGCGCAGCGCCCTTGGAAGTTGCGGGCCGGCGCGGCAATAGGAAGCGCGGGATTCGCGCGCGCCGGCTCCTCGGGACGGGGCGCCGACGCCCGCTGAGACGCGATGGGGACGATATCACGCAGCCGGCGCTAGACGGCGGCTGGGGACGAGAGCGGCGATGGAAATCTTGACCACGAGCGAAATGGAGCGCGCCGACCGGCTGACGATCGCAGCCGGCACGCCGGGCTTTTCGCTGATGCTGAGCGCCGGCCAGGCAGTGGCCGAGGCGGCCATGGACCTGGTCGAGACCGGGCCGATCGTGGTGGTCTGCGGGCCGGGCAACAATGGCGGCGACGGCTTCGTTGCCGCGGCCGAACTCGCCGCGCAGGGCAGGGACGTCTCGGTCATCCTGATGTGCGAGCGCGACGCGTTGCACGGCGACGCGGCCTCCGCCGCCAAGGGCTGGAAGTTTCCGGTGCTGCCGTTCACGCCGCAGGCGATCGGCAGGCCGGCGCTGATCATCGACGCGCTGTTCGGCGCCGGCCTCAGCCGGCCCGTCACCGGCGAGCCTCATGACGTCATCGCAGCGATCAACGGCAATGGCGCGCCGGTGCTCGCGGTCGACCTGCCGAGCGGCATCAACGGCACCACGGGCGCGGTGATGGGCATCGCAGTCCGCGCCACCGAGACGGTGACCTTCTTCCGCAAGAAGCCGGCGCATCTGCTGCTGCCGGGCCGCCAGCATTGCGGGCGCGTCCGGCTCGCCGACATCGGCATCGCTCCCCAGGTGCTCGCGGAGATCAGGCCGCAGGCCTTCGAGAACGATCCCGAGCTGTGGCAGGGCCATTTTCCGGTGCCACGCATCGACGGCCACAAATACGCCCGCGGGCACGTGCTGGCGATGTCCGGCGACGTCACCGCCACGGGCGCGGCGCGGATGGCCGCGCGGGCCGCGTTGCGGGCCGGCGCCGGCCTCGTCACGCTGGCCTCGCCGCGCGATGCGCTGGCGGTCAATGCCGCGGCGCTGACGGCGGTGATGGTGCGCGCCGCCGACACCGCGATCGCGTTCGGCGAATTGCTCGGCGACAAGCGCTACAACACCTGCATCATCGGGCCCGGCACCGGCGTCAGCGAGCGCACGCGCGACCTCGTCTACACCGCGCTCACGGCGCAGCGTCACCTCGTGCTCGATGCCGACGCGTTGACGAGCTTCGCCGATGCGCCGGAGCGGCTGTTCGAGCAGCTCAGGGCGATGGCCGAGGCGCAGATCGTGCTGACACCGCACGAGGGCGAATTCCCCCGGCTGTTCTCCGATCTCAGCAACAAGCATCCCGGCCGCTCCAAGCTGGAGCGCGTCCGCGCGGCAGCGGTGCGCTGCGGCGCCGTGGTGCTGTTGAAGGGCGCCGACACGACGGTGGCCGCGCCCGACGGCCGCGCCGCAATCGCCGCCAACGCACCGCCCTGGCTCGCCACCGCCGGCGCCGGCGACGTGCTCGCCGGCATCATCGCCGGCATGCTGGCGCAGGGTGTGCCGGCGTTCGAGGCCGCCTGCATCGGCGTCTGGATGCATGGCGAGGCGGGCAACGAGGCGGGGCCGGGGCTGATTGCCGAGGACCTGACGGAGACGCTGCCCGCGGTGTTCCGGCGGCTCTATGACCGGTTCGGGATCGAGTATTGAGCAGGGCGAGCCGTCGCCCGGCAGACACTGTCATGCCCGCCACCGGGTCTCGCCTTTGGCAAGCCCGATGACAGGCTCCAGCGGGCATCCAGTACGCCGCGGCCCATCGAGTCAATCACGGCCGCCTCGGCGTACGGGATCGCTCGGTCAACCCGGGCAATGACAGTTGTGGTTGCGGTGACGTCGGACCGTCTAGCTAACGCTGGTCGGCTCACGTGACCTGATACTTCGCCACCGCGCTCTCGTTCCACGCGAGCCCGAGGCCCGGGCCCTTCGCCGTCACCTTGCCGTCAATCACCTGCAGCGGCTCGGCGAGAATGGCGCCGGCGAAGTCCAGCACCTCCAGCCAGTGTGCCGTCGGCGTCACCGCCAGGACATGCGCGCTCGCCTCGGGCAGGATGTGGCTCGACATCGGGATCGAGGCGGCATCGGCCTGACCCGCGACGTTGAGCCAGCCGGTGATGCCGCCGACCTTCATCAGGTCGGGCATGATGAAGTCGGACGCGCCGGCCGCGATTGCCTCGGCAAAGCCGCGCGGAAACCACCAGTTCTCGCCGGCCTGGATCGGGATCTCCGACCGCTCGCGCACCCGGGCATGGCCGGAGAGATTCTCCTGCGGCACCGGCTCCTCGATCCAGGTCAGGTCGTAGTCCGCAAGGCGCGTGATTCTGCGCGTGGCTTCCGGGGGATCGAGCGACTGGTTGAAGTCGAGCATCAGCGCCATGTCCGGGCCGAGCAGGGCGCGCAGGCCCTTGATCATCGCTTCGTCGGTCGCGAGATCGCCATGACCGCCCTTGGTCTTGATGGCGCGGAAGCCGTGCTCGTCGCGCGCGGCGCGTAAGATGCGCTCGTCGTCCTTTGCATCGAGCACGCCATAGCTGTCATAGGCCGGAATCGGCCGCGCCGTGCCGCCGAGCAGCTCGACGACGGGCTTGCCGGCGAGCTGACCGAGCGCGTCCCAGAACGCCATGTCGAGGCCCGAGACGGCCATGCCGACGAGGCCCTGCCAGCCGAGCAGGCGGAATTTGGCGTCCATGAGTTTCATCAGGTCGAACGGGACCAGGGCCTGGCCATTGAGCTCGCGGCCGATCTCCTCGACCAGATGCAGTAGCGGTTTCAACGCGATCCTGGTGTAAGCGAACAGGTAGGAGTGGCCGGTAACCCCCTGATCGGTGGCGACGTCGATCAGCACCAGCGGTCCGGAGTCGATGATGCCGAACGCGTTGCGCAAGGGGCGCTTCATGGGCGTGATCACGGCGCGCGCCGTGACCCCGGTGATGGCAGCGATGGTCATGGGGACTGTTCCCTCAGGTTCGTTTCCTCACCGGATCTCATACCATCGCAGCAGGCGCGGCGCTGCCCAGCTGGTCGCCATGCTCTCGACCAGGAACCGGCCGGACTGCTCGGCAAGGAATGCAATGCGCTGGGTCTGGCCGGCCTCCAGTGCCAGCGTGTCGAGCCAATAGGGCTTCCAGCCGTCGTCGAGCTGGTCGAGCAGCCGGAACGGCTGGCCGTGCAAATGGACCACACGGGAGGCGGCGGTCTTGTTGGTAAGAGCCAGCACGACCACCCGGCCGGCCTTCGCCTGCAAGGCGGGTTCGGCGGTGGCGCTGAACTGGGCGGGTGGTCGCCACTCGGCGCCGTCGAGCGCGAGTTCGGCCCGAACGGCCGTCTTGAGGTCCAGTCTGTCCGGCAAACCGTTCGACGGCAAAGCCTGCGCCGGCGGCAGTGGGGCGGCACGGAGCGGCGGCTCGCTCGCCGTCACCAGCCGGGCGAGGGGACGCGGATTGCTGCCGTCGTGCAGCAGCACGGCCAGCGCCGTCTTGGCGGCGGGCATGTCGATGAAGACGTCGGTCCGGCCGCCGGGCGGCAGCACCACCGCGCCGTTTCGCGCCAGGAAAGGCTCGGCCGGCTGGCCGTCGATGGCCATCACGCGGACGGCGTCGAGGTCGGCGATTTTGATCGCGATCACAGCGCGTTGACAGCCATTGATGAACCGCAGCCTGACCCGCGCATGGGTCCGCAGCGCGATCTCAGGCTGGGTCTGCCCATTGACGGTGTAGAGGAGCTCGGCGTCCGTCGCCTCGGTTCCCGGCGCAACCGCGGTGCCGTCGGCCTTGAGCCTGAAGTCCTCGATCAGGAAAACCTCGTCGCGGTCGACAGTTACCGTCGCGGCCTCATCGACGATGACAGGCAGCGGGCGGATCGCCACGACGTCGGCCAGCAGCCGCAGGTCGAGCAGGCCGGTCCCGGCCCGCGACGCCAGGGCTGGAATGGTGGCCCGGCCGCCGGGGCCGATCTCCGCCTGCGCCAGCAGCGGGGCGGGCAAAGCGAGGCCGCGGCTGGACAGCGCGGCGGGGATCGTAAGGCCATTCGAAAGGTCGAGATCCAGGGCCGTGCCGCGGGCAAGCCGGACCACCGGGGCCGGTGCTGCCAGCCGCCAGAGCGGGCTGGCCGCGCGTCCCTGGGCCAGCACGAGAGATTCGCCGCGAGCGTTCAACGAAACCGAGATTCGGCGAGCGGCCCGCGCCGGGCGGGCAAACGAGGCCGCGCCGGCTGCCGCGAGGCCGCCGAGCAGGGCGCGGCGGCTGAGCCCCTCCGACGATTCCGTCATGCGACAAAACATCGTGCAATGAGGGGGATGCGGATCATGCTGTTTTCCCTTATCTGTGCGTTCGACACGGTCGATCGGCCTGCCGGTGGTGCTTTCGACAGCCCATTTTTTTGCTGCGGACGGTTTCGTGCGTGGTATAAGCCGCGCCGCCCGCGGCACCGCGGCCGGGCTATCGATGCAGTTCACGCGGGCGTGGCGGAACTGGTAGACGCGCTGGATTTAGGTTCCAGTGACGAAAGTTGTGGGGGTTCGAGTCCCTCCGCCCGCACCAAGCGCTTCTCCGGCGTTTGCCCCTAGTTTTACCGGCGAACCCGTTCTCTCGCACAGAGAAGCGGGCCGCCGATCCCACCGACGCAAGGCCCTTTGCCGCGCGTCGTCCACAATTGAGTCAGATGTGTCCGGATCGCAAGGGTCCGGACCGAAGCGGAAGAAGATTGACGCCATGCAGGTCACAGAAACCTTGTCGGAAGGCTTGAAGCACGAGTTCCAGATCAGCGTTCCGGCGGCGGATCTCGACGCCAAGGCGGATGCCAAGCTGGTCGATCTCAAGGACAAGGTCCGCATCAACGGCTTCCGCCCCGGCAAGGTGCCGGTCGCGCATCTGAAGAAGATCTACGGCAAGTCGGTCATGGCCGAGACCATCGACCAGACCATCCGCGACACCAACACGCAGATCTTCACCGAGCGCGGCTTCCGCCTAGCCACCGAGCCCAAGGTGACGATGCCGACCGAGGAAGCCGAGGTCGAGAAGATCCTCGCTGGCGAGTCCGACCTGACCTACACCGTGGCCGTCGAGGTCGTGCCGGCGATCGCGCTCGCCGACTTCAAGACCTTCTCGGTCGAAAAGCCGGTGGCCGACATCACCGACGCCGACGTCGACGAGGCGATCAAGCGCCTGGCCGATGCCAACCGTAGCTACGCCGCCAAGGCCGATGGCGCGAAGGCCGAGAACGGCGACCGCGTGAAGATCAACTTCAAGGGCACGATCGACGGCGTCGCCTTCGAGGGCGGCACCGGCGAGGGCATCGACGTCGTCATCGGCTCCAACACCTTCATCCCCGGTTTCGAGGACCAACTAGTCGGCATCGGCGTCGGCGAGACCCGTACGCTCAAGGTCACGTTCCCGACCAACTACCTGAACAACGAGCTCGCCGGTAAGGCCGCGGAGTTCGAGACCACGGCGACCGCGATCGAGGCGCCGGAAGACAAGGTGGTGGACGACGAGTTCGCCAAGACGCTCGGCCTGGAATCGCTCGACAAGCTGAAGCAGCTGATGCGCGATCGTCTCGCCGGCGAGTTCAGCCAGGCGACCCGCCAGCGCGTCAAGCGCGCGCTGCTCGACCGTCTCGACGAGACCCATAAGTTCGATGCGCCGCCGTCGTTGATCGACGAGGAGTTCAACCTGATGTGGAACTCGGTCAAGGCCGAGATGGATTCCAGCGGCAAGACCTTCGCCGACGAGAACACCACCGAGGACAAGGCGAAGGAGGAGTACCGCACCATCGCCGACCGCCGCGTGCGCCTCGGCCTCGTGCTCTCCGAGATCGGCGAGAAGAACAAGATCACCGTGACCGACGACGAGGTCAGCCGCGCCGTGATCGAGCGTGCGCGCTCGATGCCGGGCCGCGAGAAGGAGGTCTGGGACTTCTATCGCAGCAACCCGCAGGCGCTCGCGCAGCTGCGCGCGCCGATCTACGAGGACAAGGTCGTCGACTTCATCCTCGAGCTCGCCAATGTGACCGAGAAGAAGGTCTCCAAGGACGAGCTGTTCAAGGACGACGACAGCGACAAGGCAGCCTGAGCAGGCCGCCCATCGTAGGGTTCGCGACATAAGCGCGAGATTAAGGTTGACCGGCGAAAGCGCCGGTCAGCCCGGTTCCGGTGCTGGCCGCCGCTGCGGGAATCAGCTTGAACAGAGCAACGACCTCGCTCGCGGCTGGCCAGGGGCCCGGTCTTGTCACCGGCAAATTGGTCCATATCTGTGGGCTCGGTCTTGAAGTTCTGCATCACGGGACACCTGTCCGTCGCTGCTCGTTGAATGAGCCTCACCTGCGGCGGCCGGTCGTCTCAACTGCTGGTCCAACCCTTGGGTGATTCATGCGCGATCCCGTCGAAACCTATATGAACCTTGTGCCCATGGTGGTCGAACAGACCAACCGCGGTGAGCGCGCCTACGACATCTTCTCGCGCCTCCTGAAGGAGCGCATCATCTTCGTGACCGGTCCGGTCGAGGACGGCATGGCGACCCTGATCGTCGCGCAGCTGCTGTTCCTCGAGGCCGAGAACCCGAAGAAGGAAATCGCGATGTACATCAACTCGCCCGGTGGCGTGGTGACGTCGGGCCTCGCGATCTACGACACGATGCAATTCATCCGTCCGGCGGTGTCGACGCTGTGCACCGGCCAGGCGGCCTCGATGGGCTCGTTGCTGCTCTGTGCCGGCCACAAGGACATGCGCTTCTCGCTGCCGAACTCGCGCATCATGGTGCATCAGCCGTCCGGCGGGTTCCAGGGCCAGGCGACCGATATCATGCTGCACGCCCAGGAGATCCTGAACCTGAAGAAGCGGCTCAACGAGATCTACGTCAAGCACACCGGCCAGCCTTACAAGGCGATCGAGGACGCCCTGGAGCGCGACAAATTCCTCACGGCGGAAGCCGCCCAGGAGTTCGGCCTGATCGACAAGGTTCTCGACAAGCGGCCGGAAGATCCGGCGGCGATGGGCAAGTGAGCCCTCCGTAAACGAGGCGGGGTTCGTTTGACCCGCCTCGGAGCGCACAGCATCACCTTTGTCGGCCCGGGCCGGCAAAGGTACTGAGGTGGGGTCCCAAAAGGGTCGCAACCTTGCCGTGCGGCCGGCAAATAGGCGTGGCAAACACGCAACGCTCCGCTGATTTCGCGTGCTCTTACCGTGTCAAGCCCCAAAATCACGGTAATGTCACGGTCTAGGGTCTGTGCTCCGATTAGCGAATTCTTGATAGTCGGATGACAGCATGATTGGCTAGAGTGTCCAGTTATGGATCGTGGGGGATTCGCGTAGGTCGTGGGCGCACGACAGGTGAAGAACAAGGTGTTAATTTTGGTACGAAATTTGCTCTTTCACCAGTCTGGTCCGGCCCGTGCCGGATCGGAACGAACGAGCGGACAAGAGCGAACCGCGGACGGAGACAGGAATGAGTAAGGTCGGCACGAGCGACTCGAAGAACACGCTATATTGCTCGTTCTGCGGCAAGAGCCAGCACGAAGTCCGCAAACTGATCGCAGGTCCAACCGTCTTCATCTGCGACGAGTGCGTCGAACTCTGCATGGACATCATCCGCGAGGAGAACAAGTCCTCGCTGGTCAAGTCGCGCGACGGGATTCCGACCCCGAAGGAGATCTGCAAGGTCCTGGACGATTACGTCATCGGCCAGAACCACGCGAAGAAGGTGCTCTCGGTCGCCGTCCACAACCACTACAAGCGGCTGAATCACCAGACCAAGCACTCCGACGTCGAGCTCGCGAAGTCGAACATCCTGCTGATCGGTCCGACCGGATCGGGCAAGACGCTGCTCGCGCAGACGCTCGCCCGCATCCTGGACGTGCCGTTCACGATGGCGGATGCGACGACCCTGACCGAGGCCGGCTATGTCGGTGAGGACGTCGAGAACATCATCCTGAAGCTCTTGCAGGCGGCCGACTACAATGTCGAGCGCGCGCAGCGTGGCATTGTCTACATCGACGAGATCGACAAGATCAGTCGCAAGTCGGACAATCCCTCGATCACCCGCGACGTGTCGGGCGAGGGAGTCCAGCAGGCGCTGCTGAAGATCATGGAGGGCACGGTTGCGTCGGTTCCGCCGCAGGGCGGCCGCAAGCATCCGCAGCAGGAGTTCCTGCAGGTCGACACCACCAACATCCTGTTCATCTGCGGTGGTGCGTTCTCCGGTCTCGAGAAGATCATCTCGGCGCGCGGCCGGTCGACCTCGATCGGCTTCGCCGCCCAGGTTCTGGCGCCGGAAGACCGCCGCACCGGCGAGATATTCCGTCACGTCGAGCCTGAGGATCTCCTGAAGTACGGCCTGATCCCCGAGTTCGTCGGCCGTCTGCCGGTCGTTGCGACGCTCGAGGACCTCGACGAGAACTCGCTCAAGAAGATCCTGACCGAGCCCAAGAACGCGCTGGTGAAGCAGTATCAGAGGCTGTTCGAGATGGAGAACATCGAGCTCACCTTCGCCGACGAGGCGCTGGGCGCGGTGGCGCGCAAGGCCATCGAGCGCAAGACCGGCGCGCGTGGTCTGCGGTCGATCCTCGAGAGCATCCTGCTTGAGACGATGTTCGACCTGCCGGGTCTCGAGGGCGTCGAGGAAGTCGTCATCTCGCGCGAAGTGGTCGAGGGCACCGCCCGTCCGCTCTACATCTACGCCGATCGGTCCGATCGCGCGGTGGAAAGCAGCGCCAGCGCGTGAGGCGCGCTGGTACGAGAGACAGAAGACCTCGATTTATTAGATCGGCGATCGCCGCGGACATCATGTCCGCGGCATCGCAGCGTTTCAGAGTCCCGCCGCGTAAAGCCATTTTTGGCGGGTGTTTACCGATACTTGACACCCCCCGGGTCGATAGCCACCTAATGTCGCGTGGCGATACAAATCTCAATCCCGGGATTCGCCTCAACAACGATCCGAAACAAGCGGGCGATATCGACGCGTCAGTGAAGTCCGGATCAGATCGCACCTTGTGGCGGTTGCGCACGATGGCGGACTGCGTGCAAGGGGGCTAAACAAAAGGAACAGGCCATGACGACCCCCAAACCCCGGCCGACCATCGTTTACGGCGAGAGCCACGCCTATCCGGTTCTGCCGCTCCGCGACATCGTCGTCTTCCCGCACAACATCGTTCCGCTGTTCGTCGGCCGCGAGAAATCCATCCGCGCCCTCGAAGAGGTGATGAAGAACGACGCGCTGGTGATGCTGGCGACGCAGAAGAACGCGTCCGACGACGATCCAGCTCCGGATGCGATCTACGAGACCGGGACGCTCGCCAGCGTGCTGCAACTCCTGAAGCTGCCCGACGGCACCGTGAAGGTGCTGGTCGAAGGCCTGGAGCGCGCGCGCGTCGAGAAGTACACCGATCGCGCCGACTACTACGAAGCCACTGCCGTTGCGCTCGAGGACACCGACGCCAAGTCGGTCGAGGCCGAAGCGCTGGGCCGCTCCGTCGTGTCGGACTTCGAGAGCTATGTGAAGCTGAACAAGAAGATCTCGGCCGAGGTCGTCGGCGTCGTTCAGTCGATCACCGATTTCGGCAAGCTGGCCGACACCGTCGCCTCGCATCTCGCCGTCAAGATCGCGGATCGCCAGGGCATCTTGGAGACGCTGTCCGTCACCACGCGCCTGGAGAAGGTGCTTGGCCTGATGGAGAGCGAGATCTCGGTGCTGCAGGTCGAGAAGCGCATCCGCTCGCGTGTGAAGCGCCAGATGGAGAAGACCCAGCGCGAGTACTACCTGAATGAGCAGATGAAGGCCATTCAGAAGGAGCTGGGCGACGAGGACGGCCGCGACGAGCTCGCCGATCTGGAAGAGCGCATCAACAAGACCAAGCTCTCCAAGGAAGCGCGCGAGAAGGCCCAGCACGAGCTGAAGAAGCTGCGCCAGATGTCGCCGATGTCCGCGGAAGCGACCGTCGTGCGCAACTACCTGGATTGGCTGCTGTCGATCCCGTGGAACAAGAAGTCCAAGGTGAAGAAGGATCTGGAGGCCGCTCAGGCGGTTCTGGATGCGGATCACTATGGGCTGGAGAAGGTCAAGGACCGCATCGTCGAGTACCTGGCGGTGCAGTCGCGCGCCAACAAGCTGACCGGCCCGATCCTGTGCCTGGTCGGACCTCCCGGCGTCGGCAAGACCTCGCTCGGCAAGTCGATCGCGAAGGCCACGGGGCGCGAGTTCGTTCGCGTGTCGCTGGGCGGCGTGCGCGACGAGGCGGAGATCCGCGGTCATCGCCGGACCTATATCGGCTCGATGCCCGGCAAGATCATCCAGTCGATGCGCAAGGCCAAGACCTCGAATCCGCTCTTCCTGCTGGACGAGATCGACAAGATGGGCTCGGACTTCCGGGGTGATCCCTCGTCGGCGCTGCTGGAGGTCCTGGACCCCGAGCAGAACACGACGTTCAACGATCACTATCTGGAGGTCGACTACGACCTGTCGAACGTGATGTTCATCACGACCGCGAATACGCTGAATATTCCCGGACCGCTGATGGACCGCATGGAGATCATCCGCATCGCGGGCTACACCGAGACCGAAAAGCTCGAGATCGCCCGCAAGCACCTGATCCCCAGCGCGATCTCGAAGCACGGCCTGGACTCGAAGGAGTGGTCGATCGACGACGACGCGTTGCTGCTCGTGATCCGGCGCTACACCCGCGAAGCGGGCGTGCGTAACCTGGAGCGTGAGATTTCCACACTGGCCCGCAAGGCCGTGAAGGAGCTCATGATGTCCAAGAAGAAGTCGGTGAAGATCACCGAGAAGACCGTCGAGGAATTCTTGGGTGTTCCGAAGTACCGCTTCGGCGAGATCGAGAGCGACGATCAGGTCGGCATCGTGACGGGCTTGGCCTGGACCGATGTCGGTGGCGAGCTGCTGACGATCGAAGGCGTCATGATGCCCGGCAAGGGCAAGATGACGGTGACGGGCAATCTGCGCGACGTCATGAAGGAGTCGATCTCGGCGGCGGCCTCGTTCGTCCGCTCGCGGGCGATCAACTACGGCATCGAGCCGCCGCTGTTCGACCGGCGTGACATCCACGTCCACGTGCCGGAGGGAGCAACCCCGAAGGACGGACCGTCGGCGGGCGTCGCGATGGCGACGACCATCATCTCGGTGATGACCGGCATCCCGGTCCGTCACGACGTCGCGATGACCGGCGAGATCACCCTGCGTGGTCGTGTGCTGCCGATCGGCGGTCTGAAGGAGAAGCTGTTGGCTGCGGCCCGCGGCGGCATCAAGACGGTGCTGATCCCCGAGGACAACGCCAAGGATCTCACGGAGATTTCCGATGCGATCAAGGGCGGCATGGAGATCATCCCGGTCGCCCGTCTGGACGACGTCGTCGCCCGGGCCCTGGTCCGCAAGCCGGTGCCGATCGTCTGGGAAGAGGACACCAAGGTGCCCGTGAAGGCCGATGGCGACGAAGCCGCCGGCGGCCTGACCGCCCACTGACGACCGAACAGAACAAGGAAACGGCGCCCGAAGGGGCGCCGTTTTCGTTTGCGGGATCGAGCCACTGACTTCGAGCGTGCGGAGTCTGCCCCACCGTTCCCGCTGCGGCGGTTTCTCGCTGCCGCTGCGTGGTTCCGGCGTTGATTGCGGATCGGGCAGGGGGTAAAGAAGCGCGACGTGAGGGCGGCTAGCTCAGCTGGTTAGAGCATCTCGTTTACACCGAGAGGGTCGGGAGTTCGAATCTCTCGCCGCCTACCACTCGGATCTGCCGGCAGGCACGCTCGAATTGCGGTGGCTATTGCGGCAGGCGCTGTTTTTCCAGGCTGACCGCGATCCTTTCCAGAAGCGTGTTCGTACGTCTGGTTTCATCGATCTGCTGCTCGTAGAGCTGAACCACCTTCGCGCTGGGACCCAATCCGCCGCGACGGCTGAGCAAGAACCAAACCCCGATCAGGAAGATGAAGGGAAGCCAGGAGACGATCAGCTCCACGACCCATTGTTGCATGACGACCCATTCCCCCATTTGAACCTCTGTCAGAGGTAGCAGGATGGCTATACCGCAGCCTCGTGGTGAAGCGTAGGTGCTGCGGGACGTCGCCGTGGGACAGGGTTTAGAATCCTTTTCGGCGGCCACTACGAAGTGTCAGAACGATTTCGCGTGGTGACCAGCTCTTCTTCGGCTAGCTTCGCGCGGGGTGAAACATCGCGGACGAAACGATGACCGACTTCCTGCGTCACTGCACAGGCGGACACGAACGCATCATCGCGGCTGGCTCCGACCTGCTGGAGGAGGGCCACAGCACCGGGCATCTCTACATCCTGCTGGACGGGCGGCTGGAGGTCGTCAAGGCCGGGGCCACGGTGGCCGTCGTCTCCGAGCCGGGTGCGCTGTTCGGCGAGATGTCGCTGCTGCTGGAGCAGCCGCACACGGCGACCGTGCGGGCGCTTGCCGAGTGCCGGATCTATGAGATCCCCAATGCGCCGCGCTTCCTGACCGAGAATCCCGAGGCGACGCTGGCGATCGCGCGCATGCTGGCGCAGCGGCTCAATGTCGCCAATACCTATCTGGCCGACCTCAAGCGGCAATATGCCGGCCATGGCACGCACCTCGCGATGGTCGGCGACGTCCTGCAGAGCATGGTCAACCTGCCGCCGCAGCAGGTCTCGCCAGGAACGGATCTGGAATCCGATCCACGGCTCTGAGCCAGTCGGGCGCCGCTGTCACCGGCTGGGCCGGGCGCTCCAGCGGTCCGGCGAGGTCGATCCATTCGGCCTGCCCCGCCGACAGCCAGAAGGCGCGCTGGGCTTCGGTGTCGAGCACCATGTAGGTCGGCGGGCGCCCGGGCTGCCGTCCGGTGTTGAAGACCCAGGTCTCACCGACGCGATCGAACCAGGATCCGTTCGTGATGAAGGGCGACTGGTGGACGTGGCCGGAGATCACCATCGTTGGCCGATGGCGCGCGATGAAGCCTTCGAGCTCGGTATCGCCGAAGAAGCGCTTGCCGCCCCAGCTCACCGGCGAGTTGGCCGGCGGCGCATGATGCACCCAGATCCAGCGCGCGGGCTTGCGTGCCGCGGCGGCTTCGAGCTGACGCGCGACGGCGGCCTTCACGAGCGGGCCGTCCCACCACGGGCAGACTGAGAACATGATGTCGCCGACCACGAGATCGTCGCCATCGGAAGCGATGCCGAGCTCGCGGACCGTGCTGAGCCAAGCCGCGATCTTCTCGCCGTCCGCGCTACGCTCCTCCAGGTCGTGATTGCCGGAGCAGATCATCACGCGCGTCCTGGCGGCGAGCAGGCCGAGATACTTCTTCACGACGACGATCTGGGCGCGAATGTCGACGATCGAGGCGAGGTCGAGCGCATCGCCGGCGAACACGACCATGTCGAAATGCTCGGCCGCCGCGACCAGCCAGTCGAACTGCGGCAACGTGTAGTGAAGATCGGCAACGATGAGACAGCGCATGAGGCTCCTGACGCGCAGGATGAAAGCAAGAGCGGGACCATGTTCTGCCCGCGCGATTGCATCTCGAAACCGCCGGCGCCAGCAAGACCGTCCTCTGGTCTGTTGAACTCGCCGGTATGATGTTGGCGCGAGCCATCGCGCGCTCGTGCCTTGACAGGCAAGACCCGCGCATGCGCGATGCCTGCTCTCACGATGATCTCAACCAGACAAGGCGCGTCATGCAATTGCCTTCAGGAGACGACCGCAACGCCGACCAGATCGCCTATTGGAACGGCCCGGGCGGCCAGCGCTGGTCCGATCGCCAGGAGGCGCAGGACGTCCTGCTCGCGCCGGTGTCGCGGATACTGATCGACCGCATCGCGGCCAAGCCGGGAGATCGTGTGCTCGACATCGGCTGTGGCTGCGGCGGCCTGTCGATCGCGCTCGCCGGGCAGGTGGCGCCGGGCGGACACGTGCTCGGGGTCGACATCTCTGCGCCGATGCTGGCGCGGGCGCGCGCCGTGGCGCCGGCAGGACCTGCCACCGAATTCGTGCTGGCCGACGCCACCGTGCATCCGTTCGCGCCGGCGAGCTTTGATCTGCTGGTGTCGCGGTTCGGGGTGATGTTCTTTGCCGATCCGGTGGCGTCGTTCGCCAACATCCGCCGCGCGCTGAAGCCGGGCGGCCGGGTCGTATTCGCCTGCTGGCGCGAGCCGAAGGCCAATCCCTGGATGATTGCGCCGCTGCAGGCGGTCTATCGCCACGTTCCGAAGCTGCCGGAGATGGCGCCGGAGGATCCGGGTCCGTTCGCGTTCGCATCCGAGGCGCGGGTGACGCGGATCCTCGGCGAGGCCGGCTTCAGCGACGTCGCGCTGCAGGCACATCCGCTGTCGCTCGACATCGCCCGCGGACAGGGTCTCGACGCGGCGGTGCAATCGGCCTTCGAGATCGGCCCCGCCAGCCGCGCGCTGGAAGGGCACCCGGCGGAGACGCGCGATGCGGCGCGTCTCTCGGTACGCGAGCTGCTCGCACAGCATCAGGATGGCGGCAGCGTCACGCTGTCGGGCTCGATCTGGCTGGTGACGGCGCGCGCCTGACGCGGCGCCGGACGGCGCTCAGGAGCGCTCTTCCCAGATCATCGCCAGATGGACGATGGTCTGCGCCGCCTTCTCCATGTCCTTGACGCTGACCCATTCGAGACGCGAGTGGAAGGCATGCTCGCCGGCGAAGATGTTGGGGCAGGGCAGGCCCATGAACGACAGCCGCGAACCGTCGGTGCCGCCGCGGATCGATGTCCGGACCGGCGTCAGTCCGGCGCGGCGGATCGCCTCCTCGGCATAGGTCACGATCTCCGGATGCCGGTCGATGACCTCCTTCATGTTGCGGTATTGCTGCCGGACCTCCATCCGATAGGTCGAGCGCGGATAGTCCTTCAGGACATCCCTGACGATGTCCTCGAGCAGCGCTTCCTTCTGCCGCAGGCCCTGCTCGCTGAAATCGCGCACGATGAAGTCGAGCCGCGCCTGTTCGAGCGCGCCGGAGATCCCGACCGGATGCAGGAAGCCTTCCTTGCCCTCCGTCGTCTCCGGCGAGCAGCCATCCTTCGGGAGCCGATCGACGATTGCGGACGCGATCTTGATCGCATGCTCCATCTTGCCCTTGGCAAAGCCGGGATGGGCGCTGACGCCGTTGATGAGGATGGTGGCGCCGTCGGCGGAGAAGGTCTCGTCCTCGATGTTGCCGGCGGTCTCGCCATCCATCGTATAGCCGAAATCGGCGCCCAGCTTCTTCAGGTCGACCCTGTCGACGCCGCGGCCGATCTCCTCGTCCGGCGTGAACAGGATCTTGATGGTGCCGTGCTTGATCTGCGGATTGCTGATCAGGAATTGCGCCGCGTCCATGATCTCGGCGATGCCGGCCTTGTTGTCGGCGCCCAGCAGGGTCGTGCCGTCGGTGGTGACGATGTCGCTGCCGATCTGGTCCTTCAATGCAGGATGCTCAGCCACACGGATGATCTGGCTCGCGTCCCCCGGCAGCACGATGTCGCCGCCCTGGTAGTTGCGCACGATCTGCGGCTTCACGTTGGCCCCGGAACAGTCGGGCGACGTGTCCATGTGCGAGCAGAAGCAGATCACCGGCACGGCCTTGTCGGTGGTGGCGGGGATGGTCGCGTAGACGTAGCCGTTGTCGTCCAGATGGGCGTCCGAAAGTCCCATCGCCTGCAGCTCGGCTGCGAGCATCCGGCCAAGATTTTTCTGCTTGAGCGTCGAAGGACAGGTCGGCGACGTCGGGTCCGACTGGGTGTCGATCACGGCGTAGCGGAGCAGGCGCTCGGTGACGGAGTGGGTATAGCTGCGAAGCGGGTCGGACATGGGCACCACGAGAGAGAGAGAAAGAGAGAGAGGTTGCCGGAGGTATCAGTATACTAATATATCAGTTATTGCATGCCAGATACCAGGAGCGGCAGGTTATCAATGGTTTCAGCTCTGATCAAAGAACGTCCGGCCAGCTCCCGTGCTGCGGAATACGACGTTTCGCGGCCGGCGTTGATCAGCACCGCTTCGCCGACGGCAGGATTGAGCTCCATCTGCAGGATACCGCCTCCGGCGATTCGAAGCTCAGCTTGCTCGCACAGGTGCCGGGCGATTCGTGGGCGGCGTCCGCGAGGAATCTCCTCTCACTCGCTTCCTGGTCAGCCCGTGCGCCTCGACCGGGACGGCGGCCGGAAATTTCAAGATGCCCGGTCGAAAGTATGCCTGGTCGGACTTGGCGCCCATTTTGCCATATCCGGCCTGCGACGTCTTCGCGAAGCGACCGCCACGGCCGCGGGGCAGGGGTGCCGAGGTCCGGAGGGAGAGACGTGGGATGGCCCATCATCGTGCAGCGATTGACGTCGGCTGCTGGGCCCAGACAAGGAGACCGTGCGTGCTGCATGGACCCCTCATCAATGACTTCGCACAGCTCTCGGTTCATTGTCCTTGACTTCGAAACATCGCCCCTTTAAGTCGCACTCCTCCGCGGATTTCGCGATCACGCGGGAGTAGCTCAGTTGGTTAGAGCGCCGGCCTGTCACGCCGGAGGTCGCGGGTTCGAGCCCCGTCTCTCGCGCCATGTTTTCAATGGCTTAGCTTTCGATCTGATCCGTCCGCTGGCGCAAGCGGCACTCCCGCGCGATCTCTTCCCGCCTACGACCTGATGCTCCGCCGACTGCAAGTGCTCCGTCGCCAATTTTCCGACCGGGCATGAAAAAGGCCACCCGGCGGGTGGCCTGCGAATGCTGTCAGATGGCAGCGGACAGTGGCCTCAGCGGACCATCGAGTCGCTGGAACTCGTCATGGTCACCGGCTTGCCGGCCTTCACGACGTGCGATGCCGTCTGGCTGTAGTCGACGTTGGCGCGGGTCGCGATGCCGAAAGCGGTCACGGCGATGCCGGCGATCAGGGCAACGGCGACGATCTTCAGATGGGTCGATCGGTCTGCGGAATGCAGCGAGTGGTTCATGTCAGCCTCCCGGCGTCTCAGAGCGCCACTTTGTTGCCTGGACATGTACCCCTGCTTTGTTTCGATCCGGTTTCTTCGTTTCCTCAAAATGGTTTCATCGGTTGCAGCCGCCGCGGCGGCAATCGGGAGTATGCGGCCGGGGCTGACTGCGCGCGGCGGTGCCGGCATCGACGGCGGCCGCGGATGATCTTGATCCGGCGGCCCTTCGTGACCATCTCCCGCGGTAACGGAAGCCTATCGGGCGACGGTCCAGTCGCCTCGTTTGGATCGCCCGATCGAACGCTGACCCGCATCCGTCTCCGACCAGCCCAGCCTGCGCACAACGCCGTGCGTCCTCGCGATTGCTGATCGCCTCAGCATCCTGCGGTGGACCGTGCGGCACCGTAATGCTGCGGGTCTGCAATGCGGCTCCTGCACGCGTCATCCGCGGCGCCGTTGCTCGGTGTGTCCCGGTTTCCGCAATGTGGGGAGGGATGACGACAGCGAGACGGCTCGTCTTGCGCGGCTTGGTGCGCTGCGCTAAGGCTTCGACCAATTCCAATGCAACGAGTCTGCGGTTTGCACCGAAACCGCAGAGGAAAGTGGCGCCGATGACCGGCATCCTTCAGAACTATCTCCCCCTCGTCGTTTTCATAGGTGTCGCAGCCATCATCGGGGTGGTGCTGCTGATCGCGCCGTTCCTGGTCGCCTACCAGCAGCCCGATCCCGAGAAGCTCTCCGCCTACGAGTGCGGCTTCAATGCGTTCGACGACGCCCGTATGAAGTTCGACGTCCGCTTCTATCTGGTTGCCATCCTTTTCATCATCTTCGACCTCGAAGTCGCCTTCCTGTTCCCCTGGGCAGTCGCATTCGGCAAGCTCGGCGCGGCCGGCTTCTGGTCGATGCTGGTGTTCCTGGCCGTGCTGACGGTCGGGTTTGCCTACGAATGGAAGAAAGGCGCGCTTGAATGGGATTGAGCCCGACCACGTCCTCGACCGGGCCGGCGATCGCTCCGGCCCCGAAGGGCATTCTCGATCCCGCGACCGGCAGGCCGATCGGTGCCAACGACCCGTATTTCCTCGAGGTCAGGTCCGAGCTGTCGGACAAGGGATTCTTCGTTGCCACCGCTGACGATCTCATCACCTGGGCCCGCACCGGCTCCCTGATGTGGATGACGTTCGGCCTGGCCTGCTGCGCCGTCGAGATGATGCAGGTCTCGATGCCGCGCTACGATGTCGAGCGCTTTGGCTTCGCGCCGCGTGCCTCGCCGCGCCAGTCCGACGTGATGATCGTCGCCGGCACGCTGACCAACAAGATGGCGCCGGCGCTGCGCAAGGTCTACGACCAGATGCCGGAGCCGCGCTACGTCATCTCGATGGGGTCGTGCGCCAATGGCGGCGGCTACTATCACTATTCCTATTCGGTGGTCCGCGGCTGCGACCGCATCGTTCCCATTGACATCTATGTGCCCGGCTGTCCGCCGACCGCCGAAGCGCTGCTGTACGGTGTGCTGCTGCTGCAGAAGAAGATCCGGCGCACCGGCACCATCGAACGCTGAAGGTTTTTCGTTATGGACGACGGCAGGCTCGACGCCCTTGGGCAGACGATCGTAAGCGCGCTCCCGGGCGCCGCGATCGGCCATACGGTCGCTTTCAATCAGCTCACGGTGAATGTGGAGCCCGCCCGGATCGTCGAGGTCGTGACACATCTGCGCGACGATCCGGCTCTCCGCTTCGTCAACATCACCGACATCACGGCGGTCGACTATCCCGAGCGCGCCAAGCGTTTCGATGTCGTCTACCACTTCCTGTCACCGACGCTGAACGCGCGCATCCGGCTCAAGGCCGAAGCCGACGAGACCACGCAGGTGCCGTCGCTGATCGATGTCTTTCCGGGCGCCGATTGGTTCGAGCGCGAGGCCTACGACCTCTACGGCGTGATCTTTGTCGGCCACCCCGACATGCGCCGCCTGCTGACGGACTACGGCTTCGATGGCCATCCGCTGCGCAAGGACTTCCCGACGACGGGGTTCGTCGAGGTGCGCTACGACGACCAGGAGAAGCGGGTGATCTACGAGCCGGTCAGGCTCAACCAGGAATTCCGCAAGTTCGATTTCCTGTCGCCCTGGGAAGGCGCGGACTATCCGCTGCCGGGCGACGAGAAAGCGAATAAGTGAGTGGGAGCGCGAGCATGAACGAGCAGAGCCCGGCCCTCCGCAACTTCACGATCAATTTCGGCCCGCAGCATCCGGCGGCGCACGGTGTGCTGCGCCTGGTGCTGGAGCTGGACGGCGAGGTGGTCGAGCGCGTCGATCCGCATATCGGCCTGCTGCATCGCGGCACCGAGAAGCTGATCGAGACCAAGACCTACATGCAGGCGATGCCCTATTTCGATCGGCTCGACTACGTCGCGCCGATGAATCAGGAGCATGCGTTCTGCCTCGCGGCCGAGCGCCTGCTCGGAATCGAGGTGCCGCGCCGCGGCCAGCTGATCCGCGTGCTCTACTCCGAGATCGGACGGCTGCTGTCGCACCTGCTCAACGTCACCACCCAGGCGATGGACGTCGGCGCGCTGACCCCGCCGCTGTGGGGCTTCGAGGAGCGCGAGAAGCTGATGGTGTTCTATGAGCGCGCCTCCGGCTCGCGCATGCACGCCAACTACTTCCGCATCGGTGGCGTCCACCAGGACCTGCCGCCGAAGCTGATCGACGACATCGACGCATTCTGCGATCCGTTCCTGAAGGTGGTCGACGATCTCGACCGGCTCCTCACCGGAAACCGCATCTTCAAGCAGCGCAACGTCGACATCGGCGTCGTCACCCTGAAGCAGGCCTGGGAGTGGGGCTTCTCGGGCGTGATGGTGCGCGGCTCGGGCGCGGCCTGGGACCTGCGCAAGTCGCAGCCCTATGACGTCTACGCCGAGATGGAGTTCGACGTTCCGATCGGCAAGAACGGCGACTGCTACGACCGCTATCTGATCCGCATGGAAGAGATGCGCCAGTCGGTGCGTATCATGAAGCAGTGCATCCAGAAGCTGCGTGCACCGGACGGGCAGGGCCCGGTGATGATCACCGACAACAAGATCGCGCCGCCGCGCCGTGGCGAGATGAAGCGCTCGATGGAAGCGCTGATCCACCACTTCAAGCTCTATACCGAGGGCGTGCACGTCCCCGCCGGCGAGATCTATGCGGCGGTCGAGGCGCCGAAGGGCGAGTTCGGCGTCTACCTCGTCGCTGACGGCACCAACAAGCCGTACAAGTGCAAGATCCGCGCTCCGGGTTTCGCGCATCTGCAGGCGATGGACTTCATCTGCCGCGGCCATCTGCTCGCCGACGTCTCGGCCATCCTGGGCTCGCTCGACATCGTGTTCGGAGAGGTGGACCGCTGATGGGCCATGCGCCGATCCAGTTCGATCGTGCGTCCGGAGCGCTCGAAGGAGCGAACCTCTGGGAGCGCACGGCTGCATTGGCGCTGTCGACCGGCTCGAAGATCTCGTCGCATTTCTCGCATCGCGGCTACAACCGCTGCGCCAACCTGTTGCGCCTGGCGCTGCCCGAACGCGATATCGCGGTGAAGCTCAACCCGGACGCCGTGTTCGAGTTTCCCTATGGCGACGGCTACTGGAGCAAGCTGCTCAACCGCGACTATCACTACGAGGACGAGCTCGAGATCCTGTTTCTCGGCACTGTCGATGTCGACTACACCTTCATCGATGGCGGGGCCAATTACGGCTACTGGTCGGTGCTGGTCTCGAGCGCGCCCTACGGTGCGCACAAGGCGATCGCGATTGAGCCGTCCTCGGCCAACTTCGCCAAGCTCGCCAACAACGCCCGGATCAATGCCGGCCGCTTCGAGGTGATGAAGTGCGCGATCGGCGCCAGCCGCGGCACGGCCTATTTGACTGGCACCAAGCACGAGGCCTTCAGCATTGCGGGCGGCGCCGCCGACGGCGAGCGGGTGCCGGTGATGGCGCTCGACGATCTGATCGACGACGGCAAGGTCGCCGCGTCCGGCAAGTACCTGATCAAGCTCGACGTCGAGGGCGTCGAGATCGAGGCGATCAAGGGCGGCGCGCGGTTGCTGGCGACCGACAGCATGATCCTGTGCGAGGAGCACGGCCAGGACCGCAACCATACGGTGTCGCGCTACATCCTCGATCAGACGCCGATGCAGCTGATGGTCTACGACCCCGCGAGCGGCCGCTTCGAGATCGTGACGGAGCTGTCGATCCTCGACCGCATCAAGGCTTCCGCCCACGTCGGCTATAACGTGTTCGGAACTGCAAGTGCCTTCTGGCAGAATCGCGTCGCAGCGCTCAATGCAGACGCCGCGCGCCGCATGCAATGAAAGATTGAAGAGCCATGTCCGTCCGCCGTCTTGCCCCGAAGGAAGTTCAGCCCGCGAGCTTTGCGTTCACGGACGAGAACCTTGCCTTCGCCAAAGCGCAGATCGCGAAATATCCGGAAGGCCGCCAGGCCTCGGCGGTGATTGCGATCTTGTGGCGGGCCCAGGAGCAGCACGACGGCTGGGTGTCGGAGGCTGCGATCCGCGTCGTCGCCGACATGCTCGGGATGCCCTATATCCGCGTGCTCGAGGTCGCGACCTTCTACACCATGTTCCAGCTCCAGCCGGTCGGGAAGAAGGCGCATGTGCAGGTGTGCGGCACCACGCCGTGTCGGCTGCGTGGCGCCGAAGAGCTGATCGAGGTCTGCAAGCATCGCATCCATCATGATCCCTTCCACCTGTCGAAGGACGGCGACTTCAGCTGGGAAGAGGTCGAGTGCCTGGGCGCCTGCGTGAATGCGCCGATGGTGCAGATCTGGAAGGATACCTATGAGGACCTGACACCGGAGAGCTTCGGCAAGGTGCTCGACGGTTTCGCGACCGGCAATCTGCCGACGCCCGGCCCGCAGAATGGTCGCCAGTTCTCGGCGCCCGCCGGCGGTCCGACCACGTTGAAGGAGAAGACATGAGCCGCGATCGCACCCGCGTTGCGGCCCTGACCCAAGAGGTCGCCGCAATGAAGAACTGGCGCTACGTGGCGCTGCATACGCTTGCTGCCGCCGCTTTCATTTTCGTGCTGCAGCGGTTCGCGCTCAACGCGACGCTGGAGTCCAGTCTGCTGTGGGCCTTGGTGTTCGGCGGCTGTGCCGCCTTCATCGCCACCATGCAGTCGAACCGCTGACATTCGAGGAAGCCGTCTGATGCTCGACGACAAGGACCGCATCTTCACCAACCTCTACGGCCTGCACGATTGGGGCCTCGAAGGCGCTCGCCGGCGTGGCAGCTGGGACGGCACCAAGGGCCTGATCGAGAAGGGCCGCGATTGGATCATCAACGAGATGAAGGCGTCGGGCCTGCGCGGCCGCGGCGGCGCCGGCTTCCCGACCGGCCTGAAATGGTCGTTCATGCCGAAGGAATCGACCGACGGCCGGCCGAGCTATCTCGTGGTCAACGCCGACGAGTCCGAGCCCGGTACCTGCAAGGATCGCGAGATCATGCGGCACGATCCGCATCATCTCGTCGAGGGCTGCCTGCTCGCCAGCTTCGCGATGAACGCGCATGCCTGCTACATCTATGTGCGCGGCGAGTTCATCCGCGAGCGCGAACGGCTGCAGGCGGCGATCGACCAGGCCTATGAGGCCAACCTGATCGGCAAGAACAACATCCACGGCTGGCCGTTCGATCTCTACGTCGCCCACGGCGCCGGCGCCTATATCTGCGGCGAAGAAACGGCGCTGCTCGAGAGCCTGGAGGGCAAGAAGGGCCAGCCGCGGCTGAAGCCGCCATTCCCGGCCAACGTCGGCCTCTACGGCTGCCCGACCACGGTGAACAATGTCGAGTCGATCGCGGTGGCGCCCACCATCCTGCGCCGCGGCGCCGCGTGGTTCGCCGGCATCGGCCGTCCGAACAATGTCGGCACAAAACTGTTCTGCATCTCCGGTCACGTCGAGCGGCCTTGCAACGTCGAAGAGGCGATGGGCATCCCGTTCCGCGAGCTGATCGAGAAGCATTGCGGCGGCATCCGTGGCGGCTGGGACAATCTGAAGGCGGTCATCCCCGGCGGCTCGTCCGTGCGCATGGTGCCGGCCGAGCAGATCATCGATACGCCGATGGATTTCGACAGCCTGTCGAAGCTGCGCTCCGGCCTCGGCACCGCGGCCGTGATCGTGATGGACAAGTCGACCGACCTGATTCGGGCGATCGCGCGTATCTCCTATTTCTACAAGCATGAGAGCTGTGGCCAGTGCACGCCGTGCCGCGAAGGCACCGGCTGGATGTGGCGCGTGCTGACGCGCATGGCCGAGGGCCGGGCGCACAAGCGCGAGATCGACATGCTGCTGGAGGTCACCAAGCAGATCGAGGGACACACGATCTGCGCGCTCGGTGACGCCGCGGCCTGGCCGATCCAGGGCCTGATCACGCATTTCCGTCACGAGATCGAGGCGCGCATCGACCAGTATTCGCACAAGGCCGATGTCGACGACGTCGGCGTGCGCGATCCCGCGCACATGGTGGCGGCGGAGTAGGCGATGGCGGTCCGGTCCGCCAGCAAGGTTTTCCCCCGCGCTCGCGCCCTCACGGTGCGCAGCGGCGCGGTGGTCCGTGGTTTGAGAGAGATGTGAGGCTATGACCAAGATCATCATCGATGGCAAAGAGATCGATGTGCCGCCGGAGTACACGCTGTTGCAGGCGTGCGAGGCGGCGGGCGCCGAGATCCCGCGTTTCTGCTATCATGAGCGGCTGTCGATCGCCGGCAACTGCCGGATGTGCCTCGTCGAGGTGAAGGGCGGACCGAAGCCGGTCGCGAGCTGCGCCTGGGGCGTGCGCGACTGCCGGCCGGGTCCGAAGGGTGAGCCGCCGGAGATTTCGACGCGGTCGCCGATGGTCAAGAAGGCGCGCGAAGGCGTGATGGAATTCCTTCTGATCAACCATCCGCTGGACTGCCCGATCTGCGACCAGGGCGGCGAGTGCGACCTGCAGGACCAGGCGATGGGCTATGGTGTGGACACCAGCCGTTTCGCCGAGAACAAGCGCGCGGTCGAGGACAAATATCTCGGCGCATTGGTCAAGACCTCGATGAACCGCTGCATCCAGTGCACGCGCTGCGTCCGCTTCTCGGCGGAAGTCTGCGGCGTGCCGGAAATGGGCGCGATCGGCCGCGGCGAGGACGTGGAGATCACGACCTATCTCGAGCAGGCGCTGAGCTCGGAGCTGCAGGGCAATCTGGTCGACATCTGCCCGGTGGGCGCGCTGACCTCCAAGCCCTATGCTTTCGCGGCGCGGCCCTGGGAGCTCGGCAAGACGCAGTCGATCGACGTCATGGACGGCGTGGGCTCAGCGATCCGGGTCGACACCCGCGGCCGCGAGGTGATGCGCATCCTGCCGCGCATCAACGATGCCGTGAACGAGGAGTGGATCTCCGACAAGACCCGCCATGTCGTCGACGGCCTGCGCACGCAGCGGCTCGATCGTCCCTACGTTCGCGAGGATGGCAAGCTGCGCGCCGCCTCCTGGCCTGAGGCATTCAAGGCGATTGCCGCCAAGCTGTCGCGCATCGACGGCAAGCGCATCGGCGCGATCGCCGGCGATCTCGCCGCGGTCGAAGAGATGTTCGCGCTCAAGGATCTGCTTGCCAAGCTCGGCTCGACCAACGTCGCCGTGCAGGGCGGTGACAGCTTCGATGCCAAGCTCGGCCGCGCATCCTATCTGTTCAATCCGACCATCGCCGGCATCGAGCAGGCCGACGCGATCCTGATCGTTGGCGCCAATCCGCGCAAGGAAGCGGCCGTGCTCAACGCCCGCATCCGCAAGCGCTGGCGGTCGGGTCAGCTCAAGGTCGGCGTGGTCGGCCCGAAGGCCGATCTCACCTATGCCTATGAGCACATTGGCGCGGGCACGGACTCCCTGAGCGACGTCGCCGCGGGCAAGCACTCGTTTGCGACCACGTTCCGCAACGCCAAGAATCCGATCGTGCTGGTCGGCGCCGGTGCGGTCGCGCGTCACGATGGCGCGGCGATCCTGTCGCTCGCGGCCAAGATCGCGATGGACGTCAACGCCGTGCGCGACGACTGGAACGGTTTTGCCGTGCTGCACGACACCGCGTCGCGGGTCGGCGCGCTCGACATCGGCTTCAACGGCACCGGCCTGACGGCTGCGCAGATGACGACCTTCGGCACCATGGACGTGATGTTCCTGCTGGGCGCCGACGAGGTCGAGGTGCCCGAGGGCGTGTTCACTGTCTACATCGGCACCCATGGCGACCGTGGCGCGCATCGCGCCGACGTCATCCTGCCGGGCGCCGCATACACCGAGAAGTCGGGTCTCTTCGTCAACACCGAGGGCCGGGTGCAGATGACGGGCCGGGCGTCATTCCCGCCGGGCGAGGCACGCGAGGACTGGGCGATCATCCGGGCGCTGTCCGACGTGCTCGGCAGGAAGCTCGGCTACGACTCGCTGGCCGGCTTGCGCGCTGCGATCATCAAGGCCGTGCCGCATCTCGGCCGGATCGACCAGATCGAGGCGGGCAAGATCGCCGACATCAAGACCCTGGCGGGCAAGGGCGGCAGCCTCGAGAAGGCGCCGTTCAAGCCTGTCATCGATGACTTCTATCTCACCAACCCGATCGCGCGTGCCTCGGCAGTCATGGCGGAATGCTCCCGCCTGGCCTCTGGGCAGATGCTGACGGCAGCGGAGTGAGCGTGACCTGATGGCTGATTTCTTTGCGAGCTCATTCTGGACCGGTTTCCTCTGGCCGCTGATCATCATGATCGCGCAGAGCGTGCTGCTGCTCGTCGTCCTCCTGGTCGCGATCGCCTACATCCTGCTGGCCGACCGCAAGATCTGGGCGGCGGTGCAGATCCGCAGGGGTCCGAACGTGGTCGGGCCCTGGGGCCTGTTCCAGTCGTTCGCCGACCTCTTGAAGTTCGTGCTCAAGGAGCCGATCATTCCGGCCGGCGCCAACAAGGGCGTGTTCCTGCTGGCGCCGCTGGTGTCCTGCGTGCTGGCGCTGGCGGCGTGGGCGGTGATCCCGACCAATCTCGGCTGGGCGATCGCCGACATCAATGTCGGCATCCTCTTCATCTTCGCGATCTCGTCGCTGTCGATCTACGGCATCATCATGGCCGGCTGGTCGTCGAACTCGAAGTATCCGTTCCTGGCGGCGCTGCGCTCGGCGGCGCAGATGGTGTCCTACGAGGTCTCGATCGGCTTCGTGATCATCACCGTGCTGCTCTGCGCCGGCACCCTGAATCTGTCGGCGGTGGTCGAGGCGCAGCACGCCCGCGGGCTTGCGAGCCTGATCGGCCTGCCGCAGCTGACGATCCTGAACTGGTACGTCTGGCCGCTGTTCCCGATGTTCGTGGTGTTCTACGTCTCGGCGCTCGCCGAGACCAACCGCCCGCCCTTCGACCTGGTCGAAGCTGAATCCGAGCTCGTCGCCGGCTTCATGGTCGAATACGGCTCGACGCCGTATCTCTTGTTCATGCTCGGCGAGTATGTCGCGATCACCACGATGTGCGCGCTGGCCACGATCCTGTTCTTGGGCGGTTGGCTGCCGCCGATCGATCTGCCGCCGTTCAACTGGGTGCCGGGCGTCATCTGGTTCTCGCTCAAGCTGTTCTTCATGTTCTTCCTGATCGCGATGGCGAAAGCGATCGTGCCGCGCTACCGCTACGACCAGTTGATGCGCCTTGGTTGGAAAGTGTTCCTGCCGCTGTCGCTGGCCATGGTGGTGATCGTCGCGGGCGTGCTGCAATTCGCCGGCATCGCGCCGAAATGAGGCTGTCATGAACATCTCCGCCACCGCACGGTCGCTGCTGCTGCAGGAGTTCGTCTCCGCGTTCTTCCTCGCGATGCGCTACTTCTTCCAGCCGAAGCCGACCCTGAACTATCCGTTCGAGAAGGGCCCGATCTCGCCGCGCTTTCGCGGTGAGCATGCGCTGCGCCGCTATCCCAATGGCGAGGAGCGCTGCATCGCCTGCAAGCTGTGCGAGGCCGTGTGCCCGGCGCAGGCGATCACGATCGAGGCCGGCCCGCGCCGCAACGACGGCACCCGTCGCACGGTGCGCTACGACATCGACATGGTGAAGTGCATCTATTGCGGCCTGTGTCAGGAAGCCTGTCCGGTGGACGCCATCGTCGAGGGGCCGAACTTCGAGTTCGCGACCGAGACCCGCGAGGAGCTTTACTATGACAAGGCCAAGCTGCTCGCGAACGGCGACCGCTGGGAGCGCGAGATCTCCAAAGCCATCGCGCTCGACGCGCCGTACCGCTGAGGCCGTCCGATGATCCTTTCTGCGCTCTTCTTCTACCTGTTCGCGGCGGTCTGCGTGGCCTCGGCCGTGATGGTCATCGTCTCGAAGAATCCCGTTCACTCGGTGCTCTATCTGATCCTCGCCTTCGTCAACGCCTCGGGCCTGTTCGTGCTGATGGGCGCCGAGTTCCTGGCGATGATCCTGGTCGTCGTCTATGTCGGCGCGGTCGCCGTGCTGTTCCTGTTCGTGATCATGATGCTCGATGTCGACTTCACCGAGCTGCGCGAGGGCTTCCTGCAGTACATGCCGATTGGTCTCGTGATCGGCGGCATCTTCCTGTTCGAGCTGCTGCTGACGGTGTCGTACTGGGTCATCAACCCGACGACGCCGAAGGCGATCACGGCGGCGATCCCGACCAACGTCACCAACACCGAGGCGCTCGGCCTGGTGCTCTATACGAAGTACATCCATTACTTCCAGCTGTCGGGCATGATCCTGCTGGTGGCGATGATCGGCGCGATCGTGCTGACCCTGCGCCACAAGGCCAGCGTGAAGCGCCAGGACATCAACGTCCAGAACGCGCGCACGCCGGAGATGGCGATGGCGGTGCGCAAGGTCGCGGTCGGGCAGGGGCTGCAGGACACGGATGCCGCGGAGTGGGTGAAATGACCATCGGACTGGGACACTACCTCGCCGTGGCGGCGATGCTGTTCACGCTCGGCATCCTCGGCATCTTCCTGAACCGCAAGAACATCATCGTCATCCTGATGTCGGTCGAGCTGATCCTGCTCGCGGTCAACATCAACCTGGTGGCGTTCTCGACCTTCCTCGGCGACATCGTCGGCCAGGTGTTCGCGCTGCTGGTCCTGACCGTTGCGGCGGCGGAAGCCGCGATCGGCCTTGCCGTGCTGGTGGTCTACTTCCGCAACCGCGGCTCGATTGCGGTTGAAGACGTCAATCTGATGAAGGGCTAAGGACGCATGATCCGCACAGATGGGGGCCGGCTTGCCGGCAAGGTCATGCGTAAGGGGATGGGCGAATGATCCAGGCCATTGTCTTTCTGCCGCTGCTCGGCGCGATCCTGGCCGGCCTGATCGCGCTGCTGGGGGCGCATGGACGCCATCCGAGCGGCGATGTGGTCGAGCATCATCACGACGACGGCCATCACCATGGCGCCGCCGACGCGCACGCACATGACGATCACGGTCATGGGCACGACGACCATCATGTCGCAGAGCCGCCCGCGGCCGGCACTTGGGCGGCGCAGGCGATCACCACCGCGCTGCTGTTCGTCTCGGCCGGGCTGTCCTGGGCGATGCTGATCAGCGTTGGCTTCATGCATCACGAGGCCGGGGTGAAGGAGCTCTTGCCCTGGATCAATTCCGGCGAGCTGCAGGTCTCCTGGGCGCTGCGCGTCGATACGCTGACGGCCGTCATGCTGGTCGTGGTCACCAGCGTGTCCTCGCTCGTGCATCTGTATTCGATCGGCTACATGGACGAGGATCCGAACCGTCCGCGCTTCTTCGCCTATCTGTCGCTGTTCACCTTCGCGATGCTGATGCTGGTGACCGCGAACAACCTCGTGCAGCTGTTCTTCGGCTGGGAGGGCGTCGGTCTCGCCAGCTACCTGCTGATCGGCTTCTGGTTCCAGAAGCCGTCGGCCAACGCGGCCGCGATCAAGGCCTTCGTCGTCAACCGCGTCGGCGACTTCGGCTTCGCGCTCGGCATCTTCGCGATCTTCCTGCTGACGAAGTCGACCGACTTCGAGACGATCTTCGCCGCCGCGCCGAGCTTGGCTGGCAAGGCGACGATCAACTTCCTCGGCTGGCACGCCGACGCGCTGACCTTGACCTGCCTGCTGCTGTTCATGGGTGCCATGGGCAAGTCGGCGCAGTTCCTGCTGCACACCTGGCTGCCGGACGCGATGGAAGGTCCGACCCCGGTCTCTGCGCTGATCCACGCCGCGACCATGGTCACCGCCGGCGTGTTCATGGTGGCGCGCCTGTCGCCGCTGTTCGAGCTCGCGCCGAACGCGCAGGCCGTCGTGATGTTCTTCGGCGCGACCACGGCGTTCTTCGCGGCGACCGTCGGCCTCGTGCAGAACGACATCAAGCGCATCGTCGCCTACTCGACCTGCTCGCAGCTCGGCTACATGTTCGTGGCGATGGGAGCAGGGGCCTACTCGGTCGGCATGTTCCATCTGTTCACGCATGCCTTCTTCAAGGCGCTGCTGTTCTTGGGCTCCGGCTCGGTGATCTACGCGATGCACCACGAGCAGGACATCCGCAACATGGGCGGCCTGTGGCGCAAGATCCCGTACACCTTCGCGGTGATGACGGTCGGCACCCTCGCGCTCACCGGCTTCCCCGGCTTCGCCGGCTTCTTCTCCAAGGATGCGATCATCGAGGCTGCGTACGCCGCGCATAATCCGTTCGCGACCTACGCGTATTTCCTCACCATTGTCGCCGCCGGCCTGACCTCGTTCTATTCCTGGCGCCTGGTGTTCAAGACTTTCTTCGGCACGCCGCACGATCAGCATCATTATGATGCCGCGCATGAGAGCCCGATCTGGATGCTGATCCCGATCGGCGTGCTCGCGGCCGGCTCGATCCTGGCCGGGCTCCCGTTCAAGGGCGTGTTCACCGATCCTCATGGCGTCGAGCACTTCTTCGGCGAGTCGCTGAAGATGAACCCGCACATTCTCGAAGACATGGAGCACATGCCGGCCTGGCTCGCTCAGCTTCCCTTCGTCATGATGGTGCTGGGATTTGTGGTCTCCTACTTCTTCTACGTCAGACGTCCGGACATCCCGGAGGAGCTCGCCGCGCAGCAACCGTTGCTCTACAGGTTCCTGCTCAACAAGTGGTACTTCGACGAGCTGTATGACGTGATCTTCGTCCGTCCGGCGAAGTGGCTCGGCCGCTTCCTCTGGAAGAAGGGCGACGGCTTCGTCATCGACGGATTCGGTCCGGACGGTGTCTCGGCGCGGGTGCTCGACATCACGCGCAACGTCGTCAAGATCCAGACCGGGTACCTCTATCATTACGCCTTTGCCATGCTGATCGGCGTCGCCGGCCTGATCACCTGGTTCATGTTCATGGGGGGCCAGCAATGACCACCTGGCCAATTCTCTCCGTCGTCACCTTCCTGCCGATCGTCGGCGCGCTGCTGATCTATCTGGTCCGCGGCGACGACGAGGCGGCCCGGCGCAATGCGCGCTGGATCGCGCTGTGGACCACGCTGATCACCTTTGCGGTGTCGGTGATCCTGGTGCTGCGCTTCGATCCCGGACAGACCGACTTCCAGTTCGTGGAGAAGTCGAACTGGCTGGCGGCCGGCATCAGCTATCACATGGGTGTCGACGGCATCTCGCTGCCGTTCGTGATCCTGACCACCGCCTTGATGCCGTTCTGCATCGTGGCGAGCTGGAAGTCGGTCACCAACCGCCTGCGCGAATACATGATGGCGTTCCTGATCCTGGAAACGCTGATGGTCGGCACGTTCTCGGCCCTCGACCTCGTGCTGTTCTACCTGTTCTTCGAGGGCGGCCTGATCCCGATGTTCCTGATCATCGGCGTCTGGGGTGGTCCGCGTCGGGTCTATGCCTCGTTCAAGTTCTTCCTGTACACGCTGCTCGGCTCGGTGCTGATGCTGCTCGCCATCATGGCGCTGTACTGGAACGCAGGGACCACCGACATCCCGACGCTGATGCACACCGTGGTGCCGCGTAACCTGCAGACCTGGGCATGGCTGGCCTTCTTCGCCTCCTTTGCGGTGAAGATGCCGATGTGGCCGGTTCATACCTGGCTGCCGGACGCGCATGTCGAGGCGCCGACGGCGGGCTCCGTGATCCTGGCCGCGATCCTCCTGAAGATGGGCGGCTACGGCTTCCTGCGCTTCTCGCTGCCGATGTTCCCGCTGGCCTCGCACGACTTCGCGCCGCTGGTGTGGACACTCTCGGCCATCGCGATCATCTACACCTCGCTGGTCGCGCTGATGCAGGAGGACATCAAGAAGCTCATTGCCTACTCGTCGGTGGCGCATATGGGCTTCGTGACGATGGGCATCTTCGCCGGCACCATGCAGGGCGTCGCGGGCGGCGTGTTCCAGATGATCTCGCACGGCATTGTCTCCGGCGCGCTGTTCCTCTGCGTCGGCGTCGTCTACGACCGGATGCACACCCGCGAGATCGCGGCCTATGGTGGCCTCGTCAACCGGATGCCGGTCTACGCGCTGGTGTTCATGGTGTTCACGATGGCCAATGTCGGCCTGCCCGGCACCTCCGGCTTCGTCGGCGAGTTCATGACTCTGCTCGGCACCTTCAAGGTGTCGATCCCGACCGCGTTCTTCGCGACCTTCGGTGTCATCCTGTCGGCAGCCTATGCGCTGTGGCTGTACCGCAAGGTGGTGTTCGGTGCGCTGACCAAGCCGTCGCTCGCCAGCATCAAGGACCTCACGCTGCGTGAAGGCGTGATCCTGTTTCCGCTGGTGGCGCTGACCATCCTGTTCGGTGTCTATCCGAAACCGATCCTCGACATGTCGGCGGCGTCGGTGCAGCAGCTCGTCACCAACTACAATACCGCCGTGACGGCCGTAAAGGCCGCCGCGCTGCTCCAATGATGAGACCCTTGGGGTCGGGACAGAGACGATGATCGAGAATCTTGGGCCTCAGCTTTGGTTGGTGCTGCCGGAGCTGCTGTTGGCCGTGGGGGCCATGGCGCTGTTGATGCTGGGCGCGTTTCGCGGGCAGGGGACGACGGGGCTCGTCACCTGGCTGGCGGTTGCTCTGCTGATCGTGGTCGGCATCCTCGTCTTCAGGCAGCCGGGCGGCCAGGCCTTCGGCGGCAGCTTCATCGCTGACAGCTACGCGCGCTTCCTGAAGATTTTGGCGATCATCGGCTCGATCGCGACTTTGGTGATGTCGGCGGAATTCTTGTCCAAGCCGGACCGCCGCATCTTCGAATATGCAATCCTGGTGCTGCTCTCGACCTTGGGCATGCTTGTCCTGATCTCGGCCGGCGACCTGATCTCGCTGTATCTGGGTCTCGAGCTGATGTCGCTCGCGCTCTACGTCGTCGCGGCCAGCCATCGTGACAACGTCAAGTCGACCGAGGCCGGCCTGAAGTACTTCGTGCTCGGTGCGCTGTCGTCGGGCATGCTGCTCTATGGTGCCTCGCTGATCTACGGCTTCACCGGCACGGTGAGCTTTGCCGGGATCGCGGCTGCCACCAAGACCGGCAGCGTCGGCATCATTTTCGGCCTCGTCTTCCTGTTCGCCGGCATGTGCTTCAAGGTCTCGGCGGTGCCGTTCCACATGTGGACGCCGGACGTCTATGAGGGCGCGCCCACCCCGGTGACGGCGTTCTTCGCCTCCGCGCCCAAGGTCGCGGCGATCGCCGTGTTCGCGCGCGTCGCGCTGACGGCGTTCCCGGGCATCACCTTCCAATGGCAGCAGATCATCGTGTTCGTCTCGATCGCCTCGATGGCGCTCGGCTCGTTCGCCGCGATCGGACAGACCAACATCAAGCGCCTGATGGCCTACTCGTCGATCGGCCATATGGGCTTCGCGCTGGTCGGCCTCGCCGCAGGCACGGTCGAGGGCGCGCAGGGCGTGCTGACCTACATCGCGATCTATGTCGCGATGACGCTCGGCTCCTTCGCGGTGATCATGGCGATCAAGCGGAACGGCCAGTCGTTCGAGAAGATCAGCGATTTCTCGGGGCTGTCGCGCACCAATCCGCTGCTCGCCTTCTTCTTCGCGATGCTGCTGTTCTCGCTGGCCGGCGTTCCGCCGCTCGCGGGCTTCTTCGCGAAATGGTACGTGTTCGTCGCCGCCATCAAGGGCGGGCTGTTCACGCTGTCGGTGATCGGCGTGCTGACCAGCGTGGTCGGCGCCTATTATTATCTGCTCATCGTCAAGACGATGTATTTCGACGAGCCGCTGCCGACGCTCGATCCGGTCAGGATCGAGCTGCGCACGGTGCTCGCGATCTCCGGCATCTTCAACATCCTGTTCTTCGCCTATCCCGGCCCGCTGGTCAGCGCGGCTGCGGCCGCGGCGAAGTCGCTGTTCTAGATGGCGTTTGCTCTCGGGTCCCGTGCCGCTGCGGCAGGTTACGGGCTCGTCACGTTCGATCAGGCGGGGTCGACCAACGTCGAGGCGCTGAAGTCGGCCAGAGAGGGCGGCAAGGCGCGGTGCTGGTTCGTCACGTCGGAGCAGACGGCCGGGCGCGGCCGTCGCCAGCGTCCGTGGATCGCGCCGCGCGGCAATCTGGCCTCGAGCGTGCTCGAAGTGCTGAACGTGGCTCCCGCCGTGGCCGCCACCCTCGGCTTCGCCGCGGGCCTGGCCATCGAGGCCGCGTTGCGCCAGGTGAGCCTCGAGGCTGCGCTGCGGTCCGGAGGCGGCGTGGCCTTTGCGTTGAAATGGCCCAACGACGTGTTGGCCGACGGCCGCAAGATCGTCGGCATGCTGCTCGAAGCGGAGCAGGTGGCTGGCGGGCTCGCCGTGGTTGCCGGCATCGGAACCAACGTGGTGGCGGCGCCGCCGGATACCCCGACACCGGCGGTCTCGTTGGCGGACCTCGGCATCCAGGTGGCTGCCGAGGATTTGTTCGCGGCCTTGTCTGACGCCTGGGTCGAATATTTCGGCATCTGGAACGAGGGCCGGGGCTTCGGTGATATTCGCCGGCTCTGGCTGGAGCGGGCGGCCGGCCTCGGGCAGCCCGTCGCCATCAGGTCCGGACATGCTATCATCGAGGGGATTTTCGACACGATCGACGAACAGGGTTGTATGCTGGTGCGGACCGCGGAGGGACGATTGGAGCCGATCACGGCAGGCGATGTTCATTTCGGCTCGGTCGCCTCCCAAGGAGCGGTCTAGATGGCACGTCCCGACGAACTGACTTTTGCACCGCTCGGCGGCGTCGGCGAGATCGGCATGAACCTGTCGATCTACGGCCTCGGCAACCGCCACCAGCGGTCCTGGCTCGCGATCGATCTCGGCGTCTCCTTCGGCGACGAGGAGCATCTGCCGGGCATCGACCTGATCATGCCCGACGTCGCTTTCCTGGAGAAAGAGCGCAACAACCTCGTCGGTCTCGTGCTGACCCATGCGCATGAGGACCATTTCGGCGCGATCATCGACCTGTGGCCGCGGCTGAAATGCCCGATCTACGCGACCAAGTTCAGCGCCGCTTTGTTCGAGGCCAAGTGCGAGGCCGAGCGCCTGCCGGCCAAGATTCCGGTCAAGGTGATTCCTTCCGGCGGCCGCGTCGATATCGGTCCGTTCAACGTCGAGTTCATCCCCGTCGCGCATTCGATTCCGGAATCGCATGCGCTGGCGATCCATACCGAGGTCGGTACCGTCCTGCACACCGGCGACTGGAAGATCGATCCGACGCCGGTGCTGGGTGCGCCGACCGATGAGAAGCGGCTGCGCGAGCTCGGCGACGCCGGGCTGCTGGCGCTGATCGGCGACTCCACCAACGCGGTGCGCGAGGGACGCTCGCCGTCCGAGGCCGAAGTCGCCAAGACGATCGCGGCTTTGGTGAAGGAAGCGAAGGGCCGCGTCGCCGTCACCACCTTTGCCTCCAACGTCGCGCGCATCCGCGCTGTCGCCGAGGCAGCGCGTGAGGCGGAGCGCGAGGTCGTCATCGTCGGCCGCGCCATGGAGCGGGTGGTCCAGGTCGCGCGCGAAACCGGCTATCTCGACGGCGTGCAGAACTTCCGCGGCATGGATCTCTACGGCCACTTCCCCGCGGACAAGGTGCTGGCGCTGTGCACCGGCAGCCAGGGCGAGCCGCGCGCCGCGCTGGCGCGCATCGCCAATGACGACCATCCGTTGGTGACGCTGAACAAGGGCGACACCGTCATCTTCTCGTCGCGCACCATTCCCGGCAACGAGAAGGCGGTCGGTGCCGTCATCAACGGGCTGGTGCAGCAGGGCATCGAGATCATCACCGACCGCAACCATCTGGTTCATGTCTCCGGCCATCCGCGCCGCGACGAGCTGCGCGACATGATCGCGTGGACGCGGCCGCAGCTCCTGATCCCCGTGCATGGCGAAGCGTTGCATCTGCATGAGCATGCGAGGCTGGCGCGCGCCTGCGGCGTGCCGAAGGTGATCACCTGCCGCAACGGCGACCTGGTCAAGCTCGGCCCCGGTGATCCCGGGATCATCGACGAGCTGCCGGCGGGACGGCTCTACAAGGACGGCAGCATCGTCGAGGACTCGAAATCGCGCGCCGTGGTCGAGCGCCGCAAGATGGCCTTTGCCGGCTGCATCTTCGTCGCGCTCGCCATCACCGAGAAGGGCGAGCTGGCCGACGATCCCGAAGTCGACATGGTCGGCATCCCCGAGAAGAATGCGGCAGGCGAGGCGATGGACGACATCGTGTTCGACGCGGTCGTCTCGACCTTCGAAGGACTGCCACGCGCGCGGCGTCGTGATCCCGATGCCGCGGCGGAATCCGTGCGGCGGGCGGTGCGCTCGACGGTGAACGAGCAGTGGGGCAAGAAGCCGATCTGCCTCGTCCATGTCTTGGAAGTCTGACGCGGGCCAACAGAACGGCCGTTCAAAAGAAAAAGTGGAGGAAGTCATGCTGGGCCGGCTCAACCACGTCGCCATCGCGGTCAAGGACGCCGAAAAGGCTGCCAGGATTTATGGCGCGGCGTTCGGTGCCGAGATCTCCCCCGCGGTGCCGCTGCCGGAGCATGGCGTGATCACCGTGTTTGTGACCCTGCCCAACACCAAGATCGAGTTCATCCAGCCGCTGGGCGAGGCGTCACCGATCGCCAAATTTCTCGAGCGCAATGCCGATGGCGGCATCCATCACGTCTGCTACGAAGTGGCTGACATCATCGCCTCGCGCGACACGCTGATCAAGGAGGGCGCCCGCGTACTCGGCGACGGCCAGCCGAAGATCGGCGCCCATGGCAAGCCGGTGCTGTTCCTGCATCCGAAGGATTTTTCCGGCGCGCTCGTCGAGATCGAGCAGGCCTGAGCAGCGGGGGCAATCATGGCCTACATCATCTCAACCTGGCTTGCGATCTACTTCGTGCTGTGGTGGGTCATGCTGTTCGTGACCCTGCCGTTCGGCGTGCGTAGCCAGCACGAGACGGGCGGCGGTTCGCCCGGCACCGATCCCGGCGCGCCGACCATCAGCCTGATGGGGCGCCGCTTGATCTGGACCACGCTGTTGTCGGCGGTCGTGTTCGGCCTGGCGCTCCTGGCCTATCAGGCCGGCTATCTCAGCATCGAGCGGCTGTCACGGCTGATGGGAATTCCGTTTTAGCCCCCCACTTGCATTGCACAACGTCCTCTCGAAGCCGATGCGCGGACGCGCGTCGGCTTTTTTGCTATAGGAGGTCAAAACAAGACCGACAGGGAGGTTGAGCGTGATGACATCGGCCGAGGCCCGGAACGGGACGCCATCGGGCTATCGCATTCTGAACGAGATTGATCTTCGAAACTATCTCGCAGGGATCCCTTCGGTTGCAGGGCAACTCGGCGGACCGGCTGAACGCTGGTCGATCACCGAGGTCGGCGATGGCAACCTCAATCTGGTCTTCATCGTCAAGGGATCGTCCGGCGGACTCGCGGTGAAGCAGGCGCTGCCTTACGTGCGGCTGGTCGGCGAGAGTTGGCCGCTGCCGCTGTCACGCGCCCACTACGAGCATCTGGCGCTGACGCATCAGAATCGCCTCGCCCCCGGCCTCGTGCCGGCCATCGTTCATCATGATCCGGCGCTGGCGCTGACGGCGATGGAGTTGCTCGAGCCGCACATCATCATGCGCAGGGGACTGGTCGCGGGCACGATCTACCCGGCCTTCGTCGATCACATCACGACCTTCATGGCGCGGACGCTGTTCTTCTCGTCCGACCTCGCGCTGTCTGCCGCCGCGAAGAAGGATGCGATTGCGAGCTTTGCCGGCAATCATGCGCTGTGCAAGATCACCGAGGACCTGATCTTCACCGACCCCTATCGCATCGCCGAGCAGAATCGCTGGACGTCACCGTGGCTCGACGCCACGGCCGCCGAGATCCGTGCCGATCTCGATCTGCACGTCGCGATCTCCCGGCTCAAGCTGAAATTCCTGTCATGCGCCGAGGCGCTGATCCATGGCGATCTGCACACGGGATCGATCATGGTGACGAATACCGAGACCCGGGTGATCGATCCGGAATTCGCCTTCTACGGCCCGATGGGTTTTGACGTCGGTGCCGTGCTGGCCAATTTGCTGATGACGTATTTCGCCTCCGAAGGACATGAGCAGGAGCGCGGTAGTAGGGACGCCTTCGAAAGCTGGGTGCTTGCGACTGTCGATGAAGTCTGGACCGGGTTTGCCGACAAGTTCCTGGCGCTGTGGCGGAGTGAGGCGACCGGTGATGCCTATCCGCCGTCGCTGTTTCCGGGCGAGGCGGGAGCGACACGGCTGGAGACGGAGCGTCAGGCATACATGGCCGGATTGTTCCAGGATGCCGTCGGCTTCACGGCGGCGAAGATCATCCGCCGCATCCTGGGTCTCGCGCACAACATCGACTTCGAGCTGATCGAGGATGCCAAGCAGCGCGCGGTGTGTGAGGCGAGGGCGCTGCGGCTCGCGCGGACGCTGATGCTTGAGACGGCATCGTTTACGTCGATCGACACGGTAACGAAGGCCGCGCGCGAGCTGCGTCATTGGCAGCCGGGGTTCTAGACCTCGACAGAGGCTCCCGTCACCGCGAGGAGCGAAGCGACGAAGCAATCCGGAGGCGCGCGTGACGCCCTGGATTGCTTCCGCCTACGCCTTCGGCGGACATGTCACTTCGCTCGCAATGATGGAAGCAGGTGCGTAGGGTTGGCAAAGGCGCGCCGCGATGCATCAGCTCGGCCTCGTTCTTTCCCGCGCCGTGCCCACCATTTTCGCACCAAGCTTGCTGATGGACGGTGGGCACGCTGCCGCCCTGCGGGCGGCGGCTTTGCCCACCCTACGGCATCCCAGTTAGTCCGCCGCCTTGGCGCGCAGCCGTTGTGCGTAGACGTTGATCACCAGTGCCGCCAGCAGGATCAGGCCGCGGATCAGGATTTTCAGGAAGCTGTCGATGTTGACGTGGTCGAGGCCGTTGTTGAGGACGCCGAGCACGAACAGGCCGACGATGGTGTTGCCGATGCCGCCGCGGCCGCCGAACAGGCTGGTGCCGCCGACCACGACGGCAGCGATCGAGTCCAGCAGGTAGGTGTCGAATTCGTTCTGCTGCGCGCTGCCGAAATGCGCCACGCCGAGCATGCCGCCGATTCCCGAGCACACGGCCGAGATCACCATCACGCTGCCGAGGATCAGCTTGACGTTCAGGCCGGAATATTCCGCCGCCTCGCGGTTGCCGCCGACCATGTAGACGTAGCGGCCGAACCGCGTGTAGGTCAGCACGAGGTGCCCGAGCAGCAGCATCAGCGCCGCCACGATCACGATCCAGGGCACGCCCGCGATCGAGCCTGAACCGAGCGTCGTGATGATGGGCGGGACCTTGTAGGCGATCTGGCCGCGCACCAGCATCGCCGAGATGCCTGCGGCGATCTGCATCATCGCGAGCGTCATGATGAACGAGGGAATGCCGATCACGGTCAGGCCGAAGGCGTTGACCACGCCGAGCAGCGCGCACAGCGCGAGCGCGAGCAGGATGGCGGCAAAGCCGGGCATCGGCAGGTTGGCGATGTTGACGTAGGACTCCTGCAGGGTGAAGTAGGCCACGGCGATGCCGGTGACGTTGGCGATGGCGGCGATCGACAGGTCGATCTCCGCGCACAGGATGACGAAGGTGAGGCCCACCGCAATGATGCCGGTGACCGATACCTGGGTCAGGATGTTGCCGACATTGTCGAGCGTTGCGAAAGATGGGCTTGCGATCGCGAAGAACGCGGTGAGGAAGATCAGCGTCAGGAACGGCGCGATGTTGCGCATCTGTGAGCGCAGCAGCGCTGCGACCCCGCCGGCGCGCCGCGGCTGCGCCTCCGGCATCGGAACGGTCTCGCCATGCGCCATGACAATCTCCCTACGCCGCCTCGAGCAGACGGTCTTTGCTGATGGTCTCGCCGGCGAATTCGCGCACGACCTCGCCGCGCTTGAGCACGATGACGCGATCGGCCAGCGACAGCACGGTCTCCGGCTCGGTCGAGAGCACGATCACGGCGATGCCCTGGTCGCGCAGCTGCCGCACGATCTGGATGACGTCGCTCTTGGCGCCGACATCCATGCCTCGCGTCGGTTCGCACAACACCAGGAGCCGCGGCGGATGGCTGAGCCATTTGGCGAGCGCCACCTTCTGCTGGTTGCCGCCGGAGAGCAGGCCGAGGTCGATCTCGACATCGGCAGGCCGGATCTGCAACTGCTCGACCTGGCGCTTCGCGAGCGCGCGCTCGTGTGCGGGCTTCAGCAGCACCGCGTTGATTCGGTCGAGGATGCTGATCGAGACGTTCTTGTAGACGGGCTCCTGCAGGAACAGCATGTCGCGGCGGCTCTCCGGCACGAAGGCGATGCCGGCGCGGCGCGCATCCGCCGTGCTCTTGAAGCGGTTACGCTGGCCGGCGATTCGTAACTCGCCGGCGTCAGGTGCAAGCTTGCCGAACAGGATTCGCGCCAGCTCGAGCTGACCGCAGCCCATGAAGCCGTAGATGCCGAGCACCTCGCCGGCACGCACGGCGAACGAGACGCGCTTCAGATTGCGCGCCAGCGACAGGCCGTCGGCTTCGACGACCACGGGCTTGCCGGCCGTCGGCGCGGGCAGGGTGATGTCGTGGGTGTAGCTGTCCTCCAGCGCATCGCGTCCCTTGCCGATCATGGCCTCGATCAGCGCGGCCTTGCTGGTGTCGGCAGCACGCGTCTCCATGATCTTGCGGCCGTTGCGGAACACCGTGACCTCGTCGGAGATCAGCAGGATGTCCTCGATAAAGTGCGAGATGAAGATGATCCCCGTGCCTTGCTCGCGTAGCTTGCGCAGCGCCGCGAACAGCCGCTCGACCTCGGGCGGCGACAGCGCCGAGGTCGGCTCGTCCAGGATGATGATGCGGGCGCCGGAGAACAGCACGCGCGCGATCTCGATCAGCTGCTGCACGCCGATCGGGAGATCGCCGAGCCGGCTCATCGGATCGGCGTCGATGCCAAGGCGCTTGAGCTGCTCGGCGGCCTCGCGCGCCATCCGGCGCCACTGCACGATGCCCAGCGCATTGGTCGGCTGGTTGCCGAGAAACACGTTCTCGGCCACCGTGAGATCCGGGGCGACGCTCAGCTCCTGATGGACCATGGCGATGCCGGCTGCACGGGCATCCCGGGCAGAGTTGAAGTGAACCTCGCGGCCGTCGAGCAGGAAGCGGCCGGAGAATCCGGTATGCACGCCGGCGATGATCTTCATCAGCGTGCTCTTGCCGGCGCCGTTCTCCCCGACGAGACCATGGATCTCGCCGGGGCGAAGCGTGAAGTCGACGCCGCGCAACGCGGTGACGCCGCCGAACGACTTGGTGATGTCCTGCAGTTCCAGAAGCGGCGGGCGGCTGTTCGACATGGGAGGCGACTTCAGATCAGGAAGTGATCCTCCATCCATTGCATGCCCGCGGCGTTGGCCTTGGTCACGACCGGACCGTCGGTGATGACATGCTTCGGAATGCCCTGGCCGCTCTTCTCGCCGGCCGTCACCGCCGCGACGCCGGCCACGATCGCGCCGCCATGGATGCGGCAGGATGGATTGCGCACGGTCGCGAACATGCGGCCGTCGCTGACCGCCTGGATCGCCGGCGGCATGGCGTCGACGCCGCCGATCAGGATGTTGGTGCGGTTGCGCGCCTTCATGATGTTGTAGGCGGCGAGCGCCATGTCGTCATTGTGGAAGAACGCCGCGTCGATCTGCGGATATTTCGTGAGATAGGTCTCCCACAAGCGCGCCGTCTTCGACACGTCCCAGTCGGCCGGCTGCGTGTCCAGCACCTCGATGTTCGGGAACTGCTTGATCACGGAGTTGAAGCCCTTGGCGCGGCCCTGCGCGCCGGTGTGGCCGAGCGCGCCCTGCGTCATGATGATCTTGCCCTTGCCGCCCATCGCTGTCGCCAGCGCCTGGGTGACGGAGGCGCCCATGAACTCGTTGTCGGGTGCCAGGAAGGAGTGGACGTTGATCTGATCGAGCGGCGCGATCAGCGTGTCCATGTCGATCACGGGAATGCCGGCATCGATCATCTTCTGCACCGGCTGGGTCAGGGTTCCGATGCCGAACGCCTGGATGGCGACGAAGTCCCACTTCTGCGACGCCATGTTGTCGATCGCGGCGCGCTGTTTCACCGCATCGAGCTGGCCGTCGAACCAGGTGACCTCGACGTTGAGCAGCTTGCCCCACCATTCCGCGGCCTGCTTGCCCTGGGCGCACCAGGTCGCCTGCAGTCCAGCATTGGAGAACGCCGCCTTGAGCGGTTTTTCGGAGCGGCCCATCTCGGCGGCCATCGCCGGATTGATGCCGAAGCCGGCGAGCAGCGCCGCCGCTGAGCCCGCGGCCGTCGCCGCCTGGAGAAGATCGCGCCTCGTCGTTTTCTTGGACGTTTTGTCAGTGCCGGGCATCCCGTGCTCCCTGTCCCATCGTTGTCCGGCGGCGTCATTGATCGCGCCGCCAAGATCTGCAGTGTTTCACAACCCAATTCATCACGCCACAGCCGGATGTTGTGCGTTGCACTGGATGGCTTTCGCGCTGCACGCGCAATGTCAGAAAACCGTGATGCACCCGTGGTACGCGGCAGCGCAGCTTTGGGAGAGAGCCTTTGGCAACGACACGCATCGCCGTGATCGCCGACATCCATCACGGCCGGGACACGCAGACGAAGCGTGGATCGGTGGCGCTGCCATTGCTCGAGCGCTTCGTCACGCAGATGAACGCCGAAAACATCGCTGCGGTCATCGATCTCGGCGACCGGATTTCCGACGAAGATCCCGAGCGCGATCGTCTGCTGCAAAGCGACGTCGCGACGTGTTTCGCAAAGCTTGCGCCGGCGCATCATCATGTCAGTGGCAATCATGATCTCGCATTGCTCAGTCTCGCCGACAATGAAGCGATCATGGATCGTCCGTGCGGGTCGCGGGCTCTGATCATCGGCGATGTCAGATGTGTGTTCTGGCAACCCGACGTGAGTCTGACGCGGAGCCGTGGCTTTCGCCTCTCCGCGGGCGATCTCGGCGCGTTGGTCCAGCTGCTTGCCCAGGATGACCGGCCGACCCTGCTCGTCAGCCACGTGCCGCTGTCAGGACAGGCTCAGACCGGCAACTACTACTTCGAAGCCAATCCGGAACACGCGGCCTATGCCGAGACCGATGCGATCCGCGCGGCGATCGCGGATGCGCCTTGCCCGATCGTCGCGCTCGCCGGGCATGTCCATTGGAATACGATGACGACGGTCGATGGCACACCGCATCTGACGTTGCAGTCGCTGACCGAGACGTTCATCTCGGGCGATCCAGCCGAAGCGGCTGGCCTTCTCGATATCGGCGATGGTTCGTTGCGCTGGAGCGTGACGGGCCGCGAACCGCTGTCGGTGACGTTGCCTTGGCCAAAGGCCAAGGCGCGGTGGCGTGCGCCATTGACACGCTTCGCGACGGCTGCGGTGGCTTGAGGTGGTGGCGTGTTCAGGTGGCGTTCATGCGGCCCGCAATACCGTCATGAAGACGGTGGCTGCCCTGCGAGGACTGCAAAAAAAATAGAGCAGGGCAGCGGGCCCTGCTCGGAAATTGTGTCGACCCTTTAGATATCCCGCAAGTTCAGATTTGATCTTGTTAAGCGGGGTGACGCTGCTTGTTGCGCGCCAGGGCTCCTCCCGAGACTTGGACCACCAGACTTCCGCAAGCGTTAGCCTGAGGCCCAAATTCGTAGACGATCTTTTTGCGTTTGTCATCCTTTTCGGCAACGATTGTTCAAATTTCGCGCACTTCCTGAAATGATCGGTAAGTGCTTGCAATTGACGAGTTTTATTTTCGTGTTTTCTCGTGATAGGTGCCAAGTTACCGTATTTGACGGCGGCCCCTGAGGCGCGGCGGGATTGTTCTTAATCAACGACCGCTGGCGAAATGTGCCGACTGTGCCCTGCGCGACCTCGACTCCGGGCGTCCACTCGGGCACAAGAATTCGGTTCATTTGGCAGGCTTTGATGCGGCAGCGGCTGCAGGCGTTTCTCCCGATCATGCTGATCGCACTGATGGTGCAGATCCTGGCGCCGATCGGTGTTGCCTGGGCGGCGGCATCAGCCGCGGCCGATCCCCTGTACGGACTTGAGATCTGCCACGGCCAGCTGGGTTCCCAGCCGATTGACGATGGGTCGCCGGCGAGCCCTGCGCTCCACGGTTGTTCGCTGTGCTGCCTGGCGCAGCCGGTCACACTGGATGGGCCAGAGCTCTCCACCATCGCCGTTCCGCAACGCGATTCGGGCGAGGTCGTGTGGCGCGCCGGTGACCGGGCTGACGGGATCACCAAGGCTTTTTCGAACGCGCAGGCACGGGCTCCGCCCGCAGCGTGACGCGCTGGCCGTCGTGCGGCCCTGACCTCCCAAATCACATCACCATGACCTGCGTTGTCTGCGCGGCGATCGCCGTGCGGACATGCGCCGATCAACCAAGCTGGCGCATCGCCGCCAAGACAAGAAGGATAATCGACATGACCTTCCTCGGACGCTCTCTGCTTGCATTCGCTCTCCTGTTGGGAGGATCTTCCGCCGCCTTGGCCGCGGACGTGAAGGCCGGTGACCTCGTCATCACCCAGCCTTGGAGCCGCGCCACGCCGGGCGGCGCCAAGACGGGCGCCGGCTATCTGACCATCGAGAACAAGGGCAGCGCGCCCGACCGCCTCGTCGCGGTGACCGGCGACGTCGCCGGGCGAGTCGAGATTCACGAGATGGCCGTCACCAACGGCGTCATGACCATGCGTCCCCTCGACAAGGGACTCACGATCGAGCCGGGCAAGACCGTCGCGCTGGCGCCGGGCGGCTATCACCTGATGCTGATGGAGCTGAAGAGCCCGCTGAAGCAGGGCGACAAGCTGCCGGTCACGCTGGAGTTCGAGAAGGCCGGCAAGGTGGCCGTGACGCTCGAGGTGCAGGCGGTCGGCGCCAAGGCACCAGGCGGCGAGGGCGGCGGCATGATGAAGCAGCATGATCATTCCGGCATGAAGATGTAGGCCGGGCGCTCTGCGGCTCCGACGGAGAGGCCGGCCTCGATGACGCAACGGGTGTTGAACGCCGCCATGATAGCCGGCTCGCGCGCGAGCCGGCTGCTGGCGGCCGACCGCACCCGACGTCCTGCCAATGTCCGTCAGAAGTTCGTCCGATATCTGCCGGTCGCGCTGCTAGCAATGCTGTTGCAGGTGTTGGCGCCAGTGGCGGCGTCCGCCCTGACGGCAGCGACGATCGTGACGGTCGATCCGTTCGGCGGGACGGCGATCTGCCATGCCGAGACGGATGCGGCGCCCTCTAATGGTGATACCGACCGCGCTGCCTGCGGCCTTGACTGCGTCATGTGCTGCGTGCTGCACGCCGCTGCGGCGCTCGATGCGCCGCCGGCGCCATTCGATGCGGCTCCGCTGCGTCTGACGGCGTCCATCGTCTGGACTGCGCGCGAGCTCCGCCTCGTTCATCTCCTCGCCCGGGCGCAGGCGCAACCAAGAGGACCCCCGTTCCTCTCCTGAGCACAGAACTCGTCGTCGGCGCCGCAGCAGCGCGCCGATCCGTTTTGAACCAGGAAGACCGGCCGTGTAGAGCCGGCATCGGGGAAGTCAAACATGTTCCGTCGTCATGCCCTGGGTGGCGTGAGCGTGGTCGCCTTGCAGCTCATGCTGCTGCAACCGGCCACGATCGCGCGCGCCGAGACCGAGAAGGAATTGCCGTCCGTCACCGTCGACGCGCCGCGTGCAGCACCACAACGGACCGTGCGCAAGCCGGTTGTGCAGGCCGCCTCCGTCCGCCCCCGCGCGCCGAAGCCGGCCGGCGCATCCGTGGCCGGCAGCTCCGGGCCGGGAGGAGCGGTGTCCGACCCAGCCTCGGCTGTCGGCGCCGCCCGCAACCAGCTCAGCCAGTCGCCGTCCGGCCAGACCGCAACCACCATCGACCGCAGCCGCTACGATGACCGGCCTGCGTTTTCCGTCGGCGACATCCTGCGCGAAAGCCCCGGTGTTTCGCTCAAGCAGGGCAACGGACCGCGCGATCTCGGCATCTCGATCCGAGGCTCCAACGCCCGCAACGGCTTCGGCATCCGCAACATCGCGCTGTTCGAGGATGGCTTTCCCGTCACGCAGCCGGACGGGCTGTCGCGCAGCGACCTGATCGATCCCCACGCCTATGGCGCGGTCGACGTCATCCGCGGCCCGTCCTCGGCGCTCTACGGCAACTATGCGACCGGAGGCGCCATCAACTTCCGCACCCGTCCGGGCGGCAGCATCGACGGCGCGGAGATCGGCAGCGAGGGCGGCAGCTTCGGCTATCTCAGCAACTACATGACCTTCGGCAAGAAGGTCGGCAATTTCGAGGGCTCGTTGTTCACCAGCGACGTCCGCGGCGACGGCTATCTCGGCAACGGCTGGTTCAACACCCAGACGGTCAACTTCCTCGGCACCTACAAGGCGACGCCGGATGACCGCTTCACGGTCAAGATCATCAACAACGACCTGTTTACGCGGCTGCCGATTCGATACACGCTGAGCCAGTACTATCAGAACCCATATCAGCAGGGCTGCACCACGAGAACGTCTATGGCGGCCGGCTGCGCGACCGTCGGGCTCAACAAGAACGGAATCAATACGCTCGGTGGGGTTGATCAGAAGACCGCGTTGCAGGCGGGGCTCGGCCGCAACGATCGACGCACGATCGTCGGCGGCCGCTGGGAGCACGACTTCGACAACGACACGACCTGGCGCAACCAGTTCGTGTTCGACGATCGCAACATCAGCCAGCCGACCGGATCGACCAGCGCGATCGGCGACTATCCGTCCTACAACTACATGAGCGACATCACCAAGAGGGGAGAGATCTTCGGGCTGGAATCGACCGCCTTCTTCGGCGCGTTCTACAACACGCTGACCGCGTCCGGAGATACGCGCTTCGTCGTGCCCGGCGGCAACGCAGCGCTCGGCGGCCTCTCGGCCAACACCTGGAGCGAGACCACCAACTACGGCCTGCGAGCCCGCGAGGAGCTGAAGCTGACGGCGGCGCTGACGGCGGTGGCCGGTCTCGGCTGGGAGCGCACCCATCTGCGCGGCGTGAACACCGCCTACACCTACAGCGGGACGGCAACGACGACCACGATCACGACGGCGGACCGGCAGTTCGACAATCTCGCCCCCGAGCTGGCACTGCTCTACAGGGTGAATAGCGATTGGCTGCTGCGGGCCCGCGTCGCCACCGGGTACGGCACGCCGCAGGTCTCCAACCTGTTCGTGCTGCCGACCGGCGATTTCGGCAACAACACGCAGCTGAAGTCGCAGACCAATCTGGGCTACGACGTGGGGTTCGACTGGACGCCGAACCGGTCTCTGACCCTCAGCGCGACGGGCTTCTACGAGTTCTTCCGCAACGAGATCGTCACCCAGGCCGTCACAGGGACGCAGAACACGTCCTACACCTTCAACGCACCGCGTTCGGAGCATCGCGGCGTCGAATTGGCGGCCGATTGGCGGGTCCTGCCGGGCTGGCGGTTCACCGCTGCCTACACCTACCTCGACCAAGTCTACACCGAGTATTCTGAGAACCTTGTGAACGGCAGCAACCTGTTCGGCTTCAACCGCGCCGGCAACAAGATCCCCGGCATCTCGCCGAACGAGCTGACCGCGCGGCTCGGCTACGATCACGACAGCGGGCGGTTCGCGGGACTTGGTGCGTTCGTCGAGGTCCAGTGGAAGGACTCGTTCTATATGGACAATGCGAATTTGCTGAAGGCGCCGGGCTACGAGCTCGTCAATCTGAACGTTCACTACAAGACCGAGCTTGCCTCTGACACGTTCAAGTCGATGAACGTCTTCTTCGAAGTCCGCAATGTGTTCGACCGCGCTTACATCGCCTCCGCGAACAATCTGCAGAATACGGTGACGGGCGCCGGCGTGCAGGGACTGGCAGGCACGGGAACGATCTACGCCGGCTCGCCGCGCGCGTTCCTGGCCGGGATGAAGGTGGCATTCCGATGAGGACCGAAATGACAAGGATCGCACGGCTTCGGAGCGGGCTCGTCGGGCTGGCGATCGCCATGCTTTGTCCGCTCACCGCCCGAGCCCAGATGGCGCACCAGCACGGGTCGGAGGCGGCATGCGAGGGCACCGAGCTCCGATGCGCCACCAAGGTGACGCCATTCTTCGCTGAAGACGGCAAGCTCTGGCTCGTCTGGATGGCCGGAGGACGGGTGTCGGTGGCGAGCTCGACCGACGGCGGGAAAACGTATTCCGCCGCCGCGACGGTCACCGAGCAGCAGCTCAATCTCGACTGGGGGCCTGATGCCCGGCCGAAGCTGGTGGTCGATCGCAAAGGCGTTATAGCGGTGGCGTTCTCGATCTTCCGCGACCAGGCGTTCAACGGGCAGGTGCTGTACTCCAGGTCGGAGGATGGCGGCAAGAGCTTCGCGGCGCCCCGTCCGATCACGTCGAACAACGAAAGCCAGCGCTTCGAGGCGCTGGCGCTGGACCAGGATGGCACCGTCTTCGTGGCGTGGCTCGACAAGCGCAACCGGGTGCCGGCCAAGGCCGCAGGGCGCTCGTACGAGGGTGCGGCATTGTACTTCTCCTCGTCGCGCGATGGCGGCGCCACCTATGCCGAAGCGACGCTGGCCCAGGACAACACCTGCGAATGTTGCCGGCTCGGCGTTGCCTTCGCGGGGCCGGGACGTCCGGTGGTGATGTTCCGCAACATCTTCGAAGGCAGCGTGCGCGACCACGCCGTGATCACGTTCAGCGACCTCGGCACCCCCGGCGAGGTCTACCGGGTCAGCACCGATGATTGGCAGATCAAGGCCTGCCCGCATCAGGGTCCGAGCCTGACCGTGGCGCCGACCGGCACCTATCATGTCGCCTGGTTCACCAGCGGCAAGGTTCGCAAGGGGCTGTTCTACGCGCATTCGCGCGACGGCGGCCGGACGTTCTCGGAACCGATGGCGATCGGCCAGGCCGACCGCAATCCGACGCGACCCTATATGCTCGCGACCCAGGACACCACGACGCTGGTGTGGAAGGAGTTCGACGGCGAGCGCACCACGGTGATGGTGATGCAATCCCGCGACGATGGCGAGACGTGGTCGAAGCCGCGCGCGCTTGCCAGCACGGACAATGCGTCGGATCATCCGCTGCTGGTCGCCCATGGCAGGCAGATCTTCCTGTCCTGGATGACCAAGTCGGACGGCTATCGGTTGCAGCCGATCGGAGATGAATCATGACACGCGCATTCGCCGCCCTTGCGATCTTTGGTCTCGTCGCCTTGACGGCGTCGAGCACCGCAGCTCCACCGTCGCTGAAGCCGTTCGAGCGCGGCACCTGGCGCGAGGTGCTGCGGGCCCATGCGGGTCGTCCGACACTGATCCATTTCTGGGGCGTCACCTGCGGCCCCTGCAAGATCGAGCTGCCGCAGCTCGGCAAGTTCATGTCCGATCATCCCGAGATCGACGTGGTCACCGTCAGCGCCGACCTGGTGCCGAATCTGGATGCCGCGACCCAGGCCATGCTGGACAAGGCCGGTCTCACCACCGCGGAGAACTTCATCTTCAACGACGGTTACGTCGAGCGCCTCCGGTTCGAGATCGATCCGTCCTGGCAGGGCGACATCCCGCGCACGATGCTCGTGACCCGCGAGGGCGTGGTCTCGACCATCGAAGGCAGCGCCGAGATCAGCGATCTCGACAAATGGTCGTCGGAGCAGGGGCGGGGGCACTAAGGCGTCTAGGGCGCGCGGGATCCTGCCCGGGCGCCCAGTGCGAGCCTCGTCACGGCGGCGTGCGCCGTTCATCCTCCACTTCAGCGGAACCGGTAAATTGATTGGGAATCCGGCGGCTTAGCCGCCTTTTTTCAAACCCAGCCTTGTGTTTTGCCGCCTGATCCGGTTTGACTGCGCCAGCCCGAACCGAATCTTGAAGGCCTCGCCCATGCGTCTGTCGCGGTTTTTCCTACCCATTCTGAAAGAAAATCCGAAGGAAGCCGAGATCGTCTCGCATCGTCTGATGCTGCGCGCGGGCATGCTGCGGCAGGAGGCGGCCGGCATCTATGCCTGGCTGCCGCTGGGCTTCAAGGTGCTGAAGAAGATCGAGCAGATCGTGCGCGAGGAGCAGAACCGCGCCGGTGCGCTGGAACTGCTGATGCCGACGCTGCAGCTCGCCGACCTCTGGCGCGAGAGCGGCCGCTACGACGCCTATGGGCCGGAGATGCTGCGCATCAGCGACCGCAACAAGCGTGAGTTGCTGTACGGGCCGACCAACGAGGAAATGATCACGGAAATCTTCCGTGCCTATGTGAAGTCCTACCGCAATTTGCCGCTCAATCTCTATCATATCCAATGGAAATTCCGCGACGAGCAGCGTCCGCGCTTCGGCGTGATGCGCGGCCGCGAGTTCCTGATGAAGGACGCCTATTCGTTCGATCTCGACGAAGCCGGCGCGCGGCGCGCCTACAACAAGATGTTCGTCGCCTACTTGCGCACCTTCGCGCGGATGGGCCTGAAGGGCATCCCGATGCGCGCCGAGACCGGTCCAATCGGCGGCGATCTCAGCCATGAATTCATCGTGCTCGCTGAGACCGGTGAATCCGGCGTCTACTGCGACCGTGACGTGCTCGACCTGCCGATCCCGCCGGCCTCCGTCGACTATGACGGCGACCTGACCCCGATCATCAAGCAATGGACCTCGCTCTATGCGGCGACCGAGGACGTCCATGACGCGGCCCGCTTCGAGGCCGAGGTGCCGGCCGAGCGGCGGGTCCATACCCGCGGCATCGAGGTCGGCCAGATCTTCTATTTCGGCACCAAATATTCCGAGCCGATGAAGGCCCTGGTCGCCGGCCCAGAGGGGGCGGAGGTCACCGTCCACGGTGGCTCCTATGGCGTCGGCGTGTCACGGCTGGCTGGTGCGATCATCGAGGCCTGTCACGACGAGGCCGGCATCAAATGGCCGGAGGAGGTCGCCCCGTTCCGCGCCGTCATCCTCAACCTGAAGCAGGGCGGCTCCGACACCGATGCCGCTTGCGAGCAGCTCTATCGCGATCTGCTCGCCAAGGGGGTCGACGTGCTCTACGACGACACCGAGCAGCGCGCCGGCGGCAAGTTCGCCACGGCGGACCTGATCGGCATCCCCTGGCAGATCATGGTCGGACCCAAGAGCCTTGCCGAAGGCAAGGTCGAGGTGAAGACCCGCAGCGACGGCGCCCGCCAGATGATGTCCCCGGCGGACGTCGTGGCACGGCTCGGCGGCGGGACATTGGCTGGCTGAGGCGCTCGTTCGATCATCGGATTATCCACCGGGGCTGCCCGCCCCTTCAGGCCAATCCGGCCACATTCGGCCCGAATCATGGGATGATCGCACAATGGATGACGCCATGACCGAACCGGTGCAGACCACCACTCCCTTCGCTCCCTTCGAGTGGATGCTGTCGGGGCGCTATCTGCGTGCGCGCCGCAGGGAGGGGTTCATCTCCGTGATCGCGGGGTTCTCCTTCCTCGGCATCATGCTGGGTGTCGCCACCCTGATCATCGTGATGGCGGTCATGAACGGCTTCCGCAAGGAACTGCTCGACAAGATCCTCGGTCTGAACGGGCATCTGCTGGTGCAGCCGCTGGAGTCGCCGCTCACCGACTGGAAGGACGTCTCGGAGCGGATCGCGCAGGTGCAGGGCATCCGCCTCGCCGCGCCGGTGGTCGACGGACAAGGTCTCGGCTCGTCGCCCTTCAATGCGTCCGGCGTGTTCATCCGCGGCATTCGCGCGCAGGACCTCACGAACCTGACGTCGATCGCCAAGAACATCAAGCAGGGCTCGCTGGAAGGTTTCGACGAAGGCCAGGGCGTCGCGATCGGCCGCCGGCTTGCCGACCAATTGTCGCTGCATGCCGGCGACAGCATCACTCTGGTCGCCCCGAAGGGCGCCGTGACGCCGATGGGCACCACGCCGCGCATCAAGCCCTACAAGATCGCGGCGGTGTTCGAGATCGGGATGTCCGAATACGACGCCAGCTTCGTCTTCATGCCGCTGGCCGAAGCGCAGGCCTATTTCAACCGCAACAACGACGTCACCGCGATCGAGATCTTCACCAGCAATCCCGACAAGGTGGAGGAGTTTCGCAAGACGGTGACGGAGGCGGCCGGCCGCCCGATTTTTCTCGTCGACTGGCGCCAGCGCAACTCGACATTCTTCAATGCGCTGCAGGTCGAGCGCAACGTGATGTTCCTGATCCTGACCTTGATCGTGCTGGTCGCCGCGCTCAACATCGTTTCGGGACTGATCATGCTGGTCAAGGACAAGGGCCAGGACATCGCCGTGCTGCGCACCATGGGGGCTTCGCAGGGGGCGATCATGCGGATATTCCTGATCACCGGCGCTTCGATCGGGGTGGTCGGCACGCTCACCGGATTTGTCGTCGGCCTCCTGATCTCGATGAACATCGATTCGATCAGGAAGTTTCTGTCCTGGCTGACGAGCACCGATCTGTTTCCCAATGAGCTCTATTTCCTGTCGAAGCTGCCGGCTGAGATCGATGCCGGCGAGACTGCGGCCGTTCTGATCATGGCCTTGACCCTGTCTTTCCTGGCTACGCTGTATCCATCCTGGCGCGCGGCCCGATTAGACCCGGTCGAAGCGCTTCGCTACGAGTGAGGCGCTGATGGAAGAGCAGGGGGCAGAGGATGTGCCGGTCGTTTATCTCCACGAGATCAAGCGGCGGTACATGCAGGGCGAGCAGCAGCTGACCATTCTCGACGGGGCCAAGCTGGCGCTGTGGGCCGGGCAATCGGTGGCGCTGGTGGCGCCGTCGGGCTCAGGCAAGTCGACATTGCTGCACATCGCGGGCCTCCTGGAGAGCCCCGACGAGGGCGAGGTCTATGTCGGGGGCGTGCCGACGTCGCAGCTCACCGATATCGAGCGCACCCAGATGCGCAGGACCGACATCGGTTTCGTCTACCAGTCGCACCGGCTGCTGCCGGAGTTCACGGCGCTGGAGAACGTGATGCTGCCGCAGATGATCCGCGGCTTGAAACGGTCCGAGACGGTGAAGCGGGCGACCGAGATCCTGGCCTATCTCGGGCTCGGCGAGCGGATCAAGCACCGCCCGGCCGAACTCTCCGGCGGCGAGCAGCAACGCGTCGCGATCGCGCGTGCGGTCGCCAATGCGCCGCGTGCGCTGCTGGCGGACGAGCCGACCGGCAATCTCGATCCTGCCACCGCCGATCACGTCTTTCACGCGCTGATGCAGCTCGTGAAGGCCACGCGGGTCGCGATGCTGATCGCGACCCACAACATGGAGCTGGCCGGCCGCATGGACCGGCGCGTCTCCATCGTCGGCGGCAAGGTCGTCGAGCTGGATTGAGGTCGCAGTCAGGGCCTGATCACCGTCATCTGGAATGGCTCGCGATGAGCGGCGGCATGGGCGACCGCGTCGTTGGCATGATCGAGGTCGAAACAGGTGGGCTCGAACTGCGCGAGCTCGAGCAGCCCGGCCCGGATCAGCGCGACCATCCTGACCGCAGCATCCGGCGGATACATCCAGACGCCGTGGATCGTGATGCAGTCGCGCATGATCCAGGGATAGGGCAGATCGAGACCCGCTCCGCCCAGCATCCCGACGCCGCCCATCAGCACTACGCGCCCATAGGGACGCACGGTCATCACGGCCGACCGCACGACCTGGGTCGTCACCGACGGCGGCATGATGTCGAGCACGCAGTCGATCGGGCCTGGCGCGGCGCGCTTCATGCGCTCGGTGTCCTCGCTCTCGTCGCCGGAGAGTCTGACCGGGTGGACGCGGGGGCCGAACCGGCGCTTCAGCTCCGCCAGCATGGCCTCGTTGCGGCCGGGGGCGACGACCGCAGCGGCGCCCATGGCGAGCGCCACCGCAACCGCGGCGCTGCCGAACCGGCCGGTGGCGCCGCTGACCAGGACGGTCTCGCCCGCCTGCAGATGGGCGGCAAGAAAGCCGCCATAGGGCACGAGCAGGGTGCCGAGCGCGCACCACCGTGCCGCGTCGTTAGCGTCGATGGCCCCGATCGGCTTGGCGTTCTCCGTCGGCACGCGCATGCGCTCGGCAAACGAGCCGTGCCGGAAATGCTGTTGCAGCTTCAGCCCGCCCGGTCCGCGCGCGCTCAGGCCCTGCAGGGTGATGTCAGGGGCGAGGGCTGTGTCACGCGAGCGCACGGTTGGATCGCAGTACACCCAGTCGCCGATCGCGAGATGCGTCGCATCGGGGCCGAGGGCGCTGATCCGGCCGATGCCCCCGGTCCCCGGGATGACCGGCAGGTCCAGCAGGTACTTCCGCTCGCCGCTGAAAACCTCGTTGGCATAGGACAGCACGCCGGCCGCGGCGACGTCGACGATGACCTCGCCGGTGCCGAGCACGGGGTCTTCGACACGCTCGATCTCGAGCGGCGATCCAAATCGTTTGAGTACGGCGGCCTTCATGGTGCTTCTCCATTTCGCGATGGCGAGGCTGCAGCCTGCCGGTCTATGCTCCGCGCAGGAAGGCCTGGTATTATCCTAGGATTGGGCAAGCCCAGGCTGGCAAGCCGCCTCGAAAGCAAACCATGAGGGATCCAGCGCATGAGTGATCAGCGCCATGCCGAGCTCGGCAACTTCCTGCGCTCGCGGCGCGAGAAGCTGACGCCGCAGGCGGTCGGACTCGCGACCGGGCGGCGGCGACGCACCGCAGGGCTGCGGCGGGAGGAAGTGGCCGAGCTCGCCGGCATCGGCGTTGACTGGTACATCCGAATCGAGCAGGGCCGGGCGGTGAAGCCGTCCTCCTCGACCATCGATGCGCTGGCGCGCGCCCTGCGCCTGAGCCGAACCGAGCATGCTCATCTCAAGGCGCTGGTGCGCGATCCCACGCGCAAGCCGTTCGTGCGCGAGCAGGTGCCGCTGCGACTGCGCGAGCTCGTGCAGAGTCTGAACCAGCCGGCCTATATCTCCGGACGGCGGTGGGACGTGCTGGCCTGGAATGCCGCGGCGGACGAGATCTTCGGCTTCTCGCAACTCGCCGACGACGAGCGCAACACGCTGGTGCTGATGCTGTGCAAGCCCGGCGTGCGCCGGCTGTTCGGTGCGCAATGGAAGGAGCTGGCCCAGCGCATGGTCGCGCAGTTTCGCGCGACCTATGATCTGTGGGCGGGCGATCCCGCCTTCGTCGATCTGATCGCGCGGCTGCGGCACGGCAGCCGCGAGTTCGATGGCCTGTGGGCGGCGCACGACATCAACCCGCTCGCTGCGGGCGAGAAGCTGCTCGAGCACCCGAAGAAGGGCCGCGTGAGGCTGCGATACGCGACGTTCCAGTCCAACGACGATCCCGCGCTGAAGCTGGCGATCTACTACATGTGATGATGACGAGCGCGCGTTCGGCATCGCCCGGCAGGCATCATACAATCGACTGCTTTGCGGATGATGATGCTACGCATTCGCAGGACCCATCGTGCTGCCCCGAAGAATCCACGACTGGGACGCCAGAAGGTTCGTTACGTGACCGGGAGTTTCCCGATCACGATTTTGCCGTCGCTCGTATTGTGGCCATGGATGGACGACGGCCACGACTCCTCCATACATCTTATTAGTTGTTTGTTCATGTTGCCGGCAAAGCCTTTGAAAACAGGCCTTTGCACCCAATCCCATAAAAGCCGGAAAGAATGGTTCTGATCTGCACATCGGTTTGATGTCGGCGGAGCGAATGCGGGTGGCATAGTCGCTTCGTCGCGCTGCATGTTTTTCGCAGGGAACCAGAGGGCCTGGGGACTTTGGGACAGAAGCTACGGAGTTCGATGATGAAGACGCTTTTCGGCGCAACGGTGGGGCTCGGCGCAATCGCGGCGGCGACGTCTGCATTCGCAGCTGATCTTCCAATGAAGAAGGGACCGTACACCAAGGCGCCGCCCGCCGTCGTGGCGACGGTGTATGACTGGAGCGGCTTCTATGTCGGCTTCAACGCCGGCGGCGGTTCCAGCCGGGATTGCTGGAATCTGGTTTCGAACGCCGGCGTGGCGGTGAACCCGGCCGCTAATCGTGAGGGCTGTTCCGGCGGTGGCGGCGCGGCCGTCGGCGGCCAGGTCGGCTACCGCTACCAGATGGCCAACTGGGTGTTCGGCGTCGAGGCGCAGGGCGACTGGGCCAACTTCAAGGGCACCAATCGCAACCTGATTCTTCCCAATGTGAGCGACCGGTCACGCACCAACGGCTTCGGCCTGTTCACCGGCCAGGTCGGCTATGCCTTCGACAACATTCTCGGCTACATCAAGGGCGGTGCGGCGGTCGTCGGCGATCGCTACGACACCTTCACCACGGGCACCAACGTGATGCTCGATCGCGCCAACACGACGCGTTGGGGCGGCACGATCGGTGCCGGCATCGAATATGGCTTCGCGCCGAACTGGTCGGTCGGTGTCGAGTATGATCACATCTTCCTGGGCAACAAGAACCTGAACTTCGTCGCCGCGGCCGGCGCGCCAGCGATGACTCATCGCATCAAGCAGGATGTCGACATCGGACTCGTGAAGCTGAACTACAAGTTCGGTCCGGGTTTCGGGATGATGCGCTGACGCAACGTCACCCTCGATTGCTCCGGTTCGTCGAAGCCGCGGCTTCGACGAACCTTGATGCTACGGCCTGAGACGGCAACGCGTCGCGTTGAAGGCGGGGACGGGTCAGTCCTCTTCGAACACGAACGGGTTGGGGAACGGCGCGTAGGGATTGGGCGCCAGCGGACGCGGCTTGATCCGCTGCCTGTGCGGATACGGATAGGGCGTCGCGCGCGGGTCATTGCTGACGCCGGCGAAATAGGGATTCGCGATGCAGTTCAGCAGGCGTCCCGACGCCGTCGCCTGGCATTGCGCGTAAGTGTCGAAGGTGCAGTGGCTCAAGCCCGGAAACTCGTCACCCTGCAGGCAGAACGCATGTCTGACACCGACGGCGTGAGCCGGGGCATGGGTTGCGACCACGAGGCCGGCTGCAGCCAGGGCCGCGAATAACACCTCACGCATCAACGATCTCCCTTCATCCCTTCGATGACCAGAACGCGGGTGCATCATGGCGAAGCACTGGCGCGGCCCTGACGTGTGTAGTCGGTCGGCTCTCGATTGCAAGCTGGAAAGTTCCATCAACACACTGTGATTACAGATTAATTTCCCGACATGTCTCCCGGCCTTTCAGCAGCGAGCTGTGACCGAGCGGCTACAGCAATTGTGGCGCAGATCGTTAAGAGGTGCGGCTGGCCTGGGGGCCAAATGAGACGAGACTGGACCTGTGATGAAGAAACTTCTGTTGACGACGACGGCGCTCGTGGTGCTGGCCTCGCCGGCGCTTGCTGCGGATCTCGCCGCGCGTCCCTACACGAAGGCACCGCCGCCGGTGATGGCTGCGATCTATGACTGGAGCGGCTTCTACATCGGCGTGAACGGTGGCGGCGGCTGGAGCGAGAATACCTGGGATCTGGTCGGCGGCGGCCGCGAAGGCTCGCATGATGCATCCGGCGGCACCGTCGGTGGCCAGGTCGGCTATCGCTGGCAGATGGGCCAGATCGTGTTCGGCGTCGAGGCGCAGGGTAACTGGGCCGACCTCACCGGCGACAATCAGAGCGCGCTGTTCGGAACGCGTAACCGCACCAAGACCGATGCGTTCGGCCTGTTCACCGGCCAGGTCGGCTACGCCATCAACAACGTGCTGCTCTACGCCAAGGGCGGTGCGGCCGTGACCAGCAACAAGTACACGATCACCAATGCGGCGACCGGCGCGTTCCTCGCCTCAAACGACGACACGCGCTGGGGCGGCGTGGTCGGTGCCGGCGTCGAATACGGCTTTGCGCCGAACTGGTCGCTGGGCGTCGAGTACGATCATCTGTTCATGGACCGCCAGACCGTCAGCTTCGGCGCGCTCGGCTCCGACAGCATCAAGCAGGACGTCGATCTGTTCACCGCCCGCCTGAACTACCGTTTCGGTGGCCCGGTCGCGACGCGCTACTGAGTCGATCCCGCCCGATCGGCGGATTGGAGAGCCCCGGCGTTCGCGCCGGGGCTTTTGTTTGAGGGCCGGATTAACCATTTGCGGCGCCGGCGCCGCGACGGGCCGATCAGCGCGCTTGACCTGAGAACAGAAAAGGAACATTGTTCTTCATATGTTCTGACTCAGGGAGGTCCCGATGCTGAAGGTTTTCGTTCAAGAAGCCGCCGCGCTGGCGTCGATCACGCTGTTCGTCGGCATGATCGCGCTCTGGGCGCAAATCATTCCACAGCTTTAGTTTTCCGAGCGCGTTGGCTGGGGACAAGGCAGGCGAGGGCGCCGGACTTACCGATGGGCCTCCGATATGATGCGGGGGCGAGTCGGTCGGAGGATAGGGCATGGCGCGGGGGGCAGGATCCCGAGCGAGCCCCGAAGCCGGCCCGATCCCGTGATCTCGGAAAAGCCCAGGTATCAGCAAGGCGAGCATGTCCAGCGCCGGATTCGTCCATCTCCACGTTCACTCCGCCTATTCGCTGCTGAAGGGCTCGATCAAGATCGCCAAGCTCGGCGAGCTCGCCAAGGCCGATCGCCAGCCGGCGCTGGCGCTGACCGACACCGACAACATGTTCGGTGCGCTCGAATTCTCCGACAAGATGGCGAGCTACGGCATCCAGCCGATCGCCGGCTGCGAGCTCGCCATCGATTTCGGCGACATGGACCCTAACGCCCGCAATGCCGGCGCGGCCGCGCAGCCCTCGCGAATCGTCCTACTCGCCGCACGCGAGGAGGGCTACCGCCACCTGATGCGGCTGAACTCGCGCGCCTTCCTGGACACGCCGACGCACCAGGCCCCGCACATCAAGTTCGAGTGGCTGAACGAGGGCGTCGATGGTCTGATTGCGCTCACCGGCGGGCCCGATGGGCCGATCTCGCTCGCGATCCAGCACGACATGGCGGCACTTGCGACGCAGCGCTGCGAGCGGCTGGCGAGCCTGTTCGGCGACCGCCTCTACATCGAGCTGCAGCGCCACGGCGTCGACCGCGAGCGCCGCGTCGAGGGCGGCCTGATCGACATCGCCTATGGCAAGGGCCTGCCGCTGGTGGCGACCAACGAGCCGTATTTCGCGACCGCCGACGACTACGAGGCGCATGATGCGCTGCTGTGCATCGCCGGCGGCCACCTGATCGCCGACACCGAGCGCGTGCAGTTGACGCCCGACCACCGTTTCAAGACCCGCGCCGAGATGGCGGTGCTGTTCGCCGACCTGCCGGAGGCGCTGGCCTCGACGGTCGAGATCGCCGAGCGCTGCTCGTACCGGCCGCGCACGCGCAAGCCGATCCTGCCGTTCTTCACGGTCGGCGCCGGCAGCGGCGATGCCGTGGACGCCGCCAGCGCCGAGGCCGCCGAGCTGAAGCGGCAGGCGGAGGAGGGCCTGGAGCGGCGCCTCAAGGTGCACGGCATGGCGCCGGGCATGACTGAGGAGGACTACCAGAAGCGGCTCGCCTTCGAGCTCGACGTCATCATGCGCATGAAGTACGCGGGCTACTTCCTGATCGTGTCGGACTTCATCAAATGGGCCAAGGCGCACGGCATCCCGGTCGGACCGGGGCGCGGCTCCGGCGCCGGCTCGCTGGTTGCCTGGGTGCTGACCATCACCGACCTCGACCCGATGCGCTTCGCGCTGCTGTTCGAGCGCTTCCTCAATCCCGAGCGCGTGTCGATGCCGGACTTCGACATCGACTTCTGCCAGGACCGCCGCGGCGAGGTGATCTCCTACGTCCAGCAGCGCTACGGCCGCGACCAGGTGGCGCAGATCATCACCTTCGGTACCTTGCAGGCGCGCGGCGTGCTGCGCGACGTCGGCCGCGTGCTGCAGATGCCCTATGGCCAGGTCGACAAGCTCACCAAGCTGGTGCCGCAGAACCCGGCTGCTCCCGTCACGCTCGCCGCCGCGATCGAGGGCGAGCCGAAGCTGCAGGCGTTCCGCGACGAGGATCCGGTGGTGGCGCGCGCCTTCGACATCGCGATGCGCCTCGAAGGCCTGACGCGCCACGCCTCGACCCACGCCGCGGGCATCGTGATCGGCGACCGGCCGCTGAGCGAGCTGGTGCCGATGTATCGCGATCCGAAATCGGACATGCCGGTAACCCAGTTCAACATGAAATGGGTGGAGCCGGCCGGCCTCGTCAAGTTCGACTTCCTCGGCCTGAAGACGCTGACCGTGCTCGACGTCGCCGTGAAGCTGCTGAAGCAGCGCGACATCCACGTCGATCTCGCGACCTTGCCGATCGACGATGCGCCGAGCTACCAGATGCTCGCCCGCGGCGACGTGGTCGGCGTGTTCCAGGTTGAAAGCCAGGGCATGCGGCGGGCGCTGATCGACATGCGCCCGGACCGGTTCGAGGACATCATCGCGCTGGTGGCGCTGTATCGCCCCGGTCCGATGGCCAACATCCCGACCTACTGCGCCCGCAAGCACGGCGAGGAGGAGCCGGAATATCTGCACCCGATCCTGGAGCCGATCCTGAAGGAGACCTTCGGCGTCATCATCTACCAGGAGCAGGTGATGCAGGTGGCGCAGCAGATGTCCGGCTACTCGCTCGGCGAAGCCGATCTCCTGCGGCGCGCCATGGGCAAGAAGATCCGCGCCGAGATGGACAAGCAGCGCGTCCGCTTCGTCGAAGGTGCCGTCAAGAACGGCGTGCCGAAGGACCAGGCCGACACGATCTTCGACCTCTTGGCCAAATTCGCCGACTACGGCTTCAACAAGTCGCACGCGGCCGCCTACGCGCTGGTGTCCTACCACACCGCCTACATGAAGGCGCATTATCCGGTGGAGTTCATTGCGGCGTCGATGACGCTCGATCTCAACAACACCGACAAGCTCTCGGAATTCCGCTCGGAGGCGCAGCGCCTGGGCATCAAGGTCGAGCCGCCGTCGATCAACCGCTCCGGTCCGACCTTCGAGGTCAGCGGCAACACCATCTTCTACGCGCTCGCCGCCTTGAAGGGCGTCGGCCCGCAGGCGATCGAGATGATCGTCGAGGCCCGCAACAAGGGGGGGCCGTTCACCTCGCTCGCCGACTTCGCCTCCCGCGTCAGTCCGCGCGCGATCAACAAGCGCATCATCGAGACCCTGGCCGCCGCCGGCGCCTTCGACGGGCTCGACAAGAACCGCGCGCGCGTGTTCGCCGGCGCTGATGCCATCGTTGCCGCCTGCCAGCGCGCCAACGAGGCTGCCACCTCCGGCCAGAACGACATGTTCGGCAACGCCGCCGATGCGCCGGCGATCATCCTGCCGAACATCGAGAACTGGCTGCCGGCCGAGCGTCTACGGCGCGAATATGATGCGATCGGCTTCTTCCTGTCGGGCCATCCGCTCGACGACTACGCGGCGGCGCTGAAGCGGCTGCGGGTGCAGAGCTGGGCCGAGTTCTCGCGCGCGGTGAAGACCGGCGCGACCGCGGGCAAGGTCGCCGCCACCGTGGTATCGCGCATGGAGCGGCGCACCAAGACCGGCAACAAGATGGGCATCATGGGCCTGTCGGATCCGACCGGGCATTTCGAGGCCGTGCTGTTCTCGGAGGGGCTTGCACAATATCGCGACGTGCTCGAGCCCGGCGCGGCCGTGCTGCTGCAGCTCGGCGCCGAGCTGCAGGGCGAGGATGTCCGCGCCCGCGTGCTGCATGCCGAACCGCTCGACGATGCCGCCGCCAAGACGCAGCGCGGCCTGCGCATCTTCCTGCGCGACACCAAGCCGCTCGACTCCATCGTCAAGCGCCTGCAGGGGCCGGAAGGCACCGCGGCCAATGGCAATGGAGCGATCGCCAAGGGTGCGGCGCCCCCCTTGGCGCCCCGCACGGCAGCAGGCGAGGGCGAGGTATCGCTGGTGATGATGCTGGACCTCGAAACCGAGGTCGAGATGAAGCTGCCGGGGCGCTTCAAGGTTTCGCCACAAATCGCAGGTGCCATCAAGGCGGTGACCGGCGTGGTCGACGTGCAGCAGCTCTAAAGGCGATCGTTCCGCTGGAGCGGCTGCGTCCGGCGATCTTGCCGGTCGAACGGGGACGAGGAACAAAAAAGCTGCGCGTGGGCTGTACGGACATGCCTCCGTTCAACCGCGGTTCAGCCATTCTCCCGCTGAATCCGCGGCGGGTGCCTCGAAGGGGCTTGAACCATGCGCTTGGCCAAGATCACCGCGAAGATCGTCCTGAGTGTTTCGCTCTGCCTGCTCGCCTGGGCGGCCCTGCCGCGGCCTGCCGCAGCGCAGCAGCCCGGTGCCGAAAAGCGTATCGCCTTGGTGATCGGCAACGGGGCCTATGCCAAGGGCCCGCTGGCGTCGGCGGCCAACGATGCCGGCCTGATCGCGCAGACGCTGCAGGCCGCGGGCTTCGACGTGGTCGGCGCGCGCGATCTCGATGCAGACACGTTGCGCAAGAGCTTTCGTGATTTCATTCACAAGGCCCAGTCAGCCGACAACAACACCGTCGCGATGGTCTATCTCGCCGGCTACGGCATGCAGCTCGCCGGCGAGAACTACTTTCTTCCCGTCGACGCCAACATCGGCAGTGACGTCGACATTCCGACCGAGGGGCTGCGCCTCAGCGACTACATCCGCCAGCTTGCGGCGACGCCGGTGAAGGCCAGCGTCGTGGTGCTCGATGCCGCCCGCCAGCAGCCCTTCATCGCCAGCGGTCCGGCGATCGCCGGCGGCCTGGCGCTGGTCGAGCCCGATGCCAACATGCTGATCGCGTTCAATGCCGCGCCGGGCACGATCGCGCCGAACGAGACCGGCGCCTACGGCGTCTACGCGCGCTCGCTCGCCGAGATGATCCGCACCGGCGGGCTGTCGCTGCCGGAGGTGTTCGACCGGCTGCGGCTGCGCGTCAATGAGGAGACCAAGGGCGCGCAGGTGCCCTGGGACGCGCAGAAGATCCAGGCCGCCTTCACCTTCTTCGAGCGGGCGCCCGACGCCCCCGCCACGTCGGATTCGCCCGAGCAGAGCGCTGCGCTGCGCTCGCGCCCGATCCGCGAGCTGCCGGTGCAGGAGGCCTATGCCGCCGCGCTCGAGCGCGACACGCTGCAGGGCTATGAGGACTTCATCGCCGCCTATCCGAGCGACCCGCTGGCGCGGCGCGTGCGCGCCCTCGTCGCCGCACGCCGCGAGGCGCTGACCTGGCGGCGGACGTTCCGCACCGACAGTCCGGAAGCCTATTGGTCCTACCTGAAGCGCTATCCCTATGGCGCGCATGCCGAGGACGCCCGGCGGCGGCTGGCGATGTTGTCCGCGCCGCCCGCGCCGCCGCCGACCTTCGCGATGATCGACTATGACGTGCCGCCGCCGCCGCTCGACGAGGTGATCTATGTCGAGCGCCCGGTGCTGATGTTCTCGGATCCCGAATTCGATTTCGTGCCGCCGCCCCCGCCGCCGGTCTACATCCTGCCGCCGCCTCCGCCGGATTTCGTGGAGCTGCCGCCGCCATTCGCCCCGGTGGGCCTGTTCATCCTGCCGCGGCCGGTGTTCGTGCCGATCCCGGTCTATGTCCGGCCGCCGGCCTTCGTTGCGCCGCCGCCGAACAACATCATCTACCAGAACATCCACAACACGACCGTCATCAACACCGTGATCAATCGTCCGGCGCCGCCGGCCGGACCGATCACTGCAGGCCCCGCGGCGGTGCCGACGCCGGCCGTGGCGGTGGCACCGGCCCTGCCGCCGGCTGTCGTGCAGCGCGCCACGCTGATCCAGCAGGGCAAGGTCCCGCCGCCGGGAGGACCGCTCGCCAATCCCGCACTCCGGCCCGGTGCGGCACCGGCCATTCAGGCCAACGCTCCGCCGGGTGGACCCTCGCCCGCCATGACAGGACCAGGGCAGGGGCATGCCAACGTCAATCCGCTGCCGGTGCCCGGTCGCGGTGGTCCGCCGGTGCCACCATCGGTTCAGACTCCTGGTCTGCGCCAGCCTGCACCGGCATCGCCCTCTGGCGCGCTGCCACCGCCCGCGCGCCAGGATCTGCGCGCGAACCGCACGCCGCCGGGCGCCGTCATGCCGCAGCCGGCAAGGCCGTCGGCGATGCCGTCCCGTCCGGTCATGCCGTCAGCCGCTCCGCGCGGGCCTGAGGTGAGCCCGCGCATTCAGCAGGCGACGCCACCGCAGATCCAGCGCCGCCCGCCGCCACCACCGGCGACGGCGCGTCTGAGTCCGCCGCCGGCGCCGCCACGACCGCCGGTTGCACCGATGGTTCGGGCGGCTCCGCCACCTCGGCCGGCGCCACCGCCGCCGCAAGTCATGCGTCCGTCCGCTCCGCCACCGATGGCGCGCCCTGCGCCTCCGCCGCAGATGGCGCGTCCCAGTCCGCCGCCGATGGCCGCCGTGGCCCGGCCGGCGCCGCCACCGCCGCCGATGGCACGGCCCGCGGCGCCGCCGCCACGTCCGGCGGCCCCGCCGCCGCCGGGCAAGAGATGTCCGCCGAACGTTCCGCATTGCTGAGCCGCCGCGCGTTGGCCTGACGCCGGCGCGGTTGCAACATCGGCCTGTTTTCGATATGGGCGGACCGCCGGACTGATCGATCGTGGGCGCAAGACGTCGACGGCCGACGACGTGTTGCGGGGGCTTCAGTGAAATCAGCGTTTGTCGGGACCTTGCGCACGCTGTCTTGGCGAAGCTCAATTTGGCGAAGCTCAATCATGGCCGCCCTTTGCAGCGTCGGTATCGCCGGCCTGCCTTCGCCAAGCGATGCGCAGGGGCTGCCGGGCGCCGAAGCCGTCTATGCCTCGGCGCCGCCGCGCCTGCTCCAGATCCGCACGCTCGTGGCCGATGCCGGCCGCCAGACCTCGACAGGATCCGGCTTTCTGGTCTCGGCCGACGGGCTCGCGGTCACGAACTATCACGTCGTCTCGGATGCAGCGCTCGAGCCGAAGACGTACCGGCTCGAATATACCGGAGCGGATGGCACGCAGGGCGGCGTCACGTTGCTTGCCGTCGACCTGCCCAACGATCTCGCGCTCGTTCGCGTCGACAAGCAGAACGCGCCGTTCTTCTCGTTCGACAAGGCCGCGCTCGACGGCAGCCTGCCGAAAGGCGAGCGGTTGTATTCGCTCGGCAACCCGCTCGACCTCGGCTTCACCATCATCGAGGGCACCTATAACGGCCTCGTCGAGCACAGCTACAACGATCACATCCATTTCACCGGCGCGCTCAATCCCGGCATGAGCGGCGGCCCGGCGGTCAATGCGCAGGGCCAGGTGGTGGGCATCAACGTCGCGACGCGCCGCGGCGGCCAGCTCATCAGCTTCCTGGTGCCCGCACGCTTCGCGGCCGCGCTCCTGGCGCGCGGCCAGGATGCCAGGCCGGCGGCGGCCGATCTGCGCAAGGACGTGATCGCGCAGCTTACGAGCTGGCGGGGAGCGCTCTACAAGTCGCTGGGCGAGGAGGGCTTCCGCGACCGCGTGTTCGGGTCCTATCAGGCGCCGGAGACGCGCGCGGGCTGGTTCGAATGCTGGGCGAGCACCAATGCCAGCGCGTCGCCGAAGCCGCGCGCCAGCATCAATTCGACCAGTTGCAAGGCCGAGGCCAGCGTCTATGTCGCCTCCGACCTCAACACCGGCGTGGTCGAGGTCAGCCACTCCTACGCGAAATCGATCGACCTCAATCAATTCCAGTTCGCGACCGTGCTGACGCAGCTGGCGCAGCCACGACTCACCCAGGGCGGCTCGTTCCGCAAATGGTACACGCCGCAGCATTGCCATGCCGATTTCGTCGGCGTGACGCCGGCGGCCGCTCATCCGCCGCTGCGCGTGCTGTGGTGCGCGCAGGGCTATCGCGAGTTCGACGGCCTCTATGATGTCGTGCTGGTCGCGGTGACGCAGGATCATGCCGACGAGGCGCTGGTGTCGCGGCTGAACCTGCAGGCGATCGCTTATGACGACGCCTTGCGCCTCGGCAAGAGCTTCCTCGAACGCCTGCAGGTCGCACGATGATCTGGATCGAGATCCTCTCCAAGCATCGCGACGTCGCCGGCCGCTTCCGTATCGATGCCGCCGAGATCAGCATCGGCCGCGGCTACGACAATCACGTCATTCTCGACGATCCCTATGTCGCCGCGCGCCATGTGCGAATTTTCCGCGACGGCGAGGGGCGCCTGGTCGCCGAGGATCTCGGCAGCGCCAACGGCCTCTTTCTCGATCGCGGCAAGAGCCGGAAGCCGCAGCTCGTTCTCGACGGCACCAAGCCGATCCGGATCGGCCAGACGCTGCTTCGGATCCGCGACGCCGGCCATGCCGTCGAGCCGGAGCGGCTCGCGGGCTCCGAACGCGGGGCGCTGCCGATCATCGCCGCGATCGCCCTCGGCGTCGTCCTGCTCGCAATCAACGCGGTGATGACCTGGTTTGCGCAGACCTCCGAGGCGCATCTGTCCGATTATCTCGTGCCGACCGTCACGATGATCGGGGTGGTCGTCGCATGGGTTGGCGTCTGGGCGCTGCTGGCGCGGTTGTTTTCCGGCCGCTCGCATTTTCTGCGCCACCTCCTGATCGCGCAGGCGGGTCTGATTGCGTTCTGGGTCTACAGCGAGTTCGCTCAGATTGCCTCGTTCGCCCTGACCTGGACCGCTGTCTTCACCTACGGCTACATCGTCTCGTGGATCGTTCTCGCCGCGACCTGCTTGCTGCATCTGCGTGAGGTCGGACGCACCCATATGCTCGCCAAGGGCGTGGTGGTCGGCCTTCTGCTGGTGGTCGCGATCGCGATCCAGACCGTGCAGCGGTCGGAGGCGCTGGCGAATTCCGGCCGTCCCACTATCAGCCACGTGCTGATGCCGCCGTCCCTGCGCCTGGTTCCGGTGCAGGATGAGGGGACCTTCTTCGAAGACGCCGCGCGGCTGAGGACGAAGCTCGATGCCGACCGTGCCGCGCTGGCGCCGGCCGGTGTGGAGCGCTGACCACAGTTCCAGTGTCTTTGCTTCCGGAGGTTGATAGTTCCCTGGTTCCCGTCATAGCCTCGAAGCCCGGGTTTCTACGGGGAGGGGGCAATGAACAGGCGAGCGCTGCTGGGATTGGGAGCGGCATTTCTGGTATCGGGATGCCTGACAGGCAAGGAAGGCACTGAATACGCCGTGGTGTCACAGAAGATCGGGGCGCCGCGTGCCGGGCAGTCCCGCATCATCATCATGAGCTTGAAGGACGCCTGGCTGGACCGGACCACGTGCGACGCCAAGGTCGACGGCGTCGCGCTGAGCCGCCTGATCCCCGGGACCTATGTCTACGTCGACCGGCCTGCTGGTCCGCACCACCTCGTCGCCACCCAGACCCTGTTCCCAGGCGACTCCGTGCTCGATTTCAACACCGAGCCGGGACGGACCTATTTCTTCTCGATCAGGCCCAGCGACCGGTCCAGGGCGATGCAGGGCGGCGGCATGGCCTTCGGCCTGCTCGGCATGGGCGTGATGGCCGCTGCCTCGTCCGGCGCCGACAACAAGGGCCCGGTCGACTTCGTTCCGCTCCAGGAGGGGCAGGCCCGGGCGGCGATGGTCGAGCTTCTGCAGGCGGAATGAGCCCATTTTCCTTGCGTTGCGCCAAAATCCGGCTATATAGCGCGCCATCTCACACGGAAACTTGGCTCTCCTAGAGGGCGTCCGGTGGCAAGCCGGGCCTTGACGGCCCGTTTTTGCTCACGCGTTTCCGGAGGAATCAACCGGAGAATATCCAATGGCGCTGCCTGAATTCACGATGCGCCAGCTGCTCGAAGCTGGCGTGCACTTTGGTCACCAGTCTCACCGCTGGAATCCGAAAATGGCCGATTTCATTTTCGGAGCCCGCAACAACATCCACATCATCGATCTCGCCCAGACCGTGCCGCTGCTGCACACGGCGCTGCAGGCCGTCAGCGACACCGTCGCCAAGGGCGGCCGCATCCTGTTCGTCGGCACCAAGCGCCAGGCCCAGGACAACGTGGCCGACGCGGCGAAGCGCTGCGCGCAGTACTTCGTTAATTCGCGCTGGCTCGGCGGCACGCTGACCAACTGGAAGACGATCTCGGCCTCGATCAAGCGCCTGCGTCACCTCGACGAGGTGCTTTCCTCGGGCGAAGCCAACTCCTACACCAAGAAGGAGCGGCTGACCCTGCAGCGCGAGCGCGACAAGCTCGACCGCTCGCTCGGCGGCATCAAGGACATGGGCGGTCTGCCCGACATGATCTTCGTGATCGACACCAACAAGGAAGACATCGCGATCCAGGAGGCCCAGCGCCTCAAGATTCCGGTGGCCGCGATCGTCGACACCAATTGCGATCCGAAGGGCATCACCTATGTCGTGCCCGGCAATGACGACGCCGGCCGCGCCATTTCGCTGTACTGCGACCTGATCGCGCGGGCCGCCATCGACGGCATCTCCCGGGCGCAGGGCGAACTCGGGATCGACGTCGGCGCCTCGGCGGCTCCGTTGGAGGAAGATCTTCCAGCTGCATCCGCTTCGACGTTCCAGGGTCTGCCTGGCCCGCGCGGCACCGCCGACGATCTCAAGAAGCTCACCGGCGTGTCCGGTGCAATCGAGAAGAAGCTCAACGACCTCGGCATCTTCCACTACTGGCAGCTCGCCGAGCTCAACCACGACACCGCGCACCAGATCGGCGAAGAAGTCGGTCTCCCGAGCCGGGCCGATGCCTGGGTCGCGCAGGCCAAGTCGCTCGCCGACGCGTAAGACGACACAACACCATTCTGGCCGGCGTCGCACGCCGGCCATCGCGACTGAGATAGGTTTTCCTGGCAGCGGGCGGCGGCGAGCCATCCGCTGCGTCGCGCTTTGGACAGGCAAAAGGACGTTCAACAATGGCGAATATCACCGCAGCGATGGTGAAGGACCTGCGCGAGTCGACCGGCGCGGGCATGATGGACTGCAAGGCCGCGCTCACCGAGAACGGCGGCGACATGCAGGCCGCGCAGGATTGGCTGCGCAAGAAGGGCCTGTCGAAGGCCGCCAAGAAGGCCGGCCGCGTTGCGGCTGAAGGCCTGATCGGCGCGCTGACCTCGGGCAAGAAGGGCGTGGTCGTGGAGGTCAATTCCGAGACCGACTTCGTCGCGCGCAACGAGCACTTCCAGGGCCTGGTCAAGATGATCGCCCAGGTTGCGCTCGACGTCGGCGCCGACGTGGAGAAGATCAAGGCCGCCAAGGTCGGCAGCATCACGGTCGAGGCCGCGATCGCCGATTCGATCGCCACCATCGGTGAGAACCAGACGCTGCGCCGCGCGGCCTCGCTCGAAGTGAGCCAGGGCGTCGTGTCGAGCTATGTCCATGGTGCCGTCATCGAGGGCGCCGGCAAGCTCGGCGTGATCGTCGCACTGGAATCGCCCGGCAAGGCCGACGAGCTCGCCGTGCTCGGCCGCCAGCTCGCGATGCATGTCGCCGCGGCCAACCCGCAGGCGATCGATGCCGCTGGTCTCGATCCGGAGCTCGTCAAGCGCGAGAAGGACGTGCTCGCCGACAAATATCGTCAGCAGGGCAAGCCGGAAAACGTGATCGAGAAGATCGTCGAGTCCGGCCTGAAGACCTACTACAAAGAAGTCACCCTGCTCGAGCAGGCCTTCATCCACGACAGCGGCAAGTCGGTCGCGCAGGCGCTGAAGGAAGCCGAAGGCAAGGTCGGCGGTCCGATCAAGGTTGCCGGTTTCGTCCGCTATGCCCTCGGTGAGGGCATCGAGAAGGAAGAGACCGACTTCGCGGCCGAAGTCGCCGCTGCGAGCGGCAAGAAGTAACGACTGGGCACAGTCACGATCCGGCGCGGCGTTCGCGCCGGATATCAACGCGCGGGATAGGAGAGCATTGGCACATGGCTGAGCCGGTCTATCGTCGCGTCGTGGTCAAGCTGTCCGGCGAGTATCTCGCGGGCCCTCATTCCTTCGGCATCGACCAGCCGACCGTCGATCGGATCGCCGACGACCTCATCGCAGCGCAGAAGCTCGGCATCGAGATCGCCGTCGTGGTCGGCGGCGGCAACATGGTGCGCGGCGTCGAGGTCTCGTCGCAGGGCGTGTCGCGTCCGACCGGCGACACCATGGGCATGCTCGCCACCGTCATGAACTGCCTGGCGCTGGAAGCCGCCATCCAGCGCAAGGGCACCCCGGCGCAGGCGCTCTCGGCGTTCGTCATGCCGGAAGTGTGCGAGCTGTTCACGCGCGCTGCGGCGCACAAGTCGCTGGCCGAGGGACGTATCGTCGTGCTCGGGGGCGGCACCGGCAATCCCTATTTCACGACTGACACCACGGCGGTCTTGCGGGCCGCCGAGATCGGCGCCCAGGCCGTGCTGAAGGCTACGAACGTCGACGGCGTCTACAGCGCCGATCCCAAGAAGGATCCGGCCGCCAAGCGCTTCGACCGGCTGACGCATTCGCAGGCCATCGAAGGCGGCTACAAGGTCATGGACGCGACCGCATTCGCCCTTGCCCGGGAAACATCGCTGCCTATCATTGTGTTCTCCATTGCCGAACCGGGCTCGATCGGCGCGATGTTGCGGGGCGAAGGGCGCGGTACCATCGTCGCGGGGTGAGCCGCGGCGCCGCTGGCGGCCGGTGTTGGACCGGCTTCGAGCCTGCGGTAGAAGCGTAAGCGAGACAGGAATTCGTCCGGGAGTCGCCCAAGTCCGACCGCAGGCCTTTCGAGGCCCGGCAGAGCCGGCCGCAGGCCCCCCGGATTGCAGAAAGGAAAGCGTGATGAGCACGGGCAATTTCGACCTCAACGAACTGAAGCGCCGCATGCAGGGCGCGACCCAGGCGCTGAAGCACGAGCTCGGCGGCCTGCGCACCGGCCGCGCCTCGGCATCGATGGTGGAGCCGGTCCAGGTCGAGGCCTACGGCTCGCACATGCCGCTCAACCAGCTCGCGACCGTCTCCGTGCCCGAGCCGCGGCTGCTCTCGGTGCAGGTCTGGGACCGCTCCATGGTCAAGGCCGTCGAGAAGGCGATCGTCGATTCCAACCTCGGCCTGTCGCCCGCGACCGAAGGCCAGGTGATCCGGCTGCGCATTCCCGAGCTCAACCAGGAGCGGCGCAAGGAGCTGGTCAAGGTCGCGCACAAATATGCGGAAGCTGCCCGTGTCGCCGTGCGTCACGTGCGCCGCGACGGTCTCGATACGCTGAAGAAGCTCGAGAAGAATCACGAGATGTCCGAGGACGATCAGGAGCGCTTCGCCGGCGACGTGCAGAAGGCGACCGACAGCGTGATCTCCGAGATCGACCAGTTGCTGGCGGCGAAGGAAAAGGAAATCCTCACCGTCTGAAGGATGCGCTTGATGTCGAAAGCCGCGGCCCCGGTGACGGAGGCGCCGGACCGGTCCGACGCACCGGCCCATGTTGCCATCATCATGGATGGCAATGGCCGCTGGGCTGCGGCCCGCGGGCTGCCGCGCGCGGAAGGGCATCGCCGCGGCGTCGAGGCGTTGCGCCGCGTGGTGCGTGCCTCGCATGAGCTCGGCATCCGCTATCTCACCATCTTCTCGTTCTCGTCCGAGAACTGGTCGCGTCCGGCCAGCGAGATCGGCGACCTGTTCGGCCTGTTGCGCCGCTTCATCCGCAACGATCTCGCGACCCTGCATCGCGACGGCGTGCGTGTCAGGGTGATCGGCGAGCGCGACGGGCTCGAGCCCGACATCTGCGCGCTTCTCAGCGAAGCCGAGGATCTCACCCGGGGCAACACCAAGCTGACGCTGGTGGTTGCCTTCAACTACGGCTCGCGCCAGGAGATCGCGCGCGCGGCGCAGCGGCTGGCGCGCGAGGTCGCCGAGGGTCGGCGCGATCCGGCGTCGATCGATGCCGATGCCATCGGCGCCCATCTCGATGCGCCCGACATTCCCGATCCCGACCTCATCATCCGCACCAGCGGCGAGCAGCGGCTGTCCAACTTCCTGATGTGGCAGGCCGCCTATAGCGAGCTGGTGTTCGTGCCGATCCATTGGCCCGACTTCGATAAGGCGGCGCTTGAGGGTGCGATCGCCGAGTTCGGCCGGCGTGAACGCCGCTTCGGCGGCCTCGCGGCGAAAACCGCCTCGTGACCAAACCGGATACCGCAGCCGTGGGAGACGCCGCCAACGCCGCGCAGCGCAACGAGGGTGCGCAACCCACAAAGGCTGCGGCCAGCAATCTAGTGATGCGGGTGGCGGCAGCGCTGGTGCTGGTGCCGCTGGCGCTCGGCGCCGCCTATGCCGGCGGCATGTTCTGGACCGCACTGGTCACGGTGGTCGCGGTCGGCCTGTATCTCGAATGGTTGATGGTGGTAGGCGAGATCCGCACCGCCAGCGTCGGCACGGCCGGAGCCCTGGCCATCGGCATTGCCGGCGTCTGCTGCGCCTATGGCTTGATCGACTTCGCCGTCGTCGTGCTCGGGCTCGGTCTGGTCGCCGCTACGGCGCTTGCTGCGGGGCGTCGCACCTGGGTGGCCGCCGGCTTCGCCTATGCGTCGGCGGCCGAGCTCGGCTCGGTGCTGGTGCGCTTCGATGCCGCCGAGGGATGGCACGCGCTGGTGCTGGTGTTTCTCGTCGTCTGGGCCAGCGATATCGGCGGCTATGTTGCCGGCCGCAGCATCGGCGGGCCGAAGCTCGCGCCGCGGATCAGCCCGAACAAGACCTGGGCCGGCGCAGTCGGCGGCTTCGTCGCCAGCCTCGTCGCCGCGGCCGCCTGGTCGATGGCCGGCGCCGGCGGACTGGTGACGACGCTCGTGCTGGCCGCGACGCTGTCGGTGGTCTCGCAGCTCGGCGACCTCGCCGAATCTGCGGTGAAGCGGCACTTCGGGGTCAAGGACTCCAGTCACATCATTCCCGGCCATGGCGGCCTGTTGGATCGCCTGGACGGCTATGTCGCGGCCATCGTCGTCGCCGCATTGCTCGGTTTGCTGCGCGGCGGCCTCGATGGGGTCGGCCGCGGTCTTCTGGTTTGGTGACCGTCGGCGCAGCCGACCGGTCGATAATGTTTGGTGAGAACATGAGCGCAGTGCCATTGCGGAACAACAAGGCCGGTGTCGCGGAGATGCGCAGCGTCACCGTGCTCGGCGCCACCGGCTCGATCGGCGATTCGACCATGGACCTCGTGCGCGGCGCGCCGGAGCGCTACCGCGTCGAGGCGCTGACCGGCAACAGCAACGTCCAGGGCCTGGTGAAGCTGGCCCGAGAGTTCAACCCGCGCTTCGTGGCGGTGGCCGATCCGGCCGGCCTCGACGAGCTGCGCGATGCGCTGGCCGGCACCGGGATCGAATGCGGGGCAGGGGAGAGCGCCATCATCGAGGCGGCAGCCCGTCCCGCCGACTGGGTCATGGCCGCCGTCTCCGGCGCCGCTGGCCTCAAGCCGGCGCTCGCCGCAGTGGACCGCGGCGCGACGGTGGCGCTCGCCAACAAGGAATGCCTGGTCTGTGCCGGCGATTTCTTCATGGAGCGGGCCGCCCGGGCCGGCGCTTGCATCCTGCCGGCCGATTCGGAGCACAACGCGCTGTTCCAGGCGCTGTCCTCGGGCAATCGCGAGGAGCTGGTGCGGGTGATCATCACCGCCTCCGGCGGCCCGTTCCGCACCTGGGCGCCGGCCGATATCGAGCAGGCGACGTTGGCCCAGGCGCTGAAGCATCCGAACTGGAGCATGGGCCAGAAGATCACGATCGATTCGGCCTCGATGATGAACAAGGGCCTCGAGGTGATCGAGGCGTCCTACCTGTTCGCGTTGTCGCCCGACGAGATCGATGTCCTGGTGCACCCGCAGTCCATCGTCCACGGCATGGTCGAGTTCTCGGACCGTTCGGTGGTGGCGCAGCTCGGCGCGCCGGACATGCGGATTCCGATCGCCCATTGCCTCGGTTGGCCGGAGCGCATCAAGGGTCCGTCGGCCCGACTCGATCTCGCCAAGATCGGCACGCTGACCTTCGAGGCCCCGGACTTCGAGCGGTTCCCCGGTCTGCGGCTGGCCTACGATTCGCTGCGCACCGGGCGCGGTGCGACGACGGTGTTCAATGCCGCCAACGAGGTCGCCGTCGCGGCCTTCGTCGGCGGCCACATCCGCTTTGGTGCGATCGCCCGCCTGGTCGAGGCGACCCTCGAGAGCTGGACGCGCTCAGGTAATTTGGCACCTCTGACGTCCGCGGACGACGCCATCGCCATTGACCATGATGCGCGAAAAAGGGCCGCGGGCCTCTTGCCTCAAATCGCCGCAAAAGCATCTTAACGGGTTGGATGGGCCGCTGGCCCGTCGGGAAGGTCATCGATGTCCGAATTTTTCCACCATATCTTCAATACCTTGAGCCACGGCCTTCTCGGCTACATCGTCCCGTTCCTGTTCGTGCTGACGATCGTGGTGTTTTTCCACGAGCTCGGCCATTTCCTGATCGCGCGCTGGGCCGGCGTGAAGGTGTTGACGTTTTCGCTCGGATTTGGCCCAGAACTGATCGGTTTCAACGATCGCCACAACACCCGCTGGAAGATCTCGGCGATCCCGCTCGGCGGTTACGTGAAGTTCTTCGGCGACGAATCCGAGGCCTCGACGCCATCGGCCGAGGCGCTCGCCAAGATGACGGCCGAGGAGCGCGCCGACAGCTTCCACCACAAGACCGTCGGCCAGCGCGCCGCCATCGTCGCGGCCGGCCCGATCGCCAACTTCATCCTGGCGGTCATCATCTTCGCCGGCATGGCGCTGTATTTCGGCAAGCCGAACACGACCCCCCGGGTCGATGCGGTGCAGCCGGACAGCGTCGCGGCCGCCGCCGGCTTCAAGGACGGTGACGTCATTGCCGCCATCGACGGCCGGGCGATCGAGACCTTCGCGGACATGCAGCGCGTCGTCTCGGTCAGCGCCGGCACGGAATTGTCCTTCCTGGTCAAGCGGAACGGCTCGGAACTCACCCTGAAGGCGACGCCGGCGCTCAAGGAGGTCAAGGACCTGTTCGGCAACAGCCACCGGATCGGCGTGCTCGGCATCCAGTACAACGCCAAGCCGGACGAATCGCGCTCGATCCCGGTCGGGTTCCTCGAATCGATCAAGATCGGCTTCGAGCAGGTCTGGTTCATCATCTCCACGACCTTCAAGTTCATCGCCTCGCTGTTCGCGGGCGCCGGGAGTGCCGGCGACGTCGGCGGTCCGATCCGAATCGCTCAACTCTCGGGACAGGCGGCCAGCCTCGGCTTCCAGTTCGTTGTGCAACTGTGCGCGACGCTGTCGGTCTCGATCGGCCTGCTGAACCTGTTCCCGGTTCCGCTGCTCGATGGCGGACACCTGTTGTTCTACGGGGTCGAGGCCGTCCGCGGCCGGCCGCTGTCGGAGCGGGCGCAGGAGATGGGGTTCCGAATCGGCCTCGGGCTGGTCCTCATGCTCATGGTCTTTGCAACCTATAACGATATCCTTCACCTCGCCGGGTCCTGAGCGCGGCTTTTTTACGACGTGGCCGTTAGGCAACGTTTTGAAACGAATTTGAAAATTCAGAGAGATCCGGCGTTTGCCGTCGGGTCCAAATTGGCTACAAGCGAACGACAAATGGGAATCTGTCGGGTTCGTAGGGGTACGGAACCGGCAACGGAATATAAGGGCGCGTAGCGCATGAAGTTCGGATTGCGGGTGCGGGGGGGCTTGGCGGCCGCCTTTATCATGTTCGCCGGACCGGTGGCTTTGCCGCTGGCGAGCGTGGTTCTTTCGTCGCCAGCTGCGGCGCAGACGGTCAACTCGATCGAAGTGGTCGGCAACCGCCGTGTCGAGCTGGAGACCATCCGCTCGTACTTCAAGCCGGGCCCCGGCGGGACGCTCGACGCCGGCCGGGTCGATGACGGCCTCAAGGCGCTGATCGAGACCGGTCTGTTCTCGGACGTGAAGATCAACCGCCAGGGTGGGCGGCTGATCGTGACCGTCGTCGAGAATCCGGTGATCGGCCGCGTCGCCTTCGAAGGCAACAAGAAGGTCAAGGACGAGCAGCTCCAGGCGGAAGTGCAGTCGAAGCCGCGCGGCACGCTCTCGCGCCCGATGGTGCAGTCCGACGCCCAGCGCATTGCGGAGATCTACCGCCGTTCGGGCCGTTACGACGTGCGCGTCACGCCGGAGATGATCGAGCAGCCGAACAACCGCGTCGACCTGATCTTCACGATCGAGGAAGGCGCCAAGACCGGCGTGAAGTCGATCGAGTTCGTCGGCAACAACGCCTTCTCGTCCTATCGCCTCAAGGACGTCATCAAGACCCGCGAGACCAACCTCCTGAGCTTCCTGGGCTCGGGCGACGTCTACGATCCGGACCGTGTCGAGGCCGATCGCGACCTGATTCGCCGCTTCTACCTGAAGAACGGTTATGCCGACGTGCAGGTCGTGGCCGCGCTCAGCGAGTACGATCCGGAGCGCAAGGGCTTCCTCGTGACCTTCAAGATCGAGGAAGGCCAGCAGTACCGGGTCGGTTCGGTCGACTTCCAGTCGTCGATCGCGACGCTCGACGGCAACACGCTGCGCGGCTATTCGCGCGTCAGCGTCGGCTCGCTCTATAATGTCGAGAACATCGAGAAATCGGTCGAGGAGATGCAGATCGAGGCCTCGCGGCGCGGCTACGCGTTCGCGGTGGTCCGCCCGCGCGGTGATCGCAACTTCGAGGCCCACACCGTGTCGGTCGTGTTCGCCATCGACGAGGGCCCGCGCACCTATATCGAGCGCATCAACATTCGCGGCAACACCCGCACCCGCGACTACGTCATTCGCCGCGAGTTCGACATCTCCGAGGGCGACGCCTACAACCGCGCCCTGGTGGACCGTGCCGAGCGCCGCCTGAAGAACCTCGACTTCTTCAAGGACGTGAAGATCGTCACCGAGCCAGGCTCGTCGAGCGACCGCGTGGTCCTGAACGTCAACCTGGAAGAGAAATCCACGGGTGACTTCTCGATCTCCGGCGGCTACTCGACCACGGACGGCGCGCTGGCCGAGGTCTCGATCTCCGAGCGCAACTTCCTCGGCCGCGGCCTGTTCGCCAAGGCGTCGGTGACCTACGGCCAGTTCGCCCGCGGCTACTCGCTGTCCTTCGTCGAGCCCTATCTGCTCGACTACCGGGTTGCGCTGGGCCTCGACCTGTATCAGCGCCAGCAGCTCGCCAACAACTTCATCTCCTACGGCACCAAGACGCTCGGCTTCAGCCCGCGCCTCGGCTTCCAGCTGCGCGAAGACCTGTCGCTGCAGCTGCGCTACTCGATCTACCGCCAGGAGATCTCGCTGCCGGCGACGCTGTCGGACTGTAACAACGTTGCCGCCGGTTCCATGATCGGCAACCGCTTCGTGCCGTTCAACCCGACCCCGGCCTTCATCAATGCCAATGGTATCGCCGATCCGAACGGCGGCCTCGGCTGCTTCGCCAACGGCGAGGCCTCGCTGCCGGTCCGTCAGGAGCTGGCGAACGGCGCAACCTTGACCTCGGCGCTCGGCTATACGCTGAACTACAACACGCTCGACAACACCAAGAACCCGACCGACGGCCTCTTGGTCGACTTCAAGCAGGACTTTGCGGGTGTTGGCGGCGACGTGTCGTACCTGAAGACCGCCTTCGATGCGAAGTACTTCACCCCGCTGGTGTCGGACATCGTCAGCATCGTCCATCTCCAGGGCGGTATCCTGAACAAGATCGGCAACACGCAGTTGCGCATGCTCGATCACTTCCAGATGGGTCCGAACTTGGTTCGTGGTTTCGCTCCGAACGGCATTGGTCCGCGTGACATCAATCCGTTCGGCACCCAGGATGCGCTGGGCGGCACCAAGTACTGGGGCGCTTCGCTCGAATTGCAGATGCCGTTCTGGTTCCTGCCCAAGGAGACTGGTCTGAAGGGTGCCGTTTACGCCGACGCTGGTGGCCTGTGGGGCTACCAGGGGCCGACGTCGTGGGCCCAGACCGGCGAGGTCAATGTGGCCGGCTGTCAGCCGCCGTCGCGTAATCCGAACAATGCCGGCACCTGCCTTGGCCTGCAGTTCAACGACCAGAATACGGTCCGGACCTCGGTCGGTGTGGGTCTGGTGTGGGCGTCGCCGTTCGGTCCGCTGCGCTTCGACTACGCGATCCCGCTCACCAAGGGCCAGTTCGACCGGACGCAGGAATTCCGGTTCGGCGGCGGTACCTCGTTCTGAGCCTGGGCCGATCGAATCCGGGTTGGCATCGACCAACCCCGCCGGTGTAAGAGATGGGAGCTCGGTTCCGGGACACCGGAGCCGGGCTCTGACTTTTTGTCCTGAGAGTACGACTTGTCTCGAGAGTACGACGGAATGGCCCAGCCGACCTTCTTCCAATCGCCGCCGCCCACGACGCTGGCGGCGATCGCAGCCGCCGCCAAGGCCACCCTGGTCGACCCATCCCGCGGCGAGCAGGTGATCAAGGGACTGGCGTCGCTCGACGGGGCCGGCCCGATGCATCTGGCGTTCTTCGACAACCTCAAATACGCCGACCAGCTCGCCGGGACCAAGGCGGGCGCCTGCCTGGTCAGTCCGCGATTCGAGGCGCGCGTGCCGTCCCATGTCGCGGTGGTCAGGGCCAATCAGCCGTTCCGCGCCTTCGTGCAGCTTGCGCGTGAGTTCCATGCCGACGCACTCCGGCCGCAACCCTGGTTCGGCGACGACGGAATTTCGCCCCAAGCCATCATCGATCCCACCGCGCGGCTGGAGGACGGCGTCGTCGTCGAGCCGCTGGCGGTGATCGGCGCCCATGTCGAGATCGGCTCGGGGACGATCGTTGGTGCGGGTGCGGTGATCGGCCCCCACGTCAAGATCGGTCGCGACTGCAATGTCGGCGCCCGCACCGTCATTCAGTGCGCGCTGATCGGCAATGACGTCCTGATCCATCCCGGCTGCAGCATCGGCCAGGACGGCTACGGCTTCATCTTCTTCGGCGCGGATGGGCACACCAAGGTGCCGCAGACCGGGCGGGTGCTGATCCAGAACCACGTCGAGGTCGGCGCCGGCACGACGATCGATCGTGGCAGCCTGCGCGACACGGTCATCGGCGAGGGCACCAAGATCGACAACCAGGTGCAGATTGGCCACAATGTCACAATCGGGCGGCATTGCCTGCTGGCGGCCCAGATCGGGCTGGCAGGCAGCCTCACGATCGGCGACAACGTCGCGCTTGGAGCGAAAGTCGGTATCAACAATCACCTGACGATCGGCGATGGTGCCCAAGTGACCGCGATGAGCGGCGTCAAGGACGACATTCCGCCGAACGGCCGGTGGGGCGGCTTCTTCGCCAAGCCGACCAAGCAGTGGTTCCGCGAGATCGTCGCCGTGGAACGGCTGGTGCGCGATCAGACGGCGGCGAACAGGGACGAGGGGCGGGAGTGATGGACGAGTCACCCATCAGGTTTGCGGACATCGACATCAACGAGATTCTGAAGACGCTGCCGCACCGTAACCCGTTTCTCCTGATCGACCGCGTGAAGAACATCCGGGCCGACTACAGCGGCATCGGCGTCAAGAACGTCTCGTTCAACGAGCCGTGCTTCCAGGGTCATTTCCCGGAGCGGCCGGTCTATCCGGGCGTGCTGATGATCGAGGGCATGGCGCAGACGGCGGGCGTGATCGGCATCAAGTCGGTCGAGGGCACGGAAAAGCCGCGCGCGGTGTATTTCCTCACCATCGACAAGTGCAAGTTCCGGAAGCCCGTGCTGCCCGGCCAGACCATCGAGTACCACATGCGCTCGATTGGCCGGCGCAAGACGATGTGGTGGTTCCACGGCGATGCCAAGGTCGACGGCGTCGTCGTCGCCGAGGCCGATGTCGGCGCGATGCTGACCGACTGACGGACTGGTAGAAAGTTGATTGCGTCGAAATGAGCAAGATTGATCCCACCGCACGCGTCGAGGATGGCGCCGTCATCGGTGAGGGGACCGTGATCGGTCCTTACTGCATCGTCGGCCCCAACGTCGTGATCGGGGCCAACTGCAAGCTGATCAGCCACGTCCAGATCATGGGCCACACCACGCTCGGCGATGACAACGTGATCTCGCCCTTCGTCGTGCTCGGCGGCGCGCCGCAGGATCTCAGCTATCGCGGCGAGCCGCATCGGCTCGAGATCGGCTCCGGCTGCACCTTCCGCGAAGGCGTGACGATGAACATCGGCACCACCAAGGGCGGCGGTCTCACCAAGGTCGGCAATGCCGGCTTCTTCATGAACAACGCCCATGTCGCCCACGATTGCGTGGTCGGCGACAACGTCATCTTCGCAACCTCGGCCACACTTGGCGGCCATGTCGAGGTCGGTGATGCCGTCTACATCGGCGGCCTGTCCGCGGTGCATCAGTTCACCCGCATCGGCCACGGCGTGATGGTCGGCGGCGTCTGCGGCGTACGCGGCGATATCATTCCGTATGGCCTCGCCAACGGCCAGTATGCCGCGCTCGAAGGTCTCAACGTCATTGGCATGAAGCGCCGCAAGTTCACCCGTGAGCGCCTCGCCACGGTGCGGGCGTTCTATCAGAAACTGTTCCACGGCCCCGGCGTGTTCGCCGAGCGGCTGGCGGCCGTGCGGCCAATGGCCGGCGAGGATCCCGCCATCGCCGAGATCCTCGCCTTCATCGATGGCGGCCGACATCGCGCCTTGTGCCTGCCCGAGATCGGCAGGCCGGCCATCGAGCCGTAGCGCCATGGCGCCCGCCGCCGACACCTCTCCGCCGATCGGCATGATCGCCGCGGGCGGGGTGCTGCCTTTCGCGGTCGCCGACGCCATCGTCGCGCGCGGCCAGACGCCGGTGCTGTTCGCCCTGAAGGGCATCTGCGATCCAAAGCCGCTGGCGCGCTTCCGGCATCACTGGATCGGCCTCGGGCAGCTCGGCAATGCCCTGAAGCTGCTGAAGGCCGAGGGCGTCCGCGATCTCATGTTCATCGGCAATCTCGTTCGTCCGGCCGTGTCGGAGATCCGCTTCGACTGGGGCACGCTGCGCGAGCTGCCCTACATCTGGTCGGCCTTTCGCGGCGGTGACGATCATCTGCTGTCCGGCGTCGGCCGCATCTTCGAGCGCCACGGCTTTCACATGATCGGCGTCAAGGACGTCGCCCCCAATCTGCTCGTGCCCGAAGGGCGGCTGACCCGGAGCGGGCCCACCGATCTGGTGACCGGAGACATCGCTAAAGGAATGTCCGTGCTCCGCGCCATGGCGCCGTTCGATGTCGGGCAGGCGGTGGTCGTGATCGACGGCCACGTCGTTGCGCTCGAGGATATCGAGGGCACCGACGGGCTGCTGGCCCGCGTGGCACGTCTGCGCGCCGATCGCCGCATTCGCGCCGCCGCCGGGCGCGGCGTGCTGGTGAAGGCGCCCAAGGCCGGCCAGGATCTCCGCTACGATCTGCCGACCATCGGGCCGCGCACCGTCGAGGGGCTTTCAGCCGCGGGTCTCGCCGGAGTCGCCGTGGCTGCCGCCTATACCCTGCTCGCCGATCCCCAGGAGACGGTGGCTGCCGCCGACCGGGCAGGCGTGTTCATCACGGGTGTCACGGCGTGACGTTCCGGCCTCCGGCAGGCCCGGCGATGCGTAGGATCTGCCTGGTCGCGACCGAAGAGTCCGGTGATCGCCTCGGCGCCAGCCTGATGAAGGTGCTGCGCCAGCGGCTCGGCGACGGCGTCGAGTTCTCCGGCGTCGGCGGTCGCGGCATGACACGCGAGGGGCTCGCCTCGCTGTTTCCGATCGAGGAGCTCTCGATCGTCGGTTTCGCGGCGGTGCTGAAGCAGCTGCCGAAGATCCTGCGCCTGATCCGCGGCACGGTGGACGCGATCGTTGCAGCTCAGCCCGACGTGCTCGTCATCATCGACAGCCCGGATTTCACCCAGCGGGTGGCGAAGAAGGTTCATGCCCGCGACGCCGCGATTCCGATCGTGAACTACGTGGCGCCGACCGTGTGGGCCTGGCGTCCCGGCCGTGCCAGGGCGATGCGCGGCTATGTCGATCACGTGCTGGGTCTGTTGCCGTTCGAGCCGGAGGCGTTCCGCAGACTCGGCGGCCCTCCCTGCACCTATGTCGGCCATCCCCTGATCGAGCAGCTTGCAACGCTCCGGCCGAATGCGGCCGAGCAGCAGCGCCGTGACGCCAAACCCCCGATTCTTCTCGTGCTGCCGGGAAGCCGGCGCAGCGAGGTCGCGCGTCACATCGCCGTCTTCGGTGAGACGCTGGCGCGGCTGCGGGCGCAGGACGTCGCGTTCGAGGCCGTGGTGCCCACCACGCCGCATCTCGAAGCGGCGGTGAGGGCAGGGGTAGCGAACTGGGAGGTCGCGCCGCAGATCGTCACCGCCGAGGCCGAGAAGCGGGCCGCTTTCAGGAGCGCCCATGCGGCGTTCGCCAAATCCGGCACGGTCACGCTGGAGCTCGCGATCTCCGGAGTGCCGATGGTCACGGCCTATCGCGTCGGCGAGGTCGAAGCCTTCATCTTGCGACGTCTCATCAAGGTCCAATCCGTCATCCTCGCCAATCTCGTGATCGGCGACAACGTCATCCCGGAATTCCTGCAGGAAGCCTGCACCGCCGACAATCTCGCGCCCGTGCTGGCGGATCTGCTGAGCAACGGCCCGATCCGCGCGCGTCAGGTCGAGGCGTTCAATCGCCTCGACGCCATCATGTCGACCGGCGCATCGTCACCGAGCATGCGCGCCGCCGACATCGTGCTGGAGACGATGCGCGGGGGACGGGCAGGGAACTAATCAGGTCGAGTCCGAGCTACAGTCTAAGCGCCGCGAGAGGTGTAAAACGATGGTCGACCAAGACGATCTCCCCTGGGAGGGACAATGCGCCGATGCCGCGTACACGTTCGCATGCGATGCGCGGAATTATCTGCGCGAAACCCTCACAGTTTGCCTGCGCCGCTGAACGAGATCATCGGCACCTTGATGACAGAGCTATGGGACCGGAATTTCAGCCAAACTGACATCCGTGTGGCCTTCGACGCAGCCGTGCGAGGTATGCCGCGTTACGCCGCGGGATCAGAGCGACGCAGCCCGACGTCCATAAGGTTGGCGACCGACGATTGGCGTGCCGCCGACGGATAGGCGATGCGTCCAGCGGACTCCCCGACAGACCGCGCCGCGCGACGGTGGGCCTGCTGCCGCCTTGCGGCGACCGCTTTGCCCACCTATGGCGGCTCGCCGAGCCGCTCACTTCAACTGCTCCACAAGAAAGCTGGTCGCTCGTGTGAGCGCGTCCGTTGCCTTGGACACTTTCAACGGGCTGTCGCAGCTCAATCGGCTGCTGGCATTTGTTCCGCGGCTCGAAGCTCTACGAGTGCACCATTCGCACGAGATCTTTTCCGAGCTGTTCCAAGCTCAGAAACAAATTTGAGGCTTCGGCCAAAAAGACGAAAAGGAATGCATGCACCAGATACATGCGGTTGCCGAGCGTAACGAGCATACGTTCGATGACGACGCGCGGATATGAAGGCCTGGTGAAAAGCACGACGAATGCTACGCCAAGGACCAGCGAGCCGATCACGTCGCTTGGATAGTGAAACGCAAAGGCGACCCTGGATAGCGCAACGACGACGGTCGCCCAAAGAAAGCAAAGCCATCCAGCCCATCTGTTCTCGATGAACACCACCGTCGCGAGGCCGAAGAACAACGTCGCGGTGTCGCTGGGAAACGAACTCTGGCGGTCCCAGCTCCAGGGTACAGCAACGGAGTTCACATGAAGCGCCGGGTCCAGGAGAGGACGCGTGTGGACAAAGACGTGAAACTGGAGCCAGACAGACAGCATCGTCGCCAAGCAGACTCCGAACAGTCCTGCCAGCATACGACTCCGGCGCTTTGCACAATCGTCCACGAACCACAGCGCGACAAGCGAGCCGAATATCGGAATTCCTCTGAACAGGGAATTGGTCGCAAGCTCATAGAGACCGGCATGCGTTCCGGCGAGCGCGTTTATTCCAAGCAACAGGTCCTGATCCAAATTGCCAGTCATCTCCTTAGCCAAGCCTAAATATAACTGCGGGACAGCCATCCCTCGCAGACTGCGTCAATCGGCAGCAAGCAGAACATGCGATTTTGGTTAACCCTGCCGCCCGCGGCGTCGTCGTATGCCCGGTCCCACATGATCATGTCTCCAGCATCAGCCCGAGACGGTCCTCGTCGAGAGGCTACGCCGTGGCGCCGTCCCCCCGTCTTGCTGATCGGTTCGCCGATCGACGGTTGGGACTGCCGCGTTGCCGATCTTTGCAACGCATCCCAAGCTTCGGCGCAAGAGCATCCAGCCGTAACGAAAAAGGCCCATCCAGCGTGCTGGACGGGCCTTTGGTGATTTGATGTCTCGCGGCGGGCGCGATCAGCCGCGCTTGTCCATCTCGACGTAGCTGCGCGTGGTCACGCCGGTGTAGAGCTGGCGCGGACGGCCGATCTTCTGCTGCGGATCCTCGATCATCTCGCTCCACTGGCTGATCCAGCCGACGGTGCGGGCGACCGCGAACAGCACGGTGAACATGGAGACCGGGAAGCCCATCGCCTTCAGCGTGATGCCCGAGTAGAAATCGACGTTCGGGTAGAGCTTGCGGTCGATGAAGTACTGATCGCTGAGCGCGATCTTCTCCAGCTCCAGCGCGACCTTGAGCATCTGATCGTCGGCGTGGCCCGTCTCCTTGAGCACCGCGTGACACATCTTCTGCATGATCTTGGCGCGCGGATCGTAGTTCTTGTAGACGCGATGGCCGAAGCCCATCAGGCGCACGTCGCTGTTCTTGTCCTTCACCTTGGCGATGAATTCCGGAATCTTGTCGACGGTGCCGATCTCGGCCAGCATGTTCAGCGCAGCCTCGTTGGCGCCGCCATGCGCCGGGCCCCACAGGCAGGCGATGCCGGCGGCGATGCAGGCGAACGGGTTGGCGCCCGACGAGCCGGCGATGCGCACCGTGGAGGTCGAGGCGTTCTGCTCGTGATCGGCGTGCAGGATGAAGATCTTGTCGAGCGCGTCGGCGAGCACCGGGTTCGGCTTGTACTCCTCGCACGGCACGGCGAAGCACATGTTCAGGAAGTTCTCGGCGAAGGACAGCGAGTTCTTCGGATAAACGAAGGGCTGGCCGATGGTGTATTTGTAGGCCATCGCCGCCAGCGTCGGGATCTTCGCGATCATCCGCATCGACGCGATCATGCGCTGCTTCGGATCGTTGATGTCGGTGGAGTCGTGGTAGAACGCGGCGAGCGCGCCGACCGAAGCGACCATGACCGCCATCGGATGCGCGTCGCGGCGGAAGCCGTGGAAGAAGCGCGACATCTGCTCGTGCACCATCGTGTGGTGGGTCACGCGATAGTCGAAATCCTGCTTCTGGGCCTTGGTGGGGAGCTCCCCGTACAGCAGCAGATAGCAGGTCTCCAGGAAGTCGCCCTTCTCGGCGAGCTGCTCGATCGGATATCCGCGGTATTCGAGGACGCCGGCGTCGCCGTCGATATAGGTGATCTTGGACTGGCAGCTGCCGGTCGAGGTGAAGCCGGGATCATAGGTGAACATCCCGGTCTGGGCGTAGAGCTTGCCGATGTCGATGACGTCGGGACCCACGGTGCCGCTCAGGATCGGAAGATCGAAATTCTTGTTGCCGACGGTGAGCGTCGCGGTCTTGCTTGCGGATTTTGCGTCCATCGTTTGTCCCCGATGAGATCGTTAGGCTTGGCCCTTGTTCTTTGTGAGAGATGGCAGGGCGGGTGGACTTTATCTAGTGCGGTGGCTTTGACATTCGCGTCACTGTCGCTGCCAACAGCTTAAGAAGGTCAAATCCGAAACCGTACTGGAATCTTATGCTTACTAGTGTCCTTCGGCCCAAACATCGCTCAACGAGCCCGCCGCAACGTGTGAAGAATGTCCGAGCCGGGAAAACCAGCGGGTGCCGCGCAAATGCGTATCGTATTGCCCTGTGCGCTGCAAGATGGGGGTCCATGAGACCTTATGAGGTGGTCTGGTCCTCCAGGCGGCCCAAGGATTCATCACGCCCCAGGATCGCCAGAACGTCGAAAATGCCGGGTGAGGTGGTTCGGCCGGTCAGCGCCGCGCGCAGCGGCTGCGCCACCGCGCCCAGCTTGAGATTGTTGGCCTCGGCAAACGCACGCAGCGCGGCTTCCGTGGCCGGTCCGCTCCAGGACTCGACAGCGGCCAGCGCCTCATGCAGCCGGCCGATCAAGGCGCGGCTGTCCGGCGTCAGCAGGGCGGCGGCCTTGGCGTCGATCGGAAGCGGCCGGTCGGCAAAGATGAAGGCGGCGCCGTCGATCAGCTCCAGCAAGGTCTTGGCGCGCTCCTTGAGGCTCGGCATCGCCAAAGTGAGCTGCGCCCGCGTGGCGTCGTTGAGCTTCGTCTTCAGCGCCGCGCCGTTCGGCACATAGTTCAGTACGTCCTCGAATTGCCGCACCAGCGCCGCATCGTCGCTGTGACGGATGTAGTGGCCGTTGAGGTTCTCGAGCTTGGCGAAATCGAAGCGCGCTGCCGAGCGGCCGATCGCCGGCAGGTCGAAAGCTTCGATCATCTCCTCGGTGGAGAAGATCTCCTGGTCGCCATGGCTCCAGCCGAGCCGTACCAGGTAATTGCGCAGCGCCGACGGCAGATATCCCATCGCACGGTAGGCGTCGACGCCGAGCGCACCATGGCGCTTCGACAGCTTCGAGCCGTCAGGCCCGTGAATCAGCGGGATGTGCGACATCGACGGCACCGTCCAGCCGAGCGCGTCGTAGATCTGCTTCTGGCGCGCGGCGTTGATCAGATGGTCGTCGCCGCGGATGACGTGGGTGACGCCCATGTCGTGGTCGTCGACGACGACCGCCAGCATGTAGGTCGGATTGCCATCGCCTCGCAGCAGCACGAGGTCGTCGAGGTTCTCGTTCTGCCAGACCACGCGGCCCTGGACCTGGTCCTCGATCACGGTCTCGCCGGTCAGCGGCGCGCGCAGCCGGATGGTCGGCTTGACGCCCTCGGGCGCCTCCTTCGGATCGCGGTCGCGCCACATCCCGTCGTAGAGCCGGGTGCGCCCTTCCGCGCGCGCCTTCTCGCGCATCGCCGTCAGCTCCTCGGCGGTGGCATAGCAGCGATACGCCATGCCGCTGGCGAGCAGCTGCTCGGCCACCTCGCGATGGCGCGCGGCGCGGCTATATTGGTAGATGACCTCGCCGTCCCAATCGAGCTCGAGCCATTTCAGGCCATCCAGGATGGCAGCGATGGCCGCATCGGTCGAGCGCTCGCGGTCGGTGTCCTCGATCCTGAGCAGCATCTTGCCGCCGCGGCCCCGCGCATACAGCCAGTTGAACAGGGCCGTCCGGGCACCTCCGATGTGGAGAAAGCCGGTCGGGGAGGGGGCAAAGCGCGTGACGATCGGGGAGGTCATGGGCGGCAGCACGAAATCCAGGCAGGGGCTATGAAGGGCGGGGGGTGTATAGCAGGCCTATCGCATAACTAAAGCCTTCCTTGGGGGAGGCGGATTTGGCACATAGGCTGCCAAATTCCGGAGCAGGATATTCTTGATGACCACGACGACAGGCACGGCGGCGACGGCAGAGGCAGGGCGCGACTTCATCCGCGACATCGTCCAGGCCGATCTCGACAGCGGCAGGCACAAGACGGTCGTCACCCGGTTCCCTCCGGAGCCGAACGGCTATCTGCATATCGGCCATGCCAAGTCGATCGGTCTCAACTTCGGCATTGCCCAGGAGTTCGGCGGCCGCTGCAATCTGCGCTTCGACGACACCAATCCGACCAAGGAAGAGCAGGAATATATCGACTCCATCCAGGCTGACGTGCGCTGGCTCGGCTATGACTGGGGCGACAACCTGTTCTTCGCCTCGGATTATTTCGAGCGGCTCTACGACTGGGCTGAGGGCCTGATCAAGGCCGGCTTGGCCTATGTCGACGACCAGACGCAGGAGGAGATCCGGCTGGCGCGCGGCACGCTGACCGAGCCCGGCAGGAACAGCCCGTTCCGCGACCGCTCGGTCGAGGAGAATCTCGACCTGTTCCGGCGCATGAAGGCCGGCGAATTTCCCAACGGCGCGCGCGTGCTGCGCGCCAAGATCGACATGGCCGCCGGCAACATCAACCTGCGCGACCCCGTGCTGTACCGGATCCTGCACGCCCATCACCCGCGCACCGGCGACACCTGGAAGATCTATCCGAGCTACGACTACGCCCACGGCCAGTCGGACGCGATCGAGGGCGTGACGCACTCGATCTGCACGCTTGAGTTCGAGGACCATCGGCCGCTCTACGACTGGTTCTTGGACAAGCTGCCGGTGCCGTCGCATCCGCATCAGTACGAATTCGCGCGCCTCAATCTGACCTACACCCTCTTGTCCAAGCGCGTGCTGACGCGGCTGGTGCAGGACGGCCACGTCTCCGGTTGGAACGATCCGCGCATGCCGACCATCGCCGGGCTGAAGCGCCGCGGCGTGCCGCCGGCGGCGGTGCGCGAGTTCATCAAGCGCATCGGCATCGCCAAGGCCAACAGCATCGTCGATGTCGGCATGCTCGAATTCTGCATTCGCGAGGAGCTCAATCGCACGGCGCAGCGCCGGATGGCGGTGCTGCGGCCCTTGAAGGTGGTTATCGAGAACTACCCGGAAGGCCAGGTCGAGGAGCTCGAGGCGATCAACCACCCCGACGACGCTTCCGCCGGCACGCGCAAGATCGCCTTCGGCCGCGAGCTCTATATCGAGCAGGACGACTTCATGGAGAACCCGCCCAAGAAGTTCTTCCGCCTGTCGCCCGGCAACGAGGTGCGGCTGCGCTACGCCTATTTCATCAAGTGCCGCGACGTGATCAAGAACGATGCCGGCGAGATCGTCGAGCTGCGCTGTACCTATGATCCGGCGACCAAGGGCGGCAACGCGCCGGACGGACGCAAGGTCAAGGCGACGATGCACTGGCTGCCGGCGGCGCAGTCGCTGAAAGCCGAGATCCGCATCTACAATCAGCTGTTCGCCAATCCGAGTCCGAACGCCGCCGACTTTACGGCCGACCTCAATCCCAACTCGTTGGAAGTGCTGACCGACGCCCGCATCGAGCCGGCGATCGCCGCGAGCAATTCGGACGCGCCGATGCAGTTCGAGCGCCAGGGCTACTTTGTGCGCGATCCGGACTCGACGCCCGACAAGCTCGTGTTCAATCGTACCATCGGCCTGCGCGACACGTTTGCGAAGGAGGTCGCCAAGGGCTGAGGCGAGCGGAAGCCGCGGGACGCTTGCAGCTCAGCTGATCGCGTCCTGGCCGGCGTTCGTCAGGGTCGGCACACCGTCGGTGAGCTCGACGAGCCCGCGCTCGGCGAGGAGCGAGAGGTCTTCCTCGGCGACTGGGGACAGCGTGAGCCGGTGGGCCTTGATGTCCCGGAGAGTCCAGCGGAGGTGGATCGCCCTCTCGAGCGCGAGATCGGCGAAGGGGTCGTCAATACCTTTAGGGTCCATACTCCGATAAGCGCGTGCGATGCGAAAAGTTCCAAGCCAGGTGCGCGTGCAGAAAGCCAGGATTCCCGTTCCGTTCTGCTAGGCGGCCTCGCGCAGCTTCCGATAGCCTTCCCGCCCGGTCGGGTAGCGGGTGGTGTTGGCAATGGCGGAGCCGGTCAGGCCGCCAGCAGGACGTCCAGGAGGGCGGCGCGGGATCGCGGGCGTGATGGCCGACGTCTGGCCGCCGCGGGGCGCGCTGGCCGGCGGCTGGCCCGCGGTCGGCTCGAGTGCCTCGTCGGCATTCGCCGCGCGCCTCAAGATCTGGGCGGCCGAGGAGGCCGGGGCGGGCCGGCTGCTGCCCTGGGTGCCGGTGGCATTCGGGGCCGGCATCGCGCTGTATTTCACCGCCGATCACGAGCCTGTGCTCTGGATCGCCGCGATCGCGGCGGCGCTGCTCTGCCTCGTCGCCATCATGATGCGGCGGCATCGGCTGTTTCCGGCGGCCGTGATGATCGCGGCGGCGGCGTGCGGCTTTGCCACCGCGACCATCAAGACCGCGTGGGTGGCGCATCCGGTGCTGGCGCGGCCGCTGTATTCGGTGGCGCTGTCCGGCTTCGTCGAGGCGCGCGACATCCGCGAGCGCAGCGACCGCATCGTGCTGCGCGTCACCGCGATGGAGAGCCCGCGCAACGCGATCACGCTGGCGCGCGTGCGGCTCGCGGTGCGCAAGGGCACGGCGCCCGAGGTCGGCAGCTTCGTGCAGCTCAAGGCGCGGCTGCTGCCGCCGATGGCCCCGGTGCGGCCGGGCTCCTACGATTTCGCGCGCGACATGTTCTTCCAGGGCATCGGAGCCTCCGGCTTCGTGATGGGCGCGATCACGACGGCGCCGCCGCCCCAGGCCGTCGGCTTCGGCCTGGGCTATGCGGCGGCCATGCAGGGCCTGCGCGACGCGATCGACGCACGCATCCGCGCCCGCCTGTCGGGCGACGAGCGGGCGATTGCCACCGCGCTGCTGACAGGCCGGCGCGACGCCATCACGCCCGATGTCAACGACGCGATGTTCGTCTCCGGTCTCGGCCATGTGCTGTCGATCTCAGGCTATCACATGGCGGTCGTGGCCGGCGTCGTGTTCTTCGCCGTGCGCGCGCTGCTGGCGCTGATCCCAGGCCTTACCGTCAGCCACCCGATCAAGAAATGGGCGGCGGCCGCGGCGCTGGTCGCGGCGGCGTTCTATCTGTTGCTCTCAGGCGCGGAGGTCGCGACCCAGAGATCGTTCTTCATGACGGCCGTGGTGCTGATCGCGGTCATGGTCGACCGCCGCGCCGTCACTTTCCGCACGCTCGCGGTCGCGGCGATGATCGTGCTGATCGCAGCCCCCGAGGCGCTGGTGCATCCGAGCTTCCAGATGTCGTTCGCGGCAACGCTCGGCCTGGTCGCGCTGGTGCAGTTCGGCCTGCCCAGGCTGTTCGCGACGCCGGACAGCTCCACGACGCAGCGCGTCGCGCTGTGGGGCGGGCGCGAGCTCGCGATGCTGCTGCTGGCCTCGCTGATCGCCGGGCTCGCGACCACGCCCTATGCCGCCTTCCATTTCCATCGCGTGACGCCCTATGGCGTGCTCGCCAATCTCGCGGCGATGCCGGTGGTCTCGGCGCTGGTGATGCCGGCCGGCCTGATGGGCTTGCTGGCGGCGCCGTTCGGCCTGGATGGCGTCTGGTGGTCGCTGATGGGCCTCGGCATCGACTGGATGATCGCGGTGACGCGCTGGGTGGCGGCGCTGCCGGGCGCGGTCGGGCGCATCCCGGCCTTCGGCATCGGCCCGCTGATCCTGGCCAGCCTGGGCGTCATCCTGATCGGCCTGCTGCGCACACCGCTGCGCTGGTTGGGCGCCATGGGGCTTTTGGCCGCCACCGCCTGGGCGGCCGCGACGCCGCTGCCCGACGTCCTGGTCGCCGGCGATGGGCGCGCGGTGGCGGTGCGCGGCCGTGACGGACGCCTGCATGTGATGCGCGCCGGCAAGGATGTGTTCGCCACCAAGGAGTGGCTCGCGGCCGACGCCGATGCCCGGCTGCCGGCGGACGCCTCGCTCGCCGATGGCGTCTCCTGCGACGAGGCGGGCTGCGTGGTCGCGATGGCCGACGGCCGCTTCGCCGCCATGACCTTGCGCGCTGAGGCGCTCGCCGACGATTGCGCCCGTGTCGCGCTGATCGTCACCGCGCGCGCCGCGCCGTCATCCTGCGCGGCGGCCGTGATCGATCGCGAGCGGCTGCGGCAGCAGGGCGCCTTGTTGCTGGTGCAGCAGGGCAAAGGCTTCGCCGTGACGCCGGCGCGTGCCGGCGGCACCGACCGCCCATGGTGGCCGGCGCCCGCCGAGGCCGGCGAGTTCGACACGACGCTGACGCCGCGTGCGCCGGCCGCGCGGCTTCAGGACGCGACGCCGCCGGAGACGGAGCAGGGCGAGCAGGATTGAGCGCCGGGCAGCTCGAAGGTGCCGAGATGATACTCGGCGTCGTCTGGTCCATCGAACAGCGAGGGCCCTTCGACCAGCGTGAACGCAGCGCCCGGATAGCGTTGCCAGATGGCGACGTCATCAGCCGTGACCGTCAGCCATCCGAACGCAAGCATGTAGCGGCCGGGCTCGGTGATCCGTCCGGCCTTGTTCCAATCGATCTTGTTGACCACGGCGGCAAGCTCCCCCGGCAAACAATGCCGGCCGAGGGATGTCGTTCCTATCCGATGCGATGCCGGGGCGTGAGATTCGCCCGAGAGGACTTTGCGCTTGCAGAACCCAAGTTGACCAAGTCTCCCACCGTCGAAAGCGCGCTCACGACCGACAGAAATGCCGACGCGCAGGCCCTCAGGTGATGCTGATGCGGCGAATCGGTGTGGCCTGCGACGTCGGCACGTCCTCGCCGATGTCCGGGCGACGCTCTGCCGGCTGCTTGCTGACCGGCAATTGCAGCACGGTGACGCGCTGGCCCTCGCAGAGCTGGGTCACCAGCACGTGGCGGCCGTCGGCGAACTCGATCGCGTCGTGATGGCGATCGGGAATGTGCGTCTCGATGCTGTTGAACTTCGCGACGCGCTCGCGGATCGTCCGGGTCCAGAGCCAGCGGCTGTCGTAGCGGACGTCCTCGGCGAAGGCCAACTCGGTGCCGGGCAGCATGCAGACTGCGACGGTCGGCTCGCTCTCCAACGCGAAGCCGCGGGTGGCGGTGCCACGGAAGGTCATCGAGATCAACGTCTCGCCGACCTTGGCGGGACGGGACGCAACCGCATGGAGGCTGTAGTCACACATCGGATCGCTCCTCGTTGAGAGATAGCCGACCCACGCTCCCCCCGGACAGGCGCAGGCCTCTATCAGAGTGGACATCGATGGTGATGTTAGCGCGCGCTTCGCGGCAATTCTGCGCTGATCTGCATCGCGTGTGCCCGCGGCCGATCACAAGCGTTTGAGCATGCCGCGCTGCACATCATGAGGTGCATTCGCGAGCGACGTATTGTGCTGGGCTGCCTCTTGCTTTGCTGGGCTGCCTCTTGTTCGGCGGCGAAAGCGCGTGCGCCCGCCGCCGATCGACCGATCGCATTCGCGATCAGTACTTGCGATACAGCCCGACCAGCTTGCCCTGGATCTTCACCCGGTTCGGCGGCAAGATGCGCACCTCGTAGGCGGTGTTGGCCGGCTCCAGCGCGATCGATGCGCCGCGGCGGCGGAAGCGCTTCAAGGTGGCTTCCTCATCGTCGATCAGCGCCACCACGATGTCGCCGGTGTCGGCGGTCTCGTTGCGCTGGATCAGCGCCATGTCGCCGTCGAGGATGCCGGCATCGACCATCGAGTCGCCGCGCACCTCGAGCGCGTAGTGGTCGCCGTTGCCGAGCATGTCGGCAGGTACGCTGATGGTGTGGCTGCGCGTCTGCAGCGCCTCGATCGGGGTACCGGCGGCGATGCGGCCCATCACCGGCACCGCCACGGGGCGCTCGCCATCGTCCAGCGCGGGAGTGCTGGTGCGCACCTTGCCGAGATTGCCCTCGATCACCGACGGCGTGAAGCCGCGACGGTTGCCCGCGGCCTGCGACAGCTCGGGCAGCTTGATCACCTCGATCGCGCGGGCGCGATTCGGCAGCCGGCGGATGAAGCCGCGCTCCTCGAGCGCCGTGATCAGGCGATGAATGCCGGACTTCGAACGCAGATCGAGCGCATCCTTCATCTCGTCGAAGGACGGCGGCACGCCGGCTTCCTTGAGCCGCTCGTTGATGAACCGCAGAAGTTCGTACTGTTTGCGCGTCAGCATCTCGACCTGGTCCCCGGTTTGTTGTCGTCCGAGTCCAGGAGCTGCGCCTTGAGCACAAGCCGGCTGAGAGCGCCCTGGAGTCGGACCGTCATCGCGTCGCCCGCAACATACTAAAAACAAATCATGAACGGACACTATATGTTCGATGTGTGTTCCGCAATCCTAAAAATATGATGAACGGACCGGGCTTTACCGGGGAAGCGGCTCAGTTCGGCAGGCGCAGGATCTCGCACGGGCTGCCGGCAGGCGCCTTCGGCGCAAACGCCGGCCGGATCACCAGCGCCTGCGACAGCGCGAGGTTCCCGAGCAGCGACGAATCCTGCTGGCTCACTGGGGTGGCTACCAGCGTGCCGTCGGCGCGCTCCTCGAGCTGCGCCCGCAGATAGTCCTCGCGCGAATCGTTCGCCCCCAACTCGCGGCCGAGCAGGGCGGTCTCGCGCGGCATTACGGCCTCGTCGCGGCCGAGCAGGCGCCGAATCAGCGGCACCATGAACAGGATGGCGCAGACATAGGACGACACCGGATTGCCGGGCAGTCCGATCACCCTGATGTCGCCGAGCCGTCCGTGCATCATCGGCTTGCCCGGCCGCATCGCGATCTTCCAGAACGCCATTTCGACGCCCTCGGCCTCCAGCGCCTGCTTGACCAGGTCGTGATCGCCGACCGAGGCGCCGCCGGTCGTGATCAGGACGTCGGCCTCGGCCGCGCGGGCGCGCCGGATTCCAGCGACCGTCGCCTCCATCGTATCCGCGGCGATGCCGAGATCGATCGGCGTCGCGCCCTCGCTGCGCACCAGCGCCCGCAGCGCGTAGCCGTTGGAATAGACGATCTGCCCCGGGCCGGGCGTCGAGCCCGGCATCACCAGCTCGTCGCCGGTGGCGAGCAGCGCCACCTTCGGCCGCCGCCGCACCGGCAGCGCCGGATGATTCATGCTGGCCGCCAGGGATAGGTCGCGGTCGCTGAGCCGGCGCCCGGCCTTCAGCAGCACCATGCCCTGGTGGAAGTCGACGCCGGCCGGCCGGATGTGCCGGCCTGTGATCGCGGCCTCGGTGATCACGACATGGCCGTCCTCGGCGATCGTGTCCTCCTGGATCACCACCGCGTCGGCGCCTGCGGGGACAACGCCGCCGGTGAAGATCCGCGCCGCCTCGGCGGGCCCGACCACGCGATCGAACGGCCGTCCCGCCGCGACCTCGCCGATCACCTTCAGCCGCGCCTTGGCCTTGGCTGCGTCGGCCGCGCGCACCGCATAGCCATCCATCGCCGACATCGCCTCGGGCGGCTGCGTCCGCAGCGCCGCGAGGTCGCGGGCCAGGATGCGGTGATAGGCCTCGTCCAGCCCGACCATTTCCTCAGCCAGCGGCTCGGTGCCGGCGAGCACCGCGGACAACGCATCGGAGACCGGCATCAGGGCCATGGGATTACCTTCGGACGAAGACGGGCAGATCGACTGAATCGCCTTCTAACCGAACGCGCACGGGGTGGCCAAGAGCCTAAGCCGCTCCCGGCTTTCCGATCGTCTGAAGGTGCGTCGCGTGGCCCGCCGCCTCACGATCGCGCGAGAAACTCTGCAATCATGCCGGGGGGCAGTCGCGATCTGCTCACGTGCACACGGAGACCCGACGGAGCTATCCGGCAGCCGCGCGACAGGCGGCGCGCTCGGTGGTGTGCAGGATGTCCGCCACCATGTTCCGCAGCCAGACCGATGCGGCATCGCGGTCGAGCTGCAGCGGCCAGACCATCGAGACCGCCGGCAGCCGCAACTTCAACGGCGCCGGACAGAGCGCCAGCCCAAACCGGGGTCCGTAGAGCCTTGCCATCCGGGTCGGGATCGTGGTGATCACCGGTGACGCGGCCACCGTCGCCAGCACGCTGAGGAAATCCGAGGAGGCCGAGACCACGTTGAGCTCGGTGCCGATCTCATCCAGCGCCGCCTCCAGGCAGCCCTGCAGGCTGTTGGTCAGCGTCACCAGTGCGTGCGGAAGCGACAGATAGGCATCCAGGCCGATCGGTGTTTTCATCGCGATGCGCTTTGGATTGTAGACGCAGCTCAGCGCCTGCTCGAACAGGAACTGGGATCGGTGCCGCAGCGCCACCGCCTCGAAGCAGCCGACGCCGACATCCAAGGCGCCCTCGTCGAGCAGACGATGCACCTCGTTGCGTTCGGTCGGACGGCTGAGAAGCCGCACGCCGGGCGCCGTTCGACGCAGCTCCGCCGTGAGTTCGGGGATCAGCAGCAGCTGGACCTCGCTCGAGAATCCCAAGCGGATGGTGCGCTGCTCGGTCGCTGGGTCGAACTCCGGTGCGGCGTGCAACGCAGCCTGCATCTGGGCCAGCGCCGCCCGAATCGGTCCGGCCAGCACCGCAGCCTTGGGGGTCGGCTGCATGACCGTGCCGACGCGGACGAACAGCTCATCCTGCAGCAGCACGCGAAGCGTCGACAGCGAATGGCTCATCGCCGGCTGCCCCACCTTCAGGCGCGCCGCCGCGCGCGTCACGCTGCGCTCCTGCATCAGCGCGTCGAACGCGACCAGCAGATTGAGGTCGAAGGAGCGAAGATCGAAATGATCGATGGACTGCATGAGTTGGATCGATTTGAGGAATGCATGACCTAATCGTAGATCTCGGCCCAGACAAGATCACCGTTCGGATCGAGGCCGCCAAACATGCAGGACATCACGACCTATCGCGTCGGGGACGCCACCATCAGCAGGATTTTCGAGATCGGTCTCGATGCGGTCGAGGGGGAGTTTCTTTTTCCAGGCGTCGACGCCGCCAGCATTGCCCGGGAACGCGGCCGGTTCGGGCCGGGATCGGTCGATCCGCGCACGGGATCGCTGCGCCTGAGCATCCATAGCTGGCTGGTGCGGACGCCGGAGCGGGTGGTGCTGATCGACACGGCCACCGGCAACGACAAGGAGCGGCCCGGCGCGGCCGTTCTGCATCGCCTGAACGAGCCGTTCCTCGACCGATTGGGGGCGGCCGGCGTCGCTCCCGACGAGGTCGACCTCGTCCTGATGACACATTTGCACGCCGATCACGTGGGCTGGAATACGCAGCTTGCCGGTGGCCGCTGGACGCCGGTGTTTCCCAACGCCCAGCACATCTTCTCGGGCCGCGAGCGCGCCTATGTCGCGGCCCTCTCGGCCGGCGACGGCGCGGACGCCGCGATCAGGGACGCGGCCGGGCTCGGACCCATGCTGCATCCACCGATGCCGGGGGTCTACGAAGACAGCGTGCTGCCGATCGTCGAGGCCGGCCTCGCGCGCGAGATCACGGTCGATGGCAGCGAGGTCGTGGACGGCTTCCGTTTTCTGCCGAGCCCGGGTCACAGCATCGATCACGCCTGCATCAGCTTCAGCTCGCGTGGCGAGCGCGCGCTGTTCTGGGGCGATGTGCTGCATCATCCGATGCAGGTCGCGCGTCCGGACTGGAATTCGGTCTATTGCGAATTCCCGGAGGCGGCGCGGACCTCACGCCGATGGGCGATGAACCATGCCGCGGAGACCGGCTCCCTCGTGTTCACCACCCATTTCGCCGAGTCCTCGGCCGGGCGCGTCAGCCGCGACGGCGACCGGTTTGCCTGGCACTTCGCCTGATCCGAGATGGCCATGATCGACAATGCAACGTTCTCCTCGCGCATCGTTTCCGAGCGCCGCCTGATCGAAGGTCCGGTGTCCGATGTCCAGCTTCAGCTCATCAACAAGCGCCGGCACGACCTGCAACGCTTCTCGGCCGAGCGCACGCTGGTGATGATGCACGGCGCCACCTTTTCGTCCGCAAGCCTGTTCGACGTCACGGTCGATGGCGCCTCCTTCATGGATATGCTGGCGCAGGCCGGCTACGACGTCTGGGCCGTCGACGCGCGCGGCTACGGCGGCTCCAGCCGGCCGCGGGAGATGTCGCGCGCGCCAGAGGAAGGTTCTCCGTTGGTCAATGCGTGGACCGCCGTGGACGATTTCTCTGCCGCAGTGGATTTCATCCGCCGGCATCGCGATATCCCGCGCGTCAACGTGCTCGGCATGTCCTGGGGCGCCACGATCGCCGGCATGTTCGCGAGCGCGGCGAACGCGAAGCTCGAGAAGCTGATCCTGGTGACGCCGCTCTGGCTGTCGAGCGAGCCGTTGCGCATCGACGCCGGCGGACCGCTCGGCGCCTATCGGATCGTCACCCCGCGCGCGTTCGAGGCGGCATGGCGCGGCGCCGCTCCGGAGCACGCGCGGGACAAGCTGATTCCGGACGGCTGGTTCGAGACCTGGGCGCAGGCGACGCTCGCGACCGATCCGGACTCGCCGTACCCCGACGCGATCCGCGCGCCCTCGGGCGCGGTACAGGACGTCCGCGCGCATTGGACCGCGGCCAGGCCGACCTATGATCCCGGCAGCATCAACTGCCCGGTTCTCCTGCTCTCGGCGGAATGGGATGTGGATGTCAGCTTCGAGATGGCGCACGACCTGTTCGTTCGACTCGCGAGCGCGCCGTACAAGCGCCTGGTCGAGATCGGCCAGGGCACGCACATGGTCCTGATGGAACGGAATCGACGGCAGGCGTTCGATGCAGTGATCGGATTTCTCGACGAACGCGCCGTGCCGGCGCGTTGATCATGGCGCGGACGATCTGCAACGGGCGGACGGCTTTCGTGCGGTCTGTTAGAGCGGATGTCGAATCCAGACATTCGGCTCGACATAGGCGGCATGGTCGTGCGCGACCGACGCGAGCACAGGCACGAGAGCACAGGGGATATCGATCTCACCCGATCGATCGAAGGTCACGCCGGTCCATTGCGACCACTCGGCGAGCGTGCCGACGATGGTCATCGAGCACGGCGCGATCTTGACGATCTCGCCGCCGATGCGGATGTGCGTGCGCAGCCAGGAATCCGCGAGCTGGCCGTCTTCGCGCCGCTGATCGAGATAAGCGCGCATCGGCGTCCGCGGCACCAGATGCTTCTGGTTCGGCCGCACCGGCGCGTACAGCTCGGCAAAGCCTTTTGCGCGCGCGCCGTCCTTCAGCGCCGCCAGCATGGCGAGCGAGCTGCCGGGCACGCGCGCCTTCGGCAGCAGCGCGATCTCGAGCGCGCTCATCGTCGTCGGCTGCCGCCCCAGCAGGCGATCCTCGTGACCCCAGCGGATCACCTCGTCCCAGCCCGCATCCGGCAGCGTCCGGCGGCCCTCGATGCCAAAGGCGAAGGGAATGGCGAAGCCGCGTCCGACCACCTCGTTACCGGCCAGCGCCGCATAGGCGCAGTCCAAATAGTGGTCGAACACGGGCGGGTCGAAGTACAACATTGCGGTCCGGTCCTGACGCATGAAGGGGGGCCAAAGACCATCGAGCTCGGGCGAGAACACGCGCGGGATCAGGTCGGGCCGGTCACGCAAACAGATGATGTCGAGGGGCATTCGGTTCTTCCGGGCGGCGGGCGTGCAGGAGCGGACAGCTTAGGCGGTCGGGCCGTCCGCGGCCAGCGGACGCGCCGGGAGGCGGGCCGGACGGCGCCGTTGCCGGCGGCCGAATTTAGGATTCGCTTTTTCGGAAAAGTCTGCTATGCTGATTTGGTCCCGTGCTCGACAGGAGGGGCGCTTCGCGATCGTCACGGACGTGGAGCGCGGGATGCGGTGGCCGCGACGTGTCGCAGCGTGCTTCGGCATGTGGACGGACGGCATGGCGCGGACGTGAAGTCGCGTGGTCCTGGCATCCCGACGCTGATGCCAAGCCGGCGGGTGATGATGAGCCCGACGGCGACGGTGGCCAACAAGCCGGAGCACCGGGGAGAGCGCGAAGTAAGCGTGAAGACCATCGCGCAGGGAATGCCGGATGTCGGCTGGACCTGTGGTGACTGCCGCCTGCTTTTTTTCTGCAGGCGGGCCATGGGTTGCGGCCTGCAGCCCGGCATTCCCTGCGCCCTCCGACTTCGAGGGTGAACGACAGCAGCATCACTCGGGCTCACCGTGCCGCGAGAACAATTTCGCATGAGTGGACGTCGTGATTGCGAGCGCAGCAACTCAGAATTTTTCCGCGGGGGGACTCCGTTTTTGCGCGGTGATCGAGAAGCGGAGTTTTCGTCTTTGCGAATTCCTCGTGCCTCTCTCACCGCCTCAAGCCTGTATGAGCTTCGATCCAGCGCCGCCCTCCGCTGTCGTCCCGGGCAAGTCACGACGCCGCGCCAGCGGCGGCGGGGCGCCGACCCGGGATCCATAGCCACAGGGAGATGTTTTGCGCACGATATCGAACGAGTCTTGCCAGATCATGGCTGCCGGTGGCTATGGGCCCCTGCGTTCGCAGGGGCGACAGCGGAGGTTGTGGCGGAGTTGCGGGCCCGAGCCTCGTTGATACGCCGCCGCCGGCCATGACGCGTCCTTCCGACAAACGCCTAGATCCCCAGCGCCTCCAGCGCCGCGGCGACATCGGCTGTCGAGCGCACCAGCACCGCATTCAGCCCGCTGGCCTGCGCGCCCTCGACGTTTTCGGCGAGATCGTCGAAGAACACGATCCGCTTGGCGGGCACGCCGATCGCTCGCACCACGTGATCATACGCCTCGGCATCCGGCTTGCGCAGGCCGATCGACGACGACAGGAAGATCTCGCGAAAGTGACCGAGCAGATCGGCGTAAACAGGCGAGAAGTGATCGATGTGCGGCTGGTTGGTGTTGGAGAAGGCGTAGAGCGGCAGCTTTTCCGCCGCGCGTGCGAGCAGCGCGGCGATGCCCGGCATCGCGCCGACGAAGATCGCGTTCCAGCCATCAAGAAACTGCGCGTCGGTGATGTCGATGCCGAGCTGCTGGCGCAGGTTGGCGAAGAACGCGGCGTCGGAAACGGTGCCACGCTCATGGCCGTGATAGATCTCGTCGCGCACGAAGCGCGCCGCGATCTGCTCGGACGGACAGCCGGCATGCGCCGCCCAGCGCGAGACCACCTGGACGAAATCGATGTCGATGACGACGCGGCCGAGATCGAACAGCAGCGCATCGGCCGCGCCGGGGTGGAGAGCGGAGGAGGGCATGGACAGCGGCGGCGGTGCCTGGTGTGGAAGCGACGGAGCGCCTCCTTAATAGCGATAGGGCTCGATGTCGACCAGCGGAAACGCGCTGACCACGCTCGGCAGGTTGGTGGCGGTCGCCGGATGCAGATAGGATGCGTTCAGCTCCGCGAACGAGGTGACGCCGAGCAGGCCGAGCGCGCGGATGACCTCGTCCTCCAGCAGCTCGAGCATGCGCAGGATGCCGTCCTCGCCGGCGGCCGCCAGCGCCCAGCATTGCAGCCGGCCAATGCCGACGAGATCGGCGCCGGAGGCGATCGCCTTGACGATGTCGGTGCCGCGCGAGATGCCGCCGTCGACCATGATCCTGGCCCGGCCCTTCACCGCCGCGACGATCTCCGGCAGCACGTGCATCGCGCCGCGGCCATGATCGAGCTGGCGGCCGCCATGGTTGGAGACGTAGATCCAGTCGACGCCGTGATCGACCGCGATCTGCGCGTCCTCGGCGGTCGCGATGCCCTTGATGATCAGCGGCAGCTTGAACTTGTCCTTGATCAGCTTGACGGTGTGCCAGCTCAGCGCCTTCTGATGATCGCCGCCGGTCGCGCGCAGCCGGCTTTCGCGCACATAGCGCTTGGCGATGTCGCGCTCGCGCCGGCTGTAGTGGGCGGTGTCGACGGTGAGGCAGAACGCCGTGTAGCTGTTGGCGACGGCGCGGCTCACATAGTCCTCGACGAAGGCGTCGTCGCCGCGGACATAGAGCTGGAAGATGCGCAGCGCGTCGGGAGCGGCCTCGGCGGTCTTCTCCAGCCCGGGCTCGGACACCGAGCTCAGCATATGCGCGGCCCCGAATCGTCCGGCGCCCCGAGCGACGCTGGCGGCCCCTGCCGGATCGAAGATTTCGAGCGCGCCGACCGGGGCCAGAACCACCGGCAGGCGCAGCCTGCGGCCGAAGGTTTCGACCGAGGCATCGACCCTGGAGACGTCGCGCAGCACGCGCGGACGGAACGCGATCTCGTCGAGCGCCATCCGGTTCCGGCGCAGCGTGGTCTCGGTTTCGGCGCCGCCGATGATGTAGTCCCAGGCATTCTGGTTGAGCTGGGCGCGGGCCTTGCGGATGAACTCGTGCAGGTTCTGGAACTTCTCGTCGCTCGAGCCGAGCTCGACGTTCCGCCACCCGGCCTCGATCGGGGTCTGTTGGTTCATGGTTGCCTCCCAGCGACTGTCATGTTTCCCGGTTTTGCCGCGGAGCATCGCCCATCGTGCGGTCCGGGTGCAAGCCATTCCGAACTGGAGTTCGCCGGGCGTGCAAAGGCGGTCGCCGCAGCCGCCGGCGGTCAAATCGCGTCATCTTCCGCGGCTCGTCGAAATGTGATGAGGGGTGCCCGTGAAAGACCGGATATGTGCAGTCGGTCCCTGGAGGACAGGCGCAGCCCTGATCTTGATTTCAGCCTGCGAACGTCCATTTCGGATGCGGGCGCCGGCGGTCGGGCTCCGGTACGGCGGCGCAATATCGGCCTTGAAGAAACCGGAAATGTGGTGTGAGTTCGCAACACAAATCGCGCCGGCGACGCGTGCGGACCCTGTGATCGACCGGCCATCCAACAAACGCTCGGGAAGCAAACAATGCGGAAAAACTGGCTGTTCTTGGCGGGCACGATGACCGGCGTCGGTCTGACCCTGATGGTGACGGGTCCCGACGGCGCGCAACTCGTGGCGAAGGCCAAGGCCGCGGCCGGCATGGCCGACACCTATTCGCAGCTCAATTTGTTCGGTGCGGTGTTCGAGCGTGTCCGCGCCGACTATGTCGAGAAGCCCAGCGATCCCGCGCTGATCGAAGGCGCCATCAACGGCATGGTGTCGTCGCTCGATCCGCACTCGCGCTACATGAATGACAAGTCCTGGCGCGACATGCAGGAGACGACGTCCGGTGAGTTCGGCGGACTCGGTCTCGAGGTCACCATGGAAGAGGGCCTGGTCAAGGTCGTCGCGCCGATCGATGACACGCCCGCGTCCAAGGCCGGCATTCTCTCCGGCGATCTCATCGCCAAGATCGACGGCGAAGCCGTGCAGGGACTGACGCTCGAGCAGGCCGTCGCCAAGATGAAGGGCGGCGTCAACACCAAGACCAAGCTCACGATCATGCGCAAGGGCAAGGAGTCGCCGCTCGACGTCACGCTGACGCGCGAGATCATCAAGGTGCGCCCGGTACGCTATCACACCGAAGGCGGCGACATCGGCTATATCCGCATCACATCATTCAACGAGCAGACCACCGAGAGCCTGCGCAAGGCCGTCGCCACCATCTCCAAGGAGATCCCGCAGGAGAAGCTCGCCGGCTACGTGGTCGACCTGCGCAACAATCCGGGCGGCCTGCTCGACCAGGCGGTGTCGGTCTCCAGCACGTTCCTGCCGCGCGGCGAGGTGGTTTCCACCCGCGGCCGCAATCCGGAAGAGACGCAGCGCTTCACCGCCCGCGGCGGCGATCTCACCAAGGGCAAGCCGCTCGTGGTGTTGATCAATGGCGGCTCGGCCTCGGCCTCGGAGATCGTGGCCGGCGCGCTGCACGATCACAAGCGTGCGACGCTGGTCGGCACGCGCTCGTTCGGCAAGGGCTCGGTGCAGACCATCATTCCGCTCGGCGCCGGCAATGGCGCGCTGGCGCTGACCACGGCGCGCTACTACACGCCGTCGGGCCGCTCGATCCAGGCGCAGGGCATCGCGCCGGACATCGAGGTCAAGCAGGACGTGCCGGACGAATTCAAGGATCGCGGCGATCTCAAGGGGGAGGCCGGCATGCGCGGCCATCTCTCGGCCGCCGACGGCACCGAGCAGACCGGGTCGCAGTCCTACGTTCCGCCGGACGAGAAGGACGACAAGGCGCTGCACGCCGCATTCAACGTGCTGCGGGGCGTCACGGTGAACGCCGATGTCCGCGCCAAGGCGGCAGTGCCGAACTGATCTGCGAAGTGGGCGGGTGCTCGGCTTGCGACGCTCGATGCTCACACCCGACGGGGCGGCCCTGAGGCCGTCCCGCCGTGGTTTTCGACCAGCGTGTACTGGCGGACACGGAGTATGTCCGTCTGTGTCCGATAGATCATGGCGGAGCTGTGGACTTCAAGCAGCGAACGGGACGACCGGTCGGCAGGGTTTGAATCTGGCTTGCGGAAACGCCTCAAATTGCAACGGTATTTATCGGTTCGGAACCGGCTCAGGCGGCGTCCGAGCGCGAACGGCGGCCGGATGAGCGATTGGTGCGCTGCGCGGCGAATAATTGCCGTACGTCGGCCGCGGGCTTTGGAGGGCTGAACAGGTAACCCTGCATCTCCGAGCAGCCAAGCCGCTTCAGCACCTGGCGCTGCGCCTCGGTCTCGACGCCCTCGGCGGTCGTCGACATCTTGCGGATGGCGGCGATGTTGACCACGGCCTGGACGATCGCCGCGGAGCCCTCGCTCTCGGTGATGTCCTGGACGAAGCAGCGGTCGATCTTGATCTTGTCGAACGGAATGCGCTGCAGATAGCTGAGGCTCGAATAGCCGGTGCCGAAATCGTCGAGCGCGATGCGGACGCCGAGCGCGCGCAGCTGGTGCAGGGTGTCGAGCGCGTCGTCGTCGCGGATCAGCACTGCTTCGGTGATCTCGAGCTCCAGCCGATGCGGCGGCAGGCCGGAGGTCGCAAGGGCATTGGCGACCTTGAGCGCCAGGGTACCGCTCTTGAACTGCACCGGCGAGACGTTGACGGCGAGCCGGATGTCGTCCGGCCAGCTCACCGCCTCGGTGCAGGCGACCTGGAGGACGCGTTCGCCGAGCAGGTTGATGAGGCCGGTGTCCTCGGCAATCGGAATGAACTCGGCCGGCGAGACGCTGCCGCGCACCGGATGCTTCCAGCGCACCAGTGCCTCGCAGCCGACGATGCGGTCGTCCTGCAGGCTCAGGCAAGGCTGGTAGTAGACCTCGAGCCGATCGTCGGCGATGGCCTGGCGCAGGTCGACCTCGAGCTGGTGGCGCGCCTTGACCTGGGCGTCCATCTCGGGCTCGAAGAAGCGCCAGGTGCGCCGTCCCGCGCCCTTGGCGGCGTACATTGCCAGATCGGCGTTCTTCATGATCTGGTCGAGATCGGTGCCGTGCTCGGGGATCAGCGCCACGCCGATAGAGGCGTCGGCGGTGAGCTGATGGCCGAGGCAGTCGCGCGGCGCGCGGATCGCGCCGAGAATGTCCTCGATCAGCTGTTCGACGTCCTCGCGGTTGCGGATCGCCGTCTGAACCACGGCGAACTCGTCGCCGCCGAGGCGGGCGACGAATCCCGTGGTGCCGACACAGGCGCTCAGGCTCGCCGCGACGGACTTCAACAGCTCGTCGCCGACGAGATGGCCGAGCGAATCGTTGACGCCCTTGAACTCGTCGATGTCGATGTAATGCAGCGCGAGGCGCCGGCCTTGGGGGACGCCGGTCAGCTCCTCCTTGAGGCGCTCGTGGAACAGGGTGCGGTTCGGCAGATCCGTCAGGGCGTCGTAGTGCGCCAGATGCGTGATCTGCTCCTCGGACCGTTTGCGCTCGGTAATGTCCTCGTGGGTGGCGAGCCAGCCGCCGCCCGCGATCGGCTCGTTGACGATCTGGATCCAGCGGCCGTCCGTGGTCTCGATGATCTGCGAGGTCTTGCGGCCGATGTCGCGCAGCACCGCATCGGCATATTCGCCGTCGTCGCCCGCGAGCGAGCCGGTCGCCTTGCGGTGCGCGATCAGCTCGCGGAACGTGCAGCCTGGTTTCACGACGCCGGCCGACAGGCCGTACATGTCGACGTAGCGCTGGTTGCTGATGACCAGGCGCTCCGATGCGTCGAACAGCAGGAGGCCCTGGGTCATGTTGTTGACGGCCTTGTCGAGCCGTTCCTTCTCCAGCGTCAAGCGGCGGCTCGAAACGTCGTGGTCGCTGATCAGCCGGCGCACCACGACGTAGAGCATGCCGGCGATCAACAGCACCGATGTCACGCCGACGGCGATCAGGAAGCGCATCTGCTCGCGCCAGTCAGCGAGCGCCGCCGAGACCGTTGTCGTCGCGGTCACGATCAAGGGATAGCTCGTCAGCCGGTGCGATGCGCCGATGCGGTGCTCGCCGTCGACGGGGCTGCTGAAAATGCCCGTGGTGTTGCCATCGCCGGCCAGGATCTGGCGGAAGATCGGCGCGTTCTTGTAGTTCTGGTTCTGCATGCCCTCATGGCGTGGATGGCGGGCCAGAAGGGTTCCGTCGCGATGCATCATCGAGATCGCCGCGTCGGGCCCGAGCGCAACGGAGGCGAAGAACCGCTCGACATTGATGGGTTCGAGACTGCGGCTGATGATGCCCAGGAACTCGCCGCTGGGACTGGTCAGTTTCAGGGCGATGACCGCGACATAGGTGCCGGTGATCCGGCCCACGACCGGTTCGATCAGCAGTTGCGGCGCAGTCGGATCGGATTTCAGCCGCTTGAAAAATGTGCGATCGGCAATGTTGACGGGCGGCACCGGCCAAGCCGCTCCGGAGTTGATCAGGTTGCCCTCGGCGTCGAAGATGTTCAAACCGCCGACATAGGTCACCGCGCTCAGCTTGTCCTTCAGCATGGCATTGACGGCGGCACTTCCCATCTGCTCCTTGAAGCGGGCGCCGGTGTCGATGTGGTTCTGTCGGACGTAGTTGGCGAGATCGCGCTGGATCGCGCCGAGATCCTCCATCTGCTGATCGAAATGACGCGCCAGCAAAAGGACGGTGTTCTCCAGCTCGCGCGTCGCGCTGTTCAGCGCGCGTTCCCGGAAACTGTCGGCCATGATGGTCGTGCCGATCGCGATGGCTGCAATCAGCACGAGGCCTCCGCCGACCAGCCAGCGGATCGGTCCACCGCGGTCGGTCGAAGCTCTGAGGGCATTCCGTGGACTGGCGTTGGTCGTCATCGGCCCCTGAATACGCTTGCGATAGGCGCTTCGGGATGGACCGCTACGACGTCCCTCCCACAACCATTGCTATAGGCCCGCTATGGAAGTGAGGTTAGGAAGTTGAGTTAGCGAACAATTAATTCGAAGTTGTATTTGACTTGGTAATCTCTTCAGGCGCGATAGTGCCCGGACTTGCCGCCGATCTTCTCGGTCAAGTGGATACCTTCGATGCGTATGCCGCGCTCGGCCGCCTTGATCATGTCGTAAATGGTCAGGCAGGCGACGGACACGGCCGTCAGGGCTTCCATCTCCACGCCGGTCGGCCCGGTCACCTTGACGGTGGCGCTGACGACGCAGCCGGGTAGCGCGGCATCGGGCGTGATGTCGACGGTGACCTTGGACAGCGCCAGCGGGTGGCACAGGGGAATCAGCTCGGAGGTCCGCTTGGCGGCCATGATGCCCGCGATGCGGGCAGTGCCGAGCACGTCGCCCTTCTTGGCGTTGCCTGACAAAATGAGCTCGAGCGTCGCCGGGCTCATGACGACGCGGCCCTCGGCGGTCGCGGTTCGCTCGGTCGCGGCCTTGTCCGACACGTCGACCATGCGGGCTTCGCCGCGGGCGTCGATGTGGGTGAGGGCGGGAGCGTCGGGCGACTTGTCGGACATGGTCACTCAGCCGCGCTGGCGGAGGCGGCATTGCGCGCGAGCAGCCCGCGCGTCGCCGCCGTGACGTCCGCCTGCCGCATCAGGCTCTCGCCGACCAGGAAGGTCTGGATGCCGACGCGCGCCAAGCGCGCGAGGTCTGCGGGCGTGAAGATGCCGCTCTCGCCGACCAGCAGGCGCTCCTTCGGCACCAGCGGCGCCAGCGCCTCGGAGGTCGCCAGCGTGGTCTCGAAGGTGCGCAGGTTGCGGTTGTTGATGCCGATCATCGGCGAGCGCAGCTTCAGCGCGCGATCGAGCTCGGCGCGATCATGGATTTCGATCAGCACATCCATGCCGTGGGCGAGCGCGGCAGCCTCGATGTCCGCAGCGGCGGCATCGTCCAGCGCGGCCATGATGATGAGGATGCAGTCGGCGCCGTGAGCACGCGCTTCGATCACCTGGTAGGTGTCGAACATGAAGTCCTTGCGCAGCACGGGCAGGGCGGTCGCGGCCCGCGCGGCGACCATGAAGTCGAGATGGCCCTGGAACGATGGCGTGTCGGTCAGCACCGACAGGCAGGCCGCGCCGCCGGCCTCGTAGGCCTTTGCGAGCACCGGCGGATCGAAATCGGCGCGGATCAGTCCCTTGGACGGCGAGGCCTTCTTCACCTCGGCGATCAGCGCGTAGTCGCCGTTTACGTGCTTGGCTCGGATCGCCGCCACGAAGCCACGCGGCGGCGAAGCGACGCGCGCGCGGACCTCGAGTTCGGGCAGCGCGCATGCCCGCTTGGCTGCCGCGATCTCCTCGCGCTTATACGCTTCGATCTTGGTCAGGATGTCCGACATGGCACGCTCCGGTGGGTCAGCTGTTGGAGACCTCGATCAGCTGCTTCAGCCGCGCCGCCGCGGCGCCGCTGTCGAGCGAATCGCGGCCGATTGCGACCCCGTCCTTCAGCGTCTTGGCACGGCCGGAGACGACCAGCGCCGCCGCAGCGTTCAGCAGAGCGACGTCGCGATAGGGGCTCGGCAGGCCGTCCAGCACGCTCTGCAGCGCCACCGCATTGGCCGCAGCGTCGCCGCCCTTCAGACCGTCGCTGCCGCACAGGCCAAGCCCGGCCTCCTCGGGCGAGACCTCGAAGGTGCGGATATGGCCGTTCTCCAGCGCGGCGACGAAGGTCGGGCCAGTCAAGGTGATCTCGTCGAGCCCGTCGGAGCCGTGCACGACCCAGGCGGCCTCCGAGCCGAGATTCTTCAACACGTGGGCCAATGGCTCGACCCATTGCCGCGAGAACACGCCGACCATCTGGCGCCTGACGCCGGCCGGATTGGACAGGGGACCGAGCAGATTGAAGATCGTGCGGGTGGCGAGCTCGACCCGGGTCGGTCCGACGTTCTTCATCGCCGGATGATGCGCGGGCGCGAACATGAAGCCGATGCCGGCCTCGTGCACGCATCGTCCGACCTGGTCCGGCTTCAGGTCGATCTTGACGCCGAGCGCGGCGAGCACGTCGGCGGCGCCGGACCGCGACGACAGTGCGCGGTTGCCGTGCTTGGCGACCGGCACGCCGGCGCCGGCCACGATGAAGGAGGCACAGGTCGACACGTTGACCGAGCCGGAGCCGTCGCCGCCGGTGCCGACGATGTCGACCGCGCTCGCCGGCGCATCGACGCGCAGCATCTTCGCCCGCATCACGCTGACGGCGCCGGTGATCTCCTCGACCGTCTCGCCGCGCACGCGCAGCGCCATCAGCAGCGCGCCCATCTGCGACGGCGTCGCCTCGCCCGACATCATGCTGTCGAAGGCGGACGCCGCCTCCTCGCGGGACAGCGGCGCGCCGGTCGCGACCTTGCCAATGATCGACTTGAGATCGTCCATCACGCGTGCCCCTAGCAAACCGTCACTGATTGTTGCCGCCGACCACCTGGGCCACGGCGGCCTCGTTGATCGTCGTCCCGATGTCCTTCTCGAGCTTCATGACGTAGGCCGTGCCTTGCTCGTCGGCGAGCGCGCGCTGCAACTGGTCCTTCAGCTTCTTGGTGTCCTCGGACGCAAGGTCGACCTTCGGATCGATGATGTCGGTGACTCGGAACACGATCCACTGCCGGCCGCCATCAGCCTCGGTCTGGCCGACGCCGTCCTTGGCGGTGCGGAACGCGGCGGTGATCGCTCCGGTGGGGACGCCGGGCACCGAGGCGTCGCGCTTGAACGCGCTGGCCGTCTCGATCTTCACGCCCAGCGATGTCGCCTCATCGGCGAGCTTGCCCCCCTCGTTGAGCTTCTTGACCAGCTCGGTGGCTTTGGCGCGCAGCTTCGCTGCGACCTCGTCGTCGCGCCAGCGCGCGGCGACCTGATCCTTGACCTCGTCGAGGGCGCGATCGCGCGGCGGGGTGATGCCGAGAACCTCGAACCAGACATAGCCGCCGCGGAACGAGATCGGCTCGTTGTCGACACCGACGTCGCTGGTGAAGGCCTGCGCAACGACATCAAGGCCAAGCGGGATGTTCGAAACGGGCTGGCCGTTGGGTTGCTTGCCGGACCTGTCGACCGCTTCGAGCGTAACGGCATTGAGACCGAGCTTCTTGGCGGCCTCGGCCACGCTGGCGCCGCCGCCGCGCTCATCTTCCATCTTGTCGCGAAGATTGGCGACTTGCGACTTGGCGCGGTCGGCTGCGATCTCTTTCTTGATCTCGGCAGCGACGCTCTCATATTCGGGCTGCTGGCCCGGCTGAATCGCGCTGACCTTGACCAGCGCCACGTTGAACGCGCCCTTGACCGGCTGGCTGACCTCGCCGGTCGGCAGCGAGAAGGCGGTATCGGCAACGACAGGGTCGAGAATCGCCGATTTCGTCACCAGACCGAGATCGAGATCGGCCGGGTTGAGGTTGCGCTCCTTCGCGAGCTCGTCGAACGTGACTTCACCCGCGGCGATCCGGGCGCGCGCCGCCTGTGCCTCCTCCATGGTGGGGAAGGTCATCTGCTGGACCTGGCGCTTCTCCGGCGTGCCCATCAGCGCCTTGCGCTGGTCGAACAGCTTCCTGGCGTCCTCGTCAGAAACGTCGGTCGACTTGCCGATCTCTTCGGGTGTCACCACGACGAACGAGATCTTGCGATATTCCGGCGCCTTGAACTGGGCTTTGTGCTCATCGAAATAGGACGCGAGAACCTCGGGCGAGGGCGCATCGATGGTGCCGGCCTGCGCCGCGTCGAGCTTGATGTAATCGATCGAGCGCTGCTCGTTCTGGAAGCGGCTCAGCGCCTCGAGCATCGTGTTGGACGGCTCCAGCCCGGCCGCGATCGTGCCGGTGATCTGCCGCCGCAGCGACTGTCGTCGCTGGTCAGCCAGATAGCGCTGCTCGGTGAAGCCGAAATTGCGGATGATGGCCTGGAAACGCTGCGGGTCGAATGCCCCGTTCGGGCCCTTGAAGTTGGGATCGCTGAGGATCACCCGCATGGTCTCCGCATCGGACTGGGCGAGACCGAGACGGCGAGCCTGCTCGTCGAGGGCGGCTTCCGCAATCGTCTGCTGCAGCACGGAGCGGTCGAGCCCGAACATGTGGGCCTGCTCGGTGGTCAGCGGACGGCCGAGCTGGCGGCCGATCTGCTGCAGCCGGTCGGTATAGATCTGCCGGAACTCGTTGATCGAGATCTCCGTGCGTCCCACGGTTGCAGCCGTCGACTGCCCGAAGCCGCGGAAGATGTCGGCGATGCCCCAGATGCCGAAACTGACGATCAAAACGCCCATGACCACCGCCATGATGGTCTTGCCGAGCCAGTTTGATGAGGCCTTGCGTAATCCTCGAAGCATGGGTCCAGTCTGTCTGCAGGAAAAAGGATGAAGAGGCCGCGCCTTAAAGCAGATTCCGCGAAAGGCCGTCGCCGAGTTGAAACGGCTTATAAAGAGGCAGCCGCCCGGTCGCAACCTCGGCCCTGAGGCCGATTGAAGCGGTGAGAAGACGGCTCCCGCTCTGGTGCTCCTCGAAGGGCTCTGCTAGCCGATGTCCGTCACAACATTTGCTGGGATCCCGCCATGACCGACCGCATCCGGCCGCTGATCGCCGGCAACTGGAAAATGAACGGCCTGAAGGCCTCGACCACCGAGTTCGACGCTATGCTGGCCGGAGCCGCCGAGGTCACCGGCAAGGCCGACCTGCTGGTCTGTCCTCCCGCCACCCTGGTGGCAGGCTTCGCCGAGCGGGCGCGCGGCACCCACGCGATCGCGATCGGCGCGCAGGACTGCCACCCTAAGGCCTCAGGAGCCCATACCGGGGACATTTCGGCGGAGATGCTGGCCGATGCTGGCGCCAGCGCCATCATCGTCGGCCATTCCGAGCGGCGTGCCGATCATGGCGAAAGCGATGTTGTGGTGCACCAGAAGACCGAGGCGGTGTGGCGCGCCGGGCTGGTCGCGATCGTTTGCGTGGGCGAAACCCAGCAGCAGCGCGATGCCGGACAGACGCTCGACATCCTGCGCGGCCAGCTCAACCTCAGCCTGCCGCAGGACTCACGGGCCGACAACCTGGTCGTGGCCTATGAGCCGGTTTGGGCGATCGGCACCGGCCTCACGCCGACCGCCAAGGATGTCGAGCAGATTCATGCCTTTATTCGGCAATTGCTGATCGACCGCTTCAAGGAGCAGGGGGCGCGCATGCGTATCCTCTATGGTGGCTCGGTCAAGCCCTCCAATGCGGCCGAGCTGATGGCGGTCGCGAATGTCAACGGTGCGCTGGTCGGCGGCGCTAGCCTGAAAGCGGCTGATTTTCTCGCAATTGCGAAGGGCTGTTGAGAGCCGAGGTGAGCCGGGCGCTCTGATACCCTGCGCCTCATGCGGCTTCTCCAATCCGCTTCCAATAGATCATCGTGCCGGTGAGGCCGCCATGCGGCTTCACGGCATAGTCTGGAATGATGCCGCTCAGCTGGAAGCCGACGCCTTCATAGAGTGATGAGGCGCCGCCATCTTCGGCGGTGTCGAGCACGAGCATCGTGCGGCCGTGCCCGCGCGCGAGGGTTTCTGCCGCATCCAGCAGAGCACGTGCGACGCCGCGCTTACGATGGCTCACGCGGGTCATCATCTTGGCGATCTCGGCGCGATGTGGCTGGTTCGGCGGCAGCTTCAGCTGCAGCGTCACCGTCCCGATCAGGTCCTGCCCGTCAAAGGCCCCCAGCACGATTCGTTCGCCGCGCTCCGCGGCCGCGAGCGAGTCCTGCCAGAAAGCATCGGCATCGCCGGAGCTGAGCGGGTGCATGAAGCTGACGGACCCGCCATGGGCCACTGTTTCGATCAGCATCGCGCTCAGCGCCGCGCGGATGGCCGGCGTGTCGGACAAGGCTGCGATTCGCAGTAACATGCTCAACTCCGGGCAAGCGCCACGACATAGACGCAGGGTGCGTCCGATTCGTTGGCAAAGGTGGTGTCGATCGGTGGGCCGAAGCCGAGGCAGTCGCCGGGGCCGAGGACGTGGCGGTCCGCGCCTTCCGTGATGGTCAATTGTCCGCTTTGCACCCAGAGAAGCTGGCGGATGTGGATGTATGAAGAGGCCGGCAAGGTCACGCTGCGGTGCGCCGGCATCTCGACCGTCACCAACTCGATCGGATGATCCGGCCTGAGAAAGACCTGGCGCCTGACATAGCCCGTCTCCGGATCGCGCCAGACCGGCTGCTCGGCCGCCTTGGACAGGCGCTCCGACTGGGCTTCGGCGCGGAGCATCAGGCCGGCCAGCGTGAGGTCGAACGCGCTTGCGAGCTTCACCAGGATGACCGCGGTCGGGCTGACCTCGGCACGCTCGATCTTGCTGATGGTTGCCTTCGACACGCCGGAGCGTTCGGCGAGGTCGGCCAGCGACCACCCGCGGGCGTCGCGTTCCAGCAGCAGGCGGCGCGCGAGCCGTTGGCTGAAATCGTCCACTATTTGATCCATTCGTCTCTGATAATGGATGTCGAGGCGGACGGCAAGGGGCGACCCCGAGGGCTACATTGGCGCTTGTGTGAAGCGTGCTTGCGATTATCTGCGGGGTGGCGTTGCTCGACACGATCGTGTAACACCGCGCAAATTTCCGAATAGCCCGCGAAGCTCTCGCGATCCCGGCCTCCGGCCGGGGCCTGCGAGGGCTTGTGACGGAAGGTCACCATGCAGACTGTCTTGATCGTCATTCACCTCATGATCGTCGCCGTCCTGATCGGCGCGGTGCTGTTGCAGAAGTCCGAAGGCGGCGGCCTCGGCATGGGCGGCGGCGCCGGCTTCATGTCGAGCCGCGGCACGGCGAACCTGCTGACGCGCACCACGGCGATCCTGGCGGTCGGCTTCTTCCTCACCAGCCTGGCCCTGACCTGGCTGGCAGGATACGATCGCAAGCCGGCCTCGATCCTCGGCACCGTGCCTGGGCAGACCCAATCGGGCGGGGCGACCCCGGTGGCGCCGACCAGCGGTGGCGTGCTCGACCAGCTCAAGAAGGCCGACGAGCAGCAGGCCCCCGCGGCACCGAGCGCGCCGCAGGCCCCGCAGTCGCAATAAAGCGGGCAAGCCATGCAGGAACGCAGTTGGCGTCCTGCATCATGAGGCGGTCTCAAGTCCCTGAGGCCATTCATATTTTGACGTCACCCACAGGCCCGCGACGACGTTGCGGGCCGACCACGATTCGTTTTGGCGAATCGAGCGCGCGGCATTAAAGGTAGGGTCCCATGGCGCGGTACATCTTCATCACCGGCGGCGTGGTTTCCTCGCTCGGAAAGGGTCTGGCTTCAGCCGCGTTAGGCGCGCTGCTGCAGGCCCGCGGCTACAAGGTCCGGCTTCGCAAGCTCGACCCCTATCTCAACCTCGATCCAGGCACGATGTCGCCGTATCAGCACGGCGAAGTGTTCGTGACCGACGACGGCGCCGAGACCGATCTCGATCTCGGCCATTACGAACGCTTCACCGGGCGGCCCGCGACCAAGGCCGACAACATCACCACCGGGCGGATCTATCAGGACATCCTGACCAAGGAGCGCCGCGGCGACTATCTCGGCGCGACCATCCAGGTCGTCCCGCACGTGACGAACGCGATCAAGGATTTCGTGCTGTCCGGGAATGACGAGTACGATTTCGTGCTGGTCGAGATCGGCGGCACCGTCGGCGACATCGAGGGCCTGCCGTTCTTCGAGGCGATCCGTCAGCTCGGCAATGAGCTGCCGCGCCATCACGCGATCTACATCCACCTCACCTTGCTGCCGTACATCCCGAGCGCGGGGGAGTTGAAGACCAAGCCGACGCAGCATTCGGTCAAGGAGCTGCGCTCGATCGGCATCCAGCCGGACATCCTGCTGTGCCGCACCGACCGCCCGATCCCGAAAGAGGAACGGCGCAAGCTCGGCCTGTTCTGCAACGTGCGCGAAAGCGCCGTCATCGAGGCGCGCGACGTCGACAACATCTATGCCGTGCCCGAGGCGTATCACGCCGCCGGTCTGGACGACGAGGTGCTGGCCGCGTTCGGCATCGAGCCGCGGGTGCCGCCGGCGCTGTCGAGCTGGCACACGATCAACGAGCGCGTCCGCAACCCGGAAGGCGACGTGACGATCGCGATCGTCGGCAAGTACACGGGCATGAAGGATGCCTACAAGTCGCTGATCGAGGCGCTGTCGCATGGCGGCATCGCCAACAAGGTCCGCGTCAAGCTCGACTGGATCGAGAGCGAGGTGTTCGAGAACGAGGACCCGGCGCCGTTCCTCGAGCACGTCAACGGCATCCTGGTGCCCGGCGGCTTCGGCCAGCGCGGCGCCGAGGGCAAGATCCGGGCGGCGCAGTTCGCGCGGGAGCGCGACGTGCCGTATTTCGGCATCTGCTTCGGCATGCAGATGGCGGTCATCGAGGCCGCGCGCAATCTGGTCGGGATCACCGAGGCCAACTCGACCGAGTTCGGTCCGACGAAGGAGCCGCTGGTCGGTCTGATGACCGAGTGGCTGCGCGGCAACGAGCTGGAGAAGCGCTCCAAGAGCGGCGATCTCGGCGGCACGATGCGGCTCGGCGCCTATCCCGCGGCGCTCAAGCGCGGCAGCCGCGTGTCCGAGGTCTATGGCGGCGCGACCGAGATCTCCGAGCGCCATCGCCACCGCTACGAGGTCAACACCGCCTACAAGGACCGGCTCGAGCAGCATGGCCTGAAGTTCTCCGGCCTGTCGCCGGACGGCGTGCTGCCGGAGATCGTGGAGTACGAGGACCATCCGTGGTTCATCGGCGTCCAGTTCCACCCCGAGCTGAAGTCGCGCCCGTTCGAGCCGCATCCGCTGTTCGCGTCCTTCATCCAGGCGGCGGTGGTGCAAAGCCGGCTGGTCTGAGCCAGACGCGAGGGGCGAGCGATCACGCCTCTCCATGAGCACGCTGCTCATGGCCAATGTGCAGCGCCGATTTCGGAGCCGGACCCTCATGGTGAGGAGCGTCGCCTTTGCGACGCGTCTCGAACCATGAGGCCAAGGTCCGGGCCTCGCCCTTCGAGACGACCGCCTGCGGCGGTCTCCTCAGGGTGAGGGTCGAACAACGTTCCAAGTGGCGCAAATCTCTCTCCACGAGCAAACGGCCCGTCGCCAAAGCGCAGCGGCAGGAGACGCGTTGAGCCATCTCCAACCCTGCGGCCACAGCGGTCACTCCGCCTTTGACGGCAGCAGTGATTGTTGCGACAACGCTCCCTGTTCACGCGAAGCAAGAACAGATCAGGGAGGATCACATGATCTATGAGAGCCGCATCTATCGCTGCATTCCCGGCCGCCTGCCGGCGCTGCTCAAGCGTTTCGAAAACACGACGCTGAAGCTGTGGGAAAAGCACGGCATCCGCCCGGTCGGCTTCTTCACCACCCTGATCGGCGAGTCCAACCAGGACCTGACCTATTTCCTCGCCTGGGAGTCGCTCGCCGAGCGCGAGACCAAATGGACCGCGTTCATGACCAATCCGGACTGGATCGCGGCGCGCGCCAAGAGCGAGGAGGACGGCCAGATCGTCGCCAACATCACCAGCCAGTTCCTGGTGCCGACCGCGTTCTCGGCGCTGAAGTAGAGGCCGGAGAGGGGCGGGGATGACCGATCCCCGCAACCCTGCTATTCGCGGGGCCGCACCGGGTTGATCCGGCGGCCTGCGCCGGGTCATGGTCGCGCGCACGAAGAGGATGAAGTTGTGAACGCTCCGATCTCCGCCGCGCCGGTCGTCAGCCTCGGCTCCGTCAAGTTTGGCAATCAGCTGCCGCTCGCGGTCATCGCGGGACCGTGCCAGCTCGAGAGCCGCGCCCACGCGCTCGAGGTCGCCTCGGCGCTGAAGGAGATCGCGACGCGGCTGAACATCGGCCTCGTCTACAAGACCTCGTTCGACAAGGCCAACCGCACCTCTGGCTCCGCCGCGCGCGGGCTTGGCCTGGCGCAATCGCTGCCGATCTTCGCCGAGATCCGCGCCTCGCTCGGCCTTCCCGTGCTGACCGATGTCCACGACGCGAGCCAGTGCGCCGAGGTGGCGCAGGCTGTCGACATCCTGCAGATCCCCGCCTTCCTGTGCCGGCAGACCGATCTGCTGCTCGCGGCCGCCGCGACCGGCAAGGTGATCAACGTCAAGAAAGGCCAATTCCTCGCGCCGTGGGACATGGCCAACGTCGTTGCCAAGATCACCGGCGCCGGCAATCCGAACGTGCTGGCGACCGAGCGCGGCGTCTCGTTCGGCTACAACACGCTGGTCTCGGACATGCGCGCGCTCCCGATCATGGCGAAGACCACCGGCGCGCCGGTCATCTTCGATGCCACGCACTCGGTGCAGCAGCCGGGCGGGCAGGGCACCTCCTCGGGCGGCCAGCGCGAATTCGTGCCGGTGCTGGCACGCGCGGCGGTCGCGGTCGGCGTCGCCGGCGTGTTCATCGAGACCCATCCCGATCCGGATCATGCGCCCTCCGATGGACCGAACATGGTGCCGCTCGCACAGTTCGAGGCCTTGTTGAAGACGCTGATGGACTTCGACCGGCTCGCCAAGGCGCAGACGGCAGACGCCATCAGCTGATGCACCAGCCCGTCGCCAAGCCCGCAGACAACAAGTTTCCGCCAGCCGTGAACATCATCGCGCTGGCGGGCTTCTCGGCGGCGCTGTCGACGCGGGCGCTCGATCCGGTGCTGCCGCATGTCGCCGAGGATTTTTCGATCAGCATTGCGACGGCGGCCGGCATCGCCGCCGGCTATGCGCTGATCTACGCGCTGATCCAGCCGGCGATCGGCGCCGCGGCCGACCTGTTCGGCAAGGCGCGGCTGATGACCTTGTGTCTCGCGCTGCTCGGCGTCGCCAGCGTGCTCGGCGCGCTCGCCACCTCGTTTCCGCTGCTGTTCGCCACGCGCATCCTGGCTGGCATCGCCTCGGGCGGGGTGTTTCCGGTCGCGCTCGGATTGACCAGCGATCTGGTTGCGCCCGACAAGCGCCAGGTCGCGATCGGCCGGACGCTCGCGGGCTCGATGGCCGGCAACCTGCTCGGCGCCACCGCGTCGGGCATCATCGGCGACTTCATCGGCTGGCGCGGCGTGCTCGCGATCCTCGGCGCGCTCGGACTGATCGCCTCGCTCGCGGTGGCGGCCGGCTTTCGCGGCGCCAAGGTCACCCACGTCGCCACCACCGATCTCGCCGCGCTGAAGAAGGGCTACCGCACCATCTTCACCAATCCGAATGCGCGCTTCTGCTTTCCGGCGGTGTTCGTCGAAGGCTGCTGCGTGTTCGGCCTGTTTCCGTTCATTGCCGCGTTCCTGTTCGACCTCGGCGAGACCTCGCTGTCGATCGCCGGCATCGTCATCGCGGGATTTGCGGTCGGCGGGCTGTTCTACACGGCCACGGTGTCGAGCTTCCTGCCGCGGCTCGGCGTCAAGGGCATGATGATCGTGGGTGCTGCCCTGGTGGCCCTGCAACTCGCCGCGCTCGCCTTCGGTCCCGGCTGGAAGCTGCAATTCGCCTGCATGCTGATGATGGGCTGGGGCTTCTACATGATCCATGGCTGCCTGCAGGTGTTCGCTAGCGAGTTGTCGATCGGCGCCCGCGCGACCGCGATGTCGCTGCACTCGTTCTTCTTCTTCCTGGGCCAGACCGTCGGCCCGATCGCCTACGGCTTCGGCGTCGTCCATGGCGGCAAGCAGCCGACACTGCTCGCCGCCGCCGTCCTGATGGTCGCGCTCGGCTTCGCCTGCGCCGCGCTGCTGCGGCAACGCCCGCCGGCGGATGCGGCGTAGCATGTCCGATCGAGCCCGGATCTGAGCGGCGAAGTTGGTCGTCGTACGCGGTGCTGGGCCCGCGCGGCTGAGACATGTCCCGGGGGCACTCTCGTTGGTGGCCGATGCGATCCCGCCTCGCGGCGCAGGTGCATTCGAAGTTTGCTCAGGCGTCATTGCGAGCGAAGCAATCCAGAGTCCCACCCGAGCCCCTGTATTGCTTCCGCCGTCGCCCTTCGGGCTATGGCGGACACGTCGCTTCGCTCGCAATGACGGCTGTGAGACATGAGCTCACCCTCTCGCGGCGCATCTGCGTCCGAGCTTTGCCTTTGGATATGCCCTATTCCTAAAAAGAGGGCACGGGGAATGCCGGGAGCTGGCCGCCCCATGGCCCGCCTGCGGAAAAAAATGCAGGCGGCGAGAACCACAGGTTCAGCCGAGACATCCCGGCATTCCCCGCGCGATGGTTGGGCGGCTTATACGTACTCTCCCCGGGGACCGGGCTGTCTTGCCCCCGTGACCGGCGGATCATCACCGCCAGCGTAGCCTCAGCGTCGGGAGGCCAGGACCATACGACTTCGCCGGCGCATCAGGCTCGTTCGTCCGCGCAAATGATCACGCTGCGACCCGACACGCCCACCGCATCCCGCCTCAACGTCCGTGACGACCGCGAAGCGCCCCTCTGATCGAGACGGGACGGCGACAGTCAATCACAAATTCTGAAAAATAGAAAGTGGAATATTTTTGCGAACGGCGTGACAGACGTGATCTGCTTGAAAGCGCGGCGAAAATCGGTTTTGCGGCGCATCGGTTTGATGGTCGCATGGAATGATAAAGTCGAGCGGGAGCGCGCCCGTCGGGCGACTCAGGGGCCATGGATCGGCGGCATCAAGGTCGCGGCATTGCGCTCCGGTTCAAAAACGCATTCCAGAGAACTAAAAAAGTCTATCAAGCTGATTGTGCGCGCAAAGAGGTACAGCCGGGCCGGATTTTTGTGCATGAGACGCGGACACTGACTGATCCACACGACAACGGCAACGCGTGCTGCTGGCCTTCAAACCAATTGCTTTCACATCTGTACGGTACCATGCTTCCTTGACCTTCTACCGCAGCGGCCTTGTACGGTACGGAAAAAATTGGGTCCCGCCTGTACCAATGGCGAGACCGGAAGCCTACAATTGGGGTCACACCTAACGAAATAGGCTCGATCGCCTCAGTTTGATAGTATTCTGAGCTGCATTGAAACAGCCCGCGTGGGCTGAGGTCTGCCCGCCATCGGACTGAAGTTTGAATCCGTTAAGTGACAGCCACATGAGGGTCTGCTGGAACCAGTTCCCTTCTCGCAATAGCACTGTTGTCCTCCACCGCAGCTGTTAGAGCTACATGAACACGTACTATCTCTATTGTCGTTCGACGCGCTGCAGTCCGCCCGCGCGGTAGTTGCACAAACCAGAGTTGCAATCGCGATAGCAAACATCGTCGTCCATTTCATTTCGTTCTCCCTTTTTCAGTTGCAATTTTTTACTGTGCGTGTGGTACAAAGGTATCAATAGTTTCTGAATTAGCTTCGTTCCTAGCGCGAAGTCACTTCCGTTTCAGCCTGGTGAACTATGAAGAGTGAACCAAATGGACATGCGAGATACCGGAGACCAAAGAGGGGAAACTGCTAACGGATATCTCCACGTTGTGCTAGCAGCCGAAGGGCCGGTGAAAGACCGAGCAGTCGCCACCGAGTGGCTTTTGAATAAACTCGTTGACGACCGAATGATCGCCGCCGAAGATCTGACCCGGCTTGTTAACGAGCGAATTAGGTCCGCCCAATAGTTGCTTCGGATTATTGAAAACCGAATTTGGTCCTCCCCAGATCTGTTTGGGATTGTTGAAGACGGAGTTTGGCCCACCCCATATTTGACCAGGATTGTTAATCATCGAGTTTGGACCGCCCCATATTTGCCCGGGCCTATTTATTACTGAGTTAGGTCCTCCGGTCAGATCTCCAATTGCATTTACCGCCTTTACCAATTCGTTGTTTGGACCGGGTCCTTCCAGTACGTCATGAAAAGCATTCCTGAGGCCAACTACGATTGTATTGTTGGGACCAAAGCAGCCTTTTCCGTTGAAGCAGTTCTCTAGCTCTTTGAGAGTAAGGCGGCCAGCAGTACAACCGGCAAACCCGACCGGATTTCCTCCGCTTTGTACGGCGCATTCGGCTGCAATTCGCCATTCCTCGTTCATTCCAGGGCTTGCGGCGCAGAGAGCGAAGGATACTGTTCCAGTACTGCTGGCGCCGCAGGCAATAATTCTGCTTGCGTCCGGGGGCAGGATAGCGGCGGCGGCGCAACCGAGGAGCTTTGACTCGTCGTCTCCGGCGTGGCCAATGCAGTTCAATGCTTCACGCGTTTTGTCGTCGATCGGTATAACCTGAGCGCAATAGCCAATCACCGATATCGCGTCATTCGCTTTTGAAACGCAAGTGTAAGCGGCCTGAGCCGCTCGCACCTCAGGGCTATTACCAAAAATACAAACCGCCATCTCAGTGCGATCCGGCTTCGAAGCGCACTCTGCAATTTTTCCTACTTCGCCCCCCACGAGCGGTGCTACGCATCCAAATGTCTTGTCCGATGTATTAGCAGTCGCCAGACATTTCACAGTCTCGCCCGCGGTCTTCAATTGAGGGCTGAGTGATGCGAGGCAGTTGCTGAAGTTCGGATTTGGCGCGCCCATACACGACACGAGGGTCTGGGTTCTATCTCCTAGATAGGGCGCCACGCAATTAGCAAGATCCGACCCCGAAGGAGAATCGATAAGACATTGTGAGAGCCTTTGCGCACGGGGAAGCTCGGGATTTATAGACGCTCCGCAGGCCAATCGGCTTGCCGGAGTCTTGGCGGCTAGAAGGCAGGCAGCCAAAGCCTGGCTGGGTCCACTTAGCACCTGACCACTGCAGGATAGCAACGAACTCCCGGCCGATCGGAGGCAATCTACGGTAACCCGCGCCTTCCGATATCCCTCGGTGACTTCGTCTAGACAGGCAGCGGCAGTAGCGCCATCGCGGGCCTTCGCCAAGCATTGAGTGAGCTTAGCGTGAGCGGGATCTAGCTTGCTCACGAGGCAATCGCGCGCAAGATCCTTGTTCGGTTGTGTTTTGACACAATTTCTCGCCGCTTCCGCAGCTTGCTGAAGCTGAGGGGCTGCGCCACATTCCATCAACTTGTCGGGCTTGGGAGCCTTACCAACGCACTCTAGCAAGCTCGTGAAGCTCGGATTATTAACTTCCTTCAAAAGGCAGCTAGATTGGCTAGCCTCTTTGTCTAGCGAGCCCTTGCTCTTTCCGGTTTCGAGGCAATCTAACATCTTTTGGAATTTTGCTGGCACCATTTTGGGTAGCACACAGTTCTTGAAGGCTTCTGAGGTGCCGACCCGTAGTCGGCACGAGTCGAGTTGCTCCCTGCTCGGTAGAGGCGGCAAATCGTTTGGTCCGGTTGGTAGCTGCACAACGCTAGTAAGGCTAAGTTTTTGGGCCTGAAGTTCGGCAAAAAAAGTTGCTCGATCAGTGAGCGTGTCCGAAAAGACAGGGCAGTAAGTCACTTGCATTGCACACAATAGAAGGCCGCGAGGCGTGACCCACACGCCGGAGCAATTGTGCAACTCCTCTATGGTCGGCGACTTGCTACCGGACGCTCGGTAGCATGCAATTACCTTCTGGGCGACAAGTGGATCAGGGGGAACAACAGCTTCTGCCGGCGAAGAAAATATATAGAGGGAGAATATAAGAATGAGCGCGGCCGACGACCGTTGATACATGCGCTACCCCCAAGGATCCTCGGGCCTATGTTATACGCGGTCAGGTAAAACACAACCGGAGATTTTGCAGGATCAGGGCTGGATGAACCGTAGGAAATGTTAGGCGTGGAGCTTTCCAAAAGTCCGCTTATGCTTCTGAACAAATAGATTACCTTGACCGTGCATCTGATTGAATCGGCAGATTCCAAAAAGGGATGTACTGGACTGCCCCCTCAGGGAGACGCGATAATTTCTATGACAGGCACTTCGAGGATGACCTGTGGCATTACGAGGAAAGATCCATCAGCTTCCGGCGACTCACGATCTAAAGTCAATCGAGCGGGGCGAGGGTATTCTGCGGTTGCTCGCGCCCTCGGCATTGCGAGCAAACTTCTGCATGACTGGATACGATGTTGGCAGGTGCAGGGGCCGGAGGCATCGAACGACGCGCATCCGCAGAAGTACTATGCGTTGTGATCGACTTCATGGACGACAATTTGCAATTCCGGCGCGGGCCGACCGATACAGTCCTTTCGGCTACTATACGTCGAACGGGGGCTCGTCCGTGACTTCAGTTCGAGAAGAGCCCGTCGACCGGCGTAGTCGCGGCGCCTCACCCCCGCCCGCGATACGGCGCCACGCCCTGGTCCGGCACCCACAAGCCCTTCGGCAGCTTCCCGGTCTGCCAGAACACGTCGATCGGGATGCCGCCGCGGGGGTACCAGTAGCCGCCGATGCGCAGCCATTTGGGCTTGATCTCTGAGGCCAGGCGCTTGCCGATGGCGACGGTGCAGTCCTCGTGGAAGGCGCCGTGGTTGCGGAAGCTCGCGAGGTAGAGCTTGAGTGACTTGGATTCCACCAGCCAGGGGCCGGGGGCGTAATCGATCACGAGATGGGCGAAGTCCGGCTGTCCCGTCACCGGGCACAGCGAGGTGAACTCCGGGACCGTGAAGCGGGCTAGGTAGTCGGTGTCCTTCTGCGGATTGGGAACGCGGTCGAGCCTCGCCGTCTCCGGGCTGTCGGGGGGCGCCACCTGGTGGCCCAGCTGAAGGCCGGCCGATGTCGTGCTCGGGGTGGATCTCTTCGCCATATGTCGTGTCACCTGTCGCAATTGGCGCCCGTTTAGCCAATCGAAGGCCTGACGTCACCCGCTTCGTGATTTCCGGGCGGGGTGGCCTTTTCGGCCCCCCGGGCTTGCGATAGAAGCGGCGCAGCAAAAGTCGTCAACCAGAAAAGCCCGCACGAGGACCCTCATGACCGCCATCGTCGACATCATCGGCCGCGAAATCCTGGACAGCCGCGGCAATCCCACGGTCGAGGTCGACGTCGTGCTAGAGGACGGCTCGGTCGGCCGCGCCGCCGTGCCGTCCGGCGCCTCCACCGGCGCCCATGAGGCGGTCGAGCTGCGCGACGGCGACAAGCACCGCTATCTCGGCAAGGGCGTGCTCAAGGCCGTCGAGGCCATCAACGACGAGGTCTATGAGGCCCTGGCCGACATGTCGGTGCAGGACCAGGTCCAGATCGACCAGATCCTGATCGAGCTCGACGGCACCGAGAACAAGAGCCGGATCGGCGCCAACGCAATTCTCGGCGTGTCGCTCGCCTGCGCCAAGGCGGCGGCGATCTCCTACGACATGCCGCTGTATCGCTATGTCGGCGGCACCTCGGCCCGCACTTTGCCGGTGCCGATGATGAACATCGTCAATGGCGGCGTCCACGCCGACAACCCGATCGACTTCCAGGAATTCATGATCATGCCGGTGGGCGCGCCGACCTTTGCGGAGGCGCTGCGCTGCGGCTCGGAGATCTTCCATACGCTGAAGGCCGAGCTGAAGAAGGCCGGTCACAACACCAATGTCGGCGACGAGGGTGGCTTCGCGCCGAACCTGCCGTCGGCGGATGCCGCGCTCGACTTCGTCATGGCCGCGATCGGCAAGGCCGGCTACACCGCGGGCGAGGACGTCATGCTGGCGCTCGACTGCGCCGCGACCGAGTTCTTCAAGGACGGCAAGTACGTCTACGAGGGCGAGAACAAGTCGCGCTCGCGCTCGGAGCAGGCCAAATATCTCGCCGACCTCGTCGCGCGCTATCCGATCGCCTCGATCGAGGACGGCATGTCCGAGGACGACATGGACGGCTGGAAGGAGCTGACCGACCTGATCGGCCACAAGTGCCAGCTCGTCGGCGACGACCTGTTCGTCACCAATGTGAACCGGCTCGAGGACGGCATCCGCAACGGCCGCGCCAATTCGATTCTGATCAAGGTCAACCAGATCGGCACGCTGACGGAGACGCTGGCTGCGGTCGAGATGGCCTACAAGGCCGGCTACACCGCCGTGATGTCGCACCGCTCCGGCGAGACCGAGGATTCGACGATTGCCGATCTCGCCGTCGCTACCAATTGCGGGCAGATCAAGACCGGCTCGCTGGCGCGCGCCGACCGCACCGCCAAGTACAACCAGCTGCTGCGCATCGAGCAGGAGCTCGACGCGCAGGCCAAATATGCGGGCAGGGCGGCGCTGAAGGCGCTGGCCTGATCCGGAACGCAACACGGAAGAGGGAGGCGCGCATGGGTGTCGAGGCAGGCCTGCAACTGCGGACGCTGATCAAGCGCAGCGGTGAGCTCGAGCTCTCGCTGGTCGACGTGCCGACCCCTGAGCCTGGGCCGGACGAGGTCGTGGTGCGGATCGAGGCGGCGCCGATCAACCCGTCCGATCTCGGCCTGCTCGTTGGCGCTGCCGACCTCACGACCATGCAGGCGTCCGGCACCAAGGACCGTCCGGTCATCATCGCGAAGGTGCCGGAGGCGGGGATGCGGGCGATGGCCGCCCGGGTCGACGAGTCCATGCCTGTTGGCAACGAGGGGGCGGGCGTCGTGGTCAAGACCGGATCCTCCGACGCCGCCAAGGCGCTGATGGGCCGCACGGTCGCGGCGATCGGTGGGGCGATGTACAGCCAGTATCGCTGCCTGAAGCTCTCCGAATGCCTGCCGCTGCCGGCCGGCACGACCCCGGCCGAGGGCGCCTCCTGCTTCGTCAATCCGCTGACCTCGCTCGGCATGACCGAGACGATGCGGCGCGAGGGCCATACGGCGCTGGTGCATACCGCGGCCGCGTCCAATCTCGGGCAGATGCTCAACAAGATCTGCCTCAAGGACGGCATCCCGCTCGTCAACATCGTGCGCAGTGCGGCGCAGGCCGAGATCCTGCGCGGCCTCGGCGCCAAATACGTCGTGGATTCGACCTCGCCCACCTTCATGGACGATCTGATCGCGGCGCTGGTCGAGACCGGTGCGACCATCGCGTTCGATGCGATCGGCGGCGGCAAGCTCGCCGGCCAGATCCTCAACGCGATGGAAGCCGCGATCAACAAGTCCGGCAAGCACCCGTACAGCCGATACGGCTCGAACGTGCACAAGCAGGTCTACATCTACGGCAGCCTCGACGTCAGGCCGACCGAGATCACCCGCGGCTTCGGCATGACCTGGAGCGTCGGCGGCTGGCTGCTGTTTCCGTTCCTGATGAAGATCGGCAAGGCGGATACCGAGCGGCTGCGCCAGCGCGTCGTCGACGAGCTGAAGACGACCTTTGCCAGCCACTACACCAAGGTCGTTTCCTTGTCCGAGGCGCTCGATCCGGCCAACCTCGCCGTGTACGCCAAACGGGCTACCGGCGAAAAATTCCTCATCGACCCCAACAAAGATAAGTGACCTAACGTCGCTCCCCGGACGTTGCTGACGGGCTTGCGTTTGGCCCGCATGCGGAGACAATCCGCCCCGTTTGTCTGGGGGGCGGCGTCAGCCGCATGGAGCACTGAGGAGAGATTTGTCATGACCCGATTGGATCGCCGTCGATTTCTGGCTGGTGCGGCCCTCGCCGGAGCTGCAACCGCCTTGCCGCCGCTGGCCGGACAGGCACGCGCGGCGGTTGCGCCCGCCGGCGCGCAGGCCCCCGGCTTCTACCGCTACAAGGTCGGCGACTACGAGTGCACCTCCGTCAATGACGGCGCGCGCACCTTCCCGATGCCCGACAAGTTCGTCGTCAACACCGCCAAGGACGACGCGCTCGCGGCTGCCGAAAGCGCCTACATGCCGAAGGGCATGATCACGATCCCCTTCAATCCGCAACTGATCAACACCGGCTCCAAGCTGGTCCTGATCGATACCGGCAACGGCGCCGGGGCCTTCGAGGCCAGCAAGGGCGCGGTCGGGCGCACCCTGCAGAATCTCGCTGCCGCCGGCGTCGATCCGAAGAGCATCGACGTCGTCGTGCTTTCCCACATGCATGGCGACCACATCAACGGCCTCAAGCTCGCGGACGGCTCGCTGGCATTTCCGAACGCCGAGCTGAAGGTGCCGGCCAAGGAGTGGGCGTTCTGGAATAGCGACGAGAACGCCGCCAAGGCGCAGACCGACTTGATGAAGGGCAACTTCGCCAACTTCAAGAAGGTGTTCGGCGGGCTTGAAAGCAAGGTCACGCAGTACGAGTGGGACAAGGAGGTCGCACCCGGCATCACCGCGCTCGGCACGCCCGGTCACACGCCGGGACACACCTCGTTCGCGGTCGCTTCCGGCAATGCCAAGGTCCTGATCCAGGCCGACGTCACCAACGTCCCCGAACTGTTCCTGCGCAATCCGGATTGGCACGTGATGTTCGACACCGATGCCGCGATGGCGCAGGAGACGCGGCACAAGTTCTACGACATGGCCGCCGCCGAGAAGGCCAAGGTGATCGGCTTCCACTTCTCGTTGCCCTCCGTGGGCTATGTCGAGAAGGACGGCGCCAAGTACCGGCTGATTCCGGCGCCGTGGAATCCGGTGATCTGATCTCCTCCTCGTCATTGCGAGCGAAGCGAAGCAATCCAGGGGTCGGTTGAGACTCTGGATTGCTTCGTCGCTTCGCTCTTCGCAATGACGGGGATGGAGTGTGCCAGGCCGTCTTTCGATGCGGTCTGCTTGTTTTGCATATGCGAAATGCCGGGCTTCCCGCCGCTCCGGCGAACGCCTATGTCAGGCGTTCCCGGGACTCCGCAGGGCCTTGCATGTCGATCGACCTCTCTCCCACCAGCGCCGATCTCTCCAACTGGCGCACTGCGCCGTTCAGCCGCTGGGCCTTTCACAACATCCGCGCGATCCTGCCGGCCGCCGACATCGAGAGCGCGCCCGGCAGCGCCTGGCCGCTGCCGGCGAGCCCGGTTGCGTTCGAGGATTTCGGCGTGCGGCTGCCCAAGGGCGGGACGCTCGATCTCGACGGTTTCCTGAAGGCGACGGCGACCGACGGGCTGCTGATCCTGCAGGACGGCCGCATCGTCTTCGAGCACTATGACGGCGGCACCGACCGCGACACGCCGCACATCCTGATGTCGGCGACCAAGTCGATCACCGGCCTCATGGTCGGCATCCTGGCTGGCCGCGGCGAGATCGACATCGACGCCGAGGTCACGCGCTACGTGCCGGAGGTGGCCGCCACGGCCTATCGCGGCGCCACGATCCGGCAGCTCATCGACATGCGCGCCGGCATCGTCTTCGATGGCGCCGGCTTGCAGGCCTATGCCGACGCCAGCGGCTGGGAGCCGGCCGCGCCGGGCACGACGCCGAACCTGCACGATTTCTTCGCGACGATGCGCGCCCAGTCGGCGCCGCATGGCGGCGCCTTCAGCTACGTCTCCTCCAACACCGATCTCCTGGGCTGGGCGATCGAGCGCGCCACCGGCCGCAGTTTCGCAAGCCTCGTCAGCACGCTGCTGTGGAAGCCGATGGGGGCGAGCGGCGAGGCCTTCATTACCCTCGATCGCAAGGGCGCGCCGCGCTGCACCGGCGGCTTCTGCGCCACCTTGCGCGATTTCGCGCGCCTTGGGCAGCTCGTGCTGTCAGGCGGCCGGCGCGGCTCGCACGCGATCATCCCCGAGGCCTGGCTCGACGACATCAGGCACAATGGCGATGTGCAGGCTTGGCGCGACGGCCAATGGCGCGACAGTTTTGCCGCGATCAGCCGCAACATGCACTATCGCAGCGGCTGGTACGTCACAAACGACGCGCCGCAGCTAATGTTCGCGATGGGTATTCACGGCCAGAACCTGTTCGTCGATGCCGCCAACGGCATCGTGATCGCCAAGCTGTCGAGCTGGGCTCAGCCGGTCGACGGGCAGGCGATCTGGCTGACGCATCAGGCGGTGGCTGAATTTGCCCGCAGCCTCAAAGCCACGGCTTGAGCTCGCCGCGGCGAAGGTCTGGAACATGGGAGCCCCTGTCGCGATGAAACGCTGAGTTTCGCGACACGCTGTTTTCATGCACTTGCATGGTCTTGCCCATGTGTCTTAAGTGCACCTCTCACGTTCCCCTGCAAAGGATGCCCTATGCCTGCTCCGTACGCCATCGTCGCCCTCGTCGGCAGTCTCCGCAAGGAGAGCTTCACCCTGAAGATCGCCAATGCGCTCGCCAAGCTGGCGCCGGCCAGCCTGAAGATCGACGTCACCTCGCTCAACGGCCTGTCGTTCTTCAACCAGGATCTCGAAGCCAATCCGCCGGCCGACTGGCTCGTCCTGCGCGACAAGCTGAAGGCCTCGAACGGCGTGCTGATCCTCACGCCCGAATACAACCGCTCGATTCCCGGTGTGCTGAAGAACGCGATCGACATCGCTTCGCGCCCCTATGGGCAGAGCTCGTTCCTGGGCAAGCCGGTCGGCCTCATCTCCAATTCGCCGGGCCCGCTCGGCGGCGTGGCGGCGGCCAAGCACCTGCAGAACATCATGCCGGGCATCTCGGGCCCGATCATGGGGCAGCCGGAAATCTACCTGAATGGCGTCGGCGACGCGTTCGACGCCCAGGGTGAGCTGGTCAAGGATTCGCTCAAGACGGTGTTGCAGCAATATCTGGATGCCTTCGCCGCCTTCGTGGCCAAGCAGAACGGCTGACCCTGGTCGTCGCCGTGCGGCGGTCGCCAACTGCATGACGGGTATGATGCGGGCAGGGCGTTGACGCGCCTTGCCCGATCCGTTTCAAGGCCATGCCGGACCAGCGCAAGGATGCGCATTGCCAAGGAAGCATGATGGCCCATTCGTTCACACCCGCGTCGTCGTCGAGGCCCGGCCCGAACCAGCCGGATCTCGACTCGGAGGCCGTCTGGCAGGCGCGGATCGACCTCGCGGCGTGCTTCCGGATGGCGGCGCGGCACGGGCTCGAAGAGGGCATCTGCAACCACTTCTCGGCGCTGGTGCCCGGCTATGACGACCTCTTCATCGTCAATCCCTACGGCTATGCCTTTCGTGAGCTGACGGCCTCGAAGCTGCTGGTGTGCGATTTCGACGGCAACGTCATTGCCGGCGATGGCCGCCCGGAAGCGACTGCCTTCTACATCCATGCGCGCATCCACAAGGCGTTGCCGCGGGCCAAGGTCGCGTTCCACACCCACATGCCCTACGCCACCGCGCTGTCGATGACCGAAGGCGACCCGCTGATCTTCGCCGGGCAGACGGCGCTGAAATTCTACGGACGAACCGCGGTCGACGCGAACTACAACGGGCTGGCGCTCGACGCGCGGGAGGGCGACCGCATCGCCGGGGCGGTCGGCAACGCCGACATCGTCTTCATGAAGCATCATGGCGTCATGGTTCTGGCGCCGACCATCGCTGAAGCCTGGGACGATCTCTATTATCTCGAGCGCGCCTGCCAGGTGCAGTGCCTGGCGCTGTCGACCGGCCGCAAGGTCACCGCCGTCGCGCCGGCAATCGCGGAAGCCGCCTCTCGCCAGATGCGCGAAGGAGATGCGGAATCGGCTCGGTTGCACCTCGAGGCCGTCAAACGCATGCTCGACCTCGAGGAGCCGGTCTACCGGAGCTGAGGACTGATCGTCTGGAGGCTGGTGCGATGTCCAGATTGGAGCTTTCTGCCGAGCAGCGCGCAGCGCTGGATCGTCCCGTCTGGTCAGCCCTGACCACCGGGCACCGGGCGCTTGCCGAGGGCGCCGCGCATGCCCGTCGCTATCCTGCGGCGATTGCACCATTTGCCGCCATGTCGGACGACAGCGATGCCGCATGGTCGGAGCTCGCCGACTTCGCCAAGAAGGACGTGGTTGCGATCGTGACTCCCGCTCCTCCGGGCGACCTGCACGGCCTTGCCGCCTGGTTCAGCGCCTGCGTCCGCCAGATGGTTGCGGTCGAGGCCGAGGCCCCTGTTGGGGATGCCGTGATCGAAACGCTCGACCAGCGTGACATTCAGGCGATGCTGGAGCTGACGGCGCTGACCAAGCCGGGCCCGTTCCTGGCCAGGACCCACGAGCTGGGCCGCTATATCGGCATTCGCGACGGGGAGCGCCTGGCCGCGATGGCCGGGGAGCGCATGCGCCTCGACGGGTTCACGGAAATCAGCGCGGTCTGTGTCCATCCGGACTATCGCGGCCGTGGCTATGCCCAGAGGCTCGTAACAGCCCTGATGACGGCCATCAGGGGCAGGGGCGAGACGCCGTTTCTCCACGTCATAGAGGACAATCATGCCGCGATCGCGCTGTATGAGCGTCTCGGCTTCATGTCGCGAGCCACCTTGTGTTTCACGGTGCTTCGGCAATCCGTCAGCCCGTGACCGGTGATGCGACCTTCGTAAAGAAGCCTCGCGGGGCGGATTAGCAGATCCTTAACCAAGGCGCCCCATCTTCCGGCCATGGTCTCCCGCGCGCGGCTCAAATCGTTCCTGACCGGGCTCGCCCTCTACACGATGGCGGCCGCCATCATCGGCTATTTCGGCATCAACGCCTATACCGGCCGCTACGGCCTGACCGCGCGCCAGGAGCTCGACCAGGAGATCATTGCGCTGACCTCCGAGCTCGCCCGGCTGAAGCAGGAGCGGGCGGAGGGTGAGAAGCGCGTGTCGCTGTTGCGCTCCGACCGGGTCGATCCCGACATGCTCGATGAGCGCGCCCGCTTTCAGCTCGGCTACGCCAACCCGCGCGATCTGATCCGGATCAACCGGCCAAACTGAGCGAGCCGGTCTCCTCGAGGTATCGTCGTGAGACTGGCCTTTGTCTGCGTACCGAACGCGTGCACGACAAGCCCATGACGAGGAAGACCCGCGCTGCGCGCGGGCCTTCGACGATCGCTGATGCGCTGCTCTTTATGCGGCCCGCACGGTGGCGAGGAACCTGTGGACCTCGGCCTTCAGGCGGTTGCTGTCCTGGGACAGTGACTGCACAGCGTTGAGCACCTGGGACGAAGCCGTTCCTGTCTCGGTTGCTTCGCGCTGGACGTCGGCAACATTCGCGGAAACCTCTTTCGTGCCGCTGGCAGCTTGCTGGATGTTGCGCGAGATTTCCTGGGTTGCGGCGCCCTGTTCTTCGACTGCCGCTGCGATGGTGGCGGCGATTTCCGACATCCGGCCGATCGTGTCGCCGATTTCCTTGATGGCGGTGACCGAATGCTGGGTGGCGGTCTGGATGGCGCCGATCTGCTGGCTGATTTCTCCGGTCGCCTTGGCCGTCTGCTCGGCGAGCGCCTTGACCTCCGAGGCGACAACGGCGAAGCCGCGGCCGGCTTCACCCGCCCGCGCCGCCTCGATGGTGGCGTTCAAGGCCAGCAGGTTGGTCTGGCCGGCGATGGTGTTGATGAGCTCGACCACGTCACCGATGCGAGCCGCCGCTTGCGACAATTCGCCCACGCGTTCATTGGTCTTGCGGGCCTGTTCGACGGCTTCGCTGGCGATCGCCGAAGACTGCTGCACCTGCCGGCTGATCTCGTTCACGGAGGAGGACATTTCCTCGGTGGCGGCGGCGACCGACTGGACGTTGTTGGAGGCGGCGCCTGAGGCGCCGGCTACGACGGTGGCGAGACCCTTCGAGCGCTCGGCCGTTGCGCTGAGCGATTGGGCCGATGACTCCAGATTGGTCGCTGCCGACGACACGGTCTCGATGATCTGGCCGACCGCTGTCTCGAAATCGTTCGCAAGGCGCATCGTATCGATCTTGCGCTGCTCGGCCTGGCGCGCCTCCAGCTCGTTCTGCTCGGCTTCGAGCCGCTGGCGGGCGACGGCATTGACCTTGAACACCTCGACGGCACGGGCCATCTCGCCGACCTCGTCGCGCCGTTCCGAGCTCGGTATCTGCACAGCGAGATTCCCGTTCGCGAGCTCGGTCATCGTCCGGGTGATCGCTTGCAGCGGCCGGACCAGGCCGCGCGCGATCATCAGGGTCGCAACGCACAGCAGGGCGATCAATCCGACGGCCCACATCAGCGTCACCTTGACGGAGGCGTAGAACGCCTCGTCGAGATCGTCGACATACACGCCCGTGCCGACGACCCAGTTCCACGGATCGGCCTTCAAGGTGTAGCCGAGCTTCGCCACCGGGACGCTGCTGCCGGCGCGCGCGAACATATAGCTGACGAAGCCGCCACCAGGCTGGGTCGAAGCCGCGATCAACTCGCGTACGAAAGGCAGACCGTTGGCGTCCTTCTCGTTGAGCAGGCCCTTGCCCTCCCAATCCGGCTTCGGGCCAAGCACGAGGTTCACGCCGTCCGGCTGGTAGACGAAGATGTAGTCGTTCTTGCCGAACCGGATGCCGCGGAGCACGGCCTTGGCGCGGTTCTGCGCCTCGTCCGCGGTCAGGGCGCCCTTCGCCGCCGCATCGGCAAAGCCCTTAACGATCGACACGGCAGATTGCACCTGTCCGACGACCGCGGCCTTACGCTCTTCGACCAGGGCTGTGCGGGTGGCCAGCAGCTGGCTGACGACGGCGACGATACAGACGCCGATGGATAACGCGACCAGAACCGCAAAGCGGCGAGGGATGGTGAGAACCATGTTCGTTCCTGTCAGGGGGACGAGGCAGCCGGACAGTTCAGGCAGCCAGGGATTTCCGTTGAGTTATTTGATTTCGTTGATGAATTCGGAAAAATTGTGCATTGCGGAAGGTTTAGAATTGATTGATTCGAACGCCCGTAGAAACACGGAGACTCTCTGCCGCTGCTCGGTCGGAATATCCGTTATGCCGATGTTCGATATGTCGGGTTTTTTGGTCGCCGATGGCGTCGTCGAGATCCACCGATGAGGGTGTCGCGGAGGGCGTCGTCGGCTTGGCCTGACGCGTCCCATCCGCTGAGATGACTGCTCTTTTTTGTAGCGGCCTGCGGTCGGATTCCAAAAATGGTGGAATTGTATTTGCAATATTTCGTGTGCATTGCAGTGCGGCACGCCAAAGCCTTCGGACGTGCCACGCGGTCCTTTTACGTCTCCTGGAGTTGAGCTAGAGAGAGCTACTTTTTCTCTCATCCGGAATTGCCATGGCCGCACCGAAGAAGACCGCCGCAAAGGAACAAGGGCAGGACAGAGATAACGGCCCGCCGCCGGAATTCACCAGAGAACAGGAATTGGCTGCGCTGCGCGACATGCTGCTGATCCGCCGCTTTGAGGAAAAGGCGGGTCAGCTTTATGGCATGGGTGCGATCGGCGGCTTCTGCCATCTTTACATCGGCCAGGAAGCGGTCGTGGTCGGCATGCAGATGGCGCTGAAGCCGGGCGACCAGGTCATCACCGGCTATCGCGATCACGGCCACATGCTGGCCACCGGCATGGATGCCAAGGGCGTCATGGCCGAGCTCACGGGACGCCGCGGCGGCTATTCCAAGGGCAAGGGCGGCTCCATGCACATGTTCAGCGTGGAGAAGAATTTCTTCGGCGGCCACGGCATCGTCGGCGCCCAGGTCTCGCTCGGCACCGGCCTTGCGCTCGCCAACCGCTACCGCGGCAACGACTCGGTCAGCGTCGCCTATTTCGGCGACGGCGCGGCCAACCAGGGGCAGGTCTATGAGAGCTTCAACATGGCGGAGCTCTGGAAGCTGCCGGTGATCTACGTCATCGAGAACAACCGCTATGCCATGGGTACGGCGGTGTCGCGCGCCTCGGCGCAGACCGACTTCTCCAAGCGCGGCATCTCCTTCAACATCCCGGGCGAGCAGGTCGACGGCATGGACGTTCGCGCGGTGAAGGCCGCCGGCGAGAAGGCGGTCGCGTGGTGCCGCGAGGGCAAGGGTCCGTACATCCTGGAAATGCAGACCTACCGCTATCGCGGCCACTCGATGTCGGACCCGGCCAAGTACCGTACCCGCGAGGAGGTGGAGAAGGTCCGTCACGACCAGGATCCGATCGAGCAGGTGCGCAACCGCCTGCTGGCGGCCAAGGTCAGCGAGCAGGATCTCAAGACGATCGATGCCGACGTGCGCAAGATCGTCAACGAGGCCGCTGATTTTGCCCAGGCCGATCCCGAGCCCGATGTCGCCGAGCTCTACACCGACGTTTATCGCTGAGCGCGCGCAAGCTGTTTCTCTGGAGCTGATATGCCTATTCAAGTTTTGATGCCTGCGCTGTCGCCCACGATGGAAAAGGGCAATCTCGCCAAATGGCTGAAGAAGGAAGGCGAGGCGATCAAGTCGGGTGACGTGATCGCCGAGATCGAGACCGACAAGGCCACGATGGAGGTCGAGGCGACCGACGAGGGCACGCTCGGCAAGATCCTGATCCCCGAAGGCACTGCCGACGTCGCGGTCAATACGCCGATTGCGACCATCCTGGCCGACGGCGAGACCGCCGCAGATCTCGGCAAGGCCGCGGCGCCTGCAGCCGAGATGAAGGCCGCGCAGTCGGCGCCGCCGGCCGAGCCGGCTGCTTCGGTGTCGGCATCGCCTGCGCCGACCGGCGTGGCTGCGCCGCAGAGCGTGGCCGAGCCCGATCCCGAGGTGCCCGCGGGCACCGAGATGGTGACGCAAACCATCCGCGAGGCGCTGCGCGACGCGATGGCCGAGGAGATGCGCCGCGACGGCGACGTCTTCATCATGGGCGAGGAGGTCGCCGAATATCAGGGCGCCTACAAGGTCACCCAGGGCCTGCTGCAGGAGTTCGGCGCCCGCCGCGTGATGGACACGCCGATCACCGAGCACGGTTTCGCCGGCATCGGCGTCGGTGCCGCGATGGCCGGCCTGAAGCCGATCGTCGAGTTCATGACCTTCAACTTCGCCATGCAGGCGATGGACCAGATCATCAACTCCGCGGCCAAGACCTTGTACATGTCCGGCGGCCAGATGGGTTGCTCGATCGTATTCCGCGGTCCGAACGGCGCTGCCGCCCGCGTTGCCGCGCAGCACAGCCAGGACTACTCGTCCTGGTACTCGCACATCCCGGGCCTCAAGGTGATCGCGCCGTATTCCGCCGCGGACGCCAAGGGCCTGTTGAAGGCCGCGATCCGCGATCCCAATCCGGTGATCTTTCTCGAGAACGAGGTGCTCTACGGTCACTCCGGCGAGGTGCCCAAGCTCGACGACTACGTGATCCCGATCGGCAAGGCGCGCATCGCCCGTAGCGGCAAGGACGTCACCATCATCTCGTGGTCGAACGGCATGACCTACGCGCTGAAGGCCGCCGATGAGCTCGCCAAGGAGGGCATCGAGGCCGAGGTGATCGACCTGCGCACGCTGCGTCCGATGGACACCGAGACCATCGTCGCCTCGGTCAAGAAGACCGGCCGTGCGGTGACGGTGGAAGAAGGCTGGGCGCAGAGCGGCGTCGGCGCCGAGATCGCCGCGCGCATCATGGAGCACGCCTTCGACTATCTCGATGCGCCAGTCGCGCGCGTGTCCGGCAAGGATGTGCCGATGCCTTACGCGGCGAACCTCGAGAAGCTCGCGCTGCCCTCGGCGGCGGAGGTCGTGCAGGCCGCCAAGTCCGTCTGCTACCGCTAAGGGACATCCCACCATGGCCGGACCCAAGGAGCAGCCGCTGCCGCCCGACGTCATCGGCCGCGAGGACGCCACCGAAGTGTTGCGCGCCTTCGTGCTCGATGGCGGGCTCTCGATCGCATTCCAGCGCGCCTTCGAGGAGCCCGACGTGTGGGGGCTGCTCCTGGTCGACGTCGCCCGACATGCTGCGCGCGCCTATGCGCGCGAGAGCGATTATTCCGAAGACGAGGCGCTGCAGCGCATCGTCGAGATGTTCGAAGCCGAGCTGGCTCGGCCGACTGACACGGGCACTACCAGCCCCAGGTCGAAACAAGGTCACTGATCATGCCGATCAACATTCTGATGCCCGCGCTGTCGCCGACGATGGAGAAGGGCAACCTCGCTCGTTGGCTCAAGAAGGAAGGCGACCAGGTCAAGTCCGGCGAGGTCATCGCCGAGATCGAGACCGACAAGGCCACGATGGAAGTCGAGGCGGTCGATGAGGGCACGCTCGCCAAGATCCTGGTGCCGGAAGGCACGCAGGACGTGCCGGTCAACGACGTGATCGCGGTGCTCGCCGGCGAGGGCGAGGACGTCAAGGCGGCCGGCAGCGCGCCGGCGGCGGCGGCTCCCAAGCCCGAGGCGAAGCCGACGGTGTCCGCGGCGGCGCCCGCCGCCACACCTGCACCTTCCGCCGCGCCCGCGCCGAAGCCGGCCGCGGCTCCTGCGCCGGCCGCTCCCGCGGCTGCGCCCCAGGTCAACGGTCACGCGCGCATCTTCTCGTCGCCATTGGCAGGTCGTCTCGCCAAGGATGCCGGCATTGATCTCGGCCGCATCACCGGCACCGGCCCGCACGGCCGCGTCGTCGCGCGCGACGTTGAGGACGCAAAGTCCGGCAAGGGCCTGAAGGCTGCGCCGTCGGCGGCACCTGCCGCGGCAGGCGCGCCGGCGCTGGCGCCGTCGATGTCGGACAAGCAGATCCTGGCGCTGTTCGAGCCGGGCTCCTACGAGGTCATCCCGCATGACGGCATGCGCCGCACCATCGCGCAGCGCCTGACGGCGTCGGTGCAGAACGTCCCGCACTTCTATCTCACGATCGACTGCGACATCGGCAAGTTGCTCGCCGCCCGCGAGGAGATCAATGCGGCCGCGCCGAAGGACAAGGAGAAGAAGCCGCTCTACAAGCTGTCGGTCAACGACTTCGTTATCAAGGCGATGGCGGTGGCGCTGCAGAAGATTCCGAACTGCAATGTGAGCTGGACCGAAGGCGGCATGGTCAAGCACAAGCATTCGGACGTCGGCGTCGCGGTGGCGATGCCGGGCGGACTGATCACGCCGATCATCCGCAAGGCCGAGACCAAGACGCTGTCGGCGATCTCGGGCGAGATGAAGGACTTCGCCGCACGCGCCCGCTCGCGCAAGCTGAAGCCGGAGGAATATCAGGGCGGCACGACGGCCGTGTCCAACCTTGGCATGTACGGCATCAATCACTTCACCGCCGTGATCAATCCGCCGCATGCGACGATCCTCGCGGTTGGCACCTCGGAAGAACGCCCCGTGGTGCGCAACGGCAAGATCGAGATCGCCAGCATGATGAGCGTGACCCTGTCGTGCGATCACCGCGCCATCGACGGCGCGCTCGGCGCCGAGCTGATCGGCGCCTTCAAGCAGCTGATCGAGAATCCCGTGATGATGATGGTATAAATGGACCGCTTACAATTCTGCACGAGCAGGAATTGGAGCGTTGATTTTTTCGACGGACAAACTCAGTATGCAACCTGTTGTTGAGATGTCAGCCTGATAGCAGACCAATCCCATGACTTCAAAGCGAATACTGAGTGATTTCTGGACGGACAGATTGGGGTACAGCCTTGTCGGAGCTGTTGCGACCGTCTTGATAAGCATCGCGCCCTGCGTGTGGGCGTACAACGCATATGATCGGACGGTTGGGCTGACTGCATGGGAAAATCACACGGCAGTCGGCAGAATCGAGAAGTTTGCCCATGCGTTCGATCAATGGCTGCTCATCGGCTTGGCCCTCGCCGTGGCAGCCGGCCTTAACTGGTTCGAAACGGCCGTTGATGCCACAGGGAAGTATAAGTTGGGCTGGCAAGCTGGGGTATCGACTGCAATCTGTGTTCTCGGTGGGATTGGATCATTTCTCTTTGGATACATTTCATACGCCGGATCATTTTCGACTATCGAGAAGTACTCGCAATATTTTGACGCGGAATTGAAAATCTACTTTTTTGGGATGCTGTCTATCATCTTTGCATACTTCGTCAGCATAGTCGAAATTCGACGAACAAAGGACCGCCTAGGAGGTTAGGATGACTTCGCTAGGAATATTTATGTTGATCGTCATAGGAGCAAACCTTTCGTTCGTTTTCGTTTGGTTTTTTCGGATCGGCAAATCCAATCTCGCGCGCAACTTCGCAGAGTATGAGCTAGTCGAGAAAATCAAGCGGTCGAGAGAGAGGCCGTTCGTCCGAAAGATAGATGACGACATATCGCAGCAGCTACCTCTTCTTTTGGAGCGGGATAGGGCCTCGATTGTGCCAGAGGCGCAGCAAGGGCTTGATGCCAGCGTATCATATCTGATCGATCTGACGTCTGCTTACATTGCGCGAAATAGGTTCCGATCTCTGGGCCGCGCCGTCGAAGAGGATCTGGTTGATGCGACCGCGATGAGAATCATTGACAATATAGATGAAGAACAATTTCGAGCACTAATGGCGATCCGCTTGGAGGGAGACGTTTTAGCCTGGCTCAGTGAAAGCGGAGTTATAGCTGGGTTCTTCTACCGCGTCCTGCATACGCCGATTTTGTCGTCGATTGTCGAGCGTTACGTTGGCAATTTTGTCGAGATCAAAGAGAAGCGTCGAGAGATGGTAGGTTCGTAGACGACCTATGCTTCAAAATGGCTTCCTTTGTAGACAGCATCCGCTTACAGAACGTGCTAATGTCTTTCTGCTCTTTCTCTCGCAGTTCGACACCTTCTGAGGAGCTGTAGGCGTAAGCATGGCCGACACAAATTTCGACGTCATCATCATCGGCTCCGGCCCGGGCGGCTACGTCGCCGCGATCCGCGCTGCCCAGCTCGGCTTCAAGACCGCGATCATCGAGAAATCCTATCTCGGTGGCATCTGCCTGAACTGGGGCTGCATCCCGACCAAGGCGCTGTTGCGCTCGGCCGAGATCTATCACTACATGCAGCACGCCAAGGATTACGGCCTGTCGGCGGAGAAGATCTCCTACGATCCGAAGGCGGTGGTGCAGCGTTCGCGCGGGGTGTCAAAGCGGCTGAACGACGGCGTCGGCTTTCTGATGAAGAAGAACAAGGTCCAGGTCATCTGGGGCCGTGCCGCGATCGATGCGCCCGGCAAGGTCACCGTGACCAAATCCGACGTGGAGGCGCCGAAGGGCGCGCTCGGCGAGGGCACCTACCAGGCCAAGCACATCATCGTCGCGACCGGCGCCCGGCCGCGCGTGCTGCCGGGCCTCGAACCGGACAAGAAACTGGTGTGGACCTATTTCGAGGCGATGGTGCCGGACAGGATGCCGAAGTCGCTGCTGGTGGTCGGCTCCGGCGCGATCGGCATCGAGTTCGCGTCGTTCTTCCGCACCATGGGCTCCGAGGTCACCGTGGTCGAGGTGCTGCCGCAGATTCTGCCCGTCGAGGACGCCGAGATCGCCGGCATCGCGCGCAAGCAGCTGGAGAAGCAGGGCCTCAAGATCATGACCGGGGCCAAGGTCACCAAGCTCGACAAGAAGAGCGACAGCGTGGTGGCGACGATCGACGACGGCAAGGGCAAGACCGAGTCGGTCGAGTTCGACCGCGTCATCTCGGCGGTCGGCGTGGTCGGCAACATCGAGAATCTCGGTCTGGAGAAGCTCGGGGTGAAGACCGATCGCGGCTGCATCGTCATCGACGGCTACGGCAAGACCAACGTGCCCGGCCTCTACGCGATCGGCGACGTCGCGGGTCCCCCGATGCTGGCGCACAAGGCCGAGCATGAGGGCGTGGTCTGTATCGAGGCGATCAAGGGGCTGCATCCGCACCCGATGGACAAGAACCTGATTCCGGGCTGCACCTATTGCCATCCGCAGGTCGCCTCCGTCGGTCTTACCGAGGCCAAGGCCAAGGAGCAGGGCCGCGACGTCAGAGTCGGCCGCTTCCCCTTCGTCGGCAACGGCAAGGCGATCGCGCTCGGCGAGGACCAGGGTCTGGTCAAGGTGATCTTCGACAAGAAGACCGGGCAACTGATCGGTGCCCACATGGTCGGCGCCGAGGTCACCGAGCTGATCCAGGGCTATGTGGTCGCGATGAACCTCGAGACGACCGAGGAAGAGCTGATGCACACGGTGTTCCCGCATCCGACCCTGTCGGAGATGATGAAGGAAGCTGTGCTCGACGCCTACGGCCGCGTGCTGAATATGTAATCCGCTCACCGGCCGTCATGCGCGGGCTTGACCCGCGCATCCATCCCCTTCGAAAATACTTGCGAAGGGGATGGATTGCCGGGGCAAGCCCGGCAATGACGGAGATGACCAGACGGGCACAACAAGAAGGCTCCGCCGTGAAATCCAGCGACAATCTCACCACCGAGCGCCCGACCTTCGTCACCCATCTCGAATGCGCGATGGAAGGCGATCATTATCCGGCGGACCAGGTTCACAACCTCTCCAAGGCCGGCAAGCCGCTGCTGGTGCGCTACGATCTCGCAGGGGTGAAACAGGCGCTGACCAAGGACGCGCTGGCGCAGCGTCCGGCCGACATGTGGCGCTATCGCGAGCTGCTGCCGGTGCGCAAATGCGCCGACATCGTGAGCCTCGGCGAGGTGATGACGCCGCTGATCAATCTGCCCAAGCTGTCGAAGAAGCTCGGCGGCGGCGAGATCATCGTCAAGGACGAGGGCCGGCTGCCGACCGGCTCGTTCAAGGCGCGCGGCCTAGTGATGGCAGTGTCGATGGGCAAGGCGCTCGGCATCAGGCACATGGCGATGCCGACCAACGGCAATGCCGGTGCTGCGCTCGCGGCCTATGCAACGTCCTGCGGCATCAAGACCACTATCTTCTGTCCGGCAGACACCCCCGAGGTGAATGTCAGCGAGATCGAGCTGCAAGGCGCGACCGTGTATCGCGTCAACGGCCTGATCGATGATTGCGGCAAGATCGTCGGCGAGGGCAAGGCCAAGGTCGGCTGGTTCGACACCTCGACCTTGAAGGAGCCGTATCGGATCGAGGGCAAGAAGACGATGGGCCTGGAACTCGCCGAGCAGCTCGGCTGGGACGTGCCCGACGTGATCTTCTATCCGACCGGCGGCGGCACCGGCCTGATCGGCATGTGGAAGGCGTTCGACGAGCTGGAGAAGATCGGCTTCATCGGCGCAAAACGTCCGCGCATGGTGGCGGTGCAGGCCTCCGGCTGCGCGCCGATGGTGCGTGCCTTCGAGCAGGGCGTCGAGCACGCCACGCGCTGGGAGGACGCCCACACCATCGCGTCCGGCATCCGCGTGCCCCAGGCCGTCGGTGATTTCCTCATCCTGCGCGCAGTGCGCGAGAGCAAAGGTTTCGCCATCGCGGTCGATGACGAGAAGATTTCATCTGCGCTCACCGAGGTCGCGCGCGAGGAGGGGCTGCTGTTGTGCCCGGAGGGCGCGGCGACCTATGCCGCCTACAAGCAGAGCCTGGCCGACGGACGCGTGACGAAAAACGATCGCGTCATGCTGTTCAATTGCGCGACAGGACTTAAATATCCGCTGCCGCCGGTTACCCGCACGCTCGATCGTCACCAGCCGATCGACTTCGGGCAGTTCTAACTAACAACCAGCACCGCGGCCTCGGGCACATGCTCCGGCGCAGACGCATTCGCGTCTGTGACCGGCGCGTGCGACACAAGGGAGGACGTGATGCGACGAGCTCTTTGCGCCGTGCTGTTTGTATGTCTCGTGCTGACGTTGCCGGCGCGGGCCGACAATTATCCCTCGCGCGCGATCACCGTGATCGTGCCGTTCGCCGCCGGCGGCCCGTCGGATGCGATGATGCGCATCCTCGCCGAGCACATGAGACAGACGCTCGGGCAGCCCATTCTGATCGAGAACGTGACCGGGGCGGGCGGTTCGATCGGCGTGGGACGCGCGGTGCGCTCGAAGCCCGACGGCTACACCGTGAGCTTCGGCCATCTCGGCACCCATGTCGCGAACGGCGCCGTCTACCGGCTCGGCTATGACCTCGAGGCCGATCTCGAGCCGGTGGTGCTGCTGCCGAGCAATCCGATGATCATCGTCAGCAGGAACAACATCCCGGCCAAGTCGCTGCCGGAGTTTCTCGCCTGGGTGAAATCGCAGCCGAACCCCGTATCGGCGGGCACCGCCGGCAATGGCTCCGGCAGCCACATCGCAGGGCTCTATTTCGAGCAGGTCACCGGCCTCAAGCTGCAATATGTGCCGTATCGCGGCACGGGGCCGGCGATGAATGATCTGGTCGCTGGCCAGATCGACCTGATCGTCGACCAGACCTCCAACGCCATCAACCAGGTTCGAGCCGGGACGATCCGCGCCTACGCCGTCACCGACGCCAAGCGGCTCGAGTCCGCGCCGGAGATTCCGACCACCGACGAGGCCGGCCTGCCGGGTTTCCACATGACCCTGTGGTCGGGCCTCTGGCTGCCGAAGGGCGTCAGCAAGGAGATCGTCGATACGCTCAGTGCGGCGGCGGTGGCCGCGCTGGACGAGCCGGATGTGAAAAACCAGTTGAAAAACCTGGGGTTGCAGATGCCGGCGGCCGATCAGCGCGGCCCCGCCGCGCTTGGAACTTTGCAGCGGGCCGAGATCCGCAAATGGTGGCCGATGATCCGCGCCGCAGGGGTGGTGCCGGAGTAGGCGCCCTCAGTTCCTGCCAACCAAGGATGGTTGCGCATCGGCCACGAATGTTGCGACGTCGCCACAGTTTGCGAAGTTTTGGTAACAATCTCCGGCGCTCCGCAAACGCGCCGCTTTTTAGCCACACCTGGTCGTGAAATACTTTGATCAGAACATAACCAGTGCGTGTGAGGCTGCCGAAAATCCACTTGCCGGATTTTGAGCGTTCTCCGCAGCACCGGGAGGCCAAAACAGCGATGGACGCGAAGACCGACATCAAGCGCAGGCTGCCCAGTCGTCATGTGACGGAAGGGCCCGAGCGTGCGCCGCATCGGTCCTACCTCTACGCCATGGGCCTCACCACGGCGCAGATCCATCAGCCCTTCGTCGGCGTCGCCTCGTGCTGGAACGAGGCTGCGCCCTGCAACATCGCGCTGATGCGGCAGGCCCAGGCGGTGAAAAAGGGCGTCGCCCACGCCGGCGGCACGCCGCGCGAGTTCTGCACCATCACCGTGACCGACGGCATCGCAATGGGCCATGACGGCATGCGCTCGTCGCTGCCGTCGCGCGAGGCGATCGCCGATTCCGTCGAGCTCACGATTCGCGGCCACTCCTACGATGCGCTCGTCGGCCTCGCCGGCTGCGACAAATCGCTGCCAGGCATGATGATGGCGATGGTCCGGCTCAACGTGCCCTCGATCTTCATCTATGGCGGCTCGATCCTGCCCGGCAATTTCCGCGGCCAGCAGGTCACTGTGCAGGACATGTTCGAGGCTGTCGGCAAGCATTCGGTGGGTGCGATGTCGGACGACGACCTCGACGAGCTCGAGCGCGTCGCCTGTCCGTCGGCCGGCGCCTGCGGCGCCCAGTTCACGGCCAACACGATGGCGACGGTGTCCGAGGCGATCGGGCTGGCGCTGCCTTATTCGGCCGGCGCCCCCGCGCCTTACGAGATCCGTGATTCCTTCTGCATGACCGCCGGCGAGAAGGTCATGGAACTGATCGCCGCCAACCTCCGGCCGCGCGACATCGTCACGCGAAAATCCCTGGAAAATGCCGCTGCGGTTGTGGCGGCGTCCGGCGGGTCGACCAATGCTGCGCTGCATCTACCTGCGATTGCACACGAGGCCGGCATCAAGTTCGACTTATTCGACGTCGCCGAAATCTTCAAAAAGACACCTTATATCGCGGATTTGAAGCCGGGTGGCCGCTATGTCGCCAAAGACATGTTCGAGGCTGGTGGCATTCCGCTCTTGATGAAGACGTTGCTCGACCATGGCTATTTGAACGGCGACTGCCTCACAGTCACCGGCCGGACGATCGCCGAAAACCTCAATGGCGTGAAGTGGAATCCGCACCAGGACGTGGTGAGGCCGGCCGACCAGCCGATCACTGCAACCGGAGGTGTGGTCGGTCTGAAAGGCAATCTCGCGCCAGAGGGCGCGATCGTGAAAGTCGCGGGCATGTCGAACTTGAAATTCTCTGGGCCGGCCCGCTGCTTTGATCGGGAAGAGGACGCCTTTGACGCCGTCCAGAAGCGCACCTATCGCGAAGGCGACGTGATCGTCATTCGCTACGAGGGGCCGCGCGGCGGTCCGGGCATGCGGGAAATGCTGCAGACCACGGCGGCGCTGACCGGGCAGGGCATGGGCGGCAAGATCGCGCTGATCACCGACGGCCGGTTCTCGGGCGCGACGCGGGGCTTCTGCATCGGCCATATCGGACCGGAGGCGGCGGTCGGCGGACCGATCGCGCTGGTCGCGGATGGCGACATCATCGAGATCGACGCCGAGGCGGGCATCCTTAACGTGAAGTTGAGCGATGCCGAGCTGGCGACACGCAAGACCAAGTGGACGCCGCGTGAGACGCATCACACGTCAGGTGCACTTTGGAAATATGCCCAGCAGGTGGGGCCGGCCGTGGCGGGCGCCGTGACCCATCCAGGTGGTGCGCAAGAGAAGTATTGCTATGCGGACATCTGATCGGATCCTTTTCGCATTGATGCTGGGGGTTGCCCCGCTCGCGTTGCCGACGCCATCGTTCGCGTTCGATGGCGCTCCGGTCAACCAGGAGCCGGCGATCCCCGTGGCTGGACAGCAGGCTGGCGCCGGCGCGCTGCGCAAGGCGCTGCCCGCGACGACGTCCTCGACCTCGCCCACGCAGTCCCTGACGGCGCTGCAATACGCGGCGGAGGAAGGTCACCCGATTGCGCAGTTCAAGCTCGGCCGCATGTATGCGGCGGGCGATGGCGTTGCGCGCGACGACATGCGCGCCTTCGACTATTTCAGCCGCATCGCCAATGCGCATGCGGAGGACAGTCCGTCGGCGCCTCAGGCGCAGATCGTCGCCAATGCCTTTGTCGCGCTCGGCCGCTATTACCTGAGCGGCATTCCGAACACGAAGGTCAAGGCCGATCCGGATCGCGCGCGGGAGATGTTCTCCTATGCGGCGTCCTATTTCGGCAATGCCGACGCCCAGTACGATCTGGCGCGGATGTACCTGAAGACCGCAGACGCCTCGCGCGACGACTTCCGCTATGGCGCGCGCTGGCTCGGCCTCGCCGCGCAGAAGGGCCAGCACCAGGCCCAGGCGCTGCTTGGTCAGATGCTGTTCAACGGCGACCGGTTGCCGCGCCAGCCGGCGCGCGGACTGATGTGGCTCACGCTGGCGCGCGACAGCGCCGGTCCGGACGAAGCCTGGATCAAGGAGAGCTACAACCGCGCCTTCGCCAAGGCCTCGGACGATGACCGCGCCTCGGCGCTGCAGATGCTCGAGAGCTGGGTGCAGGGCAAGCGCGAGTAGCAGGAGCGGAATGCATCGCGTTCCCTCCGTTCGACAGAGGGACTGCGATGATCATCCGCGATGCGACGGCTGACGATGCCGAGGTGGCCTGCGCCGTGTTGCGCGCCTCCATATCCGAATTGTGCCTGGCGGATCACCGCGGCAGCCCTGATATCCTGGCGCGCTGGCTCGCCAACAAGACACCGCAGAACGTCGCGGCCTGGGCGGACGGGCGAGGGCGATCGTTGCTCGTCGCGGTCGAGGATGATGTGATTCTCGCCGTCGGCGGGCTCGCCCACCCCGGCGAGATCACGCTCAACTACGTGTCGCCGCGCGGACGCTTTCGCGGCATCAGCTCGGCTCTGCTGGCGGAGCTGGAGCGGCGGGCGGCCGCACTGGGCGCGCGTGACGTGGCCCTGCTGAGCACCGAGACCGCGCACCGATTCTATCTCGCCCGCGGCTACGCGGATGTCGGCGTGCCCGCCGGCAAGTTCGGCACCGCGGCCTCCTATCCGATGAGCAAGACCCTCGCCACTGCGCCGTGAGTCGCGAGCCATGGCGAGACATCGAGGCCATGGCCGCGGATGCCTAACGAATAGGCGTCGGCGCGCCGATGTTTTGATCAGCGTCAGGTTCCATAACCAAAATCGGCGATCTTTGGTACACGAACGACCGCGATGACGCCAAAACGCGCTTGGCACGATTCGTGAGTGCAAGTCCCCTGCAACAGCAGAGGCGGCACGTTTGCGCAGCGTTCGGATCGGCCTGATCATTCCTCGGCGCGGCTCGGCAGGGTTGTGGGCACCCTCCGCGGAAGCCTGTGGGCGGCTGGCCGTGACCGAGCTGAACCAGGCCGCGGGCATCCGCCGCCGACAGGTCGAGCTGATCGTCATCGACGCCGGCGCGACCGGCGCCAGCGCGGGCCGGGCTGCGGTGGAGGCGGTCGACGAGCTCGCCGTCGATGGCCTGATCGGCATGCTGCCGAGCTACGCGCGCGATCCCGTCGCGCAAGCCGCGCGCGGCCGCGTGCCGTTCGTCTACACGCCCCAGTTCGAGGGCCTGCCGGCGAACAGCGATGTGATGACCACGGGCGAGACCGCCGGCGAATTACTGGGGCCGGCGGTGCAGTGGCTCTCCGAGATCAAGCGCGCCCGGCGCTTCTTCCTGTGCGGCAACGACTACATCTGGCCGCGCTCGTCGCTCGGCATCGCCAGGCGCTTGATCGCGCGCTTCGGCGGGACCGTGACCGGCGAATGCTACGTGCCGGTCGGCGTCCACGATTTCGACGAGATGCTCGACCGCATCAAGACCACGCGCAGCGACGTGGTGCTGCCGGTCTTTCTCGGCTTCGACTGCATCGCCTTCAGCCGCGCCTTCTGCGCCGCCGGTCTCAGCCGTCACGTGCTGCGATTCTCGTCCGCCTTCGACGAGACCATCGTCTACGGGCTCGACAGCGGCGAGACCGAGAATGTCTATGTCGCCTCCAGCTATTTCGCCTCGCTGCGGTCGCGCAACAACGGCGCGTTTCTCGAGCGCTACTACACGGCCTTCGGTGACAATCCGCCGCCGCCCAACGGCTATGGCGAGTCCTGCTACGAAGGCATTCACGCGCTCGCCGCGCTGATCGAGCGCGCCGAGAGCTTCGACGCCCGCGATCTCAGGCGCGTCTTCGGGCGCACGCTGCAGCGGCGCACGGCGCGCGGCAACGAGGCGCAGCCGGTGGTTGGCGGGCGCCATCCGATCCATCTCGCCGAGCTGGATGGCTACGACTTCGCGGTCGTCGCCTCGCGCTGAGGCGCAGGGCGCGCTCCAAAAAACACTTGCCTTTTCAAATATTGTAATTTTAAACTTCTCGCGGATCATGAACCAGCATCATCAACCCATGGGGACCTTTATGACTCTCTCCCGACGTCGTTTCCTGCAACGCTCGGCCATCGCGACCTCGACATTGATCGCGGCACCCGCCGTGCTGCGCTCGGGTGCGCTCGCGGCCGAGAACCCGATCACGGTCGGCAGCCTGCACGACCAGTCCGGTCCCATCGGCACCTCCGGCACGCCGATGGTCTACGCGCTGCAGCTTGCCGTTGAGGAGATCAACGCCGCGGGCGGCCTGCTCGGGCGTCCCTTGAAGGTGATCCACTACGACACCCAGTCCAACATCCAGCTTTATTCGCAATACGCCCAGCAGCTGGCGGTGAAGGACAAGGTCGATGTCGTCCATGGCGGCATTACTTCGGCCTCGCGCGAGGCGATCCGCCCGACCTTCGACCGTTTCAAGGTGCTGTACTTCTACAACACGCTGTACGAAGGCGGCGTCTGCGACCGCAACACCTTCTGCACCGGCACCACGCCGGCGCAGACGGTGGAGAAGCTTGTGCCGAGCGCGATGAAGAAGTCCGGCAAGAAGGCCTACATCATCGCGGCCGACTACAATTACGGTCAGATCACCGCGAAGTGGATGACCAAATACTGCAAGGACAATGGCGGCGAGATCCTGGCGACAGACTTCTTCCCGCTCGACGTCACCAATTTCGGCTCCACCATCTCCAAGATCCAGGCGGCCAAGCCCGACCTCATCCTGTCGGCGCTGGTCGGCGGCAACCACACCGCGTTCTACCGGCAGTGGACCGCGGCCGGCATGAAGGGGAAGATCCCGATCGCCTCGACCACCTTTGGTCTCGTCAACGAGCCCTCGACATTGGATGCGGCGGAGAGCGATGGGGTCATCGGGGCCTACGGCTATTTCGAGGAGCTGACCACGCCGGCCTCCAAGAGCTTCGTCGAGAAGATCAAGAAGGCGCATCCGGATTCGCCTTACATCAGCGAGCTCGCCTCGTGCACCTATGAGGGCGTCATGCTCTGGGCTGAAGGCGTCAAGAAGGCCGGCAGCATCGACCGCATGAAGGTGATCGAGGCGCTCGAAAGCGGCCTCGTTTTCGACGGCCCGAGCGGCAAGGTCTCGCTGGACAAGCAGACCCATCACACCGTCCGCAACGCGTTCCTGGCCGAGGTGAAGGACCGCAAATGGTCGGTGCTCGAGACCTACACCGACGCCAAGCCCGCGGACACCGCGAGCGTCTGTGACCTCGTCAAGAACCCGAACGACGTCAAGCAGTACATCATCAATCTCTGACGCGTGCCGGGTCCCGCCATCCGGCGGGGCCCGGTTTCATTGGACTGCCCTGAAAGACCTGACGCATGGCGATCTACGTCATCCTCGCGCTGGATGTCCTCAACGGAATCTCATCGCTGTTCCTGCTCTGCCTGGGACTGGCGATCATCTTCGGCATGATGAAGATCATCAATCTCGCCCATGGCGAGTTCATCATGCTCGGCGCCTACGCCACCGTGATCTCGGCCAATGCCGGGGTGAACATCTGGATCGCGATGCTGATCATCGCGCCCCTGTTCGTCGGCATCGTCGGCCTCGTGATCGAGCGCTGCCTGATCCGGTTTCTCTACGGCCGCCTGGTCGATTCCATGCTCGCGACCTGGGGCCTCAGCCTCCTGATCATCGGCATCATCACCACGATCTACGGCAACACCCAGCAGGGCGTGCCGACGCCGCTCGGCGGCTTCTCGATCGGCTCGTACCAGTCGAGCTACTACACGCTGTTCCTTGCACTGATGGCGGCCGTCATGATGGCCATCATCTACGGCGTGATGCGCTACACCCGGTTCGGCCTGGTCGCCCGCGCCACCATGCAGAACCCGGCGATGGCGGCCACGCTCGGCGTCAACCCGGCCCGCGTCTACATGAGCACGTTCGCGCTCGGGGCCGCCGTGACGGGTCTCGCCGGCGGCCTGCTGGCGCCGGTGTCCGGCATCACGCCGGTGATGGGCGGCGCCTATGTCGCCAAGGCCTTCATGACGGTGGTTGGCGGCGGCGCGGCGATCCTGTCGGGCACGCTCTCGGCGGCGAGCCTGTTCGGCTCGGTCAACCAGATCGGCGCCTATTTCACCACGCCCGTCTATGGCGAGGTGATCGTCTTCACCACCGCGATCGTGCTCATCCGTCTGCTGCCGCAGGGCATCTCCGGGCGCTTCTTCAAGGGGAACCTATGATGGACAAGCGCCTTCGTCTCGCTCTGCAGGCCGTGGGGACCGTCGTCGCCATTGGCGTGATCGCGATCGTGCCGAGCGTGATCGAGCTCTTCGGCCTGATGCAACTGACACTGTTCGCCGCGATGTCGGTTCTGGCGCTGAGCCTCGCCTTCATCTGGGGTTACGGCGGCATCCTGTCGTTCGGCCAGACCGCCTTCTTCGGCCTCGGCGGCTATGCCTACGCGATTGCAGCGGTGAATTTCCAGGACTCGACGCCGGCGATCTTGCTGGCGATCGCCGTGCCTGCGCTGTTCGCGGCGATCCTCGGCTACTTCATCTTCTTCGGCCGCATCTCGGACGTCTATCTCGGCGTCATCACGCTCACCGTCACCTTGATCCTGTTCAACTCGGTCAATTCGACCTCGGGCGACGCCTACAAGATCGGCAAGGCGCTGCTCGGCGGCTTCAACGGCATGCCGGCGGTGCCGACCTTCAACATGCCGTTCGATCCGTCGACCGTGCTGTCGCCCGAGCAGTCGTGGTGGACCACCGCCTACGTGCTGCTCGGCGTGTTCCTGCTGCTGCGGCTGCTGCTGGCGCTGCCGGCCGGGCGCATCATCGTCGCGGTGCGCGAGAACGAGGTGCGGGCGTCGCTGCTCGGCTACGATCCGCGGCTGGTGAAGTGCCTGACCTTCATCCTCGGCGGCGCCATCGCCGGTCTTGCCGGCGCGCTCTACGTCAACTGGGGCGCCTTCGTCAGCCCGACCATCTTCAGCCTGTCGCTGTCCGCCGAGATCATCATCTGGATCACGGTCGGCGGGCTCGGCACCTTGCTCGGGCCGATCATCGGCTGCGTCGTCATCGAGTACATCGTCGCCTATATCGGCTCGCAGCAGCTCCTGAACTCCAACCTCGTTCTCGGCGGCGTACTCGTGGTGTTCGTGCTGCTCCTGCCGAAGGGCATCTTCCCGACCGCGCGTGATCTGGTGATGCGGCTGATCCCGGACAAGAAGCCGAAGACCAATGGTCCGCCGGTCCCGTCAGCGGCGGCGCCGCATCCTGCAGGAGCCGAGTGACATGGCCGACCTCGTTCCTCTGCTCAAGGCCGAGCACCTGACGATGCGCTTCGGCGGCGTGGTCGCCAATGACGACATCACGTTCACCCTGCAGGAGATGGAGCTGCGCTGCCTGATCGGCCCAAACGGCGCCGGCAAGAGCACGTTCTTCAAGACGCTGACCGGACAACTGGTGCCGACGTCGGGCAGCATCGCGTTCCGCGGCATGCCGATCGCGGGCAAGCTGTCGCACGAGATCGCGCGCATGGGCATCGGCATCAAGACCCAGGTCCCGAACGTGTTCAACGGCCTCTCGGTGCGTGAGAACATCTGGATGGCGGTACGGCGCAAGGCAACGCCGCGGCAGCAGGGCCCGGCGGTCAATGCCGTGCTGGAGATGATCCGGCTGACCGACTACGCCGACAGTATCGTCGCGACCTTGTCGCACGGCCAGCGCCAATGGGTCGAGATCGGCATGGTGCTCGCCGCCGAGCCCGAGCTGATCCTGCTCGACGAGCCCGCCGCCGGCATGACCGACGAGGAGACGTTCCATACCGCTGCGATCATCCGCGAGATCAACCAGACCCGCGCCATCGTCGTGGTCGAGCACGACATGGAGTTCATCAAGCAGATCGCCAAGCGTGTGACCGTGTTTCACCAGGGCCGCGTGCTGGTCGAGGATACCGTCGACAAGGTGCTCGCCGACCAGCGCGTGCGCGACGTCTATCTCGGCAAGAAGGTGGCCGCATGAGCACGCTTCTCGAGGTCAAGGGGCTCAAGTCCGGCTATGGCCGGATTCCGATCCTGTTCGGCGTCGACCTGACGGTCGCCGACGGCGAATATCTCGGCATCCTCGGCCATAACGGCATGGGCAAGACCACGGCGCTGCGCACCTTGATGGGACACCTGCCGACCACCGACGGCTCGGTCGTGTTTGCCGGCAAGACCATCACGCATCTCAAGCCGCACGAGCGCTCCCGGCTCGGCATCGGCCTGGTGCCGCAGGGCCGCGAGATCTTTCCGGACCTGTCGGTCATGGAAAATCTGCGCATGGGGCTCGCTGCGGCGCCGAGGGAGGACCGCAGTGTCATCGATGCCGTGCTGCAGGATTTTCCGCGCCTGGTGCGGCTGCTCGACCGCCGCGGCGGCGCGCTGTCGGGCGGCGAGCAGCAATTGCTGGCACTGGCGCGCTGCCTGTGCACAAAGCCCAAGCTGATCCTGCTGGATGAGCCGACCGAAGGCATCCAGCCGTCGATCATCGAGGAGATCATCGAGACGCTGCTGGCGTTGAAGTCGCGCTGGAAGATGTCTTTGATCGTGGTCGAGCAGAACCTCGAATTCATCACGTCGTTATCGGATCGCATCCTGCACATCCAGAAGGGGCGTATCACCGAGGAACTCGACCGTGAGACTCTCCTGGCCCGGGAAGGTCAGATGATCCCGAGCTAGAGCCCGTACCGGCGCGCGCGCGCCGGCCCATTGAACTGACAATTTGCTGTCTCTGCCCAGCTTGTCCTCACAAGAAAGGATGACTCATGTCCATCAAACGCCCGAATGCCGAGGAAGTTGCCGATCTCGCCGCCAGCCTGCACATGAACATGACGGTCGAGGAGGCCGCCGAATATCTGTCGCTGATGGGCGGCATGTTCGACCAGTATGACATCATCGACGAACTGCCGAACCCGCTGCCGCCGGTGAAATATCCGCGCACGCCGGGCGCCAAGCCGATGCCTAAGGAGAACAAGTACAACGCCTGGGCGATCAAGACCGAGGTGAAGGGTGCGTCGTCCGGCAAGCTCGCCGGCCGCACGGTGGTGCTGAAGGACAACGTCGCGCTCGCCGGCGTGCCGATGATGAACGGCTCGACCACGCTGGAAGGCTTCATTCCCGCAGCCGACGCCACCATTGTCTCCCGCATCCTCGATGCCGGCGGCACCATCGTCGGCAAGGCCGTCTGCGAGCACTTCTGCCTGTCCGGCGGCAGCCATACCTCCAATCCCGCGCCGGTGCACAATCCCTGGAAGATGGGCTATTCGGCCGGCGGCTCGTCCTCGGGCAGCGCTGCGCTGGTGGCGGCCGGCGAGGTCGACATGTCGATCGGTGGCGACCAGGGCGGCTCGATCCGCATTCCCGCGTCCTATTGCGGCATCTACGGCATGAAGGCGACGCACGGTCTCGTGCCCTACACCGGCGTCATGCCGATCGAGTCGACGATCGACCACACCGGGCCGATGACCAAGTCGGTCGCCGACAACGCGCTGCTGCTCGAAGTGCTGGCCGGTGCCGACGGCCTCGATCCGCGGCAATATGCGCCGAAGGTCTCGGCCTACACCGAGGCGCTCGGCAAGGGCGTCAAGGGCCTCAAGATCGGCGTGCTCAAGGAAGGCTTCAGCGCGCCGAACATGGAAGAGGGCGTGGTCAGCAAGGTCAAGGCCGGCGCGGAGCGCTTCGCCAAGATGGGCGCGTCGGTGTCGGAGGTCTCGATCCCCGAGCACATGCATGCGCTGGCGGCGTGGAATCCGATCACGCTGGAAGGCTTCCTGGTGCAGATGATGCTCGGCAACGGCATGGGCTTCAACTGGAAGGGCCTCTACGACGTCGGCCTGCTCGACGCGCATTCCGGCTGGCGCACGCGCGCTGACGATTTGTCGGTGACGTTGAAGCTGACCATGCTGGTCGGCCAGTGGGGCCTCGAGCACTACCGCGGCCGCTACTACGCCAAGTCGCGCAACATCGCGATCCAGGCCAAGGCAGCCTATGACGCGATGTTCGGCTCCTACGACCTCTTGCTGATGCCGACCCTGCCGTGCGTCGCCACGCCGATCCCGGCCAAGGACGCGCCGCTCGCCGAAGTGGTGCAGCGCGCCTTCGAGATGACCGCGACGACGAGCCCGTTCGACGTCACCGGCCATCCCGCGATGACCGTGCCGTGCGGCCTCTCCGACGGCCTGCCGGTCGGCCTGATGCTGATCGGCAAGGACTACGCCGAGGCCACGATCTACCAGGCGGCGGCGGCGTTCGAGGCCGACGGCGACTGGAAGACCTTCTGATGATCACCATCACCGCGGTCATCAGGGCCAAGGCGGGACAAGAGGCCACGATGCGCGACGCCCTCGTCGCCGTCGCGGCCCATGTCGCGGCCAACGAGCCGGAGACGATCGGCTTCTTCATCTCGCAGAGCGAGACCGAGCCGGGTCTGTTCACGACCTATGAGCGCTTCGCCGACAAGGCCGCGATGGACCGCCACAACGGCTCCGCCGCGGTGGCGACCTTCTTCGGCATCGCCATGCCGATCCTCGACGGCGAGGTCATTCTCGTGACCTCGCAGGAGGTGTCGGCGACGATGCGGTAGGGCGCGGCGAGAGATGACCACACCAACCGTTCTTCGAGATGCCCGCCAAGGGCGGGCTCCTCTCGACGAGGGCTTCGGGTTTGGCCGGATGAAAGTCTTCGGCCAAAGCGAGCCTCATGCAAAATCGTACGGGGCTTGCGGCCACACCGCATGCAAGTCCCGCCCTCTATCTCGATCCTCATGGTGAGAAGCCCGTCCTTTGGCGGGCGTCTCGAACCATGAGGCCCCAAACGACGAGCGCAGAACAACAAGAGGAACATCGCCGATGCTCCGTCTGCACGGCATCCTGGGACGCGCGAGCGACAAGGCTTATGCCGGCCGCATCCACGCGCTGGAGCATCGCGGTGGCATCGAGTTGCTGTTCGTGCCGCCGGAGGATGCCGGCCGCAAGCGCTTCCGCCTGACCACCGATCGCGGCACCGACTGCGCCGTCAGCCTGGATCGCGACGAGGAGCTGGTCGACGGCGCGCTGCTGCATCTCGACTCCGATCGCGCCATCATCGCACGTTTTGGCGAGCAGCATGTGCTGCGCCTCAAGGCGCGTGACGAGGCCAGCGCGCTCAAGCTCGGTTGGCATGCCGGCAATCTGCACTGGCGCGTCCGCTTCGAGGGCGACAGCCTCGTCGTACTGCTCGACGCCCCGATCGAGACCTACCGTGCGCGGATCAAGCCGCTGCTCGACGCCGGCGAAGTCGTGGAGCGCGCGCATGTTTGACCGCGGCGAGACGCTGGCCCTGCTGCAACTCGGCGACAGCGCCTTTCCCGCCGGCGGCTTTGCCTTCTCTTGGGGCATCGAAGGCCTCGCCGCCGATGGCCTGCTGCCCGACCGCAGCGATCTCGACGGCGTCATTGCCGATCACCTTGCGCAGCGCTGGGCCACGATGGATCGCATCCTGCTGCGGCGCGCCTGGCACGCTGGCGATACCGCGGCGATGGTAGCCGTGGATCGCCTCGCCGAGGCCACGACGCCGTCGGCCGAGATGCGCGAGGGCTCGCGGCGTGCGGGCAGGGCGTTGCTCGGCGTCTGGGTCAAGCTTGCAGGCCCCTTGTCCGTGTCCTACCGCGCGCGCGTCTCGGCCGATCCGAGACTTGGACACCTCGCCGTGGTGCAGGCGATCGCCGGCCGTGATGCCGGCCTGAGCCTCGATGCCGCCGAGCTCGTCTCCGGCTGGACCCTCATCACTGGCCTCGTCAGCGCCGCGGTGCGGCTCGGCCTGATCGGCCACATCGACTCGCAGCAGAGCCTGGCGCGCGCCCGCGCACGGCTCGGCGATCTGCTCAACGGCACACCCGACGACGACGCGATGCCGTCGAGCTTCACGCCCTTCATCGATATCGCCGTGTCGCGCGGGCCGTTGCGGCATGTGCGCATGTTCACGACCTGAGGTGCCGCGCCATGATGAACCTGTCGCCGACCGAGCTGGATCGTCTCGTGATCTTCAACGCCGCGCAGATGGCGCGGCGCAATCGCTTGCTGGGCATCAAGCTGAGCCATCCCGAAGCGGTCGCCTACATTACCGATGAGGTGATGACCGCGGCGCGCCGTAATCTGCCCTATGCCGAGATCCGCGACATGGCCGGACGGCTGCTCACATCAGACGATGTCGAGCCCGGCGTCGCCCAGATGATTCCGATGCTCTATGTCGAGCTGATGTTCGCCGAGGGCACCAAGGTGATGGCGCTGTTCGAACCGATCCAGCCGGCCGACGGCGCCGAGCCTGAGACTATCGTGCCCGGCGAGATCATCGCCGGCGGCGACGACATCGCGATGTTCAGCGAATTGCCGGCGGTCACCATCGATGTCGTCAACACCGGGGATCGCGATATCCAGGTGCGCAGCCACACCCATTTCTTCGAGGTCAACCGCGCGCTGCGCTTCGACCGCGCCGCCGCCTGGGGCATGAAGATCGACCGCCCCGCCGGGCTCGGGATGCGCTTCGAACCGGGGATCTTCAAATCGGTGCGGCTGGTGCCGATCACCGGCGACCGGATCGTGCGCGGCCAGGCCGGGCTGGTCAATGGTCCGCTCGATGCGCCCGGCGCGCGCGACGCGGCGCTGAAGCTCGCGCAATCGCGTGGCTATCTCGGAGCCTAGGTCATGGCAACACTGACACGGCAAGCGTATGCCGAGCTTTACGGTCCCACGAAAGGCGATCTCGTCCGGCTCGCCGACACCAGCCTGCTCGCCGAGATCGAGCACGACTACACGACCTACGGCCATGAGCTGCTGGTCGGTGCCGGCAAGAACATCCGCGACGGCGAGGCCGTCGCGGCGCACCGGACGTCCACTCACAAGGCCCTCGACGTCGTCGTCAAGAACGCCACCATCGTCGACGCCGTGATCGGCATCGTGAAGGCCGACATCGGCATCCGCGACGGCCGCATCGTCGGCATCGGCAAGGCCGGCAATCCCGACATCATGCCGGACGTGCATCCGGACATGGTGGTCGGTCACACCACCGCGCCGATCGCCGGCGGCCCGTTCATCGTCACCGCGGGCGCGATCGAGAGCCACGCGCATCTGATCTCGCCGGAGCAGTCGGATCACGCGCTGGCCGGCGGCACCACCACGATGGTCGGCAACGGCTCGGGGCCGGTGTTCGACGTCGGCTCCGGCTCGGGCCCGAACTTCGGCCATTTCCTCAAGTCGATCGAGTTCTCGCCGCTGAACTACGCGCTGTTCGGCCGCGGCGGCTCCAATCCGGAAGCTGTCGAGGAGGCGGTCGCGGCCGGCGGCATGTCGGTCAAGATCCACGAGGACTTCGGCGCATCGCCCGACGTGATCGACAAGACCCTGATCGCGGCGGACCGTCACGACTTCGCGGTGCATCTGCACACCGACTCGATCAACGAATACGGCTTCTGCGAGGATACGATGGCGGCGGTCGATGGCCGCACCATCCACATGTACCACGTCGAGGGCGCCGGCGGCGGCCATGCGCCTGATCTCCTCAAGGTCGTGTCCTGGCCGAACGTCATTCCATCGTCCACCAATCCGACCAATCCGTACACGTCGTATGGGATGGAAGAGGGCGTGCCGATGACGATGATCTGTCATCAGCTCAACTACAATTCGCCGGAGGATGTCATGTTCGGCGAGTCCAGGGTGCGCGCGCAGTCGATGGCGGCGGAGGATTTCCTGCACGACATGGGCGCGATCTCGATCTTCGGCACGGACACGCAGGGCATGGGCCGGCTCGCCGAGAACGTCGCCAAATGCTGGCAGCTTGCGAGCGTGATGAAGGACCGCATTGGCCGCCTGCCGGAGGAGACGACGACGCGCGCCGACAATGAGCGCATCAAGCGCTATATCGCCAAGCTCACGATCAACCCGGCCATTGCCGTCGGCATTGATCATGTCGTCGGCTCCATCGAGGTCGGCAAGATGGCCGATCTCGTGCTGTGGCCGCGCGCCTCGTTCGGGCTGAAGCCCTACATGGTGATCAAGAACGGCTTTCCGGTCTGGGCCGCGATGGGCGACGGCAATGGCAGCCTCGGGCTGTCGGAGCCGATGATCCAGAAGCGGATGTGGGGCGCGCTTGGCGCAGCGCCGCAGCGTCTCGGCGTCAACTTCATGTCGAAGCTCGCGGTCGACGCCGGCATCCGCGGCAGGCTCGGGCTCGGCCGCGAGACGGTGCAGATCAAGAACGTGCGCCGCCTGCGCAAGACCGACATGGTCCGCAACGCGGCGATGCCGCATGTCGAGGTCGATCCGCAGACCTTCGAGGTCCGCGCCGACGGCAAGCTCTTGATGTGTCCGCCCGCGACAACCGTGCCGCTCGCGAGGAGGTTCATGCTGCGATGAGCCGTCTCGCTCTCACCCGCGCCGATGCGCCAATGACGGCCGCGCGCGTCGGCATCGGCGGCCCCGTCGGCTCCGGCAAGACCGCGCTGGTCGAGCAGCTGATCCCGGCGCTGCAGGCGCGCGGCATCGACATCGCCGTCATCACCAACGATCTCGTCACCGCAGAGGATGCCGAGCGCGTGCGCCGCTCCGGCCTGATCGACCCCGAGCGGGTCTCGGCGGTGGAGGCCGGCGCCTGTCCGCACACCGTGATCCGCGAGGATCCGACGCTCAACATCGAGGCCGCCGACGAACTGGAGCGGCGCTTTCCCGGCGTCGAGCTGATCCTGCTGGAGAGCGGCGGCGACAATCTCGCCTCGACCTTCTCGCGCGACCTCACCGATTTCTGGATGTTCGTGATCGACGTCGCCGGCGGCGACGACATCCCGCGCAAGCGCGGCCCCGGCGTGATCCGCGCCGATCTCCTGGTGATCAACAAGGTCGATCTCGCCCCTCATGTCGGCGTCGATCTCGCGCGCATGCTGCGCGAGGCCGCCGCTGTGCGCGACGGCCGGCCGGTGCTCTTGACCAACTGCCGGCGCGGTGAGGGCGTTGAAGCGATCGTCGACCTGCTCGAGCGCGAGGTGCTGTTCCGCACGTGAGCGCTTCAGCCCCAGAGCCGCCGCGGCTCGATCTCTCCTTCGCCCGCCGCGGCGGCCGCACCGTGATCGATCGCCGGCTGTTTGCCTGGCCGTTCGTGCTGACGCGCAGCTTCCACACCGATGCCGCGCGGCCGGATTGCCTCAGCGTGATCCTGCAGACCGGCAGTGGCGCCGTGCACGGCGAGGACCGGTTGACGCAGCGCTTCACGCTTGGCCCCGGTGCAGCCGTCTGCGTGATGACGCAGGGCGCCACGTCGGTGCATCGCGCCGAGCCCGGCGCGCGCGCCGTGGAGCAGGTGCTGCTGCATGTCGCGACCGGCGCCAGGCTCGACTATCGGCCGGAGCCGCGTATTCTGTTTCCCGGGGCGGCCCTGTGCCAGGTGCTCGACCTGAACTGCGCCGCCGATGCATCGGCGCTGGTGACCGACGCCTTCACGATGCATGACCCGGACGGGCAAGGACGCTTGTTCCGCGAGCTCGACTCCGCGCTCGTCGTGCGCCGGACGGGCGAGGAGCCGCTCCTCATCGACCGTATGCATCTGAGCGATCCTGATGTCGCGGTCTTCAACGGTCATCGCGCGTTCGGCTCGGCCGTTCTGATGCTGCCGCCGACGAACGATCTCGCCGCGCTCCGCCAGCGTCTCGCCGATGCGCTGTCCTGCATCGACGGCCTCTACGCCGCGGCGAGCCTGCTGCCGGAGAGCGCCGGTCTCGGCGTGCGCCTCGCGGGCCGCCAGATGCGCCACCTGCGCACCGGAGTCGACGCGATCGCCGCGATCTATCGCGAGGCGGCGGCTCAGGCCCCGAGCGCGGCGGCGACGGCGCGGCCGACCGCTGCGTGAACCGCGTTGCGCTTGTCGTCGCTGGCCTTGGTCTCGGTGAGATAGCTGCTCACGAGGACCGGCGCGCGCCCTGTCGGCCAGATCACGGCGACATCGTTGCTGCTGCCGTTGTCGCCCGCGCCGGTCTTGTCGCCGATGCGCCATTCGCCGGGCAGGCCGGCGCGCAGCTTGGCGCCACCGGTCTTGCAGGCGATCAGCCAGCCATTCAGGACATCGCGCGACGCCGTTGACAGGGCGGTGCCGGTGGTCAGCTTCGCCAAGGTCTGCGCCATCGCCGCGGGCGTCGTCGTGTCCCTCGGATCGCCGGGCGCGCTTTCATTGAGTGCGGGCTCGATGCGGTCGAGCCGGGTGATGGCGTCGCCGAAGCCGCGGATGGCGCGGGTCAAGCCGGCGGGGCCGCCGAGCGTCGCCAGCAGCAGATTCGCCGCGGTGTTGTCGCTGAGCGTCACGGTCGCCTCGCACAGTTCGCCGACCGACAGGCCCGACGTCCCCACATAGGCCTTGGTGACCGGCGCATAGGACAGGATGTCTCCTTGCGCGATCGGAATGCGGCGCGCCAGTTGCTCGGTGCCGGCATCGACCTTGCCGAGAATCGCGCCCGCCAGCAGCGCCTTGAAGGTGCTGCACATCGGGAACCGCTCGTCGAGCCGGTGGCCGCTGAGCGCGCCGCTCGCGGTGTCCAGCAGCGCCACGCCGAGCCGACCGCCGCTGTCGGCTTCGATGCCGGCGATCGTCGCCTGCAGGTCGGCGGCAACCGCCGGCTTCGCCACCAGCAGCGGCACGAGTGCGAGCGGAAACAATTGCCGCCGTGTGTAGATCGTCATCGAGCGCCCTCGAGTGACGCCGTCTCGAGATCGAAATCGGCCCACACCGGCACGTGATCCGACGGCTTCTCCCAGGCCCTGACATAGCTGTCGATGCCGACCTCGACCAGCCGGTCGCTGGCCTGCGGCGACAGCAGCAGGTGATCGATCCGGATCCCCATGTTCTTCTGCCAGGCGCCGGCCTGATAGTCCCAGAACGTGTACTGCCCCGGCGCGTCGGTGACGGCGCGCAGCGCGTCGGTGAGCCCGAGGCCGAGCAGCGACTGGAAGCTCTCCCGCGTCTCGGGACGGAATAGCGCGTCCTCGACCCAGGCCTCGGGGTTGGAGACGTCGTCGGCGGCGGGGATCACGTTGAAGTCACCTGCGAGGATCAGCGGCTCCTCGGTCTTCAGCCGTTCACGCGCGTAGTCACGAAGCCGCGACATCCATTTGAGCTTGTAGGGATATTTTTCCGTGTTCGGCGGGTTGCCGTTGGGCAGATAGAGGCAGGCGATGCGCACCACCCCGCTCTTGAGGCTGACCACGCCCTCCAGGAAGCGCGCATGCACGTCCTCGGCGTCGCCATCCAGACCCGATTTGGTTTCATCGAACGGCAGCTTCGACAGCAGCGCGACGCCGTTGAAGGTCTTCTGACCGTGGGTCACGACGTTGTAGCCGAGCGCCTCGATCTCCAGCCGCGGGAATGCGTCGTCCGTGCACTTGATCTCCTGCAGGCAGACGATGTCCGGGGAGCATTCCTTGAGCCAGGTCAGAAGGTGATCGATCCGCTGCCGGACCGAATTGACGTTCCAAGTGGCGATACGCATGGCCTGAGGTTCCCGGGGGGAAAGAGAAACGGCCCCGGTTAGATCAAGCCGCGACCACTCCGGTCAAGGCGAATGGCGTGGGAATCACAGGCGTCGCAACAATGCCATGCACGGTGCGGCATGGTCGGGGGCGCGCGCTGCGCGTATTCATGCGGCCAACACCCAGGGAGATCATGATGGACCATCGACGTCTCGGCCATTCCGGCCTCCGCGTGCCCGCGCTCAGCTTCGGCACCGCGACCTTTGGCGGCAGCAACGACTTCTTCAAGGCCTGGGGCGGGACCGACGCTGACGGCGCGTCCCGGCTGATCGACGTCTGTCTCGATCACGGCCTCTCGATGTTCGACAGCGCCGACGTCTATTCGGACGGCCTGGCCGAGAGCATTCTTGGCCAGGCCATCAAAGGCAAGCGCAACCGCCTGCTGATCTCGACCAAGGCGACGTTCCCGAAAGGCAGTGGCCCGAACGACTATGGCTCCTCGCGCCAGCATCTGATCGAGGCGATCGACGGCTCGCTCGCGCGGCTCGGCGTCGACCACATCGACCTGTTCCAGCTGCACGGCCAGGACTACAACACGCCGGTGGAGGAGACGCTGTCCACGCTCGACCAGCTCGTGCGCGCTGGCAAGATCCGCTACATCGGCTGCTCCAACTTCTCCGGCTGGCACCTGATGAAGTCGCTGGCCGCCTCCGACCGCTACGGCTATCCGCGCTATGTCGCGCATCAGGCCTACTACTCGCTGCTCAACCGCGACTATGAGTGGGAGCTGATGCCGCTGGGCCGCGACCAGGGCGTCGGCGCCGTGATCTGGAGCCCGCTCGGATGGGGCAAGCTGACCGGCAAGATCCGCCGCGGACAGCCGGCCAAGCCCGGCACCCGCGCCCACGACATCGCCGGCACGGGACCGCATTACGAGGAGGAGCGGCTGTATCGCGTCGTCGATGCGCTCGACGGCGTCGCCAAGCAGACCGGCAAGAGCATTCCGCAGGTGGCGCTGAACTGGCTGCTGCAGCGCCCGACGGTCGCGACCATCATCGTCGGCGCCCGCAACGAGAGCCAGCTCATGGAGAACATCGGCGCGGTCGGCTGGAGCCTGACGGCGGAGCAGGTGGCGACCCTCGATGCCGCCAGCGACATTCCCGCTGCCTATCCGGTCTGGCATCAGCGCGGATTCCCGATGCTGAACGAGCGGCGCTAGCCGACGAGCGAAACTGCTGTGGACCATCGGCCGCAGGCCTCGTGCCTGCGGCGCCGATGCATTTGACGACGTCCCCCGGCCGGCACTAAAATCACGCTTCGATCGTCACGTGGCCGCGCTCCGGTCATTCTGGAGCCGCCACAACGGGGGGCATCGACCCCGGACCGATCGGCGGTTGAGCCTCACGACTGTGCCGGACCCGCAGTCTTCAATGTGACGATGTTTGGCTCACTAAGTCGTCCCGGCGAACCGCATCCGATTTGTGTTGAAGAGCGAAACTCTTGCTCCTCACCCTGAGGAGCCCGCCGCAGGCGGGCGTCTCGAAGGGCGAGGCCCACACTGTGGCCTCATGGTTCGAGACGGCGCTCCGCGCCTCCTCACCTTGAGGGGCCGCTCCGAGAGCGGCGCTGCACCTTGATCATGCGAAGCTGCTTACGGCGAACGATGGTGGCGTATTCGGCTCGCCGGCTGTGCGATCAAATGCTCCATCCCTCTGCCGGATACGCCAGCGCCTCCGCCGGCTTGATCTCAGCGCCCAGCCCGTTGCAAAACCGGCTGGCGTAGAAGGCCAGCGGCAGGCCGTCCTGGTGCCGGCACCAGCGCACTTCGCCGATGAACAGCGTGTGGTCTGCGATCTCGATCGCGTTGACGACCTCGCAGCCGAACTGCGCGATCGCCTGCGGCAGCAGGAAGAAGCCATCGCGTTCGTCGAAGCTTGGTGCGCCCTGCGGCAGCGGTGCGCCGGCGAAATGCCGGCCGATCGCGACGTCATCCGCCGCGAGCACGTTGACCGCATAGCGGCCGGAGGTACTCACCGCCTGCCAGGTGCGGCCGCGCTTCAGCGAGACCAGCACCGTGGGCGGCTGCATCGAGACCGTGGTGAAGCTGTTCGCGGTCATCCCGACCGGTGCGCCCTGGGCATCGCGGCTCGTCACGACGGTCACGCCTGTCGAGAACCGCGAGGCGGCAGCGCGAAAGCTGGCCGGGTCCGGATGATGGCTCATCGGCTTCTCTCCGCCATCACGCTGCGAGCCTTGCCCGGTCATCGATCCAGGCATGAATACGCCGGTCGCTCGCCAGCCGGTCCCACTGCCGCTCCGGATAGTTGAAATTGTCGGTGAACTCGTCACAGAGCACGCGATCCTGCGCCATGGTGAAGATCAGCCGGCCCATCGCCTCCGACGGCGGCTGCAGCATCAGATTGGTCCAGCGCGCCGCGGCGAGCACGCGGTTCTCGCGCGCGCGATCGACCGTCTCGACGAAGCGGTCGTCGAACGCCACGGCCTCGGTGATCGCCTTGCCGAGTTCGAACGCGGCGTAGGAAGCCATGTTGGCGCCCTGGCCCATCATCGGATCGACCACGGAGTGCACGTCGCCGAGCGCGATCGCGATCTTGCCGTCGTCGAAGCTCACCGAGGAGCGCCGTACGGTCGGCACCACGGCGCCCTGCAAGAGGTCCAGCGGCTGCAGATCGAAGCGGTGCGTGTCGATCCGGTTGTAGGTGTGCGGATGGTGCTTTTCGAGCTTGTCGAGCAGCGTCTGCCGAAAGGCCGAGGGATCGGCGTCGTAGTTGAGCGACACCAGCTCGGCCATGTCGCCGCCGGGAATGTTCTCCATCAGCAGCGCCGTCTTCATGCCGCCGAAGGTCAGCGTCGGGATCACGATCATCTCGCCATGGCCCGGCGACACCGACAGCGTGACGCCGCGCGGATCGTCACCCTCGGGGCTGCCGTGATCGACGCCGTCATAGAGGCCGACGCAGAGCAGGCGCTGCGGCTGGTTGTAGGGCGACAGCTCCGGCCGATGGCTGAACATTCGCCCGAGCGCGCCCTTGCCGGTCGACACCACCAGCAGGTCGAAGCGCGCCACCAGCGCCGGAATGTCGTCGTCCTGGATGCTGGCGTATTCGATCGTGCCGCCGCGATCTTCGAAATCCTTCATCAGCGCCGGCAGGTAGATCCGGTAGTCGACCGCGCGGCTCGGCTGCTTGAAGGCGCCGCGGAAGAGCAGGGGGCTGCCCGGAAAATTGAAGAAGTGATCATGGTGGTGATAGACGACATCGGGATCGTCCCAGTGGTTCACGCCGAGCTCGTTCTCGCGCGCCACCGTGATGCCGTGATGCGCCACCGTGTTCATCAGCCGCGTTGCAGCATACTGCTCCGGCTCGCGGTCGGTCAGGACGGTCGCCTGGATGCCGTGCTTCTGCAGGTAGAGCGCGAGATGCAGCCCTCCGATGCCGGCGCCGACGATGCCAATCGACTTCTCCATGGGTCTCCCCTCCCTGTGATCTTTTTTGAGAGGCTAGACCAGGCCGCCTCCTGACGTATACGGAATAGCCAGAATAAAACTCATTCCGGGGAGGAATGGATGGACCGGATCGACGCGCTGCAGACCTTCATCCGGGTCATGGAGGCCGGCAGCTTCACCCAGGCTGCGGCTGATCTCGGCCTGGGACAGCCGGCGATCACCAAGCGCATCGCGCTCTTGGAGGAACAGTTCGGCTGTCGGCTATTCGTACGCACCACGCGCAAGCTGCGGCCGACCGCCGAGGCCGACCGCGTGCTCAAGCTCGCCAAGGACATCGTCACCTTGTTCGAGAGCGCGGGCATGCCGTCGCCGAAGCGCGTCGGCGCGCCCTCGGGCACCTTGCGGATGACGGTGCCGACCTCGTTCGGCCGCACTTTCTTCCGCGACATTTTCGCCGAATATGGCCGTCGCTATCCAGAGGTGCGGCTCGATATCCGCTTCACCGAGCAGTTCGTCGACCTCGTGGAGACTGGCACGGAGCTCGCCATCCGCATCGGCGTGCTCAGCTCGAGCTCGCTGGTCGCGCGCCGCGTCGGCACGGTCAAGCGGCTGCTGGTCGCGGCGCCATCGCTGCTCGCGCGGCATCGCCCACCGCGGCTGCCGAACGATCTGCGCCAGCTGCCCTGCGTGACCTATTCGCGGCTGTCGCCGAAGAACGAATGGAGCTTCGAGTCCGAGACCGGGCGCCACGTCGTCGGCATCACGCCGTCGCTGACCTGCGACGATGCCGACATCATGGCCCTGGCAGCGCTGGAAGGCCTCGGCGCCGCCGTCCTGCCGGACTGGTGCGCGGTGGGCCACATCGCCTCCGGCAAGCTCGTCCACCTGCTGCCGGACTACGATGTGCCGTCGCTGCCGCTGCACGTCGTCTATCCCGACCCGCAATGGATGTCGCATCGCGCGCGGCTGTTCCGCGACCTGATCATCGAGCGTGCCGACGTGTTCGCGATTGGTGCGGCAATGGCCACAAGAGTGTAGCGATGTTTGAGCTCATTCTAGGTGAGGTCAGAATGAGCGCGGTGCCCGTGAATGCGCCCTCTCCCCTTGCGGGAGAGGGCATGTAGGACAGCGCGTCAAGCTCGGTTGGGTGAGGGGATGTCTCCACAAGCCGCGATCGCGGAGAGATACCCCTGACCCGAATGAGTGCGTCGAGAAGCCGGTGCAGCCCTCTCCCGCAAGGGGCCCGCAAGGGGAGAGGGCGCTGTATCAGGCAGCGCACGCTGCTGCGCCATCGATTTCCTCTGCAGATCCGATCAGCGCAAACGCTTGTTAACGCTGCTCGTGAACATCACGGGCGCCCTGATTGACGCGCCGGCTCATCTCCCCACAATCTCCGCGCGATTGCGAAAACACTCATATTGCAGGGGGCAGGGGATCGATGAACGAGGCCGCGAAGCCAGGCATTCCGCTGTGGTTCAAGCTTGCGTATAGCGCGTTCTGCGCGGTGCTGGTGCCGACCTATCTGATGGCCTACGGCCCGACCAACTTCCTGTATTTCTGCGACGTCGCGCTGTTGACCACGCTGGCCGCGGTCTGGCTGGAGAGCCCGCTGCTCGCCTCGGCGCCGGCGGTGGGAATCCTGCTGCCGCAGGCGTTGTGGGTCGTCGACTTCCTCGGCACCGCTGCCGGCGTGCCATTGACGGGCATGACGGCCTATATGTTCGACGCCAAGCTGCCGCTGTTCACCCGCAGCCTGTCGTTCTTCCATTTCTGGCTCCCGTTCGTGCTGGCCTGGCTGGTCTGGCGGCTCGGCTATGATCGCCGCGCCTTCGCGGTCTGGACCGTCGCCGCCTGGGCGCTGCTGTCGGTGTGCTACTTCCTGATGCCGCCGCCACCCGCGACCAGCGACCTGCCGGTCAACATCAACTACGTGTTCGGCCTCAGCGATGCCCTGGCGCAGAGCTTCATGCCGGGTCCGGCATGGTTCGCGATGCTGCTGATCGGCCTGCCGCTCGTGATCTTCTATCCGACCCACCGACTGCTGCTGCGCTATGCAGGCCGCGCGCCGGTGTTGACGGTTGTTCCCGCAAGGTTGTGATCCGCGCGTCTCTTTGAGGATCGTCGGCACGCGCCGCCCGCTGGCGTCGCTTCGGACACCGGCCTCTCCGCCGTCATTGCGAGCGAAGCAATCCAGAGTCCCACGCGCGGCCTGGATTGCTTCGCTTCGCTCGCAATGGCGAAGATGCTAAGGCTTTGCCTTGAACGGACCGATCGAACCGCGTGACGAAGGAGACGACGATGCGGCTGGCAGTGATTTCCGATGTGCATGGCAATCTGCCGGCGCTGGAGGCGGTGCTCGCGGACATCGAGACACGCGGGGTCGATGCCACCGTCAATCTCGGCGACTGCGTGACCAGCCCGTTGTGGCCGCGAGAGACATTCGACCTGCTGGAGTCGCTGCAGTTGCCGACCGTGCGTGGCAATCATGACCGCTGGATCGAGGAGTTTCCGGAAGAGAAGCTCTCTCCCGCCGGTCGCTTCGCTCGCGCGGCGCTGACCGCCGAGCAGCGCCGGGTGTTGCACGCGCTTCCGCCGCGGATCGCGCTGGACCACGGCATCCTCGCCGTTCACGGTACGCCCGACGATGACTGTGCCCTCCTGCTCGAGGAAATGCTCGACGATGGCCGTTACGTCCCGGCGCGCCGCGACGTGCTGGCCGCGCGTCTGGTCAATCTCGGCGGCGCCACGCTCGTGTTGTGCGGCCACAGCCATCGGCAGGCGATGGTGCAGGTGCCGCGCGGTCCTCTGGTGGTCAATCCCGGCAGCGTCGGCTGCCCTGTATTCGGCGACATCCCGATCGCGGCGCAGCTCGAATATCGCTCTCCGCACGCCCGCTATGCGGTGCTGACCGAACGTCGCGGGCATTGGCAGGCCGAGCTGCTGGCGCTGGCCTATGACTGGGATCACGCGGCGGCGCGCGCGGTGGAGAATGGTTTTCCGCAATGGGCGGGCGCCTATGCCTCGGGCGCCGTGATCTGACGAGCGGGAGCAAGGGTGGTGCCGGCGATCCAACGTGCCCGACGGGCAAATCGGCCGCGCGGCGGGGGGCGATTTTCGCGGAGCCGCGCCAGGTGGTCGATGTGAAATCGCCTGCGCCCAGAAGCTCATTTCACGTGTGCGATCAAGCTGATTTGCCCTGTCCAGTCCTGATGTAAAAAATATCGCTATTTCGCGTTTTCGGAATTTGTGCTCTAAATCACGCCGTCCCGCCCCGGCACGAGGGGCGTATCGCGATCGTCATGACACGCGGGGTGGGATGCGATGGGCGCTTTGGGCTGCAGCATGGCTTGATGCCGTGCGGACGAACACCCCGGGTGCACGCCGAAGTCGCATGGTCCTGGCGTCCCGATGCTGACGCTACGCCGGTGGTGACGATGATCCATCGGTCACGGGGGCAAGACAGCCGGTCCCCGGGGAGAGTGCGTATAAGGCGTAGAGCCGTCGTGCAGGGAATGCCGGTTGACCGGCTGGACCTGTGGTGACTGCCGCCTGCTTTCTTTCTGCAGGCGGGCCATGGGTTGCGGCCAGCACCCGGCATTCCCTGCGCCCTCGACCTGAACGAGGGCGACATGGACGATCATGACTCGGGCACATCGTGCCGCGGGAACGACGAGTTGCATCCAGCCCTGTCAGCGCGCGCATTCGGAGGTGCCGTAATTCTACGGGCGGAACAATTAACGTGGCTGAAGCAGCCGATCGGGCATGGCAAGGGATCACAAGGAAGGTTCTGCGCGCTCATGAATTGGCCTGGGGATCCCACGCGCTCGAAGCGAACGGCCGGCGGCAGCCCGCTGGGGGCCTTCTTCCTTTGGATCGGCGGCTTCGGCGCCATCGAGGGTCTCGACGACGAAGCGCTGACCGAGCGCGATCGCCGGCGCATCCGGGCGCGGCAGGTCGATGCCGTCGCGCGCCTCGTCCCCGTGACCATCGGCATCAACTTCGCCAACGCTGCCATCATCCTCGGCGTGTTCTGGAACACCGTCTCCAATCTCTTTCTCTTCGCGTGGGGCGCCGCGATCGCCGTGGCCGGCGGCATGGCGCTGCGCGGCTGGTGGCGCGCGCGCAAGTCGCGGCCGCAGGAGGCGTCCGAACGCGCCATCTCCCGGATGACGCTGCAGGCGTTTTTCCTGGCGACCATCTGGGGATCGCTGCCGCTGATCGTGATGCCGCAGGTCGATCCGCATCTGCAGATCATCGTGGGCTCGCTGATGACCGGGATGATCTCCGGTGGCGCGTTCGCGATGTCGAGCGTGCCGCGGGCTGGTCTCGCCTACACCTGGACCCTGATGCTCGCCTCGGTGGGCTCGCTGTTTCTTTGCGGCGGCGCGACCTATCTCGTACTCGTCGTGTTCCTGCTGCTCTACACCTCGTTCATGGTCCGGCACCTGGTGTCGCACGGCAACGTGTTCCTGGAAAACCTGAAGGCGCAGATCCGGCACGAGCGCCAGAACGAGACGATCTCGCTGCTTCTGAAGGAATTCCAGGAGAACGCCGCGAGCTGGCTGTGGCAGACCGATGCCGAGGGCCGTCTGATCGACGCGCCGCAGCGCTTCGCCGACGTGGCCCAGCTTCCGCTCGATCAGCTCAAGGGCGAGCGGCTGATCGATACGCTGAAATATCTCTGCCCGACGGATACGGCGACGCTCAAGACGTTCGCCGATCGGATGGCGCAGCGGCTGTCGATCCCGGAGATCCTGATCCACGTCGTGGTCGCGGGCGGCGAGCGCCGCCGTTGGGCGCTGACGGCGCGGCCGGCGCGGGATCACGAGGGCAAGTTCGCAGGCTATCGCGGCTTCGGCCGCGACGTCACCGAGCGCTGGCGCGCCGAGCAGGCGGAAGCCGAAAGCCGCGCCAAGTCCGACTTCCTGGCGATGATGAGCCACGAGATCCGCACGCCGATGAACGGCGTGCTCGGGCTCGCCTCGACCTTGCTGGAGACCAAGCTCGACGACGAGCAGCGTCATGCGGTCATGACGATCCGCGAGTCCGGCGACAACCTGCAGCGCATCCTCAACGACATCCTCGATCTGTCCAAGCTCAACGCCGGCAAGCTCGAATTCGAGACGGTGGAGTTTTCGCCGGCGGCGCTGGTCGAGGCGGTCACCGCCATCATGGGCGTCAACGCGAAATCGAAGAGCCTGCTGGTCAACGCGGATATCGATCCGAAGCTGCCGCCGGCGCTCAAGGGCGACGTGGCGCGCATTCGTCAGGTGCTGATCAATCTCGCCTCCAATGCGGTGAAGTTTACCGAGCAGGGAGGCATCACCATCGCCGTGGCCTGCCGCGCGCGCGACGATCAGAAGGCGACCATCGAGTGGCGCGTCTCCGACACCGGCATCGGCATTCCCGCCGATCGGGTCGGCAAGCTGTTCACGGATTTCGCCCAGGCCGATGCCTCGATCAACCGCCGCTTCGGCGGCACCGGGCTCGGGCTCGCGATCTCCCGGCGGATCATCGAGCAGATGGGCGGGGTCATCGCGGTGTCGTCGGTGCAGGGCGAAGGCTCGACCTTCCGCTTCAGCCTGACCTTGCCGTGGAGCGACAAGCAGGTGTCCGATCAGCGCGGCGACCGCGTCGGCGCCGGCGACCTCAAGGCGCGGATCGAGGCGCTCGGTCGTCCCTTGCGCGTGCTGATCGCCGAGGACGACGCCACCAACCGCATGGTGGTGTCGAAGATGCTGCAGGAGTTCCCGGTCGACAAATGCATCGTCCCGGACGGCTTGCAGGCAGTGAAGGCGGCCGACGAACGGGAGTTCGACCTGGTGCTGATGGATGTCCGCATGCCGGAGATGGACGGCATCACCGCGACCCGGGCCATCCGGGCGAAGGGCGGACGGCTTGTCGCGCTGCCGATCATCGCGCTGACCGCGAATGCCTTCCCCGACGATATCAAGCAGTGCCGCGAGGCCGGCATGACCGACTTTCTGGCCAAGCCGTTGCGCAAGCCGGCGATGGTGGCGGCGATGCTGAAGGCGATCGGAACGCCCGCGCCGAACGTCGAGGCGCCGGCGCTTGCGCCGTCCGATGTCCCGGCCGCGACGGCGGAGGCCTGAGCCGATAATGAGGGGGCGCTAGACCGAGAAACTGGTGCCGCAGCCGCAGGAGGCGGTGGCGTTGGGATTATTGACCCGGAACGAGGCGCCCATCAGGTCGTCGACGAAATCGACCTCCGAGCCGGCGAGGAACGGCACGGAGGCCGGATCGACCAGCACCACGGCGTGATCGCGCTCGATCACGAGGTCGTCGTCGGCCTTGGCGCGGTCGATGTCGAACTTGTACTGGAAGCCGGAGCAGCCGCCGCCTTCGACCGAGATGCGCAACATCGCGCCGGCGCTCTCCTTGCCGAGGATCTCTCCGATGCGGCGGGCGGCGCGTTCGCTGATGGTGACGGGGCCGGTCGAGGCATCGGTCATGGCAGGAGGTCTCCGAGGGTCGTGCGTCATGCCCTATTCATTTGGTCCCGGGCACTCCCCATAGTTAAGTGGGCTCCGCCGAGGAATCAAATCGCAAAAGGAACAATCGCCCGTGTCGGTCGGAATGGCTGCCCCCCGCGCTCCCTATTCCTGCGATCCCGATCGCAGCCGGGGCCGCCTGTTCGCCGAGCCGCCGTCCCGAACCCGCAGCCCGTTCCGCAGGGATTGCGACCGGGTGATCCATTCGACCGCCTTCCGAAGGCTCAAGCACAAGACCCAGGTGTTCGTCTTCCACGAAGGCGACCATTACCGCACCCGCCTGACCCATTCTTTGGAAGTCGCCCAGATCGCCCGCGCCCTGGCCCGCCAGTTCGGCCTCGACGAGGACCTGACGGAGACGCTGGCCTTGGCGCATGATCTGGGACATCCGCCGTTCGGCCACGCCGGCGAGCGCGCGCTGAACCGCTGCATGGCGGAGCATGGTGGCTTCGACCACAATGCCCAGACATTGCGCATCGTCACCTCGTTCGAGCAGCGCTACCCCGATTTCGATGGCCTCAACCTGACCTGGGAATCGCTCGAAGGCATCGTCAAGCACAACGGGCCGTTGCAGGCGCCGATCCCGCCGGGAATCGCCGAGTTCAATGCCCGGTTTGACCTGGAGCTGTGGAGCTACGCCTCGCTCGAGGCCCAGGTCGCCGCGCTCGCGGACGACATCGCCTATGACGCCCACGACATCGACGACGGGCTGCGGGCCGGCCTGTTCACGGTCGATGACCTCCAGGAGATTCCGCTGCTCGCGGCGATGATCGCCGAGATCGACCGGCAATATCCGGCGCTCGATCCGATCCGGCGCGGCGCCGAGCTGGTGCGCGAGCTGATCTCCTACCTGATCGCAGCTGTAGCGGCCGAAGCCGAGCGCCGGATCACGCGGGCGCAGCCGATGTCGCCGCACGACATCAGGCGGCACAGCGGGCCGCTGGTGGCATTTCCGGCCGATGTCGCCGAGCACGAGGCGACGATCAAGGGGTTTCTCTGGCAGCGGATGTACCGCCATGAGCGGGTGATGCGGGTGATGCGCGACGCCGAGCGCATCGTCGCCGACCTGTATGGCCGCTACCATGAGGACGGTTCGACGCTGCCCGCAGGCTGGCTGGACGGTTGCGACGGCGAGGGCGATCGGGCTCGCCGCATCGGCCATTTTATCGCCGGAATGACGGACCGTTTCGCCTTAACCGAGCACCACCGGCTTTTTGACTCGACTCCGGATTTGCGTTAGGCGGCGGCATGGTCGAACAAGCTTCCACCCCTTACCTTTTTGCCGACATGCTCGCGCGTGTCCACACCATCTGCGCCATCATCGCCAAGCAGGGCGGCTGGCCCGAGGGCATCGATTTCTCGCGCGTGGTGGTCGAGCCGCCGCGCGATCCGAGCCATGGCGACATGGCCACCAATGCCGCGATGGTGCTCGCCAAGGAGGCGAAGGCCAAGCCGCGCGAGCTCGCCGAACAGATTGCCGAGCGCCTGCGCGCCGACGAGCTGGTCGCCAAGGCCGACGTCGCCGGACCGGGCTTCATCAACCTGACCCTGCAGCCGACCGTCTGGGCGCAAGCGCTCGGCACGATCCTGCGCGAAGGCGCTGCCTACGGCCGCGTCGCGCCGGTGTCCGGCGCGCCGAAAGTCAATGTCGAATACGTGTCGGCCAATCCGACCGGGCCGATGCATGTCGGGCACTGCCGCGGCGCCGTGTTCGGCGATGCGCTATGCAGCCTGCTGCAGTTCGCCGGGCGCGACGTCACGCGCGAGTACTACATCAACGACGCCGGCGCCCAGGTCGACGTGCTCGCGCGCTCCGCCTTCCTCCGCTATCGCGAGGCGCTCGGCGAGGACATCGGCGCGATTCCGGATGGGCTCTATCCCGGCGACTATCTCAAGCCGGTCGGGCAGGCGCTGGCGACCGAGCACGGCGACAAGCTCAAGGCCATGCCTGAGACCGAGTGGCTGCCGATCGTACGTGACAAGGCGATCACGATGATGATGGCCGAGATCAAGGACGATCTCGCCGCGCTCAACATCCGTCATGACGTGTTCTTCTCGGAGCGTTCGCTGATCGCAGGTAGCACCAACAAGGTTGCCGACACGATCGAGTTCCTGCGCGAGCGGGGCGACGTGTATGAAGGCCGTCTGCCGCCGCCGAAGGGCGCGCCGCCCGAGGACTGGGAGGATCGCGAGCAACTGCTGTTCCGCGCTACCGCCTATGGCGATGACGTCGATCGTCCCCTGATCAAGTCGGACGGCAGCTACACCTATTTCGCCTCCGACATCGCCAATCACCGGCACAAGTTCGAGCGCGGATTCGCCGACCTGATCGACGTGTTCGGCGCCGATCACGGCGGCTACATCAAGCGCATGCAGGCGGCGGTGAAAGCGGTGACCGCCGGACAGGCGGTGCTCGACGTCAAGGTCGTGCAGCTCGTCAAGCTGTTGCGCAATGGCGAGCCGGTGAAGATGTCGAAGCGCTCCGGCGACTTCGTCACCTTGCGGGAAGTTGTTGATGAAGTGGGGCGCGATGCGGTCCGTTTCATGATGCTCTATCGCAAGAACGACGCTGTGCTCGATTTCGACCTGGCCAAGGTGATCGAGCAGTCGCGCGACAATCCGGTGTTCTACGTCCAGTACGGTCACGCGCGGGGGCATTCGATCTTCCGCAATGCGCGGGAGAGCGTGCCCGAGCTGCCGGAGGAGGAGGGGGCACGGCTGGCGTTCCTCCGCGAGGCCAAGCTCGAAAAACTCTCCGACTCGGCCGAACACGACCTCTTGAAACGCCTGGCACTGTACCCACGTACGGTGGAGAGCGCGGCTCTGGCGCATGAGCCGCACCGGATCGCCTTCTACCTGTATGAACTTGCAAGCGAATTTCACGCCCTCTGGACGCGGGGGCGGGATTTGCCCTATTTACGCTTCATTATCGATGATGATGCAGAATTGACCAAGGCACGTTTGGCCATGGTTCAGGGCGTCGTCTCGGTTCTGGCGTCGGGACTTGCGATCTTGGGCGTTAATGCTCCTGATGCAATGCGCTGATTGGGGGAAACACACGACTTCAGTTGGGGGCCTCAATCTGGCAGGGTCCGCCTTAGGACGCATATGCGGCTCACCCGCAGGGACGCTTCATCACGATGGCTGATCGTTACCAGGACAGACCCTTTCCCGCTGATGGTTTTGGCCGTGGTGGAAACCAGCAGGCCGATGCCGATCCGCTCGCCGAACTCGCTCGCCTGATCGGGCAGAACGATCCTTTTGCCGCCTCGGGCCGGGCCACCCCGCAGTCTCAGCCGCGGCCGATGGCGCGCCCCGCGGCGCCCGCGCCAGAACAGCCGGTCCCCGGCATGCCTTCGGCCGGTGCCCCGGCCTGGATGCAGCGAGCTCAGCCTGCCGCCGCCAACCCCTTCGCCGACATGGGCCGCGAGCCGCCGCAGCCGGCGCCCGCACCGCCGGCCTTTCCGGCGGGCTATCAGGATCCGCGCGGCCAGCCAGGCTTCCCTGATCAGGATTTCGCGCCCGCGCCCGCTCCCCGGCAGCAGCAGGGTTATCCGAACGCGGAGTTTGCCGATCAGTTGTCCAAGCTCGACTACAGCGTCGGCGAGTCGCGCCACGGGTTCGCCGAGAATGATCGCGACTACAACCGCGACAATGGCTTCGATGACAACGAGCCGGACTCCTCGCGCTATGACGATGCGCTGTTCGGGCAGATGGGCTCGGGACAGCAGGGGTTTCAGGGCGACAACGATTTCCAGGACAGCCAATACGGCTATCAGGACGGTTACGACGAAGGCGAGGAAGAGGAGCGGCCGCGGCGGCGCAGCGGCATGAGCACCGTGCTCGCGGTGCTGACCCTTGCGGTGGTCGGCACCGGCGGCGCCTACGGCTACAAGACCTACATCTCGTCCGGCCGGACCGGCGAGCCGCCGATCATCCGCGCTGACAACAGTCCGACCAAGATCATGGCCCAGCAGGATCCGACGCCGAAGGTGCCGGATCGGCTGCTCGGCAATGACGGCGGCGAGAAGCTGGTGTCCCGCGAGGAGACGCCGATGGATCTGAACACCCGCGGCGGCAATCCGCGCGTGGTGTTCCCGCAGATGAACCAGAATGCGGCGCCGCCGCCGGTCAGCGCCGGGGCGGCCCCGATGTCGCAGATGGCCAATGCCAATGGCATTTTGCCCAACAGTGATCCGCGTCCGATCAAGACGCTGTCCGTGACGGGAGGCAATCAGGCCGCCGCGGTCGATCCGCCGATGCCTGCGACGCCTGCAACCAAACCGGCGGCGACGCCGAAGGGCCGTAAATCGCCGGCCAACGCCAACGCGTCGGCCGCCAACGACAGCCCGATGCCGCTGACACCGCAGCCGGCCGCGCCGGCGAGCGCGCCGGCCCGGATCGCCGCCGCCGTGCCGGTCACCGAGCAGACCCAGAACGATCGGACCGGCGGTTATCTGGTCTCGATCTCGTCGCAGGCCAGCGAGGCCGAGGCGATGACATCGTACAAGGCGGTGCAGGACAAGTACGGCGCCGTGCTGGGCAAATACGAGCCGATCATCAAGCGGATGGATCTGGGTGAGAAGGGTGGCGTCAGGTACCGCGCGGCCGTTGGGCCCTTCGCGACGAAGGAAGAGGCCAACAAGATGTGCGGATCGTTGAAAACTGCCGGCGGACAGTGTTTCCCGTTTAGCAACAATTAAGGCTCGCTTGACCGCCTCCGAGGCGGGGTCTATGCGGCCCGCATGACCATGCGGGCTTTCATTACCGGCATCTCCGGACCTGATCTCAGCGACGCCGAGCGCGCGTTCATCCGCGAGTTCAGGCCCTGGGGCTTCATCCTGTTCAAGCGCAACGTCCAGTCACCCGCCCAAGTGACTGAACTGGTTGAGGAATTAAGGGCCTGCGTCGGCCGCGCCGACGCTCCCGTTCTGATCGACCAAGAGGGTGGCCGGGTGCAGCGCCTGGGGCCGCCGCATTGGCCGGCCTATCCCGCCGGCGTGGTGTTCGACCGTCTCTACGACCTTGATTCGGCCGCAGGCCTCCGTGCCGCCTGGCTCAGCGCCCGCCTGATCGCCGATGACCTGATCGCGCTCGGCATCACCGTGGATTGCCTGCCGCTCGCCGACGTCCCCGTCGCCGGTGCCGATGCCGTGATCGGGGATCGGGCCTATGGCACGACGCCAACGAAGGTCGCTGCAATTGCCCGGGCGGTGACGGAGGGGCTGGAGCAGGGCGGCGTGCTGCCGGTCCTGAAGCACATTCCGGGGCATGGCCGGGCCACCGCCGACACCCATTTCCGGCTGCCGACCGTGGACGCGCCAGAAGCGGAACTCGACGCCACCGATTTCGCCGCCTTCGGGCTGCTGGCCGACCTCCCGATGGCGATGACTGCACATGTTGTGTTTAGCGCGATCGACGCCGCCCATCCGGCCACGACTTCTGCGACAATGATCGAACGGGTGATTCGCAAACGGATCGGGTTCCAGGGTTTGTTGATGAGTGATGACGTTTCCATGAACGCATTGGCCGGATCGATCGCCGAGCGCACGCGTGCGATCGTGGCGGCCGGCTGCGACATGGTTCTGCATTGCAACGGCAAGCTCGACGAGATGCAGGCCGTGGCCGCCGAGACGCCGGAGCTGGCCGGCCAGGCTCTGATCCGCGCCGATCGTGCACTTGCGGCGCGCAAGGCACCCACAGGCTTCGATCGTGACGCCGCGCGCGGCGAGCTCGACGCCTTGATCAACCGGCTGGGACCCGCGAGCGCATGACCGCTGAAATTCTGTCGTTTGAAACCGGCCGTCCCACGACGGAGCTGGCCGAGGCCGAGCCGGCGTTGGTCGTCGACGTCGAGGGCTACGAGGGCCCGCTCGATCTGCTGCTCGCGCTGGCGCGGCAGCAGAAGGTCGACCTCGCCAAGATATCGATCCTGGCGCTCGCCGACCAATATCTTCAGTTCATCGAGGCCGCCCGCAAGATCCGGCTGGAGCTCGCCGCCGACTATCTCGTGATGGCGGCCTGGCTCGCCTTTCTGAAGTCGCGCCTGCTGCTGCCCGAGCCGCCGGCGCAGGAAGGTCCAAGCGCCGAGGAGATGGCCACGGCGCTGGCCAACCGGCTGCGCCGGCTGGAGGCGATCCGCGAGGCCGCCAATCGCCTGATGAACCGGCCGCAGTTCCAGCGCGATGTGTTCCCGCGCGGCAACCCGGAGGCCATTGCGGAGGTCCGTCGTCCCAAGTTTACCGCGACCCTGTTCGACCTGCTGTCGGCCTATGCCATCCAGCGGCAGTCGCGCGTCGTCACCTCCGTTCATATGGCCAAGCGCACCGTCTGGTCGCTCGCCGAAGCGCGCGCGTCGCTCGAACGGCTCGTCGGCATGACCGAGGTGTCCGACGACTGGGGATGTCTCGACGACTACCTGCTGGACTACGTCGTCGAGCCTGCACAGAAGGCCACCGTCTTCGCATCGAGCTTTGCGGCCGTCCTCGAACTGGTCCGCGAAGGCAAGCTCGAGCTGAACCAGAAGCAGGCGTTCGCGCCGCTGTACTTTCGTAAGCGTCCACCGATCCAGCCTGGCGCCATGGCTGCGCCGGACTTGACGGTTGAGTAACGAACAAGGAGACCCTGCCATGGCAAGCTTGGCGGAACTGCGCATGGAAGAGCCCGACGAGATCGCGATCGAGCCCGCAGCGCGCCCCGAAGAGTTGCGCATCCTCGAGGCTCTTCTGTTTGCCTCGGCCGAGCCGCTCGAGCAGGCCGCGCTCGCGAAGCGTATGCCTGAAGGGGTCGACATCAAGGCCGCACTGGCGCAGCTGCAGGCGGAGTACGCCAATCGCGGCGTCAATCTCGTGCGCGTTGCCAACAAATGGACCTTTCGCACCGCCGGCGATCTCGCCTGGCTGATGACGCGCGAGAGCACCGAGACGCGCAAGCTGTCGCGGGCGGCGATCGAGGTGCTGGCCATTGTCGCCTATCATCAGCCGGTGACGCGTGCCGAGATCGAAGAGATCCGCGGCGTCGTTACCTCCAAGGGAACGCTGGACGTTCTGCTGGAGACCGGCTGGATCAAGCCGCGCGGGCGCCGCAAGACGCCCGGCCGTCCGCTGACCTTCGGCACCACCGATGCGTTCCTGGCCCAGTTCAGCCTGGAGACCCTGGGCGATCTGCCAGGCCTGGAAGAGCTGAAGGGCACGGGCCTGCTGGATTCCCGTCTGCCGACCGGCTTCACCGTCCCGACGCCATCGGATGATCCGACGCTCCGGGAGGACGAGGAGCCGCTGGATCCGGGCGATCTCGATCTGGCGCTTGCGCCGGCGGTCGAGGCCGAACCTGGCGATGCTGAGGCGGCAGAGGCCGAAACGGCGGAGAAGGAAACGATCGCAGCCGAGACGGCCGCGGCCGAGGCTGCCGAGGGCGAGATGGTGACCGCTGAGACCGCGGTTCAGGAGGACGCCTCGTCGCAGGTCGCCGTTGGCGATCTGGAACTGCCCGGCACCGATGCGGAAACCGACACGACGGAGGTGGACTTCGCCGTCGAGGAGACCGAGCTCGAGCAGGAGGACGAGGCCGTGACCGAGCTCGTCGAACCTTCTGCCGAGGCTCAGGCTCAGGTGGAGGACGAGGCAGAAGCAGAGGCCGAGATCGACGCGGCAGACAACGAGATCGACGCCGCCGATGACGAGCACGATCGCGATACCGACGAGGACGGCTCGCCGCACCGGGAGTAGCGGCTTTGGCGTCGTTAACACTCGCGTTATTACGTAGGTCCGGCCGCGATTTGGCGGACCTTAAGTGCTTGTTTTTGGGGGCGCTGACGCCTACCTTCCGGCCAGATCGGGCTCTCCGCGCGCCGCTTTCGGCTGATTGCCGCCTTGGTTCGTGTTGCTGTTTCGCAATCGAATGCTAGAAGCGAAGTGTCGCGGTCAAGTCCATGGATATGACGCGGTTTCGGCGGTAGCGTCGACGGGCAGTCGGGTGAAGGCTGCGCCGGTGTTTGGAGGGTTGCAGGATGGGTTCGCTTAGCATTTGGCACTGGATCGTCGTGATCGCGGTCGTCCTGCTGTTGTTCGGGCGCGGCAAGATTTCCGATCTGATGGGCGACGTCGCGCAGGGCATCAAGGCGTTCAAGAAGGGCATGCAGGACGACGACAAGGCGCCGGAGAAGACCGAACCCGTCAAGTCGATCGATCATGGCGCCACGCCTTCGGCCACCCGCACGGATGTCGGCAGCAAAGCCGTTTGATCTGCGCGTGAAAAGCGCGGGCGGCGCGCTCCCGCAGGGACGGCACCGGGACCTGTTCAGGCAGGCCCGGGCAGGCGGGATCAGAGGCGTCGTCGCGTAGGCGGATTGTTTCATGTTCGATATCGGCTGGAGTGAGCTGCTCGTCATTGGGGTCGTCGCGTTGATCGCGATCGGTCCCAAGGAGCTTCCGGGCGTGCTGCGCATGGTCGGGCAATGGATCGGCAAGGCGCGCCGGATGGCCTCGGAGTTCCAGGGCCAGTTCCAGGAGGCGATGCGCGAAGCGGAAATGGCCGACCTCAAGAAGAGTTTCGATGAGGTCCGCGAAGCCGCCAGCGGTTTCACGCCGACTGGCGTGATCTCCTCGTTGCAGCGCGACGTCGACAAGGCTCTCGATATCGAGGGGATCGACAAGCCCGCTGAGCCGGCGCCCGCGTCGGACGTGGCTGCTGCTTCGCCCGAGCCTCCTGTGATGACCCCGACCACTCCCGAACCGCCACGGGCCGAAACCTTCGTGGAGGCTGAACCCCATCAACCGGTGGGCGAGCCGCTGGCGATCGTACGTGAGATCAAGTCCGAGCCGCAGCCCGAAATGTCTGCGTCAGCAGAAGCTGAACGCCTGAAGGACGCCAAAGCGTCATGACCGTCGAAGATATCGAGGCCAGCAAGGCCCCGTTGATGGACCACCTGATCGAGCTGCGGTCGCGGCTGATCAAGGCGCTGCTCGGCTTCGGCGTGGCCTTCATATTCTGCTTCTTTTTCGCCAAGCAGATCTACAACATCCTGGTGCTGCCGTTCGTCTGGGTGGCAGGGGCGGAGAACAGCAAGTTCATCTACACCCAGCTGCTCGAATATTTCATCACGCAGCTCAAGCTGGCGATGTTCGGCGCCGGCTTCATCTCGTTTCCGATCATCGCGACGCAGATCTACAAGTTCGTGGCGCCCGGCCTCTACCGCCACGAGCGCAATGCCTTCCTGCCTTACCTGATAGCGACCCCCGTCTTCTTCGTGCTCGGCGCGATGCTGGTCTATTTTGCGGTGTGGCCTATGATCGTGCGCTTCTCCCTCGGCATGCAGCAGCTCGGCGGCCCGGAGACGGCGCAGATCGCGCTGATGCCCAAGGTCGGCGAATATCTGTCGTTGATGATGTCGCTGATCTTCGCCTTCGGCATCGCGTTCCAGCTCCCGGTCATCCTGACCCTGCTTGGGAGGATCGGCATCGTCACCTCGCAGATGCTGAAGGAGAAGCGGCGCTATTTCATCGTGATCGCCTTCATCATCGCGGCCGTGCTGACGCCGCCGGACGTGCTCAGCCAGGCCTCGCTGGCGCTCCCGCTGCTGGCGCTTTACGAGGGCGCGATCATCGCGGTCGGCATCGTCGAGAAGCAGGCGGCTGCGGCCAAGGCTGGTTCCTCGTCTGGTTCGGGCTCGTCGTCGGACTCGGGCAATCTGCCGGCCAATCCGTCCGAATAGGCCAGTCGCGTCGCCCGGGAGCCGTCCCGGGCGTTGCCTGTTCCCATCCCGCGCCATTCGCGGTAGTTCAGGCTCGCCCGCAAGCCGGGGCGCGACTCGCCCGTATCCTTTGTTTCCAGGACCGAATGACCATGCACGACATCAAGTGGATCAGAGAAAACCGGGCTGAGTTCGATCGAGAGCTCGGTCGTCGAAATCTCGACCAATCCGCACGACAAAGGTTCTCATCGGCGAACATTATCTCGATCGATGAGCGCAGGCGAGCAATCCTCCGAGTGCATGAGGCTGCCTTGACTAGGCGTAAAGCTGCATCGAAGGAGAACGAGCTCGCTCGCCGGAATAAAGACGAGGAAGCGATCAAACGACTTACAGAGGAAGTCATAGAACTCAAGACCACCATTTCGACTACGGAAAAGGAGGAGAAAGAGGCTTCGAGGGAACTACAAGACCTCTTGGCCCAGATTCCTAATCTGCCGTTGTACGAGGTGCCCGACGGGCAGAATGAGCATGATAACGTTGAGCGCCACGTGTTTGGCGCCAAGCGCAACTATAGCTTCGCACCGAAACCGCATGACGAAATCGGTGCGGGTGTTGGCACCATGGACTTCGAGGCGGCAGCGAAGCTGTCAGGCGCTCGCTTTGTCGTGCTGAAAAACGGACTAGCGCGCCTCGAGAGAGCGCTGGGGCAGTTTATGCTTGATCTACACACGACTGAGCATGGCTACACAGAGGTAAATCCACCCCTTCTGGTTCGTGACCATGTGATGTTCGGTACGGGGCAACTGCCTAAGTTTTGGGAAGATCAGTTCGAAACGTTCCCAGGGAATGTCTACAAGGATGTTTTGACCGAAAACTTTGAAAACGTTTGGAATGCGGCTCTCGACTTTGCGGAAAAGCATACAGTCGAAGGTGCGAGATTCCGCCTGAAGGGCGAACATCCCGAAATGACACTGGCTAGCGAATCAAGGAGGCTTTGGCTCATTCCCACCGCCGAGGTCGCGCTGACCAATTTGGTTCGCGAGTCCATCGTCGACGAGAAGGAGCTGCCGATGCGGCTCACGGCGCTGACGCCGTGCTTTCGCGCCGAGGCGGGCGCGGCCGGCCGCGACACGCGCGGCATGATCCGCCAGCATCAGTTCACCAAGGTCGAGCTGGTCTCGATCACGACGCCGGAGACCAGCAAGGACGAGCACGAGCGCATGCTGGCCTGCGCCGAGGAGGTGCTGCGCCGGCTCGATCTGCACTATCGCGTCATCACGCTGTGCACCGGCGACATGGGCTTTTCCTCGCAGAAGACCTACGACATCGAGGTCTGGATGCCCGGGCAGGGCGATGGCGGCGCGTTCCGCGAGATCTCGAGCTGCTCAGTGTGCGGCGACTTCCAGGCGCGCCGCATGGATGCACGCTATCGCGGCAGCGACGGCAAGCCGCGCTTCGTGCATACGTTGAACGGCTCGGGCACGGCGGTCGGCCGCGCGCTGATCGCGGTCATGGAGACCTATCAGCAGGCCGATGGATCGATCGCGGTCCCAGACGTGCTGCAGCCCTATATGGGCGGCCTCAAGGTGGTGGCCGCCGAGCCATAGCGCCGCGGCAAATTGCATCCGCCCCGGTCGCCGCCATTGCGTGGCGGCCGGCGGGTCGTATCCTCGGTTCTGTTCAGCAATTGCTTTTCAGATACCGGCATCATGGGCCTGCATCGGGATATTTTTTGGATCGGACGGCAATGGGCCGTCACCGGCTCCGGCATCCAGGCGGTCGACCAGCGCCTGAAGGGAGCCTTCGACGTCGATTGCTCGAGGGTCTGGGACGATGGCCTGGGCGAGTCGCTGCGCGATCAGGCCTGGTTCGACCCCGTCGACTTCGAGAAGGCGTTGAGTGTCGCGCGGGCCCGGTTTGCAGCAGTGCCGCGGACCGGACCTTCGGCAGTGCCGGCGCCTCCTGGTCAGCAGGCGCCGGGCGCATCCGGCGCATCCTGCCTCCCGTTGAGGCTGAGCACACGAGGGCAACTCGCCAGGTTCCTGCCGCAGTGGCGGATCCGGCATTGACCGGGTGATGCCGGCGAGCGCTCGGGTTTGCCTCGCTGCTGCACAGCAGATAAGACACCCCCGAACGATGCTTTCGAAGAGACGGAAGGTTGGCCATGCGGATTCTCTGCACCAATGACGACGGGATCCATGCGCCGGGTCTCAAGGTGATCGAGGAGATCGCACGGGCCCTGTCCGACGACGTCTGGATCGTGGCGCCCGAGCTCGACCAGAGCGGCGTGTCGCATTCGCTCTCGCTCAATGATCCGTTGCGGCTGCGCGAGGTCGGCCCGCGCCACTTTGCCGTGCGCGGCACGCCGACCGACTGCGTCATCATGGGGGCCCGGCATATCCTGGGGGCGAAGCTGCCCGACGTGGTGCTGTCCGGCGTCAACAAGGGCCGCAACGTTGCCGAGGACGTGGTCTATTCGGGCACCATCGCCGGCGCGCTCGAAGGCACCATTCTCGGCTTGCCGTCGTTCGCCCTGTCGCAGGAATTCAGCATCGCCACTCGCGACAAGCCGTCCTGGGACACCGCGCTCAAATTCGGCCCGCAGATCGTGCGCAAGGTGCTCGAAGCCGGCGTGCCGAGGAATACAGTGATCAACGTCAACTTCCCCGCCTGTGCACCGGAAGAGGTCAGGGGCGTCGTGGTCACCCGCCAGGGCAAGCGCAATCTCGGCTTCTTGAAGGTCGATGAGCGGCGCGACGGCCGCGGCAACCCCTATTTCTGGATCGGCTTCGACCGGGCAGCTTCGCTCGATTTGCCCGACGAGGGGACGGACCTCGCAGCTCTCGCGGCGCACTACGTGTCAGTGACTCCGCTTCGCCTGGATCGCACGGACGAGGCGTTCTCCGGCAAGCTCAGCGACATTCTCGGCTGAAGCGCCTTCTACCCCTGCGGCTCAGCGCCACGCAGGGCATGATCGATCGCCTTTCCGAGCGTCTCGAGCTGGAACGGCTTCTGCAGGGCCGGCCGGTCGCGATATTCTTCCGGCAACCCCGACGAGCCGTAGCCGGTTGCGAAGATGAAGGGCCGGTTGCGCGCCTTGATGAGATCGGCCACCGGCGAGATGACCTTGCCGTTGACGTTGACGTCGAGAATGGCAACGTCGAAATAGGTGCTCTCGGCCAGCCGCATCGCTTCGCCGATTTCGCCGGCCTCGGCCGCGACGGTGTAGCCGAGCTCCTCCAGCATGTCGGCCACCATCATTCGGATCATGACTTCGTCTTCAACCAAAAACACAGAGCCGCGCGGCGGCCGCGGTGCAGTCATGATGTCAGTCCTTGCCCATATCCGATTTGACGCTCGCAAATAACGGCTTATGGCGCAACGTCAACAATGTCGTCTTTCATGGCCGTGCGGCGTGGGCACGATCGCCCATAAGGTGAACGAACCGGACCCGACTTGGTTCCTCGTGCGGAACGCGGTCGTCGTCGGGACCATGACGGTGCATCCTGGTTGCGACGGGCGCGCGGAAAATCGGTGCGCAACCCTCGCCCGGCAGGTAAATTGCGCAGGAGCCCACCAACCGACATCCCGATGCCCCCAGCTGCTCCTCCCGAGAAAATGATGTTTCAGCTGACCCTGCGTCGGCGCGGGATCAGCGATCAGGCGGTGTTGCGTGCGATGGAAGAGGTGCCGCGGGAGGAGTTCGTTCTGCCGGCCGACCGCCCGGACGCCTATCGCGACAGCGCGATGGCGATCGCCTGTGGGCAGACCATCAGCCAGCCCTTCGTCGTCGCCTACATGACCGAGCAGCTCAAGCTGCAGAAGTCCCATCGTGTCCTCGAAATCGGGACGGGGTCGGGGTACCAGGCCGCGATTCTGTCCAGGCTGGTTACCAACGTCCTGACGGTGGAGCGCTTCCGGACATTGGCCGACAAGGCCAGGGAGCGGTTGGAGAAGCTCGGCTGCTTCAATGTCGAGGTCATGCTCGGCGATGGCTACGCGCTGCCGCCGGGGGGCGGCCAGTTCGACCGCATCATCGTAACGGCGGCGATGGATGAGATTCCCCAGAGCCTGCTCGACCGGCTGGAGCCGGACGGTATCCTGATCGCGCCGGTCGGGCCGCAACACGGGGTGCAGACGCTCGTCAGGATCACGCGGACGGGTGATCGTTTCGACCGAAACGAGCTCGTCGACGTGCGATTTGTGCCGGCAATTCCGGGAATTGCGCGCGAACTCTAAAGAGACGGATCAGCAGGCCGCACAACGCTTTATTCGCGGCTTAAGCGCTTATTTACCGCGGCTGTGTTTACTCGAATTCGTTGTTTGTTGCGTACGAGTGAGTAACCATGCCCGCCACTGTCGAGTTGCTTCGCTCGCGCCGCCTGCCGCAGGTTGCGGCGTTGGCGCTGATGTCATTCGGCGTCGCCGGCTGCAGCGCCGACATGTCGACGCGGCTGTCGCAGACGCAAAATCCGTTTTCAAACCCGTTTGCATCCGATTCCACCGGGTCGGTGCAGGCGCAGCCGCCCCGGCAGCACCAGCAATACAGCCAGTCCTACACGCCGGCTCCCGCGCCGGCGCCAGCCTATTCGTCCTCGGCGCTGCCGCCCCCGGCGGTTGGGGCTCCGCAATCCTATCCGACGGGCGGCGGTGCCGGAGGCATGTCGTCGGGCGGGCGCGGCGTCGCATCCTATGCGCCACCCGCTGCGGTCCCCGTCGCAGCGCCCGCCGTCGCCGCACCCCAGGCCTATGCACAGCCGGCGCATTCCTATGCTCCGCCGGCCCAGCCGCGGCTCGAGACCACCGGCACCGTGCCGCCGCGTTCGGTCGCGGCCGCGCGTCCTGCCAGTGGCACCAAGATCATCGTCGGCACCAGCGATACGCTCGACATCCTCGCCAAGCGCTACCGCGTGACGCCGGCTGAGATCCTGGCTGCCAACGGCTACAAGGGGCCGCGCGCGTTGTCGCCGGGCCAGCAGCTGATCATTCCGCATCCTGGCGCGGTGGCGGCTGCGCCCGCGGCCCAGCCCGTTGCTGCGGCGCCAATGATCGCGCCGAAGCCGGTGGCGGCCGCAGCACCGTCCACCGTCCACTTCGTCAACCGCGGCGAGACACTCGCCAGCATCGCCCGCCAGAATCATCTGACGGCGGCTGAGCTCGCCCGCGCCAACAACATCGATCAGGCATCGCCGCTGAAGCTCGGGACCAGGCTGACCGTCCCTGGCAGGGCCGTAGCGGCAGCCGCGCCGGTGGCCCCGGTCGCAACCGTTCCCCAGGCGGTTGCGACCGTGCCGGCGCCAGCGCCGACGACGCGGGTTGCGGCGGCAGGTCCGGTCCAGAGCGCCCGCCTGGCCCAGGCCAATCCGGCGCCCGAGAAGGAGGAGGAGCCGGCGCGGCCGGCCGAAACCACCAGCTCGCTGCCGACCTTCCGCTGGCCGGCTCGCGGCAAGGTGATCACGAGCTACGGCGCCAAGACCAACGGCAAGTCCAACGACGGCATCAACATCGCCGTGCCCGAGGGCACCCCGGTGAAGGCAGCCGAAGATGGCGTCGTCGCTTACGCCGGCAATGAATTGAAGGGCTATGGCAACCTGGTCCTGGTGCGGCATTCCAACGGCTATGTCACCGCATATGCCCATGCGAGTGAGCTGATGGTGAAGCGCGGTGATCCGATCAAGCGCGGCCAGGTCATTGCCAAGTCGGGTCAATCGGGAGAAGTCGGATCGCCGCAGCTCCACTTCGAGATCCGCAAAGGATCGTCTCCGGTTGACCCGCTGCAATTCCTCAACGGGGCGTGAGCCGCGACGCCTGCCGTCCTCACATGCAAGGGCTCGCCTCTGGGCGAGCCCTTGTCGTTTGAGGCGGGATATCAGCCAAAGGCGTCATTGCGAGCGCAGTGTTTAGCCCGGAGACATAGCTTACACCTGTTCGGGGACATGGTTGACACTTTTGGGG
>NZ_JBNPUK010000009.1:0-296366 GCF_051168135.1 Bradyrhizobium sp. HKCCYLRH2060
CGGCTATCGATCTCCCCTTGAGTTCGAAGCCGCGTTCAAGCAAAACACGATGCGATGACTTTACCCATTGTCACTGAAATTATCGTGTCTCACTTGAGGGGTGCAGTCCACGGGTGTTGATGCCCCAGAGGATCTTGAGGTCGCGCCGGATCAGCTCCTCGCAGAACGCGACGAATTTCTTCTTGTTGATGGTGGGCTCCTCGTCGGCGAGGATGAAGAAGCCGACATCGTGCTCGCGCATCAGTGTCTCGATCTCGTCGACCACCCTCTTCGGGTCTCGGATGCGATAGTCGCGCCAGAACTTCCACTGCGAGCAGAAGCTGCAGGTGAACGGGCAGCCGCGCGCCATGTTGGGGATGGCGACCCGCTTGTTCATCGGAATGTAGATGTACTTGCTCCATTCGAGCACGCTCCAGTCGGGCGTGATCGCATCGAGATTCTTCACCGTCGGCGCCGCCACCGTGGCCACCACCTCCGAGCCGTCGCGATAGGCGATGCCCCTGATGCTGCGGCGGTCGTTGTCCCAGCGGCCGTCCTCGCGGGCGCGCATCAGGTCGACGATGATCTCCTCGCCCTCGCCGCGCACGATGGCGTCGATCCACGGCGCTTCCGTCAGCACCTGCTGGTACATGAAGGTGGCGTGGATGCCGCCGAGCACGGTGAGCGCGTCGGGATGCTCTTCCCTGGCGATCTCCAGCAGCCGCTCGGCCTTGTAGATCGAGGGGGTGATCGCGGTGCAGCCGATCACGTCAGGCTGTTCGCTGCGCAGAATGGCGCGGACCTGATCCTCGGAGAGATCGTTGGTCATCGCATCGATGAAGCGAAGGTCCGTGAAGCCCGCGGCCTTCAGCGCGCCGGAGATGTAGGCCGCCCAGGCCGGCGGCCAGTTGCCGGCGATCTCGGCGCCGCCGGAGTGATAATTCGGATGCAGCAACAAGATCCGCACGGCGTTCTCCCCGATTATCAATTTGTCCAACAATCATAACGTCAAGTTAGATTGACAAATTGATATGGCTCAAACGCCGTGCGATTCCTCTTCCGTCAGGCCGCCAGCGCGAGGCCCATCTCGGCCCAGATCTCCGAGAGCGCCGACACCAGATGCTCGATGTCCGCATCGGAGTGATAAGGCGACGGCGTGATGCGCAGCCGCTCGGTGCCGCGCGGCACCGTCGGATAGTTGATCGGCTGCACATAGATTCCGTAGCGGTCGAGCAGGACGTCGCTGATCCGCTTGCACAGCACGGGGTCGCGCACCATCACCGGCACGATGTGGCTGGGATTGTCGAGATGGCTGACGCCGGCCTCGTCGAGCCGGCGGCGCAGCCGCGCGACGCGGTCTTGATGCCTTGCACGCTCGACATTGCTCGCCTTGAGATGCCGGATGCTGGTGAGCGCGCCGGCGGCGACCGCGGGGGGCAGCGAGCTGGAGAAGATGAATCCGGAGGCGAAGCTGCGGACGAAATCGCAGACGGTGCTGGATGCCGTGATGTAGCCGCCGATCACGCCGAACGCCTTGGCGAGGGTGCCCTCGATCACGGTCAGGCGATCGGCGACGCCGTCGCGCTCCGAGATGCCGCCACCGCGCGGACCGTACAGGCCGACGGCGTGGACCTCGTCGAGATAGGTCATGGCGTTGTATTCGTCGGCGACGTCGCAGATATCGGAGATCGGCGAGATGTCGCCGTCCATCGAATAGACGCTCTCGAACGCGATCAGCTTCGGCGCCTTGGGATCGAGATCCGACAGCTTGTCGCGGAGATCGGCGACGTCGTTGTGGCGCCAGATCCGGGTCTCGCAGCGGCTGTGACGGATGCCCTCGATCATCGAGGCGTGGTTGAGCTCGTCGGACAGGATCACGCAGCCGGGCATGCGCGCCGCCAGGGTCGACAGCGAGGTCCAGTTCGAGACGTAGCCCGAATTGAACAGCAGCGCGGCCTGCTTGCCGTGGAGATCGGCGAGCTCTTCCTCCAGCAGCACATGATAGTGATTGGTGCCGCTGATGTTGCGGGTGCCGCCGGCGCCGGCGCCGCAGCGGTCGAGCGCCTCGTGCATCACCTCCAGCACCTTGGGGTGCTGGCCCATGCCGAGATAGTCGTTGGAGCACCACACCGCGACATCGCGCTCGCCATGGGGGCCACGATAGGTCGCACGCGGGAAGGCGCCGGCCTTGCGCTCGAGGTCGGCGAACACGCGGTAGCGTCCTTCGCGCCTGAGACCGTCGAGCTGGCGGCGGAAATAGTCTTCGTAGTTCATGGTACTCCCCCCTGTGCTGTGTTCGGATCGACCGGCGGCGTGACCGACACCGCGGCCAGTCCCGTGATGGTTTGCGCCTGCGCGTCAGCGCGGGCCTGGCGATAGGCCTGGCGAAACTGTTCTTCGAGCCGCTGCCGCGCCAGGGCCGCAGCAGTCTTCTGCGCCGACATCGACGTCTTTGGCGCAGGCATGGGGCGCTCCACCTCAGACGTGGCCGGCACGACGGCCAGCACCGGACGCGCCATCGGCATCACGGGCGCCGGTGCAGGGATGGCAGCGACGGTCGCCATCGCGGGCTCGACTGGCGCGCTCCAGCGCCACAGATTGATCACCGGCATCGGCAGCGCCATGAAGCCATGCTCGAGCAGGCCGAGCGCGATCAACGAGGCGAGCAGTGACAGCGCGACGCCGTCGAAAGAGGATTTGGCGCCGAGCGCGGCAGCAGCGACCAGCACGGTCGCGGTGGTCGCCGCGGCAATCGAGAATGGGAACAGCAGGTTGGTCGACTTCTTGGCGAAATAGCTGCGCATGAAGCGGACCTGCTGCGGCAGCAGTTCGTCGTTCAAGGTGCGCACGCCGAGGAACAGATTGATCTTCGCGCTCTGCCTGAGCACCAGCAGCGCGGCGAAGGTCCACCAGCTCAAACGGTTGGGCGCGCCCGATGTCACCGCGAAGACGAGGCCAGCGGTCGCGATCAGCGCCAGCTCGTGATAGGCGATCGCCTGCAGCGCGAAGCCGACGCGCGAGGCCGGCGTGCAGTCGCGCGGGCACGGCTCCGGCCGCGGGCCGGTGATCCAGCCGGCGAGCAGCGACATCTCCACCGTGCCCCACAACAGGATCGCGCAGGTGAAGGCGCAATAGGCGTTGGCATCCTCGGCGGCCTGGCTCGACACCGCGACGCCCGACAGGGCCGCGACGAACGCCGCGGCCGTGCCCCATTTGAACGCGGCCGGATGGCGGGCGGCGAGCCCGACCAACGCCAGCACGGCGCCGGTCGAGAACCACCAGACGAACACGACATAGGGAATGGCAATCGCGGTCGCGCCCATGGCCGGCTCCTTGTCACCAGGCGGGTTGCAGCCTGATCTCCCGTGGCAGCGCGTTGCTCTTGGCCGGCAGCATGTAGAGCCGGCCGAAGGTCAGCGCCGCCTTGAGCGGCAGCACGGCGCGCTTGAGCGTGCCCATGATGCCGCCCTGCGCCTTGGCATCCGCAATCGCCTCCGATATCTCGCGCAGCCGCTTCAGGCCGTCCCAGAAGCGCGGATTGTCGATGTCGAGCATCACCGGGAAGACCTGGCGCGAGATCTCCGAGGTGATGCGGAACACCCGCATGTCGTACTCGTCCACCGGCATGCCCAACGCCTCGTAGAAGGCGGGGCGCATGTGGTCGCGGACATGCATGGTGGCGAACACCGCGAGCAGGAAGAACTTGATCCAGAGCTTGTTGAGGCCGCTCAGCAGCTTCGGATCGGCGCGCATCAGCAGCGCGAACGCCTCGCCGTGGCGGAACTCGTCGTTGCACCAGCGCTCGAACCACTTGAAGATCGGGTGGAACTGGCGCTCCGGGTGCCGCTCCATCTGCCGATAGATGGTGATGTAGCGGGCATAGCCGATCTTCTCCGACAGATAGGTCGCGTAGAAGATGAACTTCGGCCTGAAGTAGGTGTACTTCTTGGTCTTGGTGAGGAAGCTCAGATCGACGCCGATGCCGTGATCCTTGAGGATTTCGTTGATGAAGCCGGCGTGGCGGGCCTCGTCGCGGCTCATGAACTGGAACAGCTCACGGATGTCGGGATTGGTGATCCGCTTCTTGATCTCGGCATACAGCACGCAGCCGGAGAACTCGGCGGTCAGCGACGACACCAGGAAGTCCTTGAACTCGGCGCGAAGCGCCTCCGGAAGATCGTTGAGATCCTTGTCGAATTCCGCCGTGCGCACGAAGTGCTTGCGGTTGTGGTCGGCGCGCAGCTCGGCCATGACAGCATCCCATTCGCGGCGCACTAGGTCGACATTGAGCCGGTCCATCGCCGCGAAATCGGTGGTGTAGAAGCGTGGCGTAAGGATCGTGTCCTCCAGCGCCATCTTGGTGGAGATATTGCCGGATCCGCCTTCCATTGCGATCATCTGACCCTCCCGTCCGAAAAGCTGACGTCGTACAGTTCCGTGAGCTCGAGATAGCCCGCGACATGCATCATCGCGCGCTTCAAGGGACCGGCCCGAACCACGGTAGCGGTGCGCCGCAAGTTGAGCTGCTCGCCGAACTTGACCGTGATCGGCTCGCCATGAATGACGACCTCGTCACCCGGGCGGATGCCGACATCGCGGTCCAGAGTGACATGCGCGTGCAGCGTTTCCGAGGTCTGCTCGACCTCGATGCTGCAGCCGATCTCGAAGCGGCGCGGCTCGTTGGCCCATAATCCTCTCATCGCGTTTCTCCCATCGTCATCAGCTCCGTGAACCGGCGCTTGTTGTCGTTGCCGAACGACCCGAGATCGACGCGCCGTCCGGTCGCCGGATCGTCCAGGCTCATGCGTCCATCGGACCAGCGGTTGATCGTGAAGGCCGGCCCCGAGCCGATCGCGTGACGTTGGCGGTCGAACGCCATGCTGCGCAGCACCGTGCGCAGGAAGCCGTCGCCGCCGGCCTCGACGACTCCGACCACCTTGCCGCTGTCGGGCGACACGACGGAGATGCCGCCATCGGGACGGTCCTCGAACCGCAGCGCCACCGTTTGCACGGCAACAGCGTGATCGATGTGGACAGTGCCTACACCCGTCCAGCGGCCGACGCCGGCCGCAACCAGGGTGAAGGCAACCAGTGCGAAGGCCGCGCGCAGCGCACCCTTCGGAATGACGATCTCAGGTTCGGCGTGAACATCGACATGGCTCTCGGCTTGGCTCATGACATCCTCCTGATCACGCCGCGCTGGCGACCGCACCCGCAGGCGACGCGCCTTGCGGCTGTCCGTTGCCCGCGGCGATCGGCTGCGCCGCGACCGCGCCGTCCGAGGCCGCGACCAGCGCCTTTGCAAGGATCTCGGCCGCCTCGCGGGCATCAGGCACGCCGCGCAGCATCGGCTCGACCTCGTTCAGCCGCCACGGACGCGCATGCGGCCACAGCAGCAGATAGGACAGCCGCTGCTGGGCGGTGACGCCGAGCGGCAGATCGCCGGAGCCGTCGGAGAACAGCTTCACGTCGGCGCGCGAGACCTGCTTGAACGGCACGTTCAAGGTCATCGGCAGCACGGCACCGAACTGCAGCAGCACGCGCTTGGAGGTGATGGTGTAGCGCGTGGTACGGCTGTAGAGCACCGCGAGCCCGATGAGCAGCAGCGTAGCGATCGCCACCGGCATCGCCAGCGACGACGCACTGGCGAGCGAAGTTGCGAGCGGCTGGTGATCCAGCGTGCCCGTTACCACGCGCGCGCCGAACAGCGCGGCGAAGTAGGCGAGCACCAGGCGCAGGTGGAAGACGCGCAGCAGCAGCGCCTTCACCGTGGGCTGTCCCTGCCACAACAGGCGCTCGCCTGCCGGCAGCATCAGCTGATCCTGGTCCCGACGGGTGCTCACAGCAGCGGCTCCTGGCGTGCAGGGGTCGCATAGAGATGGCCGCCGCCATAGTAGCCGACGATCTTGTCCTCCTCGAGCTTGGTGACCTGATCGGGGCTGGCGAGACCGGGCACGCTGGCGAATTGCGAGCCGAGAATGGCGTCGACCAGCACCGCCTTGCGCGACTTGTCGACGATGGCCATGGTCATCGGCAGCAGCACGTGCCGTCCGACGATGCCCTCGACCTCGACTTCGAGATAGCGGATCAGCATCTCGGCGCGGTCGACCCAGACCTCGCGGACCTTGCCGCCGAGCCTGCCGTCGCAGCCGATCACCGGCATGCCGCGCGGATCCGGGTCCTCCGAGGCGATGAAGATGCTGCCGTCGACGCGCAGCGGCACGATCGCCGGGATGTTGTCCATGGTCAGCTCCGGCTCGTCCTTGCGCGCGGCGAAGGAGCCCGGGCCGACGCCGTCGAGCATCGGATTGCCGGTCGGCAGATAGGGCGTGCCGGGCCAGGGATACATCGGCGTGACCGGCGCATCGGCGCGGTCGTTGTCCCAGTTCGGCAGAGTGGCGGTGCGCCCGCCATGCATATGATAGGTCTTGGGTGACGGCGGCGTCGGGAAGCCGTGACCGCTCGACGCCGTCTGCCGGCCGATCCGGCCTTCGAACTGCAGCGGATAGCCTTCGCGCTTGTCCTCGGTGCGCAGGTAGAAGATCAGGCCTGCGAAGAACACCCAGAACCCGTAAAGCACCACCTGGGCGACATCGATGTAGCTCGTGAAAGACGTCATGGCTTCCTCCCCGACTGGGCTAACCTGGAAATTCAACGATTCCGAATTGAAGCTGCTGTGGCTCCGCCGCCCGCCGCCGCACCAGCGGCCCGATCACCGCAAGGGTGACGAACAGCAGCGCGATCTCGACGTGGTAGACGATACTGTAGCCGGTCGCCGGCCCGGCGAGCGCGACGCCGAGGCTTCCATTCAATGCCAGCTGCGACATCACATCGCGAATGGCGCCACCGCCGGCGATGGCTACACCCGCTGACGTCGCCTGCACTGCGCCCCAGGCGCCGAGCGCGAGCCCGCTCTCACCGTTCTGCACCAGCGCCATCGCCGCCGTCAGCGTGCCGACCGCGAACAGGCCGCCGCCGAATCCGATCAGCGTCGTGCCGATCCGGAACAGCAGGGGCGAGGCGAGCGGCGCCGAGAAGATGACCGCGGAGAACGCGAACAGCCCGACGAGTCCGCCGAGCGCCGCGATCCGATAGGGATCGGAGCCCTTGCCCAGCTGGCGCGCCGACAGGCCGAAGCCTGCGAGCGTGCCGGCTGCGAACAATGCGGTCAGCGCCGTGGTTTCGCCGACCGTGAGGTGAAGGATCTCCGCGCCATACGGCTCGAGCAGGATGTCCTGCATCGTGAAGCCGGCCGTGCCGAGCCCGACCGCGACCAGCACCCGCATCGAGCCGCCGGCCTCGCGGAACTGCCGCCAGGAATCGCCGAAGCGCGGCCGCTCACGTGCAGCCGACGTGCGCGAGGGATCGCGCGCCTCCTGCTTCCACAGCGCGATGATGTTGAGCACCATCTCGGTCAGCGCCGCGCCCTGGATGACCTGGATCAGCCGCATCTCGCTGAACTCGGCGAGCAGCCCGCCGAAGGTCAGCGCGCTCGCCATCATGCCGAACATCAGCATCACGTAGAGGAAGGCGACCACGCGAGGACGCGACTGCTCAGGCGCAATGTCTGTGGCAAGCGACAGGCCGGCGGTCTGCGTGGTGTGAAGCCCGGCGCCGACCAGCAGGAAAGCAAGCGCGGCGCCAACGCGACCGGCGATGACCTGGCCCGGCGCGTCGGCCGCGGACAGCAGGAGCAGCGCGAACGGCATGATCGCGAGGCCGCCGAACTGCAGGAGCGTGCCCATCCAGATATAGGGCACGCGGCGCCAACCCAGCACCGAGCGGTGATGGTCGGACTTGAAGCCGATCAGCACCCGCAGCGGCGCGAACACCAGCGGCAACGCCACCATGGTGGCGACGAGCCATGAGGGAACGCCGAGCTCGACGATCATGACGCGGTTGAGCGTACCGTTGAGCAGCACCACCGATATGCCGATCGAGACCTGGAACAGCGACAGCCGCATCAGGCGCGACAGCGGCAGCTCGGTCGAGGCGGCATCCGCAAACGGCAGATAACGCGACGACAGCCGCGTCCACAGTTGCAGGACCGATGGTGCGCGCGCGCTCATGACGGGCGAAGCTCCAGCGCTTGCGAGATGTAGAAACCGTTGGCGATGCGGCTGCTGCGCGCGCAGCGCCAGTCGGCGAGATCGTGATGGTCGGCGATCAGCCGATACAACTTCTGTTCCGTCACGGGCTCGATCGCCGGCGCGCGATTGCCGCGCGGAAACACGCCGCCCACCGCATGCATGACGGCCAGCAACGGCGTGCGCGGCGCGTAGGTCATCAGGATCGATTCGGAGGTGCGCGCGGCGAGGCCCGCGACGATGCGCACGGCGTCCTCGGCGCGGTAGTGGATGAAAGAATCCATCGCCACCACGAAGTTGAAACCGCCATGCTTGGGATCCAGCATGTCGCCGGCGACGAAGTGGATGGCGCTGCGGCTGATGTCGTCCGGCAGCCGGCGCTGGGCGATCTCGATCAGGGTCGGCGAGATATCGACCGCGACCACCTCGGCCCCGCGCCGCGCGGCTTCGATGGAAAAGCTGCCGGTGCCGCAGCCGGCATCCAGGATCCGCGCGCCGCGCAGATCGAGCGGCAGCCACGACAGCAGCGTCCGCCGCATCTCGTCACGGCCGGCACGCACCGTGGCGCGAATGCGGCCCACCGGCGCATCCGAGGTCAGCCGCGTCCAGGCGGCGACCGCGGTGCGGTCAAAATAGGTCTCCACTTCACTGCGGCGGGCAAGATATTGCGCTGTCGTCATGTGCCAGCCTCAATCGAAGCCCAGGAGATCGAAGATGTCGCGGTCCTTGAGCGGCAAGGCCTGGATCGGCTCGACGCCGGCCAGCAGCGAGGCGGCGAGGCGCAGATATTCGTTCTGGGCGCGCTCGACGTCCGGCGACGGCTCCATCTCGAACAAGGTGCACTTCTTCAGCCGGCTCTTCCGGATGACGTCGAGGTCCGGGAAGTGCGCCAGCATCTTCATGCCGATGCGCTCGTTGAACTTGTCGATCTGGTCGGTCGCGGCACTGCGGTTGGCGATCACGCCGCCGAGCCGCACCGGATAGTTGCGCGACTTGGCCTGGATCGCGGCGACGATTCGGTTCATGGCGAAGATCGAGTCGAAATCGTTGGCGGCGACGATCAGCGCGCGATCGGCATGCTGCAACGGGGAGGCGAAGCCGCCGCAGACGACGTCGCCGAGCACGTCGAAGATCACCACGTCGGTGTCTTCGAGCAGATGATGCTCCTTGAGCAGCTTCACGGTCTGGCCGACGACATAGCCGCCGCAGCCGGTGCCGGCCGGCGGCCCGCCGGCCTCGACGCACATCACGCCATTGTAGCCCTGGTAGACGAAGTCCTCGGGGCGCAGCTCCTCGGCGTGGAAGTTGACCTGCTCGAGGATGTCGATGACCGTCGGCACCAGCCGCTTGGTCAGGGTGAAGGTCGAGTCGTGCTTCGGATCGCAACCGATCTGCAGCACGCGCTTGCCGAGCTTGGACAGCGCGACCGAGAGGTTCGACGATGTCGTACTCTTGCCGATGCCGCCTTTGCCGTACACCGAGAACACCTTCGCGGTGTCAATGACCACGTTCGGGTCGAGTTGCACCTGGACGCTTCCGGCCCCGTCAGGTCGGCGCGGCGCCGTCGTCAGCGGAGGTCTCAAGGTCACGTTCATGCAGCCACTCCCACGCCTTCGAGGCGATCTTCGAGCTCTTCCCCGGCCTTGCGCAGCACGTCGAGCATGTCGGGGTCCGGGGTCCAGTAATTGCGCTCATGCGCCTCGATCAGGCGATTGGCGATCTTCGCCGACGCGGCCGGATTGAGCGAGGCAAGCCGCTCGCGCATCGCGGGGTCGAGCACGAAGGTCGTCGTGATCTGCTGATAGACCCACGGCGCGACCTGGCCCGTGGTGGCCGACCAGCCGACCGTGTTGGTCACGTGCGACTCGATCTGGCGCACGCCCTCATAGCCGTGAGCGAGCAGCGCCTCGTACCATTTCGGATTGAGCGTGCGGGTGCGGGTCTCCAGCGCGACCTGCTCCGACAGCGTGCGCACCGTGCCTTCGCCGCGGGTCTGGTCGCCGATATAGACCGGCGCGGCCTCGCCCTTGGCGCGCTTCACCGCGCGGCTGATGCCGCCGAGCGTATCGAAATAGTGATCGATGGTGGTGACGCCGAGCTCGACCGAGTCGACGTTCTGATAGGCGGCGTCGACGCCGGCCAGAACATGGCCGAGCAGCGCATCCCTCCTGACGGGACGGCCGTCGGTGCCGTAGGCAAATCCTTTTCGGCGTGTATAGACGTCGGCAAGCTCGTCCTCATCGGTCCAGGCGCCGCAATCGATCAGATGGTTGACGTTGGCGCCATAGGCGCCCTCGGCATTGCCGAACACACGCAGCGCGGCATCGGCGATCTCGCCGCCATGCGCGGCCTGGAACGCCAGCGCATGCTTGCGCACGTAATTGAATTCGGCCGACTCATCCGCCGATGCCGCGAGCAGCGCGGCTTCGGCCAGCAGCTTGGTCTGCAGCGGCATCAAATCGCGGAAGATGCCGGACAGTGTGATCACGACATCGATGCGCGGACGGCCGAGCTGCTCCAGCGGGATCAGCTTCGCGCCGCAGAGGCGGCCATAGCTGTCGTGGCGCGGCTCGGCGCCCATCAGCCACAGCGCCTGCGCGATCGGCCCGCCCTCGGTCTTGAGATTGTCGGTGCCCCACAGCACCAGCGCGATCGTCTCCGGCAGCTTATGACCCTCGCCGGCATGGCGGGCGAGCAGCCGCGCCACCTGGCGCTCGGCATCCTTGAGCGCGAAGACGCTGGGAATGCGGAACGGATCGAAGCCGTGGAGATTGCGCCCCGTGGGCAGCACGTCGGTGTTGCGCAAGAGATCGCCGCCCGGCACCGGGCGGATGTAGCCGCCGTCGAGCGCATGCACGATCGCGGGCGTCTCGTTGTCAGTCGCCAGCAAGCGGTCGAGTTCGGTACGCTTGGCTGTGTCGGTGATCCCTGCGAGATCGAGCAGCTCGGCGCGCTGCTCCGCCGGCGGCGGCGAGCCGACGACGTGCAGGCCGTGCGGGATCAGCGAATATTCCAGCTCCAGCACGCTGGCCGACAGCGCGGTGATCCTGGCGTTGCGCTCATCGCCCCAGGCCGGCTCCGCGGCGGCGAGATCGACGGTCGCCGCCTGCGCCTGGATCAGCGCCGCACTGTCCTCCCTCAATTGATCAGTGGCGTCAGGCGACAGATTGCGCCAGGCATCGAGCGAGGACTTCAGGTCGGCGAGACCCTTGTAGAGGCCGGCGCTGGTGATCGAGGGCGTGAGATAGCTGATCAGGGTCGCGCCGCCCCGGCGCTTGGCGAGCGCGCCCTCGGACGGATTGTTGGACGCGTAGATGTAGAAGTTCGGCAGGTCGCCGATCAGCCGCTCCGGCCAGCATTCTGCGGACAGCCCGGCCTGCTTGCCCGGCATGAATTCGAGCGCGCCATGGGTGCCGAAATGCAGCACGGCATGCGCGCGGAAGTCCTCGCGCAGCCAGCGATAGAACGCTGCGAACGCATGCGTCGGCGCGAAGCTGCGCTCGAACAGCAACCGCATCGGATCGCCTTCGTAGCCGAAGGCGGGCTGCAGGCCGACGAACAGATTGCCAAACTGCTCGCCGAGCACCAGGAGGCTCGCGCCATCGGTCTGATGACGGCCGGGCGCCGGGCCCCACTGCTTCTCGATCTCGGCCAGATGACGTTCGCGCCGGACATGCTGATCGACCGGAATGCGCGCCGCGACATTTGCGACGGTGCCGAAGCGCTCGGCATTGCCTTTGAGCACACGGTTGCGCAGCGCGTCCACAGTATCTGGGACGTCGATCGTGTAGCCTGCCGCACGCAGCGATGTCATCACATTGTGCAGCGACTCGAACACCGAGAGATAGGCCGCGGTGCCGGCGCTGCCGCCGTTCGGCGGGAAGTTGAACAACACCACGCCGAGCTTCCGCTCGGCGCGCGCCGAGCGGCGCAGCTCGACGAGCCTCGCGACCCGCGCGGCGAGTTGCGTCGCACGCTCCGGCAGTGAGGCCATGTCACGGCCGGCATCGGCCATCGCCGACCGGCCGCCGAACACGGTCGGGCCGACGGCGCCGTCGAGCTCGGGGATCGCGACCATCATGGTGGCTTCGACCGGCGTCAGACCGCGCGCGTCGTCGTGCCACTGCTCGACGGTCTGGAACTCCAGCGGATGCGCCGCGATCAAGGGCACATTGAGCCCGGCCATGACCTGCTCGGCCGCACGCGCGTCATTATAGGCGGGACCGCCGACCAGCGAGAAGCCGGTGAGCGAGATCACCGCGTCGACCGTGGCGACACCGTCCTTCTGGAAGTAACGCGCGATGGCGGGGCGCGAGTCGAGCCCGCTGGCGAACACCGGCACCACGGCGAGCCCGCGCGCCTCCAGCGCCGCGATCACACCATCATAATGCCCGGTGTTGGCGGCGAGCAGATAGGAGCGCATCAGGATCACGCCGACGCGGCCGACCGCCTTCGATGTGGTGGGCAGCTCGTCGGCGCGTTCCACGATCCGCTGCGGCAGACGCGGGTGGTAGAGACCGACATCCGGATAGGTCACCGGCTCGGCGGCATTCAGCCTGCCGCGCAGCGAGGCGCGCGGCCCGTCGGCGTAGCGGCCGACCAGGAAGCGCACCATGTTCGCAAAATTCTGCTCGGAGCCGGCGAGCCAATATTGCAGCGTCAGGAAGTAGGCGCGCAGGTCCTGCGCGGTGCCAGGGATGTAGCGCAGCAGCCGCGGCATCCGCTGCAGCATCTTCATCTGGCCCTGGCCGCTGGAAGAGCCTGAGCGGTTGCTGCCGCGCAGCCGCTTCAAGAGGCCGAGCACGCCGGTGGCCGAGCCCGACATCGTCAGCTTGCCGAGACGGGTCAGGCGCACGACCTCGCCGGCCGACAGGCAGCCGATCATGGCGTCGCAGTGGTCGCGGCGCGCCGCCAGCGCGGGCAGCACCGGCTGGATGTGGTCCTCCATGAACAGCATGGTGGCGACCACGATGTCGCCGGTGGCGATGTCGTCGAGGCAGTGCGCGAGCGCGTTCGGATTGCAGCCCCACTCGTCGGCCGCGTGAACCTTGAGATCGAGACCGGGCAGCTCTGCCTGCAATGTCGTGCGTGCACGCACGGCAGCCGAGGCGAGATGGCTGTCCATCGTCACGATCACCACCCGGATGGGTGTGACGTCAGCGACCGAAATGCGCTTTGGCATCGTACAAGGTCTCGAGCGTGATCAGGTTGACGTTGCGCTCGCGCGCGAACCGTTCGGTGTTGCGGCGCGCCTTGCCGCGCACGAAGAAGGGAATCTTGGTCAGCTCGCGCTCGGCGTCGGAGGCCCAGGCGAGTTCAACGGATGCGACGGTTTCAACGACTCGCAGGTGCGGCTGCTGTGGCGGAGCCGCCGGCGCGGCACCGAGATGCGACGGCGCGTGATCGGCGAATTCGTGATCCTCGCGGAACATGCCGAGCAGATGCTCCTCCAGACCCATCATCAGCGGATGCACCCAGGTGTCGAACAGCACGTTGGCGCCTTCGAAGCCCATCTGCGGCGAGTAGCGCGCCGGGAAATCCTGCACGTGGCACGGCGCCGAGATCACGGCGCAGGGAATGCCGAGCCGCTTGGCGATGTGGCGCTCCATCTGCGTGCCGAGCACGAGCTCGGGACGCAGCTCGCTGACGCGGGCCTCGACTTCGAGATAATCGTCGGTGATGACAGGCTCGACGGCATAGAGCGCGGCGGCTTCGCGGATCTCGCGAGCGAATTCGCGGGCATAGGTGCCGAGGCCGACGACCTCGAAGCCGAGCTCCTGCGTGGCGACGCGCGCCGCGGCCACTGCGTGGGTGGCATCGCCGAAGATGAAGACGCGCTTGCCGGTGAGATAGGTCGAATCGACCGAGCGCGAATACCACGGCAGCCGGCTCTCGTTGCGCGCCAGAACCGGAGCCGCATCGACGCCGGCGAGGCCTGCGACCTCCGCAATGAAGTCCCGCGTCGCGCCGACGCCGATCGGGATCGTGCGCGTGAAAGGCTGGCCGAACTGGCGATGGAGCCATTGCGCCGTCGTCAGCGCGATCTCGGGATAGAGCACGATGTTGAAATCGGCTTGAGGAAGGCGAGCGAGATCGGCCGGCGTCGCGTTCCACGGCGCGACCACGTTGATCTCGATGCCGAGCTCCACAACCTGCCTGGTCACTTCCGCGAGGTCGTCGCGATGACGGAAGCCGAGAGCCGTCGGACCAAGCAGGTTGCAGACTGGACGGGCGCCTGTCTTCCTTTCACGGCGGGGGGAGCCATCAGCGGAAGACGCAGCCAACGCCCGTACAATCCGGTAGAACGTTTCCGAAGCGCCCCAATTCTCCTTGCGCTGATAGGCCGGCAGCTCGAGCGGGATCACCGGAATCGGAAGCTTCAACGCCAGCGCAAGACCGCCGGGATCGTCCTGAATCAGCTCGGCCGTGCAGGACGCGCCGACCAGCATCGCGGCCGGCTGGAAACGCTCATAGGCCGCGCGTGCCGCGCTCTGCAGGAGATCCGCGGTGTCGCCGCCGAGATCGCGCGCCTGGAACGTGGTGTAGGTGACCGGCGGCCGGCGGTCGCGCCGCTCGATCATCGTGAACAGGAGATCGGCGTAGGTGTCGCCCTGCGGCGCATGCAGCACGTAGTGCACGTCGCGCATCGCGGTCGCAATGCGCATCGCTCCGATGTGCGGCGGTCCTTCATAGGTCCAGACCGACAGCTGCATCTCACACCGCCAGTCTGGTTTGCCGCAGCAAGGGCCGCGCGAACAGCTCGGCGAGATCGCCGGCCTGCTCGAACCCCTGAATCGGCGTGAAGATCAGCTCGATCGACCATTTGGTGGTGAGACCCTCGGCCTCCAGCGGATTGGCGAGGCCGAGCCCGCAGACGACGAGATCCGGCCGCGCGGCGCGGCAACGATCGAGCTGGCGCTCGACATCCTGGCCCTCGCTGAGCTGCGTGCCATCAGGCAGCAGCGCCAGCTCGGAGTCGAGATGCTCGCGGTGCAGATAGGGCGTGCCGACCTCGATCAGCTCCATGCCGATCTCGCGCGCCAGGAAACGCGCCAGCGGGATCTCGATCTGCGAATCCGGAAACAGGAAGACGCGCTTGCCGGCGAGCTGCGCGCGGTAGCGCGCCAGCGCGCGCTCGGCCCGCGCCTTCAGCGGCGCGATGGTCCGCTCGACATGGGCGCGCGACACGCCGAAGGCGTCGGCCGCGGCTGCGAGCCACAGCGCCGTGCCTTCGCCGCCGAGCGGGAATGGCGCCGCAATCCTGCGGCAGCCACGTTCCTCCAATGCGCGTGCGGTGTCGCCGAGGAAGGGTTGCGCCAGCAGCACCCGCGTTTGCGGGCCGATCGCCGGCAGCTCCGACGAGCGCCGCGGCGGCAGGAACGCAACCTGATCGATGCCGAGCGCCGCAAAAGTCCGCCTGAACTGATCCTCGACGACATCGGCGAGCGCGCCGACCACGAGCAGCGACGGTCGCGCGCCGCGATCGGCGGTGGGGAGTACCGGCACGAGCGACGCGAGGCAGGCATCCTCGCCCTGAGTGAACGTCGTCTCGATGCCGCTGCCGGAGTAGTTGAGCACGCGCACATCAGGCGAAAAGCGCTGCGACAGCCGCAGCGCCGCGCGTGACAGGTCGAGCTTGATCACTTCCGACGGGCAGGAGCCGACCAGGAACAACAGCTTGATCTCGGGACGGCGCGCCAGCAGTTGACCGACGATGCGGTCGAGCTCGTCATTGGCGTCGACGAGCCCGGCGAGATCGCGCTCCTCCATGATCGCGGTGGCGAAGCGCGGCTCCGCGAAGATCATCACGCCGGCGGCCGACTGGATCAGATGCGCGCAGGTGCGCGAGCCGACGACGAGGAAGAACGCGTCCTGAATCTTTCTGTGCAGCCAGACGATGCCGGTCAGGCCGCAGAACACCTCGCGCTGGCCGCGCTCACGCAGCACGCCGTCCGGCGAAGCAGGTGGTTTCACGGCACAGGCTTGTGCATGAGCATTCATGACGCGCGCTCCGCACGGGACGTCGCCGCCATCGCCTCGTCCTGCAGCCGCGCCGCGCGCAGCTTGAGCAGGAATTGCGCGGCGTTGATCGCATAGGCTGCGTAGGCGGCGAGCACGAGCAGCATCTGCTGCCGGGCGCTGCCGACATGGCCGATGATCGCAGCCAGATAGGCCGTATGCAGCGCGATCACCAGCATCGAGAACACGTCCTCCCAGAAGAAGGCCGGTGCGAACAGATAACGTCCGAACACGACCCGCTCCCAGATCGAGCCGGTGATCATGATGGTGTAGAGCAGCGCCGTCTTGAGAACGACGGAGGCGGTCGCGAGCCACAGCCCCTCGCCGGTCGCGAGATAGCGCGCCACGAGGCCGAGGCTGATCAGGAAGACGAGAAATTGCAGCGGCGCCAGAATGCCCTGCACCAGAGTCCATGGCGTGGCGTCGCGCCGGCGCTTTTCCTCAGCCGTGTAAAGCGCTTGCCGCTTTGCACGCGACGCCGGGTCAGGCGTGAAGCAGAGCTGGCTCCAGAGCGACGGATCAGTGGCGGATGTGAACTGCGCATCACACGATGTGTAAAGATGATTTGACAACATCGGTGCCCAGTGATGCGATGACGACAACCACAGGGGGATTGGTGGTGCACCGCACTCGGTCTGATCAACGTCACGTTGTGCAGTTCGCAGGTGGCGCATCGCAAATCCCCGAGTGCGAGCCCGATGGGGAAACGCTAGACCTGGGCAGGAAGAGTGTCAATCAAAATTGACGTCAAATAATATTGACGCAGCGAGTGACGTGCGCTCATATGGAGGGGAGGCGCTTATGACCGAGCTCAATGAGACAGCCCGATTTCCGCGAGCCCGCTTTCGGACGAAGCGTGGGCAGCCCGGTTTTCATTCGCCGGCATCGCCGCGCATCGTCGCGCCGCTGCGCACCACACGCCATCCCCAACTCAACGACGCGATCGAAGCCGAGATCATTCCGCGGCTCGTGATGGCCCATGCCTCCGCGCTGGAACGCGTCCCGGCGATCATCACAGCGTCGGCGCAGGAGGCGGCTGATTTCGCCGAGCTCGTGCTGGACGCGGACGATGTTGGCGCGGTGGCCTGCATCCAGGCGCATCGCGATCACGGCGAGACCCTGGAGCGCATCTATCTCGATCTCCTGGTCCCCACCGCGAACCATCTGCGCCATCTGTGGGCGGACGACGAGCGCGACTTCGCCGACGTCACGCTCGCGCTGTGGCGGCTGCAGCAGCTGCTGCGGCATTTCAGCCCGGCCTTCTGCGCCGAGCTCGCGGTCGCGCCCGCAGGACTGCGCGTGCTGCTGACCACGGCGCCGGGCGACAGGCGCGAGCTGGGCCACATGATGTTCGGTCTCGTGCTGGCGGGCGAGTTCTTCCGTCGCGACGGCTTCGACACCTGGATCGAGCCCGACACGGCCGATCGCGGCTTCGTCGAGACGCTTCGCTCGCAGTGGTTCAATGTCGTCGAGTTCTTCGCCACCAGCGACAGGAAGCTTGACGATCTCGCCTCAAACATAAGGATGGTCCGGCGCGAGTCCTCCAACCAGGACGTCGGCGTGCTGGTCTGCGGTCCTGCTTTTATTGAACGGCCTGAACTCGTTCTCCTGGTCGGTGGCGACGGTGTCGTCTCCGATCCGAGCAGAGAGGCTTCGCAAGCCCGGCACGTCGTCAGTCTTCTGACCGAACGGCGATAGCTGAGGGTGCAGTGAAGATGAATGCTGGAACGAGACTTGCCGCGCGAAGGCTCCTTGACTGGGAGGACAACGGCGTTGGTGAGGGCGTTCAGAGCTCCGAAAGAGTCGCTTGGCGACCTCAATGCGGATGTTGCGGGCATGCTGGTCGCCGCAGCGTCCGACATTGCGCTCGCGCTCGACGCCGACGGCAACATTCAGGACCTGGCTTTTCAACAAGCCGGCCTGCCGCTTGAACTGAGAAACACAGACGCGTGGATCGGCCGATCCTGGCAAGCAACAGTGTCCGAGGAAAGCCAGACAAAGCCAGAGCTGCTGCTCACGGAGGCCTCCCAGCGCAAGGTGTCGCGCTGGCGCGAGGTGCGTTATCCGGCCGCGCGCGGGCCTGACATCCCGATCCTGTTCGCGGTGGTGGCGATCAAGGGCGCGGCGCGCTTCATCGCGGTCGGCCGCGACGTGCGCGCCACCGCCGCGCTCCAGCAGAAGCTGATCGAGGCGCAAGTCGCCATCGAGCGCGATTACTCGCGCATGCGCAACGCCGAATCGCGCTACCGGATCCTGTTCCAGATCACGTCGGAGCCGGTGCTGATCGTCGATGCGGTGAGCCATCGCATCGTCGAGGCCAACCCGGCCGCGGCCGCCCTGCTCGATCACGGCGCCGCCAATCTGATCGGCAAGCTGTTTCCCGATGCGCTGCTGCTCGACGACACGGCGATGTCGCAATCCCTGTCGCTGGCGATCCGCTCGCAGGGCAAGATCGAACGCGCCAGGATCCGGCTCGACGGCGGCCGCGACTATCTGCTCGACGGCACCTTCTTCCGGCAGGACAACGCGTCGCTGTTCCTGCTGCGGTTCTCGCCGCTGGCCACGCAGCCTGCACTCCCGAAGAGCTCCGACGTCAACACCCAGCTCGTGCAGTTCGTCGAATCGGCCCCCGACGGATTCGTCATCACCGACATGGACGGCCGCCTGCTGCACGCCAACGCCACCTTCCTGCAGCTCGCGCAGATCGAGAACATGCACCAGATCCTGGGCGAGACGATCGACCGCTGGATCGGCAAGTCGGCGATCGATTTCTCGGTCATGCTGACCAATCTGCGCCAGCATGGCAGCGTGAAGCTGTTCTCCAGCGTCGTCCGCGGCGAGCACGGCTCGCCGGTCGACGTCGAGATCTCCGCCAGCACGGTCGGGGCGCCCGGCCAGGCCAGGCTCGGCTTCACCATCCGCAATGTCGGCCCGCGCATCTCCAGCGACGGCGGCGACCACGGCTATATTCCACGCTCCCGTGAGCAGCTCGCCGAGCTGATCGGCCGCGTGCCGCTCAAGGAGCTGGTGCGCGAGACCACCGACGTGATCGAGCGGATGTGCATCGAGACCGCGCTCAAGCTGACCGGCGACAACCGCGCGACCGCTGCCGAGATGCTCGGCCTCAGCCGACAGAGCCTCTACGTCAAGCTGCGGCGCTATGGCCTTGCCGAGCCGAGCGAAGAAGACAGTCAGTTGGAATAGGTGGAACAGTTGCAATGACCGAGATCGCGCCCGTCCCGCTCGCTCCAGGGATTCCATCAAGGCTTCAGCCCTCGGCCGTTCTCGAGCTGTTGAAGCCGATCACGTGGTTTCCGCCGATCTGGGCGTTCGGCTGCGGTGTGGTGTCGTCAGGCGCGCCGCTGGCGTCGCGCTGGCCGATCGTGATCGCGGGCCTCGTGCTCGCCGGGCCGATGGTGTGCGCCACCAGCCAGGCCGTCAACGACTGGTTCGACCGCCATGTCGATGCGCTCAACGAACCGGACCGCCCGATCCCGTCGGGCCGCATTCCCGGACGCTGGGGTCTCCATATCGCGCTGATCTGGACGGTGCTGTCGCTTGGCGTCGCCACCCTGCTCGGCACCTGGGGCTTTGCCGCGGCGGCGCTCGGCCTTGCGCTCGCCTGGGCCTACAGCGCGCCGCCGATCCGGTTGAAGCAGAACGGCTGGTGGGGCAACAGCGCCGTCGGCCTCTGCTATGAAGGACTGCCCTGGATCACCGCGGCGGCGATCATGAGCGCGCAGGCGCCGTCCTGGCCGGTGCTCTCGATCGCCCTGCTGTATAGCGCCGGCGCGCACGGCATCATGACCCTGAACGACTTCAAGTCGATCAATGGCGATCGCGTCAGCGGCGTCAATTCGCTGCCGGTGCTGCTCGGGCCCGAGCGCGCCGCGCGCCTCGCCTGCATCACGATGGCGCTGGCGCAGGTCGCGGTGCTCGTGCTGCTTATCGTCTGGAGCCGACCGGCCCATGCCACGATCGTCGCAGCGCTGATCGCGGCCCAGCTGGTGCTGATGCGGCGCTTGATGACGAATCCGCGCGAGCTCGCGCCCTGGTACAACGGGACCGGCGTGCTGCTCTACGTGCTGGGCATGCTGGTCACGGCCTTCGCGCTGGCGGGGTTGCCGGCATGAGCAACGCTGCGCCCGCTCCTCTGTCCTGGTTCGGCATCGTCAGGCTGGGCCTGGTGCAGACCGCGCTTGGCGCGGTCGTGGTGCTGACTACCTCGACCTTGAACCGCGTGATGGTGATCGAGCTCGCTCTGCCGGCCATGATCCCCGGCCTCCTGGTCGCGATCCATTACGCGATGCAGGTGCTCAGGCCCTGGCTCGGTCATGGCTCCGACGTCGGCGGGCGTCGTTTCGCCTGGATCGTCGGCGGCATGGCCGTGCTCGCCGCCGGCGGCCTGCTGGCCGCCGCCGCCACCGCGCTGATGGCAACGCATCTCGCTCTCGGGCTCGCGATCGCCGTGATCGCCTTCATCATGATCGGCATCGGCGTCGGCGCCGCCGGCACCTCGCTGCTGGTGTTGCTCGCCAAGCGCACCGCGCCGGCGCGGCGCAGCGCCGCCGCCTCGATCGCCTGGATCATGATGATCACCGGCTTCATCATCACGACCGCGGTCGCCGGCAAGGCGCTCGATCCGTTCTCCGGCGAGCGGCTGATGCTGGTGTCCGGCACGGTGTCGGCGATCGCCATGGTGCTGACCTTGCTGGGCGTCTGGGGGATCGAGCAGCCCGACGCGTCTCCTCACGCGACCTCCGGCGCCGCGAATCGCTCCGGCTTCATGGAGGATTTCCGCGAGATCTGCCGGGAGCCGCAGGCGCGACGGTTCGCGATCTTCATCTTCGTCTCGATGCTGGCCTACAGCGCGCAGGACCTCATCCTGGAGCCGTTCGCCGGCAGCGTGTTCGGCATGACGCCGGGCCAGACCACGCAGCTCTCCTCGGTGCAGCACATGGGCGCGCTGATCGGCATGATCCTGATGCCGGCGATGGCGAGCCTGCATGCCGACTGGCGGACGCGCCCGCAGCCCTGGATCATCGGCGGCTGCCTCGCCTCGGCGCTGGCGCTGCTCAGCCTGGTCGCCGCCGCCACCGTCGGCCCGGCCTGGCCGCTACGCGCGTCCGTGCTGCTGCTCGGCATCACCAACGGCGTCTACGCCATCGCCGCGATCGGCGCGATGATGAACATGGTCAGCGAAGGCCGCGACAATCGCGAGGGCACGCGCATGGGCCTGTGGGGCGCCTCGCAGGCGATCTCGTTCGGCATCGGCGGCTTCGTCGGCACCGCGGCGGCAGACGCTGCGCGTCACCTTATGCCGTCGACCGCCTCGGCCTACGCGGCGGTGTTCGCCGCCGAAGCCGCCTTGTTCGTTCTCTCCGCCTGGCTCGCGATCTGGATCAAGCGCCCGCGCGAGCAGACGTCGCCGCTTCAGCCACAGCCGGCCAACCAGGGAGCCTGACCGATGAGCCCCTCCTCCAGCCCCGAGACCTTCGACGCGGTGATCATCGGCGGCGGACCGGCCGGCGCAACGGCCGCGAATGATCTGGCCCGTCACGGCCATCACGTGCTGCTGCTCGACCGAGCCGGCCGCATCAAGCCGTGCGGCGGCGCCATCCCGCCGCGGCTGGTCGCCGAGTTCGAGATTCCCGACCATCTGCTGGTGGCCCGAATCTCGTCCGCCCGCATGGTGTCGCCGAGCAACCGGGACGTCGACATGCCGATCGACGGCGGCTTCGTCGGCATGGTCGATCGCGAGCATTACGACGAGTGGCTGCGCGCACGCGCGGCGGAAGGCGGCGCGATCCGCCGCACCGGAACCTTCAGCCATATCGCGCGCGACGACGACGGCAGGTCGGTGGTGCACTACGTCCGGCGCATGGACGACGGCAGCGTGCGCGAGGACAGCGTGCGGACGCGCGCCGTGATCGGCGCCGACGGGGCGGTCTCGGCCGTGGCGCGCCAGTGCATCCCCGAAGCCGGCGAGATGCGCTACGTGTTCGCGTATCATGAGATCATCCGCTCGCCGGACCGCAGCCATCCGGTGTTCGATGCCGCGCGGTGCGATGTCGTCTATCGCGGCCGGCTGTCGCCGGACTTCTACAGCTGGGTGTTTCCGCACGGACCGACCACCAGCATCGGCACCGGCAGCGCGCATAAAGGCTTTTCGCTGCGGGGCTCAGTCGCCGAATTCCGCAAGGCTGCCGCGCTCGACGATCTCGACACCATCCGCCGCGAAGGCGCGCCGATCCCGCTGAAGCCGCTGTCGCGCTGGGACAATGGCCGCGACGTCGTGCTGGCCGGCGATGCGTCGGGCGTGGTGGCCCCGGCCTCCGGTGAAGGCATCTATTACGCGATGGCTGGCGGCCGCGCGGCCGCCGACGCCGTTGCCTTGTTCCTTAAGACCGGCGATGCAGCCGCCCTGGCGACGGCCCGCAAATCCTTCATGCGCAGGCACGGCGCCGTGTTCTTCATCCTCGGTCTGATGCAGCGCTACTGGTACACGAGCGATGCCCGCCGCGAGCGCTTCGTCGCGATCTGCCGTGACAAGGACGTCCAGCAGCTGACCTGGGACGCGTACATGAACAAGGAATTGGTCCGCGCCAAGCCGCTGTCGCATGTGCGCATCTTCTTCAAGAACATCGCGCACCTCACCGGGCTCGCGAGGGCGGCGTAGCGGCTCGCGCGATGGATGAGCTGTTTCACAGCCCGCATCTGGTCGACCTGATCCTAACGGTGGTCGCGGTGGAGCTTGCGGCCGTGACGTGGATCTGGCAGCGCCACCGCCGCGGCATCAGCCCGCTCGCGCTGCTGCCCAATCTGCTCGCCGGGGTGTTCCTGCTGCTGGCTGTACGTTGCGCGCTGACCGGGGCGCCGTGGTTCTGGCTCGCAGGCTGCCTCGCCGCCTCCGGCCTCGCCAACGCGGCTGATCTCAGGCAGCGGTGGCGTTGAGGCATATCGCCTCTTCAAATGACTCATGCGCTCGGCCCGCGCAAACCCCGCTGACGCAAAGGGCACCCACAGCTGTCGTCCCGGCGAACGCCGGGACCCATAGCCACCGGCAACTATCGGTTTCACAGAAGGCTCAACGCGTAGCGTGCCCCAAGGGAGATCACGCGGTATGGGTCCCGGCGTTCGCCGGGACGACACGGGTGCGTGCGGAAGGTGCGCGGGCAACCGCTCAGAACCTCAGCGCGGTACCGACGCCGCTCACTTCTTCTCAGAGAACGTCTTCAGATACGCGATGACGTCCTTGCGCTGCTGCTCGTTGGCGAGCTTGAACACCATCTTGGTCGAGCCGGTCGCCTGATCCGCCTTGCCCTTGTCGGTGAGGAACTTCTTCAGGAAGGCGTTGGGATCCGGGAGGTATGCGAAGATATTGTCCTCGGTCCAGACGAGCCCCGCCTCGCCGGCATGCTTGTTCAGCTCCGAATAGGCAAAGCCCGGATAGGTCCCGGTGGGCCGGCCGACGACGCCGGTGAGTACCGGACCGACGGCGTTCTTCGCCTCCGGTCCGATCCGGTGGCACGTCATGCACTGCTTGAAGACCTGCTCGCCCTTGGCAGCGTCCCCGCCGTCCAACGCGAACGCGGCGCCCGCCGACATGGCAGTCATGACCGCTGCAACCAAACCCGATCGAAGCATATGCGACCTCCCGATGCGTCGTTTTTGTTAGCCCATGTGATTTGCTCCTTACAGGTAACAGTGTCACGTGATCTTGTCATGCCTGGTTCAGGCGAAAGTGAGCGAATAAGTCGCAGCTCGAACATGCAATAGGCGCAGGGATACCAACGAAAGCTGGATGCTCCGAAATAAGCCTTGACAGCGAGCGCCCTGCATGGGCTAACGACATTCTCAAGACTCTCAATACGTTAGCGGGATGGGGCGCAACACCTTCAAAATGCGCGCCAAATGAACTGGCCGCGATCCCCCGAGCGTCTCAAGAGGGTGCCAAAGATAACGGGTGCCAAGACCATGGCCGAGTTTCACGGTCCACGACCCGACGTGACATTGCTGCTGGACATGGACGGCGTGATCCGTGAGGCGACGCTGTCGCCGAACATGTCAGCCGAGAATGTCGACATCTGGCTCGGCCGTCCCTGGTCCGAGATCGTCGATGATGCGAGCGAGAAGATCGAGCGCATCATGCAGGACACCAAGCGGACCGGCATTTCCGCGTTCCGACAGATCACGCAGCGGTTCCCGAGCGGTCTCGAGCTGCCGATGGAATTCACGACCGTGCTGCTCGGCGGCCGGGCCGGCATGCTGGCGATCGGCAAGAATCTGCAGGCCGTCGCGGAGCTCCAGGCCCGGCTGATCTCGGCCCAGCAGACCATCGAGCGCGACTACTGGAAGCTGCGCGAGATCGAGACGCGCTACCGCCTGGTCATCGAGGACTCCAACGAGGCTGTGCTGCTGACGAAAGTGTCAGATCTGCGCATCGTCGAAGCGAATCGGACGGCGGCGGCCGCGCTCGGCGTTTCAAGCCGTCGCCGGGACAATCTGGTGGGCCGCGAGTTCCTGCAGGAGATCCCGCAAAAGGATCGCGAGCCGGTAGAGCTGATGCTGAGGCGCGTCCGCGACCAGGGCAAGGCGCCGGGCATCGTGATTCACCTCGGCCACGACACCGCACCCTGGATGCTCCGGGGATCGCTGATGACCAGCGAGACCGCGCCGATGTTCCTGCTGCAGATGGCGCCGATCGGCAAGGCCGCGCAGCCGGGCCCGCTCCCCGACGATCCCGAAGCGCTGATCGACAATCTTCCCGATGCCGTCATCAGCATCGATGGCACCGGTGCCATCAAGCGGGCCAATCGGGCCTTCCTGGAGCTGGTCGAGGTCGGATCGAAAGAGGCGCTGATCGATGAGAAGCTGAGCCGGTGGCTGACGCGCCCCGGCGCCGACCTTTCGGTGCTGATCTCCAACGTCGAGCGCCATGGAGCCGTCCGGCTGCTGTCGACCACGATCCAGGGCGAGCTCGGGACCGAGACCGAGGTCGAGATCTCGGCTGCCGCCCATGGCCTCGACGGCCAGCGCCGGATCGGCCTGGTGTTGCGCAACATCGCCAGGCGGTTGTCGCCCGCGGCGGAGCATGACAATCTGCGGGTCGCCCTCGCGGGCCTCAATGAATCCGTCGGCAAGACACCGTTGCGCGACCTGGTGAGGAGCACGGTCGAAGTCGTCGAGCAGCATTACGTCCGCGCTGCGCTCGAGCTCGCCAACGGGAACCGGACGTCGGCTGCCGAAATTCTCGGCCTCAGCCGCCAGAGTCTTTACGCCAAGCTCGATCGGTATAATCTGAGCCAACTCGAAGAAAGCGACGAGGAAACCGAAAAGGGGAGATAGTTGCCCGTTCCGCTGACAACGCCGGCCTTCGGCCACGCTACTCTTGCGGATTGCGAGCGTGAACAGATTCATCTCGCAGGCTCGATCCAGCCGCACGGCATTCTCCTGGCGGTCAAGGAGCCCGACAACATCGTCATCCAGGCCAGCACCAATGCGGCCGTCTTCCTCAACACCGGCTCCGTGGTCGGCCGTCCCTTGCGCGATCTTGGCGGCGACCTGGCCCTGCAGATCCTGCCGCATCTCAACAGCCCCCTCCATCTGGCTCCGATGACCCTGCGATGCACCGCCGGGGCGCCGCCGCGCCGGGTCGACTGCACACTTCACCGACCCTCGAATGGCGGGCTGATCGTCGAGCTGGAGCCGGCGACGAAGACGACCAACATCGCGCCTGCGCTCGACAGCGCCTTCCACCGCATCACCTCGGCCTCATCGTTGCTCGGCCTGTGCGACGAGACGGCGACCATCTTCAGGGAGATCGCCGGCTACGACCGCGTCATGGTCTATCGCTTCGACGAGGACGGCCATGGCGAGGTCTTGTCGGAGCGGCGGCGGCCGGATCTGGAGGCCTTTCTCGGCAACCGCTATCCGGCATCCGACATTCCGCAGATCGCGCGCCGGCTCTACGAGCGCAACCGCGTGCGCCTCCTGGTCGACGTCAACTACACGCCAGTGCCGCTGCAGCCGCGCATCTCGCCGCTCAACGGCCGCGACCTCGACATGTCCCTGAGCTGCCTGCGCAGCATGTCGCCGATCCACCAGAAATACCTGCAGAACATGGGCGTCGGCGCGACGCTGGTGTGCTCGCTGATAGTCAGCGGACGGCTGTGGGGACTGATCGCCTGCCATCACTATGAGCCGCGCTTCGTGCCGTTCGACATTCGCGCGGCAGGCGAGGCGCTGGCCGAGACCTGCGCGATCCGGATCGCGGCGCTGGAGAGCTTTGCCCAAAGCCAATCCGAGCTGGTCGTGCGCCGGCTGGAGCAGCGGCTGGTCGAAGCGGTGTCGCGCGACGGCGAATGGCAGGCGGCGCTGTTCGACGGCTCGCAGTCGCTGCTGCAGCCGCTTGGTGCGAGCGGCGCGGCGCTGCTGTTCGAGGGCCAGGTCACGACCGCCGGCGACGTCCCGTCGACGCAGCGCATCCGCGATCTCGCCGCCTGGCTCGATCGCCGGCGCAACACGCCGGGAGCAGCCCCCGAGGGCTTGACGGCGACCAGCTCGCTGACGCTCGACGAACCGTCCTTTGCCGACATCCGCTCGATCGCCAGCGGCCTGATCGCCGCACCGCTGTCGGCGAGCGAGGGCGAGTATCTGTTGTGGTTCCGGCCGGAGCAGGTGCGGACGGTGACCTGGGGCGGCGACCCGCTCAAGGCCGTCATCATCGGCGACGATCCGTCGGATCTGTCGCCGCGGCGCTCGTTTGCGAAATGGCATCAGCTGGTCGAAGGCAAGTCCGAGCCGTGGTCGAGCGCCGAGCTCGCCTCCGCCCGCGTCGTCAGCGAGACGGTCGCCGACGTGGCGCTGCAGCTGCGTTCGGTGCGCATGGTGATCGCGCAGGACCAGCTCGCCACGATCAGCGCCCAGGTGCTGCGCTCGGAGCAGCCGGTCATCATCGCCGATGTCGAGGGCCGCATCCTGCTGATGAACGAAGCATTCGAGCAGCAGCTGCGCGCCTCGCATCCGCACATCCCATATCTGCGCGATCTCGGCAGCTACTGCACCGCGCCGGCGGAATTCCGCGCCAATCTCGACGACCTCATGCGCAACAAGCGCAGCTGGCGCGGCGAGCTGACGCTGACGGGCGGCGCCTCGCCGCAACGGCCGTTGATGGTGCGCGCCGACCCGGTGATCGCGCCGTATGATCGCGTGCTCGGCTTCGTGCTGATCTTCTCGGACTTGACCGAGCGCAAGACCGCCGAGGCGGCCCGGGCGCGCTTCCAGGAAGAAATCGACGGCGCCCGCCGGCCGACGCTGCGGCTCGATCAGAGCGCAAGCCTGATCTACAAGGAGCTCGCCGCGTCTACCGTCGAGAACGCGCAGCTCGCCGCGCTGGAGGTGACGCACGGTGCGCAGGCCGGCAGCATGCCGGAGATGCTGGAGAGCATCCGCAATTCGACCACGCGGACGCTGGAGATCCTCGAGCACCTGGTGTGGTATCGCTCGCAGAGCGAGGAGTGAGACGAGGGAGAGTGTCTGCGGTACGTCGTTGATGAATGCCGTCCCGTACCCGCTTTGACCACGTAGCTCGTACTTTGACGATATCGCCCGATATCTCACCACGCTCTCGGTCTACTCCCCTCCCCCTTGCGGGCAGGGCGATCGCATATGGTGAAAGAGGCTGGGCGCGCAGTCTTCCCGCGACCGTCCTTCGAGACGCCCGCCTCCGGCGGGCTCCTCAGGACGAGGCCAGTTTCGCGGCAGGATTCTCAATCCTCATGGTGAGGAGCGCCGTCTTCGGCGCGTCTCGAACCATGAGGCCCCTAACAAGGGCCGGGTCATATGCGATGGCCCCGCCCTTGCGGGGAGGGGAGCCGGCCGTCGCCGGCGGAAACACATCGGCTCCAACGCCGTGCCCTGTCGGACGAGATCGATTTGAGCTGGACGTCGGCGGCCTCAGCCAGCGAGCCCAGCCGCCTGCTGGAGCGCCTGCGACAGCGCGATGTTCAGCTGGAAGGCCGTGGCGGCTTCCTCGATGACCGCATCATGCTCGGCCATCGCCGCGCCGGCCTGCTCCAATGCGTCCCTGTAGTGATCCTTGAAGCGCGGAATATCGGCGATCTCCGTAAACTCGTAGAACGATAGCGCCGCGGGCTCCAGTTCGAGCGAGCGCGCCAGGATCTTCTTGATGATCTGGCCGCCGCTGAGATCGCCGAGATAGCGCGTATAGGCGTGCGCCAGCAGCGGATGGCCGGAGCCGGAGCCTGCCTCGTGGATAGCACGAACATAGGCGATCGCCTCGGGCAGCAACGGCAGATTGCGCGCTTCGAGCTCAGCGAGATCGGCCTTGATCGCAGCACTGCGATGCAGCTCCAGCCGCACGATGCGGCCCGTCACTGGCGTGCCCTGATGGCGGAGCAGCTCCGCTTCGAGCGTCTCGTAGACCGGCAGCAGATTGCGCAACAACAACGCGTAGGCCTGTCGCGTGCCGCGCCCCCGCAACAGCTCGGCCACGATGCCGGCCCGCTCCGCGGTGACGTGGAGCGTCTTGGTCCGCTCCCGCATCGCCTGCAAAAGATTGGCCGGACGCGTGCTGCGCCCGGCCATATCGATCTGTTCAACTCTGTCCAACATCTCTCGACCTGCAGGACTCAGCGCGGTGGCGCCAGCCCGTGTTTCACGCCCCAGTCGAACCAGTTATCGACCACGGTGCCCGACAGTAGGATACCGATGCCGCCGGTCAAGGTGCAAAGCACGGCGAACCACCAGGCCCAGCGATGGATCGACTCGGCCGTCGCATTGAAGCCCATGGTCCAGCGCCAGAACAGCGCACCACGTTCGAAGGCCGTGCCGCGGTCGACGATCTGCTCGAGCTCACGCTCGCCGCCGTAGCGGCTGATCGCCAGCACCGTCGCGCCATGCATCGCGAACAGCAGCGCCGACCCGTACAGGAAGGCGATCGAGAGCATGTGGAACGGATTGTAGAACAGGTTGCCGTGGGTGATGGAGAAGTTGTTGGTCCAGTCGAGGTGCGGGAAGATGCCGAACGGCACCGCCTCGCTCCAGCTCCCCATGAAGATCGGCCGGATGAAGCCGAGCACCAGATAGAGCCAGATTGCCGACGCGAACGCCCACGACACATGCGTGCCGAGACCGAGCGCCCGCGCGCGGCGATAGGTCCGCGCCCACCACAGCAGGATCGACGTCGTCAGGAAGAAGCCGGCCATCAGCCACCAGCCGCCCTCCTGCAGCGGCGGGAAGATCTGCAGGCCGTATTCCGGCGCCGGCGGCTGCAGGGCCAGCCACGGGAACTGGCGGATGAACTCGAGCGGGCTCCAGTTCACCGACGCCAGCATGTTGAGACCGATGATCTCGATCGCAACGAAGCCCGACATCAGCGACGCGAGGCCGAGAAAGCCGAGATAGACCGGCCCGACCTGGGCATCGCCGAGCTTGCCGAACCAGTAGTTGAAGCTGCCCTTGCCGATGCGCTCCCAGACGCCGGGCTCGATCGGGATACCCGGATAGATCGCACTACGAACTTGGATCTGCGTGAAGATGTTCTGGTATTGGGCCATGACGACCTCTCCTTGAACTCATTGCGGCGGCGACCAGATCGGGACGTGGCGCCACCAGTCCCACCAGTCCGACCAGGCATTGCCTTCCGGCATCAGCCAGGCGGGACCGGAGATGACGATGCAGACGGCGCTGAAGAACACCGCCGACAGCGCCAGGAACAGACCGAGGCGATGGATGCCGAGCGTGCCGATGGAGTAGCCGAGGAGATCGCGGAACATGGTGTTTTCATGCTCCGGCGACTTCATCTCCTGGCCCTTGCCCGGGTTGGCGGCCGACAGGATCAGCGAGCCGTGCAGCGCGAGCGCGAGACACGTCGTGAAGAAGAACGTGATCGCGATCATGTGCGCAGGATTGTAGTGGAAGTTGCCGAACTGATAGCCGGTGTTCGACACCCAATCGAGGTGGGTGATGATGCCATAGGGGAAGGCGTAGCTCCATGAGCCCATCAGCACCGGCCGGATCACCTCCAGCGTGAAATAGGCGAAGATCGCAAAGCCGAAGGCGAACGGCACGTGATAGCCGATCGCGAGCTTGCGGCAGATCTCGACCTCGCGCAGCGCCCATGAGACGAAGGCGCCGAGCGCACACACCGTGATGAGCTGCCAGAAGCCGCCCTCGGTGAGCGGCGCGAACGACAGCCCATATTTGGCATCGGGCGGGTTGATGCTGATCTGCCAGAGATTCCACGTCGGTCCGAGCGCCGTGGCGTAGAGGATCAGCGCCACGCCGACGAAGGTGAAGAAGATCGTCGTCACGCCGAAGAAGCCTACGTAGAACGGTCCGACCCAGAAATCGAAGAGGTCGCCGCCGATCAACGTGCCGCCGCGGACGCGGTATTTTCGTTCAAAGCTGAGCATTGCCATCGGTCCTGCCTCCGCTGCCCGTCGCGCGATATGCTACGTGTCGTGTCGTGAATTCGTTGGACGAGAGGATTTGGGAAGCGGGCGAACGGGGTCTGCCGCCGTCGCCCGTCCGCTTCCCTCTGGTCGTCGAGCTGCTAGCTGAGCTTCACCGGCGTTGCCGGATCGGAGATCGACGACGTCTTCGCTGCACGCGGCCCCTCCAGCCAGTTGAACCGGTTGGTGCTGAGCAGGATGAAGTGAATCACCAATGCCAGTCCGAACAGGAACACGCCGAGAGCCACGAGAACCCTGCGGGGATCGAACAACAACCACAAGCGCCACATAGTTTTCTCCTTTCGATCAGGTCAGGTAGGAGAGCGCGAGAGTGGCGTAGTGGGCTGCCCCATCCATCGCCGCCTTGTAGCCAGTCGGCCCGGGCAGCCAGGGACGCCACATCCAGGCGAGAATGTGGGCGACGATCGCAACCGCCGTGAAGACCACAAAGCTCGTCATGAAGATGCTATGGAATTCCCTCGCCTCCGCTTCGGTCAGCCCCGACAGAGAGCCTCCCTTGTTTGGTACGTCCACCATAGTGGTACCTCCTGGTGTTGGCCTTTCGGCCGGATGCCGCTCACCGAGATGAGCGGCGTCGAAGTGTCATCCCGTCGCCGGGATGACATCCGTGCGGCGAGCCGCACGAACTCCTTGCAAATCCGAAGAGCGCACTGACCGCTCTCGAACTCAAAGTCCCATGAAGGACGAGGTCGCGCAGTTCGCGGCCTTGATCCTTGCTTCACCGACGATCGCGCCGAGCGGCGCGGGCCGGTGGCCGGTGATGATGGAGCCGATCCGGCGCAGCACGCCCTCGACCATCAGCACGGCGAAGCACATCGCGTAGACCAGGAGATAGTCGATGCGCTCTCGCGATCTCGGTGCGACGTCACGATCCATGCGTTCGTATAACGACATCGTCCTCTCCCTCTCCGCTATCCCCGCGCCTACGCGGCCTGGCCCGTTGCGAGCTGCGACCGCGCATGCGCGAGAACGTCCTCCGTCACCTTGTCGAGTCCAGCCTGGCGCGCACCGCGCTCGGCGGCGTCGCGCAGCCGCTTGGCCGCCGAGATCCGCACCAGCACCGGCTGGGTCTCGATGATCTGGTCGAGCGCGAGCTTGGCCCCGTCATCCCATGGCAGCTCACGCTCGAGCCGCGCCGGCGTCGCCGCGATCTGGTCGAGCTGGGTTGCGAGCGGCAGGATGTTGAACAGCGCATCGAACAGCGCGTTGCAGACCTCCTGCACGACGTAGGTCGCCCCCGCATAGCCCATGAACGGCGTGCCGGTGTGGCGCCGGATCACCGTGCCCGGGAACGAGGCCGGAATGTAGATCGACCGGTTGCCGGCTTCCGCCGCATACATGCGTTCGTTATAGCTGCCGAACAGCACCAGCGGCGGCCGCTCGTGGATGGCCTTGCGGATGGCGTCATTATCGGTCTTGGCGCCGGCACAGCGCGAGATGGCAAAGCTGCACGGCAACCCGAGCTCCATCTCCAGGAAATTGCGCAGGCCGCGTGCGTAGGTCTCAGAGGCGACGATGCCGAAGCTCGCGGTGCCGAAGAAGTCCTGCGTCACCGAGCGCCAGAGGTCCCACAGCGGCTTGATCGTCGTATGCTTCTCCCGGGTGATGAACGGCTCGGGATCGAGGCCGAGCATCTCGCCCAGCGAGCGCAGGAATTTCGTCGTCGAATGCAGCCCGATCGGCGCCTGCAGATAAGGCCGCTCCAGCGTCTCGCACAGCAGGCGACCGAACTCGCGGTACATGCAGATGTTGACATCGGCATTGACCAGCTTCGGCACGTCGGCGAGGTGGCTGCCGAGCGGGAACACCATGTTGATCTCGGCGCCGATGCCTTCGACCAGGCGGCGGATCTCGGCGACATCCGACGGCGTGTTGAAGGTGCCGTAGATCGGACCGATGATGTTGACCCTGGGCTTCTCGCCGTCGGCGCGCGGCTTGCGCTCAGGAATCCGGCGTGGGCCGTATTCGCTCCACAGCCAGCTCAACGCGCGGTTGGCGCTCTGCCACTGGTCCTCGTCGATGGTGCGCGGCAGGAAGCGCTTGATGTTGGAGCCTTCGGGCGTGACGCCACCGCCAATCATCTCGGCGATCGAGCCGGTGACGACCACCGCCGGCAGGTCGGGATCGAGCGCGGCGCGGGCGCGCTTCATCGCCTGCTCGGTGCCCTTCTGGCCGAGCTCGTCCTCGCCTAACCCCGTCACGACGATCGGCAGCTCATGCGGCGGCAGGCCGTCGGTGTAGTGCAGCACCGAGGTCACCGGCAGGTTCTCGCAGCCCACGGGGCCGTCGATGATGACCTGCAGGCCCTTGATCGCGGTGAACGCGTAGACCGCCCCCCAATAGCCGCCGGCGCGATCGTGGTCGAGGATCAGCATCACACCATCTCCTCGGACTTGCGCGCCTTCGCCTGCGCCGCGACCGTCCTGCGATACTTGTCGCGGAAGTCGGGACGCGCGACAGGGGTGCCCTGCCACACGCCCGCGGTGTCGCCCTCACCGACACCTTCGAAGAAGTCGCGCATTTCGTCGAAACGCGCCTTGCCGGCAATGGCCGCATTGACGACCTGGGCCAGCGAGCCGGCGCCGGAGACGCCGAACAGCGGCCGCGCCGAAATGAGATTGGTGAAGTAGAGCGACGGGATCGCGCGCGCCTTGGCCTTCTGCACGACCGGCGTGGTGCCGATCGCAAGATCCGGCGCGAACTCATCGACCGCCGCGAGATCCTGCTCCAGCGAGGCGCGGTACTGCACGCGCACGCCGCGGCTCTCGAGCCAGGCACAGTCGGCCTCCGACCAGCGCGTGCGCGGACAGGCCGTGCCGACATAGCGCAGGTCGGCGCCGCTCTCGACCAGCAGACGCCCGACCAGCAGCTCCGATCCCTCATAGCCCGACAGCGTGATCCGGCCGCGGATCGGAGTCGCCGTAAGCGCGCCGCGGATCGCCGGCAGCACCGCGTTCTTGGCCGCATCGATCTGCGCGCGACCGACGCCGCAGACCGCGCCAACGGCCTCCAGCCACTCCGCCGTGCCATCCCAGCCGACCGGCGCCGAGCCGATGATCGGGCGGCCCGCCGCCTCGAACTCACGGATCGAGGCCGTGTAGAACGGATGGATCGCCGCCACGGCCGCGCAGTCCAACGCGCCATACAGCTCGCGCCATTCGCGCGTCGGCACCGCGGGACCCGCGGCGAGACCAAGCGGCGCCAGCATCATGCCGATGCCGACGGGATCGGCCGGAAACATCTCACCTAACAGCGCGATGGTCGGCCGATCGCCGCGCGGCACGCGTGGCGCCTGCACCGGACCCTGCTCCGCCTCGCGGCGCGCGTAGCTCAGCATCGCGCCGGCGAGCACGTCCTTGGCCTCGGCATGGGTCGGCACGCCAAACCCGGGCACGTCGATGCCGATGACGCGGACGCCGTTGATCTCCTTCGGGAGAATCTGCAGCGGCACGCCCGACGCGGTGGGCACGCAGAGATTGATGATGACGACGCAGTCGTAGTTGGCGGGGTCCGCCAGCTTGAACACGGCCTCGCGGATGTCCTCGAACAGCTTGCCGGTGACCAGCGTCTCGGAATTGAACGGGACGTAGCCGACGCTGCGCCGCGCGCCGTAGAAGTGCGATGTAAAGGTGAGGCCATAAACGCAGCAGGCCGAGCCCGACAGCACCGTCGCGGTGCGCCGCATGCGCAGGCCCACGCGCAGCGAGCCGAACGCCGGGCACATGCTCTGCGGCTGGTCGTGCGGCCCGGCCGGATAGTCGGCCGCGTAGCGCGCCAGCACCTCGCTCTTGCCGGCGGCATCGGCCGCACGCTTGAGCTCGGCCTTGCCGGCGTGGCAGCCGAGCGCCTCGGGCTGCGCCGGCAGAAGAGCTGCCGCTGCGCCGCTCTGCGCGCTGATTGCCTGATGGACCACAGGATCGCTCATTGCATTACATTCCGCTCGCCGACCGATCCCATCACACGCTGTCGTAGATCACTTCGAGCGACGGCTTGGCCACTGCGGTGCTGCCGCACATGTCCTCGAGCGTCGCCTGCTCCAGCACCACGTCGCGCCCGACCTCCGAGGCCTTGAACAGCCCGAGAAGACCGTCATGCGTCAGCGGATGCGGATGCCGCGGCGGCGCCTCGGCGACGTTCTGGGCGAGGTGCTCAAACAGCGCCGCCCAGGGCGTGCCGGGGCGGCCGATGATCTGATAGCTCGCGCTCTTGCGGCGGATGTCGTCGTCGGCCGGGATCGAGGCCAGCACCGGAATGCCGGCGGCTTCCGCGAACGCCGCAGCCTCGCCGGTGCCGTCGTCCTTGTTGATGACGATGCCGGCGACGCCGACATTGCCACCGAGCTTGCGGAAATACTCGACCGCCGAGCAGACATTGTTGGCGACGTAGAGCGACTGCAGGTCGTTGGAGCCGACGATGATCACCTTCTGGCACATGTCGCGCGCGATCGGCAGGCCGAAGCCGCCGCAGACGACGTCGCCGAGGAAGTCCAGCAGCACATAGTCGAAGCCCCAATCGTGGAAGCCGAGCTTCTCGATCAGCTCGAAGCCATGGATGATGCCGCGTCCGCCGCAGCCGCGGCCGACCTCGGGCCCGCCAAGCTCCATCGCGAACACGCCGTCGCGCTTGAAGCAGACGTCGCCGATCTTGACCTCCTCGCCGGCGAGCTTCTTCTTCGACGAGGTCTCGAGGATGGTCGGGCAGGCCCGGCCGCCGAACAGCAGCGAGGTGGTGTCGCTCTTCGGATCGCAGCCGATCAGCAGCACCTTCTTGCCCTGCTGCGCCATCATGTAGGACAGGTTGGCGAGCGTGAAGCTCTTGCCGATGCCGCCCTTGCCGTAGATCGCGATGATCTGCGTGGCCTTCTTCGGCGCAGCCGTCACCGGCGCATCCGGCTCGATCGCGGCCTCGGCACGCAAGGCATCCGTCATCGCGGCAAGATTGGCGGTGATCTTGGTCGGGGCGTTCATGCGGCAGCTCTCCAGTCCAGGACCATCTTGAGACATGAGGGATCGTCGAACGCGGTCTGGTAGGCACTCTCCGCGGACAAGGCGTCGGCGTGGTGCGTGATCAGCCCGTCCAGCGACAGCCGACCGGTGTCGATGAGATTGCGCACCGCGAGCAGATCCTCGTGCGTCCATTCGGCGGCGACGCGGATCGCCGCCTCGCGCATGAAGGCCGGCGGGTAGGAGAAGGAGAGCGGCGCGCTGTAGAAGCCGGCGAGGATGATCTCGCCACGTGGCGCCAGGCGAGCAATGAGGCTGTCGAGCAGCCCGGCATCGCCGCTGGCATCGAAGATTAGCCGATAGTCGGGTCTGCTGTCCTCTGAGGGATCGATGACGCGATAGCCCGTCGCACCAACGGCGCGCTCCGGATTGCTTTCCCACACCACGGGCGGATCGCCGCCCATCGCCACGATCAGCCGCGCCAGCAGACGGCCGAGCACGCCATGGCCGACGACGCATTCGGCCTGGCCGTCACCATCGATCTGCAATGCATGATAGGCGGTGGCCGCCAGTGCCAGCAGCACGCCGCGCTGGCCCGTCGTCTCATCGATCGCAACAAGGCGCTGTGCGGGAACGTTGAGACGCGAGGCGGCGGCGCCAAACAGGCTCCTGACCTCGCCGAAGCAGCGCGCCGCGCCCGGCACGAACACGCGCTCGCCCTTGCGAAAACCGGAGTTTGGCGCGGCGCGCGCGACGCGGCCCACCGCCTCGTAGCCCGGTACGAGCGGATAGCCCATGCCCGGGAAGGACGGCATCCGTCCCTCGTACAGCAGCCGCTCGGTGCCGGTGCTGATCGCGCTCCATTCGATGTCGACGGTCAGGCAGTCCGGGGCATCCGCCAGCTGCAGCTGTTGCAGCGACAACTCCCTCGGCCTCCCCAGTACGACGGCGATCGCGTCCATAGCCCAACTCCCCGGCGACGCCCGCTTAGTTACGGATGTGAGGTTAGTCCGACTATGGAGAGTGTCAATATATATTTACAGTTTGAGTGTCAGCTTTTCGCGACAATCACGCTGGCGATCAGCGGGATCCGGGTGCGAAGCACTCGCACCTGCGAAAAACCCGCCGCGTGGAGCAGCTCGCGCAAGCGGGCGGGGCTGCGCGGCCGCCCCTGCCCCATCGCGCGCAGATAGATCTCGAAATAGGCGCTGACGCCATCGCTGCCGCCGGCCGCCTCGCGCATCGGCTCGCCCAGCAGCAGCACGCCATCGTCAGGCAGCGCGGCGCGCAGCTTCGCGAGCAACCGCGCCACGGCCTCGTCGTCGTGATCGTGCACGACCCGAATCAGCGAGATCACGTCCGCTCCGGTCGGGAGCGCATCGTCGTAGAAGCTGCCGGCCGTGATCGTGACGCGATCGGCCAGCCCGGCCTTGGCGAGACGCTCCTGCGCGATCGCGGCGACCTCCGGCAGATCGAACAGCTTGAGCTGCAGCTGCGGCGCAGCCCGCGCGGCGGCGGTCAGGAAGCTGCCGTCGCCACCGCCCACATCGAGCAGGCAACGGTGGCCACTCAAGGGATAGGCTGCGAGGACGACGTCCGCGATCATCGGCTGCGACGCCGCCATCAGCGCCGTGTAGGGCGCGACGCTGTCGCGTGTCAGCGCATCGCCGGTCTTGTCCAGCGCATACGGCCAGTACTGCGCGAGCCGGCGCTCGCGGTCCTGTCCGCGCAGCAGCGCCACGGGATCGGTGAGATCGGCATACAGCGCGGCGTGATGTCGAACCATGGCGGCGATGCCGGGATTGCCGAGCAGCGCCGCGCCGAGCGGCCCGAGCCCGTAGCGCGCCGCACCGCGGCGCTCGAGCAATTGCAGCGCGCTCGCCGCCTCGCACAAGCTCTCCATCGCGGCCTCGGGCACCACCGCGCGCGACGCCAGCGCCGCGAGATCGCACGGCCCGGCGCGCAACGTCTCGAACAGATCGAGCTGCACGCAAGCCGCCAGCGTCTGCGAATAGACGAACCCTGCGCACAGGTCGAACAGCTCCGCGGCACGCTTGCGCGCGATCGGCCGCGTCAACGGAAACGCCGCCGCCCAGCTTTGGAATGCCGCACTCACCAGCAGCCCGTCCCGCCAGCCGCGCCAGCGATCAATGAGGCTGATCGGGGGCGGAGTGTCGTGGCGGACGACGGTCGACACGGATCAATGCTCCAGTCGGCGGGCAATAGCGCATCGACGCGCACCACTGCCCACCCTCCCCTGGAGGACAGGGCAATCGCATGTGGCGATCGCCGTTTTGTGCTCGTCTCTCTCCACGTCGTCATGGCCGGGCTTGTCCCGGCCATCCACGTCGGCCGGCATGCTGAGAACGACGTGGATGCCCGGGACAAGCCCGGGCATGACGGAGTAACTAACTTGCAGGATCGTTCGTCGCGACAGCCCGGAATTTCCACATGCGATTGCCCTCCCCTGAAGGCGGAGGGTCACCGCGCGCAACGCGCGCGGTGGGGTGGGGTGAGCCCGGAAACAGGTGAGGATGGGTCGAGGCAACATCAGGTTTGCCGGCACCGGCGCCCGCGAAGCCATCAGCACCACAGGCGCGGACAGTCCGTCACCCCACCCCGCGGCGCATGCCGCTGCGCGCATGCTCGGCGCCCCTCCCCCTCCAGGGGAGGGTGGGCACTGTGCGCGCGGCGCGAGCGTTGCCATTCAACGCGGCCGAAACATCACGCCGCCGACGCCGCGAGGCGGCGCGGCACCAGGCGCTTGGCTTCCTGCTCCATGAGCATGCGCAGCTCGTGCGCGTGGGCACAGGGCGGCATGGTGCGGATGCCGTCGGCGACGAGATCGTGCAGATAGCTGACGGCGCCGGCGAGGCCATAGATCAGCACGGCATTCGGCCGCCCGAGCGCAGCATCCTGGCCAACGGGCTTGCCCGCCTCCTCCTCGTCGCTGGCTGCGTCGCGGATGTCGTCGGCGACCTGATAGGCCTCGCCGATGGTCTCGCCGAGCGTACGCCACGCCTCCGGATTCTCATGCCCCGCTGCAGCGGCGCCCGACACAGTGGCCGCCGCAAACAGCGCGCCGGTCTTGGAGCGGTGATAGCGCGACAGATCGATCTGCGGCTCGCATTCCCAGGCTTGCCCGGCCGAGATGCCATGCGGCACGCCGACGGCATCGCCGATGGTCGCGATCAGCTGCGCCAGCCGCAGCGGCGAGCAGCGCGACTTGGCGAGCGTCTGGAATGCGAGCACGATCAGCGCATCGCCCGCGAGCACCGCGAGCGGCTCGCCGAACGCGGCATGCACCGAGGGCCGCCCGCGTCGCAGCGCCGCGTTGTCGAAGCACGGCAGATCGTCATGCACCAGCGAGGCGCAGTGCAGCAGCTCGATCGCGGATCCCGCCGCATCGGTCGCGGCCGGCTCGTCGTCGCCGCAGGCGCTGGCCACCGCATGACAGAGCCGCGGACGAACCCGCGCCCCCTTGGGAAACACCGCGGCCTGCATGGCGGCCGAGAGGCGCGGCGGGCATCCGGGCCGGTCGGCCAGGGCGACCGCTGTGACGAGGGATTTCTCGATCCGGGCCATCACGTCCATGCCAGCCTCCCCTGCCGCGAGGCCCATGCCGGCCCTCGCCTATGTAAATTTCAACTTACACCAACATTGTAAATCATGCTAGACATTCCTGCGTCAGGCCGGGCGGACAGGAGTGCAAAGCAATGGCCGATCGCCGCGTGATCGTGGTTGGCGCCGGCATCGCCGGCCTCAGCGCCGCGCTCACCCTCGCCGCGCGTGGCGCCGAGGTGACCGTGATCGAGCGCGCCGCCGCGCCTGGCGGCAAGATGCGCCAGATCGCGATCGGCTCTGCCCGGATCGACTCCGGCCCCACCGTGTTCACGATGCGCTGGGTGTTCGACGAGCTGTTCGCCGACATCGGCACATCGCTCGACGATCACCTCACCCTCACCCCGCTCGACGTTCTCGCCCGCCACGCCTGGACCGATCGCCGCACGCTCGATCTGTTCGCCGACGAGGACCGGTCCGCTGACGCCATCGGTCGTTTCGCCGGACGCAGCGAGGCCGAGGGCTATCGCGCGTTCTGCCGCGACGCCCGCCGCATCTTCGAGGTGCTCAGGGATCCCTTCATCCGCACGCCGGCGCCGAGCATGACGCATCTGTTGCGCAATGCCGGCTTCCGCGATCTCACCGCGATCCGTCCGTTCCAGACGCTGTGGAAGGCGCTCGGCGACTATTTTCGCGATCCTCGACTGCAGCAGTTGTTCGGCCGCTACGCGACCTATTGCGGCTCGTCGCCCTTCCATGCGCCCGCGACGCTGATGCTGGTCGCCCATGTCGAGCAGGCCGGCGTGTGGCTGATCGACGGCGGCATGCACGAGCTCGCCGCGTGCCTGGCCGCGCTGGCGCGGCGCCACGGCGTCAGCATCCGCTACGACAGCGAGGTCGCCGGCATCGTCACGAGCGCCGGTCGCGCCGCGGGCGTACGGCTCGCGACCGGTGAGCAGATCACCGCCAACGCCGTCATCGCGACGGCCGATGTCGCCGCGCTGGCGCAGGGGCTGTTTGGTGTGGACGCCGCGCGCGCGCTACCGGCGATCCCGCAGGCCGCGCGCTCGCTCTCGGCGATGACCTGGAGCTGCCTCGCGCGGGCCGACGGCTTTCCGCTGGTGCGGCACAACGTGTTCTTCTCGCGCGACTACCGCGCCGAGTTCGATCAGCTGATCGACCGCCGCGCGATGCCGGCCGAGCCCACCGTCTATGTCTGCGCGCAGGATCGCGACGACCAGCCGCGCGAGGCCGGCGGCAATGAGCCGCTGTTCGTCCTGATCAACGCGCCCGCGTCAGGTGATCATCATCGCTTCGCTCCCTCGGAGATCAGCCAATGTGCCCGCCAGACCTTCGACCTGTTGCAGCGCTGCGGCCTCAGCATCGCGACGACGCCGGAATTGACCCGCGTGACAACGCCGACGGACTTCAACCGGATGTTTCCGGGCACGGGGGGCGCGCTGTACGGCCGCAGCTCGCACGGCTGGATGGCATCGTTCCAGCGGCCGGGCGCGCCGACCAGGCTGCCGGGGCTCTACGTGGCGGGGGGCAGCGCGCATCCGGGACCGGGCGTGCCGATGGCGGCGCTGTCGGGCCGGATGGCCGCTGCACGGGCGACCGCGGACCTCGCTTCGACCGCATTGTCCCGGACCACGGCTATGCGTGGTGGTATGTCGACGCGCTGAGCGATGACGGCCGCTTCGGCATGACGCTCATCGCCTTCGTCGGCAGCGTGTTCTCGCCGTACTACGCGTGGGTGCGGCGGCGGGGAGCGGCTGATCCCGAAAATCACTGTGCGCTCAACGTTGCGCTCTATGGCGCGCGCGCGCGGCGCTGGGCCATGACCGAGCGCGGACGCGGCGCAATCACGCGCGAGCCTGCGAGCCTCGGGCTCGGTCCGAGCAGCCTCGCCTGGAACGGCCGCGAGCTCACCATCGAGATCAGCGAGGTCAGCGTGCCCTGGCCGCTGCCGCTGCGCGGTCGCGTCCGCGTCGTGCCGACGGCGCTGAACGAGATCGCGTTCACGCTCGATGCGCAGGGACGCCACCGGTGGCAGCCGATCGCGCCCTGCTGCCGCGTGTCGGTCGATTTCGATCATCCGGATCTGCGCTGGCGCGGCGACGGCTATTTCGACATCAACCATGGCGATGCGCCGCTGGAGCGCGACTTCCAGAGCTGGCAATGGTCGCGCGCGGCGACGCGCACCGGCACCGTGATCTCCTATGACACCGTCGCACGCGACGGCGCCAATGCGTCGCTCGCGCTGCACGTCGACCCCGCAGGCCGTCTGGAATCGATCACGCCGCTCACGGAGGCGCCTTTGCGCAAGACGCTGTGGCGCGTCGACCGCAGCGCCCGCGCCGACGCCGACGCACCGGTGCGCGTCGTGAACACGCTGGAGGACGCCCCGTTCTACGCCCGCTCCCATCTCGCCGCCCGTCTGCACGGCGAGGATGTCGCGGTGATGCATGAGAGCCTGTCGCTCGACCGCTTCCAGATGCCGATCGTACAGGCCATGCTGCCGTTCCGGATGCCGCGGTGGTGAGGGCTGGAGAGGACGAGGTTGATCAAGAGGCCGATAAGAACGCAAACGCTTCGCCCCAGGGCGTGTGCTTTCGCGACAAACCAACAGGTGTCGTCCCGGACAAGCCGTGACGCGCCCCAGCGCGTCACAGCGCCGATCCGGGATCCATACGCCGCGGCCTTAATGATGGGCAAAATGCCAATAGCCAGCCTGCCTCAAACCGCTCCCTGGGGGTATGGGTCCCGGCGTTCGCTGGGACGACGACTGAGAACATGGCGCCGACTTCCGATAAAAATAAATCTCTTGCGATTTTTCGTGAATCATGATTATCTCCGCGCATCCCGCCTCACCGCAGAGGGGCGTAGCGCGCGATCGTCACGACACGCGAGGTGGGATGCGATGGCCGCGATTTTGCCGCAGCGTGTCTTCGGATGCGCGGACGAACGGCAGCTTGCGGACGTGAAATCGCAGCGTCCTGATACCCCGACGCTGGTATCAAGCCGCGATGGCGCTGATGTGCCGCGTGGTGATGGTGGCCAACAAGCCCGGCGCACCAGGGAGACTGCGTATAAGCGTGAAGACCGTCGCGCAGGGAATGCCGGTTGAACCGGCTTTGCCTGTGGTACCTGCCGCCTGCATTTTTTCTGCAGGCGGGCCATGGGTGGGGCCTTCACCCGGCATTCCCTGCGCCCTCTGCACTCTCGCGAGGGACGACCTAATCGCAAAGCTCGGGCAACATCTGCCGCGAGAACGCGAAGCTATGTCGATCGCTGTTTGAGACGTGAATCCGCCTCCCCCCACCCTACCGCTTCTCCGCTTCGCGCTCCCTGGCCTCGCGCTCGGCGCGCTGGCGGTCGAGGCGGCGGCCCTGCCATTCGAGCACGAGCCAGCCGGCGATGCACATCGCGACGACGACGAATTCGAGCAGGCCCCCCATCTCGCTCATGGCGCGTCACTCGCGGGTCTGACCTTGGCCTTCTGCATCTGAGCGTCTCACGCGCGACTTTCCGAGCGCTGCAATCCGCGCCGGCCGCCTTACCGTCATGCCGACGACCTCGCCTCGCTACGACGACCGCCCCGAGCGCAACAACTGATCGCGTCGCTCCAAGCGCTCGAACAGGTCGAGCACCCACAGCGCGCGATCGTGAACAGTCCGGCGCGGCGGCGCGATCGCGTGCGGGCGCTGCGCATCCGCCGCGACGACCGCCTCGATCAAAATGCGCGCCTCCGGCCGCGGCGGCGCCAGCGACGGCTGCTCCTGCAGCAGCGACATCACCGCGGCCTTGCCGAGAAGCTGCAGCTTGCGCGGCATCGAGACGAATGCGCGCCGCGACAGCGAATCGAATTCGGCACGTGCGACCTCGCGGCCGATCTCGGCATAGATCAGCCGCGCCGCATGGATGCCGGGCCGGCAACTCCACGGCAGATCGGCGATGCCTGCGGAAGCGCGCGCATAGAACACGTCGGCGACTGCGAGCAGTCGCGCGGTGACCCGGCCGATGCGGTCGTCGAAGAACGGCGCGGCACGCCAGGTCTCGATATCGAGGCCCGCCTCGCGCAGCCATTGCCGCGGCAGATAGAGCCGGCCAGCGCGCGCGTCCTCGCCGACGTCGCGGGCAATGTTGGTGAGCTGCATGGCGATGCCGAGGTCGCAGGCGCGTCCGATCGTCCCGGCCTCGCGCCGGTTCATCAGCAGCGACATCATCACGCCGACCGTGCCGGCGACGCGCACGGCATAGGCGAGCACGTCGCTCAGGGTCTCATAGCGGCGCCCCTGGGCGTCCCAGGCGAGACCTTCGAGCAGCGCCTCCGGCAGCGCGCGCGGAATCGTGAAATGCGCCACGACGCCGGCCAGCGCGCGATCGACGGGACTGTCGTCCGGCGCGCCATCATAGATCCGGTCGAGCCGTTCGTGCAGCAGCTCGACGGCGTCGACGCGGCGGCCGGGCCCGTCGATCGCATCATCGGCCTCGCGGCAGAACGCGTAGAGCGCGACGGCGGGATCGCCGACCGCGCGGGGCAGCACTTTCGAGGCGGCAAAGAACGTCTTCGATCCGCCCCGCAACATCCGCCGACAGATCGCAATGTCCGTTTGCCAGCTCATCGCCGCTCCAGCTCATGCGGCGCGGGCACGAGATCATCGAGCACACGCGCCGAGGACAGCACGCCCGGCAGGCCGGCGCCAGGATGGGTGCCCGCGCCGACCAGATAGAGCCGCTCGACCTCTTCGCTCTTGTTGTGCGGCCGGAACCAGGCGCTCTGCATCAGCACCGGCTCGAGCCCGAACGCCGCGCCGCGATAGGACGACAGGCGATGCTCGAAATCATCGGGCGTCAGCAGCCGCGACGTGACGATCTCGCCGGCAAGGTCCGGCAGCAGCGTGTCGCTCAGCGCGGTCTCGATCCGCTTGCGGAACGGCTCGGCGGCCGCACGCCAGTCGATGCCGCTCTCCTGATGCGGCACCGGCGATAGCACGTAGAAGGCATCGCAGCCGTCGGGCGCCAGCGACGGATCGGTCGCGGTCGGCCGGTGCAGATAGAGGCTGAAATCATCCGCCAGGACCTTGCGGCGGAAGATGTCGTCGAGCAGCTCGCGATAGCGCGGGCCGAGCAGGATGGTGTGATGCTGAACGTCGTCGTAGCGGCGCTTCGTGCCGAAATACCAGACGAACAGGCTCATCGAATAGCGCGCACGGTCGATGCGCGCATCGGTCCAGCGCCGGCGCGGCACGCTCGGCAGCAGATGCTTGTAGGTCCAGGCCGCGCAGCCATTGGAAACGACGACGTCGGCCGCGATCGTCTCGCCGGAGGCGAGTCGCACGCCGGTGGCGGCGCCGTTCCTGGTCGTGATCTCCGCGACGGGGGTCGAACAGCGCACCGCACCGCCCTGCCCCTCGATCAGGTCGACGAGTCCCTCGACGAGCGCGCCGGTGCCCCCCATCGCAAAGTGCACGCCCCAGCGCCGCTCGAGATAGGCGATCAGGCAGTAGATCGACGTGGTCGTAAACGGGTTGCCGCCGATCAGCAGCGGATGGAAGCTGAGGATGATGCGCAGCCGCTCGTCGCGGACATAGTGCGAGACGAGGCCATAGACCGAGCGAAAGCTCTGCAGCTTGATCATCGCCGGCGCGATCTTGGCCATGTCCATGAACGACAGGAACGGCACGTCGCCAAGCTCCTCGAAGCCCTTTCTGAAGATCGCCTCGCTCGCCTTCATGAAGCGCTCGTAGCCGTCGACGTCGCCGGGCGACAGCCGCGCCACCTCGGCGCGCATCTCGGCCGGGTCGCCCGAGCAGTCGAACACGGTGCCGTCGTCGAACCGGATGCGATAGAACGGCGAGATCGGCTTGAGCGTGACGTCGTCGGACATCCTCCGACCGCACAGCTGCCATAGCTCCTCGAACAGGAACGGCGCGGTGACGATGGTCGGGCCGGCATCGAAGGTGAAGCCGTCCTGGCGATGCACATAGGCGCGGCCGCCGGGCGCGTCGAGCTGCTCGTAGACGGTGACGCGATAGCCGCGCGCACCGAGCCGGACCGCTGCGGCGAGGCCGCCGAAGCCGGAGCCGATCACGACCGCATGCGGCCGGTCTCCGAGCGCAGCCGGGACAGCGGCCTTGATGGTGGAGACGTCGAGCATGGGCGAAAGCGTAAATTGAAACTGACGTTTTCGCTAGCCAAAAAATGTCAATCTAGTTTGACATTTCCTGCTGCACTGCGAGCACGCCGGCGCGCTCGGCGGCGTTGACGATCAGGCCCGCAATCCTCGCCGGCTGCTCCTCATGGGCCAAATGACCAAGGCCATCAATGAGTTCGAGCTGCGCCTGAGGCACCGATTGCTGGACGCGACGCGCGACGTCTGGCGGAATGGCACGGTCATGCGCGGCCGCGACCAGAAGCAGCGCGGTCTTCAACCGCGGCAGCTCGCGCCCAAGCGGATGCAGGTCCCAGTTCGCCATCATCTCGAGCGCGGCGCCGACATGGCCGGGGCTGCCGACCAGCCGCCGATACAGCCGCTCGCCTGTCGCGTCGATCGTCGAGCCGGTCCCCTTCAGCAGCCGATGCACCGCCGCCGGATCGCGGCCCCGCCAGGCGAACAGCCGCGGCACCAGCGGATTGAGCGCCATCATCTTGGCGAGCGGCGACAGGAACTGCGCGGCCGCGCCGCCGAACGGCAGATAGGCGCCGTTGAGGCTGACGATCAGCTTCGGCGTGATCAGGCCATCGAGCGTCATGCGGGTCAGGATCGCCGCGCCCGCGGAATGGCCGATCGCGATTTCAGGCGCGATCGCAAGCTTCTCGCAGAGACCAGCGAGATCGCGCGACATGCCGTCGAGCGACAGCCGCCGCCAATGCGGCGTGGAGGTGAAGCCGTGGCCGGAGAGATCCGGCGCGACGACGGTGAAGTGCCTGGCGAGCAGCGGCGCGAGATCGCGCCAGGAATGGGTCGCGGCTCCGGTGCCGTGGGCGAGCAGCGCGACTGGCCCCTCGCCCATGATCTGAACGTGCCAGCGCAGGCCCGCGGCCTCGACGAAGCGGCTGGCCACCCGGTTGGGCCAGTCGCTGCCGTCGACGCTCCAGTTCGGCTTGTCGCTCATGCCGGCCCACGCGGTTGGACGCCGCCGGCACCGTCAACGATCGGCCGCGCGCGTCAGGAAATCATCATAGCTGGCAACGACTTTATCAAGCTGTTCGAAATGCGGCATCGCCCCGGTCTGCATCACCTCGATCCGCCAGTTGGGCAGAGCCTCGACGGCGTGCTTGCCGTGATAGTCGACGAAATCGCCGCGCACGCCATGCACCATCCAGACCGGCATCGCCAGTGCCTGGTAGAGCTTCACGGCATTGGTGCTGAACAGATAGCCGGAGACGAACGAATACGGCGCGTTCTCGGCGCCGGGCTGGTGCGTGGTGATGTAGTCGTATTCCAAAAGGCCCTCGTCGATGTCCTTGCGACCAAAGGTCTTCTGCAGGAAAAAACGAATGCTGGCGCGCGAGGTCAGCAGGGTGAAGAATCCGTGCTTCCACAGGGAGACGTTGAGAATGTTGCGCACCCACGGCATGGCGCGGGTCGTGTCCTTGTTGCCAGCCGTCTTGGCCGCGGCCTCGGCGCGGCGATCGAAGCCGGTCGGGCTGAGCAGCGCCAAGGTGCGAAACAGGTTCGGCGCCTCGGTGCCGGCGCGCGCGGCGAACTCGCAGCCGAGCGACAGCGCGACGGCGTCGATCGCGGCGTCGCCATGACGGCGGCGAATCTCGTTCGCCGCGAGCAGGATCGCGTCGGTCATGATGCGCGGTGTGTAGATGCGATCGGCACGGTCGGACAGGCCGAAGCCCGGCAGATCGAGCGCATAGACGGGACGCGTCTGGCGGTAGTGCTCGAACAGCGGCTTCATCTCGTAGGCCGTCGCCGCGGCGTTGACGCTGTGAATGAGCAACAGCGGCCGTCGATCGCCCGGCGCCGCCGGGCCGTCGCCATAGCAGGTGATGCGTCCGACGCGCGCATCCGCCAGTTCGAAGCGCGGCGCGGACAACGGCGGGGGCGTCGCGACCACACCCGGAGCAGACGCATGATCAGTCTGTGTGGTCGAGGCGACCTGCATGGCGTGCTCCTGTCTGGCTTTTTCCTGCGGATAGCAGAGTCCACCACTGCCGACCGACCGGGACGAGCATAGCGATGACCGAACGTCTTGTCAGTCACCGTTGGAACGCCGCTTGACGCCGCGGGTTCCAGCGCCGTCAGCCGCGGCCGGCTTGCGCCATGACGGCCTGCGACAATCGTGCGGCATCGGCATGAGGCAGCGCGACGTAACGCGCTTGCATCGCACCGGCGAGCTGCGCGGCCTTGTCCTGCGGGCGAGGCGAGGAATCGACCAGCACGACCGGAATGCCGGTCAGCGCGAGCTGCTTCGCAGCGACCAGCGCCTCCGCCTCGGCCTCGCTGCGGCCGCCGCCATCGCGCGCGACATTGGCCCGGCCGTCGGTCATCAGCACGATGGTCGGCGCCTGGCCCTTGGCCTTCACGGCGAGCGCGAGCTCGGTCGCGGCGAAGATCGCCGCGGACAGCGGCGTGCCGCCGCCGCCGGGCAGCGCCGCGAGACTGCGCTTGGCGCGCGTCAGCGAGCGCGTCGGCGGCAGCAAGAGCTCGGCGCCCTTGCCGCGAAACGCGATCAGCGCGACCTCGTCGCGGCGGATGTAGCATTCGGCGAGCAGCAGCTCGACCGCGCCCTTGACTTCGGCAAGGCGCTGCAAGGCCGACGAGCCGGAGGCATCGACGACGAAGATCGTCGTGGTGCCCGAGCGCTGCTTGAAGCGGGTGATGCGAATGTCGTCCTTGTGCACGATCAGCCGGCCGCTCTTGCCGGAACGTTGCGTCCGCCGCCGCAGCGGCTGCCACGGCGCTGCCGCGCGAAGAGTCTCGAGCACGTTGAGCCGCGCGCCGGCGCGCCATTCGCCACGACGGGCACCGATCGGACGGCCGCGCTTCGGCGCCTTCTGAGCGGTGCCCTGCTTGCTGACGCTGCTGCTGCGGATTCGGGTCGCGCGCTCCTCCTGCAGCCGCTTCAGCAGGTCGAGTGGAATGGCCGCCTGCGCCGCTTCGAGCACGCGATCCTCGAGCGGACCGTTCTTGCTGCGGTCGTCGTCCTCACTCTCGGCCGACTCATTCTCGGGCTCCGGCGCCTCGCTGTTCTCGGTCTCGTCATCCGCTGCAGGCAGCCGGGTGGCGCGCGGCGCCAGCACCAGCCGCGCGGCGCAGGCGACGTGCGAGTCTGCGACTTCGACCTTGCCATCAAGCGCCGCTGCGATGCGCGCGACGCGACAGGCGAGCAACGGCGCGCGCAGCGAGTCGATGCCGAGCGCACAAGCCGTCGTCGTCAGCGCCGCGATCGCCTCGTCCGGCAAACGGACCTGCGGCAGCAGCGCACGCGCTGCTGCGATGTCGGACGAGTCGAACAGGCTCTCGCCGAGATCGACGCGCGCAACTTTGCTGAGATCGAGATGGCAGGCCAGGCGGTCGGCCAAGGCAGGCGACACGCGCTCATCACCGATGCCCTCGTCGAGCGCAATCAGTCCGAGCCGAGCCGGCGCGCGCAGCGACATGCCATCGCGCTCGATGCTGATAGCCCCGGTGTCGAGGGCAACACAGAGATGTGCGACCGTCGACTGCGACATGCGCTCGGCCATCACGGCGATCAGCCCGCCGCCATCGGCATCGGCGAGCAGCCCACGTTGCAGCACCGGCCGCCCCGCCTGCAAGGTCGCGGCAAGATCGATGCCGCCAAGCAGGCGATCGTCGGAGATCGACGGCGGCAGCTTGCGCAAAGGCGTCGACGACGGCATCAATTCGTGCAACAGATCGAGCCACTGATCGCGCACCGGGCCGGCGCCCGCACGCAACAGCACCGACGCAGCCGCCGGATCGATCGCCGCCAGCGCAGCCGCGATCATCGCATCGGCCCAGATCGCGGCGCCGTCGCTCACGATGCGAACAGCTCATTGAGCGCGCGCTCGACGCGCACCGACGAGCCGGAATCGTCGAGCGGATTGCGCCTGAGGCGGTGCCGCAGCGCCATCGGCGCCACCGTCTTGAGATGGCCGTCATCGACCGCCTTAACGCCGTCCAGCGCCGCCGCGGCGCGCGCCGCACGCATCAAGGTGATCTCGCCGCGCAGGCCATCGGTACCGAGCGCCATGCACAGCCGCGCCGCCTGCTCCAGCTCGCGATCGGCGACTTTCACCGAGCCGATGTGCTCGCGCGCGGCCAGGATGCGCTTGCGCTGCTTGGCCTCCTCCTTCTCCCAATGCCCGACGAACGCCGTGGGATTTGTCTCGAACGCATCGCGGCGCTTGATCACTTCGATCCGTGTCGGCAGATCAGCGGGCGTCTTGACCTCGACCGAGAGACCGAAGCGATCGAGCAGTTGCGGCCGCAGCTCGCCCTCCTCCGGATTGCCGGTGCCGACCAGCACAAGGCGCGCGGGATGGCGGATGCTGAGACCGTCGCGCTCGACCACGTTCTCGCCGGAGGCGGCGACGTCGAGCAGGAGATCGACGAGGTGATCCTCCAGCAGATTGACCTCGTCGATATAGAGAAAGCCTCTGTTGGCGCGCGCCAGCAATCCCGGCTCGAACGATTTCTCGCCATGAGCCAGCGCACGCTCCAGATCGAGCGCGCCGACGACGCGGTCCTCGGTGGCGCCGAGCGGCAGGTCGATCACCGGCACCGGCACCTGATGCGCCTTCAACGCCGCCGGCTTCTTCGCCTTGCCGCTCGGCTTGGAGCGCGCGCGACACGCGGCGCATTGCGCGGCGACGTCGGCCGGATCGCATTGATAGGGACAGCCGACCACCGCGCTCATCGGCGGCAGCAGCGCGGCGAGCGCGCGCACCGCGGTGGACTTGCCGGCGCCGCGATCGCCAAAGGCCAGCACGCCGCCGACCTTGGGATCGACGGCAGCGATCATCAGCGCCAGCTTCATCTCGTCCTGGCCGACGATGGCCGAGAACGGAAAGGCGATTCCCATGAGCGTCCCCTGCGCCGCGACGCGTCTCGGTCGCGTTGCCGGCATGAGACCACAATCAGGGGCCGCTCTTCAACCCATCAGAGATCAGCGGGCGAGGCTCGGCAGATCGAGGCCGTTGGCCTCGGCGCAGACGATGGCATCCTCGTAGCCGGCATCGGCATGGCGCATGACGCCGGTCGCCGGATCGTTCCACAACACGCGCTCCAGCCGCCGCGCGGCATCATCAGTGCCGTCGGCGACGATCACCATGCCGGCGTGCTGCGAATAGCCGATGCCGACGCCGCCGCCATGATGCAGCGACACCCAGGTCGCGCCGCTCGCGCAGTTGAGCAGCGCGTTGAGCAGCGGCCAGTCCGACACCGCGTCGGAGCCGTCGCGCATCGCTTCGGTCTCCCGGTTCGGGCTGGCAACCGAGCCGGAATCGAGATGATCGCGTCCGATCACGATCGGCGCCTTCAACTCACCGCGCGCCACCATCTCGTTGAAGGCCAAACCGAGGCGATGACGGTCGCCGAGCCCGACCCAGCAGATCCGCGCCGGCAGGCCTTGGAACTTGATGCGCTGCCGGGCCATGTCGAGCCAGTTGTGCAGGTGCTTGTTGTCCGGCAGCAGCTCCTTCACCTTGGCATCGGTCTTGTAGATGTCCTCGGGATCGCCCGACAGCGCGGCCCAGCGGAACGGACCGATGCCGCGGCAGAACAGCGGGCGGATATAGGCCGGCACGAATCCCGGAAAATCGAACGCATTGGGGAGGCCCATGTCCTTCGCCATCTGGCGGATGTTGTTGCCATAGTCGAGCGTCGGAATGCCCATGGCGTGAAAATCCAGCATGGCCTGGACGTGGCCGACCATCGACGTCTTCGACGCCTGCTCGACCGCCTTGGGATCAGACGCGCGCTTGGCCTCCCATTCGGCGAGCGTCCAGCCCTTCGGCAGATAGCCGTTGATCGGATCGTGCGCGCTGGTCTGATCGGTGACGATGTCGGGACGGACACCGCGGCGGACCAATTCGGGAAAGATCTCGGCGGCATTGCCGAGCAGGCCGACCGACACCGCCTTCTTCGTCGTCGAGGCCTCGGCCATAAGCGCCAAAGCCTCGTCGAGCGAGGCGGCCTGGCGATCGAGATAGCCGGTGCGCCGCCGCATCTCGATGCGGCTCGGCTGGCATTCGACCGCAAGCATCGAAGCGCCAGCCATCGTCGCGGCCAATGGCTGCGCACCACCCATGCCGCCGAGGCCTGCGGTGAGAATCCATTTGCCAGCGAGATCGCCATTATAGTGGCGGCGGCCGACCTCGACGAACGTCTCGTAGGTGCCCTGCACGATGCCCTGGCTGCCGATGTAGATCCAGGAGCCGGCCGTCATCTGGCCGTACATCATCAGGCCCATTTTATCGAGCGTATTGAAGTGATCGAGCGTCGCCCAATGCGGCACGATGTTGGAGTTGGCAATCAGGACGCGCGGCGCATCCGGATGGGTGCGGAAGATGCCGACCGGCTTGCCCGACTGCACGACCAGGGTCTGGTCCGCCTCGAGCTTGCGCAAGGAGGCAACGATGCGATCAAAGCTGTCCCAGTCGCGCGCGGCGCGGCCGATGCCGCCATAGACGATCAGTTCGCTGGGCTTCTCGGCCACGTCAGGATCGAGATTGTTCATCAGCATGCGCAGCGGCGCTTCGGTGAGCCAGCTCTTGGCGCTGATCTCGCTGCCATGGGGCGCGCGGATCACCCGCTCATTGTCCAGGCGTCGGTTCATGGGTCCCTCTCATCCAAGCTTGGGGAACGGATCGCGTCCGAGTGCATGCGTCGCAACCCCGGCCAGCACACCGCCGCTGACAAGCGCGGCGGCCTTGGCGAGATCGTCGGCCATGTAGCGGTCGTGCTCCAGCGCCGGCACATGCGCGCGAAGCGCGGCAATGACAGCAGACAGCGCCGCGCTGGTACTGTGCGGCGCTCGCAGCTCGATGCCTTGGGCGGCGACGAGCAGCTCGATGCCGATGATCGCAGCGAGATTGTCTGCCATGTCGTGCAGCCGCCGCGCCGCGTGCGCGGCCATCGAGACGTGATCTTCCTGATTGGCACTGGTCGGCGTGGAGTCGATCGAGCAGGGCAGCGCACGCTGCTTGTTCTCGGCAAATAGCGCTGCCGCCGTCACCTCCGCGATCATGAAACCGGAATTGAGTCCGGGCTCCGGCGTCAGGAACGGCGGCAGGCCGAAATTCAGCGCGGGGTCGACCAGCGTCGCGATGCGCCGCTCGCTGATCGCGCCGAGCTCGGACAGCGCCAGCGCGATCTGATCGGCGGCAAACGCCACCGGCTCGGCGTGGAAATTACCGCCCGAGATGATCTCGCCGGTCTCGACCAGCACCAGCGGATTGTCGGTGACGGCGTTGGCTTCAGTGACGAGCGTGCGCGCCGCCTGGGTGAGCAGATCGAGCGCCGCGCCGGCGACCTGCGGCTGGCACCGCAGGCAATACGGATCCTGCACGCGCTCGTCGCCTTCGAGATGCGATAAGCGGATATCGCTGCCGTCGAGCAGCACGGTCAGAACGCGGCCAGCCGCGATCTGCCCGGGATGGCCGCGCAGCGCCTGGATCTCGGGACGAAACGGCGCGGTCGAGGCCATCGCGGCATCGACCGACAGCGCGCCCGTCACCAGCGCCGCGTCGAGCAGATCATGCGCGCGGAAAAGGCCGGCGAGCGCATAGGCCGTCGAGAACTGCGTGCCGTTGATGAGCGCGAGCCCTTCCTTCGGTCCGAGCGTGAGCGGCGCAAGTCCGGCACACGCGAGCGCCTCGCGCCCGGGCACCAGCCGGCCGTCAAGAACGGCCTGGCCTTCCCCGATCATGACCGCCGTCATATGCGCGAGCGGCGCGAGATCGCCTGACGCACCGACCGAGCCCTGCTGTGGCACAAACGGACACACACCCTGCGCCAGCATCGCCTGCAATTGCTCGATGATCTCGCGGCGCACGCCAGAGGCGCCGCGGCCGAGCGAGATGATCTTAAGCGCTATCATCAGCCGCACGACCGGCTCTGGCGTGGCGGGCCCGACACCACAGCAATGCGACAGGATCAGGTTGCGCTGGAGCTGTGCGGTCTGCTCCGGCGGGATGCGTTTCGAGGCGAGTTTGCCAAAACCGGTGTTGATACCATAGACCGGCTCGGCGCCCTGCGCCGCCTTGGCGACGATGGCCGCGGCAGCGTCAACGCGCGGCCAATAGGACGGATCGAGCGCAAGCGGCGCGCCCGCGTAGACGTGCGCGAGGTCGTCGAGGCCGACGCGGCCGGGCGTCGCAACGATCGTGCTCATTGCCCTCTCCAGACGCGCTGATGAAGGGGATTGAAGCCCATGCGATAGACGAGCTCCGCGGGACGGCCGATGTCCCAGATCGCCAGATCGCACCACTTGCCGGCTTCGAGCGTGCCGGTCTCGCCCAATACGCCCAAGGCACGCGCGCCTTCACGCGTCACGCCGGCGATGCATTCGTCGACGGTCATCCGGAACAGCGTCGCCGCCATGTTCATCGCCAACAACAAGGATGTCAGCGGCGACGAGCCGGGATTGCAGTCGGTCGCGAGGGCGAGCTTCGCGCCATGCTTGCGGAACAGATCGACCGGTGGCCTCTGCGTCTCGCGGATGAAATAGAACGCGCCCGGCAGCAGCACGCCGACCGTGCCGGCCCGAGCCATCGCCGCGGCACCAGCCTCGTCGGTATGCTCGAGATGATCGGCGGACAGCGCGCCGAACTCGGCCGCGAGCACGGCGCCGCCGAGGTTCGAGAGCTGGTCGGCATGCAGCTTGACCCGCAGGCCAAGCGCCTTGGCGGTCGCGAACACGCGCGAGGTCTGCGCGGCCGAGAACGCAATGTTCTCCATGAATGCGTCGACCGCATCGGCGAGGCCTGACTTTGCCACGGTCGGCAGCATGTCGTTGCAGACGAGATCGATGTAGCGATCCTTGTCGCCATCGGCTTCGACCGGCAACGCATGTGCGCCGAGAAAGCTGGTGCGTACGGCGACGGGCCGCTTGACGCCGAGCGCACGGGCTGCGGACAATTGCCGCAGCTCGGTCGCGGTCTCCAGGCCATAGCCGGACTTGATCTCGATCGTGGTGACGCCCTCGGCGAGCAGCGCATCGAGCCGCGGCAGGGCGCTGGCGATCAGGCCTTCCTCGCTGGCGGCGCGCGTCGCCGCCACCGTGGACACGATGCCACCGCCCGCACGCGCGATTTCCTCGTAGCTCGCACCGGCCAGTCTTAGCTCGAACTCATGGGCGCGGTCGCCGCCATAAATAAGATGCGTGTGGCAGTCGACGAGGCCTGGCGTGATCCAGCGGCCATCGCAGTCGATCTGCTCGGGCGCGTCGGCATCGGCCGGGAAATCCGATTGCGGACCAGCAAAGACGATGCGGCCGTCGCGGGCAGCGACCACGCCCTGCTCGATCACGCCAAGACCAGCCGCGCTCTCGCGCAGCGTTGCCAGCCGCGCATTGTGCCAGATCCGATCAAAGCGCTCGGCCATGCTGCTGTCTCCCACCTTCACGAAAGCTTGACGGGCGATATGTCTATACATAAACTCGCTTCCGCCGTTCTGTCCAGCGGGCTTTCGATCATGGCGTCACTGCACTTCGCATCCGCGCTTCTGCCCACGGGATGGGCCGAGGACGTGCAGGTCGTCATCAGCAACGGCGCGATCACGTCAGTCTCCGCGGGCGTCCCTCCGACCTCCGACGACGAACAACATGAGGTCGCGATCCCCGGCATCGCCAGCCTGCACAGCCACGCGTTCCAGCGCGGCATGGCGGGGCTCGCCGAGATCAGTGGCCGCTCAACCGATACGTTCTGGACGTGGCGCGAGACGATGTACCGTTTCGCGCTGTCGATGCGTCCCGAGGATGTCGAGGCGGTCGCGACGCTGCTCTATGTCGAGATGCTCGAGCGCGGCTTCACGCGGGTCGGCGAATTCCATTATCTCCACCACGATCGCGACGGAACGCCCTACGCCGATATCGCCGAGATGGCGGTGCGCATCGCCGCGGCGGCGCAGACATCCGGCATCGGCCTCACGCTGCTGCCGAGCTTCTACGCGCATGGCGGCTTCGGCGGCGCGGCGCCGCATGATGGCCAGCGGCGCTTCATCTGCGATGTCGATCAGTTCGCAAAGCTGCTGACGGCCTCCCGCAAGGCGATCAGCGCGCTCCCCGGCGCCAATCTCGGCATCGCGCCGCACAGCCTGCGCGCTGTCGCACCGGATGAGTTGATGGCCCTGCTGCCGCTCGCGGACGGCGGCCCGATCCACATCCATGCCGCCGAGCAGGTCAAAGAGGTCGAGGAATGCCTCGCCTGGTCGAGCCGGCGTCCGGTGCAATGGCTGCTCGATCACCACACCGTCGATGCGCGCTGGTGCCTGATCCACGCCACGCACATGACGGCCGACGAAACGGCGGCGCTCGCGCGGAGCGGCGCGACGGCCGGCCTTTGCCCGATCACCGAAGCCAGCCTCGGCGACGGCATCTTCCCGGCGCGCGACTATCTGCGCGCGCACGGGCGCATTGGCGTGGGCACTGACTCGAACGTGCTGGTCGGCGTCAGCGACGAGTTGCGCCAGCTCGAATACGGTCAGCGGCTGACGCATCGCGAGCGCAACGTGCTGACGTCGGGCCCGCATGCGTCGACGGGCCGAACGCTGTTTGATGCCGCTCTCGCCGGCGGCGCTCAGGCGCTGGCGCAATCCAACGCCGGGCTCCAGGTCGGAGGCCGTGCCGATATCGTCACGCTCGATCTGTCGCATCCGTCGCTCGCAGGGCGGACGCAGGATGCGCTGCTCGACGGCTGGATCTTCGCGACATCGCACGACGCCATCGACTGTGTCTGGGCGAGCGGCGCCAAGGTCGTCCAGGGCGGCCATCATCGTTCGCGCGAGGCCGCCCGGCGCGGCTTCAACACGGCGGTGCGGAGGCTGCTCGCATGAGCCTCGCCGAGGATCGCGTCAAGCCGGGCGCCGGCACGCTCTACAAGACGATCCGCCAGGACATCGAGCGCCGCATCCTCACCGGCGAATGGCCGCCCGGACATCGTATCCCGTTCGAGCACGAGATCATGGCGCGCTACGGCTGCTCGCGCATGACCGTGAACAAGGCGCTCTCAGAGCTCGCCCAGGCCGACCTGATCGAGCGACGACGTCGCGCCGGCACGTTCGTGCGGCGCCCGCAATTCCTGTCGGCGGTGCTGAAGATCCCCGACATCCGCGCCGAGATCGGCGCGCTCGGCCGCGCCTACGGCTATCAGTTGATCTCCTCGACCCGCCGCACGGCCAATGCGGCCGATCGCGAGCGGCTCGGCGTCAAGAAACCGTGCAAGGTGATTGCGATCCGCTGCCGGCACAGCGCCGACAACGTCCCGTTCGCAATCGAGGATCGCCTGATCGATCTCGACGCGGTGCCCGATGCGGCCAAGGCCGACTTCAAGATCGATCCGCCAGGCTCATGGCTGCTGCATCACGTGCCCTGGACCGAGGCTGAGCACGCGATCAGCGCCATCGTCGCCGACGATACAATTGCCGAAGGTCTCGACATCGCGACCGGCGCACCCTGCCTAGTGATCGAGCGCCACACCTGGCGCAAGGGGCAGCCGCTCACGGCTGTCAGGCTGATCTATCCCGGCGAGCAGCACCGCCTGGTAGCACGATTCAGGGGCAGCGAATGAGACGGCTCATGCGCGCCCGATCTGAGCATGGGATTTGCAAGCACGCATGCAAAGACAAGCGGAGATCGCAGCCATCACGGCTGCGAGCCGCACGACAAGCTTCCTCCCACAGCAAAGGACGATGACGATGCGCAGACTAGGGCTTCTCGCAGTAACGGCCGCGCTCCTGGCCTCGACGACCGCCTACGCCGACGACGTCAAGGTCGGCGTCGGCATTTCCGGCTGGACCGGTTTCGCGCCGCTGACGCTGGCGAAGGAGGCCGGCATCTTCAAGAAGAACGGGCTCGACGTCACCATCAAGAAGATCCCGCAGAAGGATCGCCACCTCGCCATTGCCGCCGGCGACGTGCAGTGCGCGGCGACGACGGTCGAGACCTGGATCTCCTGGAACGCCAACGGGGTCGCCACCAAGCAGATCTTCCAGCTCGACAAGAGCTACGGCGCCGACGGCATGGCCGTACGCAACGACATCGCCTCGATCAAGGACCTGAAGGGCAAGACGGTGGCAGCATCGGCGCCGGGCACCTCGCCCTATTTCGGGCTGGCCTGGATGCTCAAGAAGAACGGCCTGAGCATCAAGGACGTCACCGTCGTCAACATGGAGCCGGGCCCGGCCGCGCAGGCTTTCGTCGCCGGCCAGAACGACGCCGCGATGACCTACGAGCCGTATCTCTCGACGGTCCGCGCCGCCCCCGACAAGGGCAAGATCATCGCCACCACGCTCGACTATCCGATGGTGATGGACACGTTCGGCTGCACGCCGAAATTCCTGTCCGAGAACCCGAAGGCCGCCAAGGCGCTCGCCGACAGCTATTTCGAGGCGCTCGACCTGATCGCCAAGGACCAGGCCAAGGCCTATGAGATCATGGGCGCGGACGTGAAGCAGACGGCCGATCAGTTCGGCAATTCCGCCAAATATCTGCGCTGGCAGGACAAGGCTGCGAGCCAGAAGTTCTTCGAGACCGAGTTCAAGACCTTCAACAAGGACGCGGCCGAGCTCCTGCTCGAGGTCGGCATCATCAAGCAGATCCCGAAGATCGAGGATCTCTATGATGCGAGCTTCATCAAGTAGACTCGAAGCGCGATCTGGGTGACTTCGTCATTGCGAGCGAAGCGACGTGTCCGCCGAAGCTCGTAGAGCGAAGGCGGAAGCAATCCTGGGCCCAGGGTGAGACCCTGGATTGCTTCGTCGGCTTCGCTCCTCGCAATGACGAGCTTGATGCATCGTGCGCAGCATTGGCGCCGCCCCCTGAGCCCACTCATTCGAGGTCACCATCCGCAGCCCGCGTCACCTCGCGGGCCGCATCCAACCCGAAAGCCCGATCCGTGATCCGTCCTCTCGATCCCGTCAGCGCCCGGTCCAGAACAGCGCTCGGCCTCGCCTTTTTCGTCGTGTTCGTCGCGGCGTGGGCGTTGGCGACGTTCGGCGGCTACGTGCCGAAGACCTTCCTGGCCGATCCCTTGACCATGCTGCACGAGGGCTGGGATCTGCTGGTCAAGTTCGGCTTCCTCTACGATATCGGCATGACGGTCTGGCGCGTCGTCGGCGGCTTCGTGCTAGCGGCCGTGATCGCCGTTCCGCTGGGCCTGCTCATGGGCGCCTACAAGCCGGTCGAGGCGTTCCTGGAGCCGTTCGTCTCGTTCGCCCGCTATCTGCCGGCATCGGCCTTCATTCCGCTGCTGATCCTGTGGGCCGGCATCGGCGAACTGCAGAAGCTGCTGATCATCTTCATCGGCTCGGTGTTCCAGATCATCCTGATGATCACGGTGACCGTCGGCAACACGCGGCGCGATCTCGTCGAAGCCGCCTATACGCTCGGTGCCAGCGATCGCGGCATCATCGGCCGGGTGCTGCTGCCGTCAGCGGCCCCTGAGATCGCCGAGATCCTGCGGCTCGTGCTGGGCTGGGCCTGGACCTACGTCATCGTCGCCGAGCTGATCGGCTCGTCCTCCGGCATCGGCCACATGATCACCGACAGCCAGGCGCTGCTCAACACCGGGCAGATCATCTTCGGCATCATCGTCATCGGCCTGATCGGGCTGATCTCGGACTTCCTGTTCAAGGCGTTCAACGCCTGGCTGTTCCCGTGGAAGCTGGCATGACCACGCTCGTCATCGACAACGTCACGCGCATCTTTCCGGCCCGCCAGGGACATGCGCCGACGCGCGCGCTGGAGCCGGTCGAACTCACGATCGGCAACAACGACTTCGTCACGATCCTGGGGCCCTCCGGCTGCGGCAAGTCGACCTTGCTGCGCATCGTCGCCGGGCTCGATCATCCGACCAGCGGCAAGGTGCTGCTCGATGGCCGTGAAGTGACAGGGCCCGGCGCCGATCGCGGCATGGTGTTCCAGTCCTACACGCTGTTTCCCTGGCTCACCGTGCGCGAAAACATCGCCTTTGGCCTGCGCGAACGCGGCGTGCCGGAGAGTGAACGCAACGCGATCGCCGACCGCTTCATCCAGCAGATCGGCCTCAAGGGTTTTGAGAACCACTGGCCCAAGCAGCTCTCCGGCGGCATGCAGCAGCGCTGCGCGATCGCCCGCGCGCTCGCCAATGATCCGAAGATCCTGCTGCTCGACGAGCCGTTCGGTGCGCTCGACAACCAGACGCGCGTGCTGATGCAGGAGATGCTGCTCGGCATCTGGGAGCGCGACCAGAAGACGGTGCTGTTCGTGACCCACGACATCGAGGAGGCGATCTTCCTTGGCAGCCGCGTGCTGGTGATGAGCGCGCGGCCCGGCCGCATCAAGGCCGACATCAAGATCGAGCTGCCGCATCCGCGCTCCTACAAGGTCAAGACCTCGCCGGAATTCGTAGCGCTCAAGGAGCGGCTGGTGGAAGAAATTCGCGCGGAAGCGCTGAAGGTGGCGGCGGAGGCGTGAGGTCGCGCCGCTGTTGTTGGTGAGCTCAACGCTCTCTCTGCAGCGAAGCGTGCGGAGACAGACCCCTCACCCAACCGAGCTTGCCGATCTTTCCTACATGCCCTCTCCCACAAGGGGCGAGGGCGCAGTAATTGGCACCACGCTGGCTCAAACCGAGAGTTTTGATTTCCAATGATCGCTGCGACAAGACTGTCCAATGCAGCGCCCTCGCCCCTTGTGGGAGAGGGCATCGCCGGCCGATCCGCGGGCTCGCTCGGGTGAGGGGTCTCTCTCGGCAAGCAGAGCTGTTCGACAACTAACTCGCAGCCTGCCGCGCACGAACCTCCTCCGAGCGCGCCCGCGTGATCCACCGCCGCATCCGCCTCACCCACGGCACCAGATGGAACGCGCTCATCAGGAGATACATCACGGTCATGTCGCCGAGCGGCGCACCCGCCGGCATGGCCGAGCAGATCACATCTGATCGGCCGTCGCGGGCCATGGCGTTCAGCACCGCCATCAGCGCGAAGGTCGGCGCCGCAGCGTAGCGGAGACCATTGGCGATGTCGGGCATCACGCGCATCCTGGTCGGGAAGAACGCCATGGCTCTGCTCCTTAGCGTGTGCCGTATTCGTCGTGGCGCCGCCACCAGACGCCCTGCTCGTTGCGCCCCTTGGGCGCGCGATCGAGCCATTGATAGGCGCCCCAGAGGCCGTCGAGGCCGCGGGCATAGCTCGAATAGGTGTGATAGACGACACCATCCTCGAGGACGAAGGCGCTCATGCCCGGCCGGTCGCGCATGAAGGTCGCGCCGTCGGTCCCGGCGCCGGCGGCAATCTCCGCCACCATCGCCGGCACATCGGACGCCCCGAGCGGGGGACTGGTGCGATAATTGTACTCGCTGCCGCCCTGGCGCTGCTGCTCCTCTGTGATCGCGACGTTGAAGTCGAAATTGAAGTCGCTGCTCGCCGATGACGCCCAGGGGAAGCTCCAGCCCATGCGCGCCTTGTAGGCTTTCAGTTTCGCCAATGGTGCGCGCGACACCGCCCACAGCATCACGTCGTGATTGGCGAGATGGACCTGGAAGCCGTTGAAGCCATCGGCGATCATCGAGCAGGATGGGCAGCCGACCTGGAAATCGGGGCCGAACATGAAGTGATAGACGAGCAGCTGCGAGCGGCCCTTGAATAGGTCTGGCAGCGTCGCCGGCCCGTCCTCGGTGTCGAAGCGATAGGCCTTGTCGACGCGCACCCATGGCAGGGCCTGGCGGCGTTCCGCCACCTCGTCGCTGCGGCGGGTGAGTTCCTTCTCGGCTTGCAGCAGGTCGAGCCGGGCCTTCAACCAATCTTCGCGCGTTCCGGTGATATGCATGGTCATGGTCGTCATCCTTTTTGCGTGTTGACCGCAGCTCAGACTAGGATCGGCAGGAGAGCGACCGGGAGTGACAAGTATGGCGGGATTTGCATGGACTCGCTGATCTCGGCGGCGGCGCAGGCGCTCGCCGCGGGCGATCCGCTCGGCGCATTGAACCGGGTCGCGTTGCGCGATGATCCCCCGGCGCTGGCGCTGCGCGGCATCGCGATGGCGCGGCTTGGCGATTTCGGGCGCGCGAAGGCGCTGCTCCGGCAGGCCGCGCGAAGCTTCGGTCCCAAGGCGGTTCTGGCCCGCGCCCGCTGCGCCGTCGCCGAGGCCGAGATCGCCCTTGCAGCGCGCGACCTCGGCTGGCCGACGAAGTCGCTCGCGGCCGCGCGCGAGACCCTGGAGCAGCACGGCGACCGCGCCAACGCTGCCTATGCGCGCAGCCTCGAGATCAGGCGCATGGTGCTGGTCGGGCACCTCGATGACGCCGAGCGTGGCCTCGCCGAGCTCGATCCCTCGCCGCTGCTGCCGGCGGCTCGCACGATCTACGAACTGATCGTGGCCGGACTGGCCTTGCGCCGGCTGCAAACGAAGGCCGCGCGATCGGCGCTCGAACGCGCAGCGCGGTCGGCGCGGCAGGCCCGCATACCCGAGCTCCAGGCCGAGATCGGGCGGGCCTCGTCGGCGTTGTCGGCACCGGCCGCGCGGATGATCCAGCGCGGCGAGGAACGCCTGCTGCAGCTCGACGACGTCGAGGCGCTGCTCCGCTCAGACCGGTTGATCATCGATGCCTGCCGCCTGGCGGTACGCCTGGGGAGCCGGATCGTGCCGCTGGCGCGGCGGCCGGTGCTGTTTACACTCGTCCGGCGGCTGGCCGAGGGGGTACCCGATGATGTGCCGCGGGCAGAGCTGATCGCGCACGCGTTCCGCGGCAAGCAGGCTGACGAGTCGCACCGCGCGCGCCTGCGCGTCGAGATCGGACGGCTGCGCCAGTTGCTCCAAGGCCTCGCCGAGATCCATGCCACGCGCGACGGCTTCGCCCTGGTGCCGTGTGACGATCGCGAGGTCGTCGTGCTGGCGCAGCCGATCGAGGACGACAACGCCACCGTGCTCGCCTGCCTTGCCGATGGCGAGGCCTGGTCGAGCTCCGGCCTCGCGCTGGCGCTGGGCGCAAGCCAGCGAACGGTGCAGCGTGCCCTCGACGAACTCGCATCGTCTGGGAAGGTGCAGTCGTTCGGCCGCGGCCGCGCGCAACGCTGGACCTGTCCGGTCGTGCCGGAATTCGCGACGGCGTTGTTACTCCCCGCGTGGTCGTCGCTCGACTAGCGTGGGTCCATCGGAAGCAGAGGATGGCAGACATGACACGAGCAGCCGCGGAGATCACTCGCGAGTACGGCCCCTTCGACGGCGCCGAGCGCGTCAACGGCGTCAGCTATGACGGCCGGCAGGTGTGGATCGCGACCGGCAGCAGCATCAAGGCGTTCGATCCCGCCGACGGCACGGTGCGGACGTCCATCGATCTCCCCTCTCACGCCGGCACGGCGTTCGATGGCCGGCATCTCTATCAGATCGCGGAAGATCGCATTCACAAGGTCGATCCCGACGACGGCCGCGTGCTCGCGACCATCCCGGCGCCCTCGGGTGGCGGCGACTCCGGACTTGCCTGGGCGGAGGGATCGCTCTGGGTCGGCGCCTATCGCGATCGCAAGATCCACCAGATCGACCCTGCGACCGGAAAGATCCTGCGCAGCATTCCGTGCACGCGCTTCGTCACCGGCGTCACCTGGGTCGACGGCGAGCTCTGGCACGGCACCTGGGAGGACGACGTCAGCGACATCAGGCGCATCGATCCCGCCACCGGCGAGGTGCTCGACCAGCTCGACATGCCCGCCGGCACCGGCGTCTCCGGCATGGAATCCGACGGCGAAGAGACCCTGTATTGCGGCGGCGGCGACAGCGGCAAGGTGCGCGCGATCAGGCGGCCGAAGCGGGCGCGAGGGTGAGCCGCTGACGGCTCCGCGACAGGAAGTGGCCTACTTGCCGATCGAGGTGTAGGCCGCCTTGCGGAAATTGGCGTTGGCCTCCTCGCGCGTCTGCAGCTGCTGGCCACCGCCGCCACCGACCGGCCTGGTGGGCGTGACCACCGAGAACAGCACGAAGCCGCCGGCCTTGCGCGGGAAGATGAAGTATTCGGCGATATCCGACTTCTCGCTGTCCTCGCAGGAGGACATGCCGCGGAACACCACGGCGCTGTCGACCAGCTCGCTGTTGCGCGCCGAGATGAACTTGCCCTTGCAGTCGCGCGCGTCGTTGCCGATGATCGTGGCAGCGACTTCCAGGCCGTCGACATTGCGCTGTGGCGGCACGATCCGAACGAAGCCGGTGGCGTTGTCCGCCTTCCAGGCGACCCCGCCCGATGTCAGCCACACCGGCCGCTCGCCTCCGCCCAGAATCGCCGGATGCGACAGCGAGGCCTTGAGGATGAAGTTGGAGGCGATCTGCATCGCTTCCAACTGCAGCTCGGGAGAATCCTCCGCGGCACGTGACGGCTGCGTGCTGGCGGTTGCGGCGGGCGCGGCGCCGGCAGGAGCTGCCTGACGCTGCGCCGAGTGAGCACCGGGCTGCACCGTGAAATTCGTCGCTGCCGCCAATCCGCCGGCATTGATCATGCGCACGCAATTCGCCAGCGACGGCAGCAGCACCGACGTGCCGTTCAGATCGAACTGGAACAGGTTGCCCTGCGCGAAGGCCGACATCGTCCGAGCCGCCCTGAACGATTTGATCAGGCTGGAGTCGTTCGGCATCGGCACGACGACCATGTTGGCCGACCACACCGAGCCCTCGACATTGTAGGAATTGCGCCCGTCGAAGCTGAGCACGATGGGAAACTTCTGCCCCTGCGAGAGCGACCAGCCAGGATGGATGAAGGCGAGAGCCCAGTTGTAGGTCGGCAGCGCGAGAACGCCGAAATTGATGCCGCTCTTGTAGCTGGCGGATGCGATGCAGCTCGAGAACTTCCCGGTGTTGTCGTCGGTGTAGGCGCCGCCCGACCAACCGGCCACGGAGACGGAGCCGTAGGGCCCCTTCGCATGCGCAGTCTCGTTCAACGCAGATATCGCCGTCAGCGCCAGAAGTGAAAGTACCGTTCCAAGGATCGCCCGCCGCACCGTCATCCCAATTCCCCGTTTTCGCCGCATTGTTGCAATTCCCGCGGCTACGTCAAGTAGCAGCGACGAATGCGCGACTACCCCAGGGATTGATCTGCTGGCCGGCTTCGTGCAGGCGCAGGCACAACATGTCGCGGTCGTCCTCCACAGCCCTTCATGGGAGCGTCATCGAACTCCGCTAGCGCTTGCCGGGTCTCACGCAGGCCAAAGGTTTCCTCGACATGACCACCACGCTGCCGGTGCTCGGCGCCGCCCTCTCCGTCAAGTCCATTCCCGCGCATCGCGACTGGCTGCTCGAACGCCAGCGCGATCTCGAAATCCAGGACTTCTTCCGGGCGGATCTTCTCGACAGCGACTGGCGCAGCACCGCCAACGAGATCAAGTCGATGCTGTCGGGCCACACCGGCCGGCTCGGCATCCACGGCCCGTTCTGGGGCTTCAAGATCGACAGCCACGATCCGATGATCCGCCGCGCCGTCACCAAGCGCCTGCTGCAGGGGCTCGAGGTCGCCGAGTTCCTCGGCGCCACGCAGATGGTGATCCACTCGCCCTACACGACCTGGGACTACAACAACATCGACATGCTGCCGGACAACCGCGAGGCGCTGATCGAGCGTGTCAGGGCGACGCTGTCCGATGTGATCGCTTCCGCCGAACAGGCCAATTGCGAGCTGGTGATCGAGAACATCGAGGACAAGGATCCGCTCGATCGCGTGGGCCTGGCGAAGGCGCTGGGCAGCAGCAAGGTGCGCGTCTCGCTCGACACCGGCCATGCCAACTACGCGCATCATTCGACGGGCGCACCGCCGGTCGACTACTACGTCGACGCCGCCGGCGACATGCTGACCCACGTGCATCTCCAGGACACCGATGGCTATGCCGACCGCCACTGGGCGCCCGGTGAAGGCAACATCCGCTGGGTGGCGGTGTTTCGCGCGCTGGCCCGCCTCACCTCCAATCCGCGCCTGATCCTCGAGCTGCGCAACCACGATCATGTCAAGGCCGGCGCGGCGTATCTCGCCTCGCTCGAGCTGGCTCAGTAAGCCACCACGTTCGCGCTTTCAGACGACCTCAGACCACAGAGAGATTGCCATGACCAAGCTCACCCGCCGCGGCCTGCTCGGCGCCGGCGCCGCGATCGGCGGCAGCTTCATCCTGCCGCGCGTGTCGATCGCGCAAGCCGACAACCGTCCCTCGGTCACCATCGCCGTACAGAAGGTGACCAACTCGAACGTGCTCGACGTGCTGCGCGAGCAGTCCAATGTCGGCGAGCGCGTGTTCTACTCGTCGCTGTGGGAAAGCCTGATCTCGAAGAACTTCCGCGGCAATCTCGAAGCCGTCCCCGGCCTTGCCACCGAGTGGAAGCGCATCGACGACCAGACCGTCGAGTTGAAGCTGCGCCAGGGCGTCAAGTTTCACAATGGCGACGAGATGACGTCCGAGGACGTCGTGTTCTCGTTCAGCCGCGAGCGCATGTTCGGCGACAGCGAAGCCAAGAGCCGCACCACCATCAAGGCGTTCGAGAAGATCCCGACGCCGCGCCCCGGCAAGGAGCTGCCGCCGGACGTGATCGGCGTGGCGCGCCGGATGTGGCCGGACCTCGTCCGCGTCGACGCCGTCGACAAATACACCGTGCGCTTCGTCAACGCGACGCCCGATGTGACCATCGAGGGCCGCCTGATGCGCTACGGCTCCGACATCATGAGCCGGCGCGGCTGGGAGGAGGCTGCGAGCTATCTCGACTGGGCGCGCAAGCCGATCACGACCGGTCCCTACAAGATCGTCGAGTTCAAGCCCGACGTGTCGCTGACGCTCGAGGCTCATGACGAATATTGGGGCGGCCGACCGCCGCTGAAGCGCATCCGGTTCCTGGAAGTGCCGGAGGTCGCGAGCCGCATCAACGGCCTGCTGTCCGGCGAATACCAGTTCGCCTGCGACATCCCGCCGGACCAGATCGCCGGCATCGAGAAGAACGCGGCGTTCGAGGTCCAGGGCGGCACCATCCTCAATCACCGTCTCACCGTGTTCGACAAGAACCATCCGCAGCTCGCCAATCCCCTGGTGCGCCGCGCCTTCACCCATGCGATCGATCGCCAGGCCATCGTCGACAGCCTGTGGGCCGGCCGCACGCAGGTGCCGAAGGGCCTGCAATGGGAGTTCTACGGCGACATGTTCATCGCCGACTGGAGCGTGCCGGCGTTCGATCCGAAGCTGGCGCAGGACCTGCTCAAGCAGGCCGGCTACAAGGGTGACCCGATCCCCTATCGCCTGCTCAACAACTACTACACCAACCAGGTCGCGACCGCGCAGGTGCTGGTCGAGATGTGGCAGGCGGTCGGCCTCAACGTTCAGATCGAGACCAAGGAGAACTGGTCGCAGATCCTGGAGCGCGGCCCGACCCGCGCGGTGCGCGACTGGTCGAACTCGGCCGCCTTCAACGATCCGGTGTCGTCGCTGGTCGCCCAGCACGGCCCCAACGGCCAGCAGCAGCAGGTCGGCGAATGGAGCAACGACGAGCTCAACCGGCTGTCGGAGTTCCTGGAAACCTCGACCGATCGCGAGGCGCGCAAGAAGGCGTTCCGCCGCATGCTGGAGATCGCCGAGCGCGAGGACCCCGCCTATACGGTGCTGCACCAGAACGCGACCTTCACCGCCAAGCCGAAGTCGATCAAATGGAAGGCCTCGCCGGCCTTCGCGATGGACTTCCGCGCCGGCAACTACGGAGCGTGACGCCGTGGCGCCGCTGGTCAGCATCTCCGGCCTGAAGGTCGCCTTCGACGGCACGCCTGTGCTGCACGGCATCGATCTCGACATCGGCAAGGGCGAGGCCATCGGCCTCGTCGGCGAGTCCGGATCCGGCAAGTCGGTGACTTGGCTCGCGGCGCTGGGTCTCCTGCCCGGCAAAGCGCAAGTATCAGGCTCGGCCAGGCTCGAAGGCCGCGAGCTGCTCGGCGCCGACGGCAAGGTGCTCGACCAGGTGCGCGGCCGCCGCATCGCGATGATCTTCCAGGATCCCGCCAGCGCGCTCAATCCGGTGCTCACGATCCGGCGCCAGCTGTGTGAAAGCCTGGCGCTGCATCGCGGCCTGCGCGGCGAGGCCGCGCGCATCGAGGCGCTGAGGCTGCTCGATCTCGTCGGCATCCCCGATGCTGTCAGGCGGCTGTCGGCCTATCCGCACGAATTCTCCGGCGGCCAGGTCCAGCGCATCATGATCGCGATGGCGCTCGCCGGCCAGCCCGACCTCCTGATCGCCGACGAGCCGACCACTGCGCTCGACGCCACCATCCAGGCGCAGATCCTCGATCTGCTGTCGGCCATCCGGCGCGAGTTCAACATGGCGATGGTCCTGATCAGCCACGACCTCGGCGTCGTCGCCGAGAATTGCGACCGCGTCTGCGTGATGTATGCCGGCCGCATCGTCGAGCGCGCACCCGCCACGCGGCTGTTCGACGATCCCTGGCATCCCTATGCGCAGGGCCTGATTGGCGCACTGCCGCCGCTCGATGGCATCAGGCGGCGGCTACAGGCGATCCCCGGCACGGTGCCTGATCCGCGCGCGCTGCCGAGCGGCTGCGCCTTCGCGCCGCGCTGCACGTTTGCCGGCGACGGCTGCCACGCCGGCGTGCCGCCGCTGGCGCCGGTGGAGCCAGACCGCGCGGTGGCCTGCCTGCGGCCGCAGCGCCTGCCGGTGGAGCTCGCCGCCGAATGACAGCGCCGCTGGTCGAGGTCTCCGGGATCTCGCGCACCTATCGGATGCGGTCCGGCCTGTTCGGGCGTCCCGCATCCGTCCACGCCGTCGATGGCCTGAGCTTCTCCATCCAGAAGGGCGAGACACTCGGCATTGTCGGCGAATCCGGCTCCGGCAAGTCCACCACCGGCCGCATGGTGCTCGGGCTCGAGCCGCCTGACCGCGGCAGCGTGCGCTTCGACGGCGCGCCGATCGCTGCCCCCGGCTCGGCGGCGTGGCGCGCCCAGCGCGCGCGCATGCAGATGATCTTCCAGGATCCGCTCGGCGCGCTCGATCGACGACTTCCCGTGGCCTTGCAGATCCGCGAGCCGCTCGACATCCACGACATCGGCACCAAAGCCGAGCGCGACGCGCGCGTGCGTGAGTTGCTCCAGGCGGTCGATCTCAACGACAGCCACGGCGCCCGCTATCCCGGCGCCCTGTCCGGCGGTCAGCGTCAGCGCATCGTGCTCGCCCGCGCGCTGGCGACCAAGCCAGACTTCCTCGTCTGCGACGAGCCGGTCAGCGCGCTCGACGTTTCGATCCAGGCGCAGGTCGTGAACCTGCTGGTCGACCTGCAGGCCCAGCTCGGATTGACGATGCTGTTCATCAGCCATGACCTGCGCGTCATCAGGCAGATCAGCAGCAAGGTGGCGGTGATGTATCTCGGCCGCATCGTCGAGTATGGCGACGCCGACGATCTGTTCGCGCGGCCTCAGCACCCCTACACGCAGGCGCTGGTATCAGCCTCCCCTGCTCCGGGACGCCGCAGCACCAACCGCATCGTGCTGACGGGCGACCCGCCCAATCCGACGGCGCGTCCCGCCGGCTGCGCCTTCCATCCGCGCTGCAGCCACGCGACCGCCCGCTGCGCCCACGAGGAGCCCGTGCTCACCGCGCTGGATCAGCAGCGCCAGGTGGCCTGTCATCTCGTCTCGGGGCAGCAATCGCAGACCCAGGACGCCGCGTGATGCTGCGCTATTTCGCCATCCGCCTGGCGCGTGCGCTGCTGACGATCGCGCTCGTCGTTACCTTTGCCTTCATCGTGCTCCGGCTGTCGGGCGATCCCGCGCTGATGATCATGGGGCCCGAAGCGCCGCCCGAGGTCATCGAAGCGTTCCGCAAGGCCTGGGGCCTCGATCATCCGATCTGGATGCAATATCTCGACTACTTCAGGGCGATCGGCCAGGGTGAGCTCGGCCGCTCGATGCGTGATGGCCGGCCCGCGATCCAGCTCGTCATCGAGCGCATCCCCGCGACCCTGGCGCTGACCGCCCCGGCGTTCCTGTTGAAAGTGCTGCTTGGCATTCCCGCTGGCGTCTACGCCGCGCTGCATCGGGGATCGGCGATCGACCGCGCCGTGATGATCACGGCGGTCGCGGGCTTCACGGTGCCGAGCTTCGTGCTGGCGCTGATCCTCGTGCTGATCTTCGCGGTGCAGCTCGGCTGGCTGCCGTCGGGTGGACAGGACTCGTGGCGTCATGCCATCCTGCCGATCGTGACGCTCGGCTTCGGCGGCGCCGCGGTGCTGGCGCGGTTCACGCGTAGCGCCATGCTGGAAATCCTCGGTCAGCCCTATATCAGAACGGCGTCGGCCAAGGGCGTGCCGTGGCGCCGGGTGATCACGAATCACGCGCTGCCCAACGCGGCGATCCCCACCGTCACCATTCTCGGCTTCATGGTCGGCAGCCTGATCGCCGGCGCTGTCGTGGTCGAGAGCGTGTTCTCCTGGCCCGGCGTCGGCCGTCTGCTGGTCGTCGCCGTCGCCAACCGCGACCTCGCGGTCGTGCAATGCATCCTGCTGCTGGTGGCGATGACGATGGTCACGTCGAACCTGATCGTCGATTTCCTTTACGGCCTGCTCGATCCGCGGCTGCGCAGCAAGGGAGCAGAGGCATGACCGACCTTGCATTGAAATCGCCCGCCGCGCGGCGGCCGCGCTGGCCGAATATTCCCGTCTCCGTGACCATCGCCGTCGGCTGGATCGTCGCGATGCTGTTGCTGGCGATCTTCGCCGATCAGCTCGCGCCATACGGCTTCACCAAGTTCGATCTGCGCAATCGCCTGTCCTTGCCCGGCAACCCGGCGCATTGGCTCGGCACCGACGAGCTCGGCCGTGACGTGCTGTCACGGCTGATCGTCTCGATCCGGATCTCGCTGCTGATTGCATTCGGCGCGACGGCGATCTCCGCCATCGCCGGCACCACGCTCGGCTTTCTCGCCGCGCATTTCCGCGGCCTCGTCGAGCAGGCGGTCCTGATGCTGGCGGACTTCCAGGCCAGCATGCCGTTCCTGATCCTGGCGCTCGCCGTGCTCGCCTTCTTCGGCAATTCGCTGCCGCTGCTGATTGGATTGATGGGCCTGTTCGGCTGGGAACGCTACGCACGCATCGCGCGCGGGCTCGCCATCTCCGCCAATGCGCAAGGCTACGCCGCCGCCGTGCGCCAGCTCGGCGCGACGCCGCAGCGGGTCTATCTCAGGCACATCCTGCCGAACATCGCCTCGACTCTGATCGTGTCGATGACGCTGGTGTTTCCGGAAGTCATCCTGCTGGAGTCCGGCCTGTCCTTTCTCGGGCTCGGCGTGCAGCCGCCGATGACGAGCCTCGGCAACATGGTCGGCTATGGTCGCGAGTATCTGACGCGCGCGCCGTGGATCATGCTGGCGCCAGCGGTCACGATCGTTGTGACGACGCTCGCCGTGTCCGTCATCGGCGACTGGCTGCGCGACCGGCTCGACCCGACGCTGCAATAGCTATGGTCAACGGCTAGCGTCGTGACGAGCCGCGGCACCATGCTCGCAGACGATCAGGGCATGCTCGGCCTGCTCGGCCGCCAGCGCCATCCATTTCGACGCCTGCTGCAACCACTGATCGCGGCGGGCCGGATCGCGTTCGGCCTCCTCGCGACAGCTCGATGCCGCAGTCATGCATGCCGATCTTCTGTCCATGAATCGTGGTCCGACACGTCAACGCAAACGGCACTCACATGGGATATCGCGATTTCAGGTTGTGATCAATTCCACGCCGCCTTGCCGCTATGGTTCCGCATGGCGCATCGGCAATGAATGATGCGCGTGACAGGCGGCGACCGCGGCATGGCCGAACGCCACCGCGATCTGATGCAGGTCGGTGACGACGTCGCCGATGCCATAGAGTCCTGCGACGCCGCAGCGCTGCTTGGCATCGACCTCGAGAAAGCCCTCAGTCGTATGCCGCGCGCCGAGCCGGATGGCGAGGTCGGAGCGGACATCGGCCCCCATCGCAGGATACACGATCTCGAACCGCGCGCGGCTGCCATCGACGAACGACGCTTCGAGCGCACCGTCCCGGCGCTGCAACGCATGAAGCTGCGACGTCACCCGAACGCCGGCGGCGGCAAGCTCCTGCCGCTTGGCCGCATCCTGCGCATCATCGATCGGGATCAAGGTGACGTCCGAACTGTAGACGCGCATGAACAGCGCCTTGCCGGCGGCATCGGCGAGCTCGCCCACGATCGCAATCTTGTGGCCGATGGTTTCGAAGCCGTCGCAGAAGGGACAATAGCGCAGCTCGCCGTCACCGACCGCCGCTCGCCAATCGACCAACGGCGGCTGCTTGTCGACAATCCCCGTTGCGAGGATGACGCGCTGTGCGGTGACCGTTCCGCGCTCATGAGTCGCAACGAGATCTGCATCGCGCGTGTCGAGAGCGCTCACCGTGCTCCGGATGATCGGAACGTGAAGTTCTTCGACCTGCCGCTGCATCCGTGCGAGCAGCTCGCTTCCAGGCATGCCGTTCGGAAAACCCGGCAGGTTATGGCTCCGGGGAATCAGCGCCGCCCGCGACGCGCCGCTGTCGACGATCACGACCCGGCGCCGGAACCGTGCGAGGTAGATCGCGGCCATCAGGCCTGCGGGACCGCCGCCGATGATAAGTACTTCGGTGTGCATTGTCGCTCTCGTTCAACTAACGGAACCAAATGTCGGGAGGCGGAACGGTTCCTGATCCTCTTGTCAACTGGCGGAGACGCCGGAACAAGAATGGAACCATTCACGGCCATCGAGTGTTAACTTATGTCGCTGCCGCGGCGGAAAAGCCGTGCAAACTTGGCAGCGAGGGGGATTTGTTGCGAGGGCGCGTGGATGCGATTTGTAAATTCGACCGATGAAAGCTTGATGGCGTACTACGAAAGTGTCCGAAAGCAGGTGGCCGCCGACAGCCGGATCGGGGGCCCCTACCGCCTGATCGGTGATCGGGCCAAGCAGTATGCGCAGGAGCTCCAGGCCGAGATGCGGCGGCGGCAGTTGCGCTTCACGCCGATCGATTGGCCGAACTGATTTGGACAAGGATCGTGTGGCTCATTGAAGCCACCAGACAATCATTTGCGACAGCACGGTGGCTGCTATTGCGCCCTCTCCCCTTTTGGGAGAGACAAGTAGGAAAGAGCGGCAAACGCGGTTGGGTGAGGGGTCTCTCGCCACGAGAGCCGTACTCGGAGCAATACCGCTAGCAATACCCCTCACCCCACCGCGCACGCGGATAGGCCGGCGATGCCCTCTCCCACAAGGGGAGAGGGCGCTGTATCGTGCAGCTTCACTGCGGTGTTATACGAAGAGCGGCGACAATCATTCCCACGACCAGCTCGAGAAATCATTCTCGAACTGCGGCACGTCCTTCCAGACGCCCTTGAGCTTCTTGTTGATGATCGTGATCCACTGCGGCTGGAACAGGAAGCCCGCAGCGGCATCGGTCGCCAGCATGCGCTGGGCGTCGCCGAGCAGCTTGGCACGCCCGGTCTCATCAGGCGTATCGACGATCTTCTGATAGAGCTTGTCGAAGGCCTCCGACTGATAGCCGAAATAGTAGTTCTTCTCGGTGAACTTCACGAGATCGAACGGCTCGACATGCGAGACGATGGTCAGGTCGAAATCATGCGGCCCGTTGAACACCTGTGACAGCCACGCCGCCCATTCGAGGTTCTCGATCTTGGCGACGATGCCGACCTTAGCCAACTGAGCCGCAAGCACCTCGCCGCCCTGCCGCGCATAGGCCGGCGGCGGCAGCCGCAACGACAGTTGCAGCGGCGTGGTCACGCCGGCTTCGGCGAGCAGTTTCTTCGCCTTCTCCGGGTCGTAGGGATTGATGTCGGTGGTGTCGACATAGCCGAGCGAGCCCGGCACGTAGAAGCTGCCGATCGGCGTCCCCAGACCGTCGACGGCGCCCTCAATCATCGCCTTGCGATCGATCGCGGCGAGGATCGCGCGGCGGACGCGAACGTCGTCGAGCGGCTTCTTCTTGTTGTTGATGGTGACGATGGTCTTCGCCTTGGAGCCTCCGATCAGCACGGTGAAGCGCGGGTCGGACTTGAACTGGGGCAAGGTGCGCGCCGTTGTGCCGCGCGGGAAGGCGTCCACGTCGCCGGACAGCAGCGCCGCGACCTGCGCCGCCGGATCGGAGATGAAGCGTATCGTCACCTTGGACAGCTTCACGGCAGCGGCGTTGCGATACTCGGGCCATTTGTTCAAGGTCAGCGATGAGCCCTTGGCCCAGGCGCCCAGCGTGTAAGGCCCGGTGCCGACCGGCTGCGTCGCGTTGGTCGGTGCGCTCTTCGGCTCGACGATCGATGCGGTGGCCTGTCCGAGCAGGAACGGCAGGTTGGGCTCAGAATATTTCAGCTTGACGACGATGGTCTCGGCGTCGGGAGCCGTCACGGACTCCATCGCCTGGAACAGCGCCTTGTCCTTGTTGGTGCTGTTGGCGGCGCCGGCGCGCTCGAACGAGAACTTCACCGCGGCGGAGTCGAACGCCTCGCCGTTCTGGAATTTCACACCCTTGGCGAGCTTGAAGGTGTAGCTCTTCAGATCGGACGAGGCCTGCCAGCTCGAGGCCAGCAGCGGCGAGACCGAGCCGTCCTCGTTGATCTTGGTCAGCGTCTCATAGACGTTGTAGAGCGTCACCTCGGCGATGGCCGCCGCGGCCGCGCTGGTCGGATCGAGCCCCGGCGGCTCCAAGGTCATGCCGACGACGACGCTGTCCTTCTTGTTCTGCGCGTGAGCCGGCGCTGCGGCCGCAACGAGCGCGGCCAAGACGATGATCGATAGTCTTTTCAACATTGTTTGTTTCTCCCTGAGGAAACCAAATTACGCGTCAAAGCGGCTTCGAGACAAGTGGCTGCTGTTCCGTTGCGACGAGCGCCGGCAGCGTCATCACGCTTTCCGCTTTATGGCAGGCGGCCGAATGCGCTCCCGTGAGCGTTCGCAATGCGGGGGCCGTCGTGCGGCACTGCGCATCGGCGAGCGGACAGCGCGGCGCATAGGCACACCCGGCGGCTCCCGATGACTGCGAGGCGATCGCAACGTCCGTACGCCGGCGCCTGACAGCGCCAGCCTGCGCGCGAGGCACGGCGTCGAGCAACGCGCGCGTATAAGGATGCGCGCATTGGCCGAACAGGTCCTCCGGCCGCCCGCGCTCGACGATGCGGCCGAGATACATCACCGCGACCTCGTCGCAGAGATAGTCGACGACCGCGAGGTCATGGCTGATCAGCACGTAGCTGAGGCCGTACTGCTCCTGCAGGTCCTGCATCAGGTTGAGCACCTGCGCCTGCACCGACACGTCCAGCGCGCTGACTGGCTCGTCGGCGACGATCAGCCTGGGCTGGGTGATCAACGCCCGCGCGATCGCGATGCGCTGGCGCTGGCCGCCGGAAAACTCGTGCGGATATTTGTCCATGTCGGCATCGCGCAATCCGACCTGCCGCAGCACCGTGGCCACGCGCGTGCGCAGGACTTCGCGATCAGGAGACTGCAGAGCGGTCAGCGGCTCGGCGACGATGCGCGCAATGGTCTGGCGCGGATCGAGCGATCCGTACGGGTCTTGGAACACCATCTGGAATTCGCGGCGGGCGCGCCGCAACTCATCCGCCGAAAGGCGGTGGAGGTCGCGTCCGGCCATCAGCACCGATCCCGATGACGGCTTCTCCAGCGCCATGATCAGCCGCGCCAAGGTCGATTTGCCGGAGCCGGACTCACCGACGATGCCGAGACTCCTGCCCGCCATCAAAGACAGCGACACGCCGTTCAACGCGAGCACCTCGCCGGGCGGCCGCAGCAGACTCTCGCGCGGCAGCGCATAGCGCTGCACGAGATCCGTGACCTCGAGCAGCGGCGTCTCGGCCGACATCTGCGCGGCGGTGCTCAAGCGACCACTCCCACCGGGTCACGGGCGAGCGCGGCATCGGCGCGGATGCAGCGGACGCCGTGCCCGGCGCCGATCTCGCCCAGAGACGGCAGCGCGGTGCGGCAGGCGTCGATCACCAGCCCACAGCGATCTGCGAACGGACAACCGGCCGGCAGATCGGCCAGCTCCGGCACCGTGCCGGCAATGGTCGAGAGGCGCGGGCCCTTGCGGGCCCCGAGCCGCGGCCGCGCCCTGAACAGGCCCTGCGTGTAGGGATGACCCATGCGCGAGAACACCGCGTCGGTGGTGCCGCTCTCGACCACCGTGCCGCCATACATCACGATCATGCGCTGCACGTTCTCGGCGATCACGCCGAGATCATGCGAGATCAGGATCATCGCCATGCCGCGCTCGGCGACCAGATCGGCGATGAGATCGAGGATCTGGCGCTGGATGGTGACGTCGAGCGCGGTGGTCGGCTCGTCGGCAATCAGCACGTCGGGCTTGCAGGCAAGCGCCATCGCGATGGTGATGCGCTGGCGCTGGCCGCCGGAGAACTGGTGCGGATAGGCGTCGTAGCGTCGGACGGGGTCCGGCAGACCGACGCGGTCGAGCAGCGCGATCGCCTGGCGCTTCGCCTCGGTCGCCGTGCAGCCGGTATGCCGCAGCAGCGGCTCGGCCACCTGGTGGCCGATCGTGTGCATCGGGTTGAGCGCGGTCATCGGCTCCTGAAAGATCATGCTGATGCGGTTGCCACGCAGCTTACAGTAATCGGCCTCACCAAGACCGACCAGCTCGCGGCCATCAAGCTTGATGCTGCCGCTAACGACGGCGCTATCGGGCAGAAGCCCAAGCAGAGCGAGCGCGGTGATCGACTTGCCGCAGCCGGACTCGCCGACGATGCCGAGCGTCTCGCCGCGCCGGAGCGCGAAGGAGACCTCGCGCACAGCTTGCGCCGAGCCGCGGCTGGTATTGAGCCGAATGCCGAGACCCGACACATCGAGCAGAGGCTGATCGCTCGCCATCATCGCTGCCTCGCCAGCCGTGGGTCGAGCAGATCGCGCAAGCCGTCGCCGAGCAGGTTGAGGCCGAGCACCGCGAGCGCGATGGCGGCGCCGGGATACACGGCGAGGCTCGGCGACTGGAACAGCAATGTCTGCGCATCGTTCAGCATCCGTCCCCAGGACGGCTGCGGCGGCTGGGTGCCCAAGCCGAGATAGGAGAGCGCCGCCTCAGCCAGGATCGCCAGGGCGAACTGGATCGTCGCCTGCACGATCAGGATCGACAGGATGTTCGGCAGCACGTGCTCGATGGTGATGCGGAAGCGGCCCTTGCCGGCGGCGCGCGCCGCCAGGATGAACTCGCGCGCCCAGATCGCGCCGGCCTGGCCGCGGGTGACGCGCACGAACACCGGGATCTGGAAGATGCCGATCGCGGCGATCGACGTCGCCATGCCCGGCCCGATCACCGCCGCCAGCATGATCGCCGACAGCACCGCGGGAAAGGCGAAGGTGAAGTCGCTGAAGCGCATGATCAGCTCCTCGGTCCAGCCGCGCCGGGCGGCCGCGACCAGGCCGAGGCAGACGCCGCAGGTGAGACCGATGCCGACGGCGATGACGCCGACCAGAATGGTCGCGCGGGCACCCACCAGCAATAGCGAGACGATGTCGCGGCCGAGCACGTCGGTGCCCAGCCAATGCGCTGCTGATGGCGGCCGCAATTTGGATGCGACGTCGATCTCATAGGCCGACCATGGCGTCCATACCAGCGACAGCAGCGCCGCGCTAAGCACCAGCAGACAGAGCAGCGCGCCGACGGTGAAGCTGCGATGGCGCAGCGCACGGCGCCAGAACGCATTGGACGCAGGCGCAGTGCCCGTTTGAACGACCACGGCAGAACTCACAACTCGTGCACCTTGATGCGCGGATCGATCACCGCATACAGCACATCGACCACGAAGTTGACGATGATGACCATCGCCGCCAGCAGCATCACGCAGTTGCGCACGACGATCAGGTCGCGGTTGGCGATCGACTGGAAGATGAGGCGCCCCAGGCCGGGCAGATAGAACACGTTCTCGATCACGATGGTGCCGGCGAGCAGATTGGCGAATTGCAGGCCCATCACGGTCAGCACCGGGATCATCGCGTTGCGCAGCACGTGCTGCCACAGCACCTCGCGCTTCGTCAGGCCCTTGGCGCGCGCCGTGCGCACGAAATCCTCGCGCAGCACGTCGAGCACGGCCGAGCGCGTCACCCGCGCCAGGATCGCGGCCTGCACCACGGCCAGCGCCACAGCCGGCAACAACAGCGCGCGCAGGCCCGGCCAGATGCCGTCCTCCCAGCCGGGAAAGCCGCCGGCCGACAGCCATTGCAGCTTCACTGCAAACAACAGGATGAGGAGGATCGCGAACCAGAAGTTCGGCAAGGCGATGCCGATCTGGGTCAGCGACATCACGCCGACGTCGCCGAGCCGGTTGTGATTGGCGGCGGTGTAGATGCCGGCCGCGAGCGCCAGCGCGGTCGTGAGTCCCATGGCCAGGATCGCGAGCGGAATGGTCATCGCCAGCCGCTCGCGGATCAGTTCGGCCACCGGCGTTCCATAGGCGTAGCTGTTGCCGAGATCGCCGGTCAGCAGGCCGCCGATCCAGTGCAGGTAGCGCCAGGCCAGCGGCTGATCCAGCCCGAGCTTGACGGTCAGCGCCCTCACCGCATCGGGCGAGGCATCCGCGCCCATCAGCATCTGGGCGGCGTTACCCGGGAGCGCGTCGAGCACCAGGAATATGATCAGCGACGCGCCGACGAGGGTCGCCAGCAGGGTCAGGAAGCGCCGCAGCAGAAAAACGCTCATTCGCGCCGGGACTCCAGTTTTCGGCGGCCGCACGTTCCACAGCTTTCGGCTCTGATGCAAGCCCGTTGCCTGCATGATTGCCATTGCCCGACGCAGGCACCTTCGCACACCGCACCGGCCGGGGTATCGCCCGCTTGATCCCGGTCAACGGCGGAGCGCCGGCGACCGCCATCATGCGGCTGATCGCAACAACGCAAGGGTCCATCTCGATCATGACCATCCGTCCGAGCTTTCTCTGGGGCGCCTCGACCTCGGCCTTCCAGATCGAGGGCGCAGCGCACCTCGACGGCCGCGCCGACAGCATCTGGGATGTCTATCTGCGCGCCCCCGGCCGGGTGAGCCACAACGACACCGCCGAGACCGCCTGCGATCACTATCATCGCTACGCTGCGGACGTAGCGCTGATGCGCGATCTCGGCCTCAATGCCTATCGGTTCTCGGTCGCCTGGCCGCGGCTGCTACCGCAGGGCCGCGGCGCGGCCAACGAAGCCGGTCTCGCCTTCTACGACCGCCTCATCGACGCCCTGCTTGCCGCTGAGATAGAGCCGTGGCTCTGTCTCTACCACTGGGACCTGCCGCAGGCGCTGGAGGCGCTCGGCGGCTGGCAGAACCGCGATATCGCCGGCTGGTTCGCCGACTATGCCGCGCTGGTCGCGCGGCGCTATGGCGACCGGGTCAAGCGCTTCGCAACCTTCAACGAGCCCTGCGTGTTTACCCTGTTCGGCTACGGCCTCGGCTGGCACGCGCCGGGGATCGCCGACGGCGCGGCCCTGCACAAGGCCATTCATCACGTCAATCTCGGCCATGGCCGCGCCGTCGACGTGCTGCGCAGGGACGTGGCCGGCGCCTCGATCGGCGCCATCCACAATCGGCAGCCCTGCTACCCTGCGAGCGACAGTGCGGAGGACGCCGCGGCCGCCTTGCGGCTCGCCGCCTATTGGAACGATGCCTTCCCGTTTCCGCAGGCCTTTGCCTGCTACCCGCCGGAGCTCCAGGAGGCCGTCGCACCCTATATCGCAGCCGGCGACATGGCGCAGATCGCTCGCCCCGTCGACTGGTTCGGCCTCAATCACTATTCGCCGCATTACGTCAAGGCGGGCAGCAACCTGATGGGCGCCAGCTTCGGACCGCCTCCCGCGGAAGTGCCGCGCAGCGCAATCGGCTGGCCTGTCGTGCCCGAGGCGTTCCGCGATACGCTCCTGGACATCCACAGCCGGTTCCGGCTTCCGATCTACGTCCTGGAGAACGGAACGGCGGCCAATGACATCGTCGATGCATCCGGCAGCATCCAGGACGACGGCAGGATCGGCTATCTCAAGGCGTATACGACCGCGATGGAACAGGCGATCGCGGCGGGCGCCGACGTGCGCGGCTATTTCGTCTGGTCGCTCCTGGATAATTTTGAATGGGGGGCAGGCTATTCGCAGCGCTTCGGCATTGTCTATGTCGATCGCGCCACCCAGCGCCGCATTCCCAAGGCGTCGGCGCGGTGGTATTCGAACATGATTGCGGCTCACCGGGCATCCGACGATCCCGCCGGGCGGCACAACCGGGCGGAAGAGTGAGGATGAGCGAACGCGTTCTTCTGGGCGACATCGGCGGCACCAATGCGCGCTTCGCGCTGCTTGACGGCGGCACCATCGGCGAGGTTGCTCATCTCAAGGTCGCGGATTTTCCGACCATCGCTGACGCGATCACCGACTTCCTCTCGCGCCAAGCAACCGGCGGAGCGCCCAACGCGGCCGTGCTCGACGTCGCCGGCCCGATCGAACGCAATCGCGGCATGCTGACCAACTCGACCTGGGTGATCGACGGCGCCGAACTGGCGGAGCGGTTCAAGCTGCGCTCGGCCAAGCTCCTGAACGATTTCGAGGCGGTCGGCTGGTCGCTGCCAGCGCTACATCCCGACGACCTGTTTTCGCTTGGCGGAAGCGCCGCGGTCGACGGCGCGCCGATGCTGGTGATCGGCCCGGGCACTGGCTTCGGCGCCGCCTGCTATCTGCCGGGCGACGGCCACCCCATGGTTGCCGTGACCGAGGCCGGTCATGCCACGCTGCCGGCGACGACGGCGCGCGAGGCCACCGTGCTGGCGAAGATGCGCGAGCGCTTCGGCCATGTCTCGATCGAGCGCGCATTGTCCGGCATGGGCCTCGAGAATGTCTATCGAGCCGTCGCGGCGGTGGATGGCGTCGACGTGCCGCCGCGCGATGCCGCAGCGATTACCCACGCCGCGCTCGACGGCAGCTGCGCCACCAGCCGCGCGACGCTCGACATGTTCTGCGCCTGGCTCGGCGCTGTCGCCGGCAACCTCGCACTCACCTTCTGCGCCCGCGGCGGCGTCTACATCGCCGGCGGCATTCCGCCGCGGTTTCCGGACTACTTTGCCAGATCCGATTTCCGCCGGCAGTTCGAGAGCAAGGGGCGCTATGACAGCTATCTGCGTCCGATCCCGGTTCATCTCGTCACCAAGCCCGACATCAGCTTTCTCGGCCTCAAATCGTTCTTCGAGGCCGGCATCACCGCGAGCGGCGGCTCCCCGACGCACTGAGATCGAATGAGCGACATCGTCACGATCACGCCGAACCCGGCCGTCGACGTCTCGACGACCGTCGAGAAAATCGTGCCGGTGGCCAAGCTGCGCGGCACGACGCAACAGCGAGATCCCGGAGGCGGCGGCATCAACGTCGCCCGCGTCATCGCCCGACTCGGCGGCGACGTCACTGCGCTCTATCCGGTCGGCGGCCCGACCGGCCTGCTGCTGAAGCAACTCGTCGAGAAGGAAGGCGTCGCCAGCCACACCTGGGCAACGGCCGAGGACACGCGCGAGGATTTCTTCGTCCAGGAGCGCGTCAGCGGCCAGCCCTATCGCTTCATCCTGCCGGGTCCGACGCTGACCGAGGCCGAGTGGCAGGCCGGCCTTACCCTGCTCGCGGCCCAGGATCCGTTCCCCCGGTTCGTCGTCGGCAGCGGCAGCCTGCCGCGTGGCGTGCCGGCCGACTTCTACGCGCGCGTTGCGACGCTTGCACGATCACACGGCGCGCAATTCGTGCTCGACACCTCGGGACCAGCTTTGGCTGCGGCGGTTGCCGGCGGGGTCGACCTGATCAAGCCGTCGCTGCACGAGATGCAAGAGCTGGTCGGCGGCGCGCTGCCCGATGCAACAGCCTGGGAGAAAGCCGCCCACGCGCTGGTCGCGAGCGGCAAGGCCGGCGCCGTCGCGCTGACCATGGGTCATCTCGGCGCCCTGCTGGTCACCCGCCACCGCGTGCTGCGCGCTCAGCCGCTGACGATGGTGCCGGTCAACGCAGTCGGCGCCGGCGACAGTTTTCTCGGCGCGCTGGTCGCGAAGCTCGCCGCGGGCGAGCTGCTGGACGAAGCGTTTCGCTTTGCAGTCGCCGCAGGTGCCGCGGCGCTGCTGCGCACCGGCACCGTGCTGTCCGATCCCGCCGACGTCAGCCGTCTGCTGGCTGATGTGCGGCTCGAGACGGCGTGACATCGCTCGCCGTATCACCGTTGAGCCGATCCAGCGAGAGCAGCAACCCGCCGACGCGCTCCAGCGACGACATCCACTCGGCGAGGCGGTTGAAATTGTCCACCATCCAATTGAACGACCCCTGCACCAGCGTGAACGCGGCGGCAGCCTGGGTGAGTTCGCCCAGCGTCATCTGATCATCGAGGAACTTCGGCGCGCACAGCACGAGACCGATGATCGGCGCGAGCAGCGAATTCAGATGAGACACCAGGGTATTGCGCATCAGCTGCCAGCACAGCCGCTTCCATTGCCGGATCGTGCGGTCGAGCGCCATCCACAGCCCAGCAATGACGCTGCGCTCTTCCTGCTTGGGCGCGATGCCTTCGCCGATGTCGCGCAAGTGATGTGCTGCGGTAATCAGCTCCGATTCGGCCTGGTTCTTGGTCTGGATGACGCGCGTGAGCGGCGAACCGACCCACAGCATCGCCCCGGTCACCAGCCCGGAATAGATGACGACGCTGACCACCAGATAGCCTGGAATCCACAACTGGTGCCCGGCTACGGCAAAACCGATGGATCCGCCAACCTGCCACAGCACCTGGACGAACACGACCGCCGTCAGCAGCGAGGAGATCACACTGACCACGAAGTCGATCGGTGCATCGGTGGCGATGCGGATGTCCTCGGCAATGCGATACTCCGGAATCTTCAGATCGCCCTGCACCGTCGCGAGCCGCGCATAGCGATCGTTCTCGACCCAATAGTTGATCACCTTGGTGCTCAACCATTGCCGCCAGTTGCGTTGCATCACCATGCGGCCCCACACCGAGACGATCGCCAGCACGACGCTCGCCAGGCAGAGCGGAATGAGCAGAGTGGCCTGCTGCCGCAGCCGCGTCGGATCGCGGCCTTCCAATGCGTCGAAGAAATCCCTGTTCCAGTAATTGAACCGAAACTGCACGTAGAGCTGAAGCACCACGAGGACGATCAGGGCGACGCAGAGCAGCCAGACCCGCCATGCCGTCGATCCGAGCCAGAATTGCCGCGCCGTGAGCCAGAACCGCGACCATTCGCGATTGCCGTCCTCGTTCTCGTCGTCGGAGATCATTGGTGATCCGGATGGGTGCGATTGATGAGTCTTACCAAACATCCTTGCCTATGGTGGAACCGTTGTCATCTCGCGATTTAAGGGGCTCGCGGAGCGCCCTGCTTGATCTTGCGCAAGGCAGCCGCCGCCCGTCGCGACAAACTGAAGCTCGCGCTGCGATGCGGGAGATCACCGATGACGGCACCCGGCTACATCCGCTGGTTCAAGGACCTTCGTATCGAGGACGTGCCCGGGGTCGGCGGCAAGACGGCCTCGCTCGGCGAGCTGTATTCGGCGCTGGCGTCGCAGGGCGTGCGCGTACCCAACGGCTTCGCACTGACGGCCGCCGCCTATCGCGATGCCTTGCGCGCGACCGGCGCTGACGACGAGCTGCGCAAGCTGCTCGCAGGCCTCGACAAGCGCCGCATCGCCGATCTCGCCAAACGCGCGGCGAAGGCGCGCGCGATCGTTTTCGCGGCGACCGACCGTGACGACCTGCGCTACGAGGTCGCAGAGGCCTACAAGCAGCTGGAGCAGGAGTATGGCCGCGGCGTCGCGGTTGCCGTGCGCAGCTCGGCCACCGCCGAGGACCTGCCGAATGCGAGCTTCGCAGGCCAGCACGAGAGCTTTCTCAACATTCGCGGCGCCAAGGACCTGTTCGAGGCGTGCCGCCGCTGCTTCGCCTCGCTCTATACGGACCGCGCGATCTCCTACCGCATCGACAACGGTTTCGACCACGACAAGGTCGCGCTTTCGGTGGCGGTGATGAAGATGGTACGCTCGGACCGCGCCGCGAGCGGCGTGATGTTCTCGTTGGACACCGAGAGCGGCTTTCGCGACGTCGCCTTCATCACCGGGGTCTATGGCCTCGGCGAGACCATCGTGCAGGGCACGGTCGATCCGGACGAGTTCTACGTCCACAAGCCGACCTTCGCGGCCGGCTTCCGCAGCGTGCTGTCGCGCCGGCTCGGCGCCAAGGACAAGCGGATGGTCTATGCCAAAGCCGGCGTAAAGGCCGGCGCACGAAGCCGCGGCCCCACGACGCGCACCGAGACGACGCCGCCGGCCGACAGGGCGAAATTCTGCATCAGCGACGCCGACGTGCTGGAGCTGGCGCAGGCCACCATCGTCGTGGAGGCGCACTACTCGCAGAAGGCCGGCAGGCCGACACCTATGGACATCGAATGGGCCAAGGACGGTCGCGACGGTGCGCTCTACATCATCCAGGCGCGGCCGGAGACGGTGGCCTCGCAGCGGCGGCCCGAGGCGATCGAGACCTACGTTCTGAAGAAGACCGGCAGGACGCTGGCAACCGGCCGCGCCGTGGGCGAAAAGATCGCCACCGGCAAGATCCGCTTGATCCGCAATCCCAAGGATCTGAACGCGTTCCGCCCCGGCGAGGTGCTGGTCGCCGCGTCGACCAGTCCGGACTGGGAGCCGGTGATGAAGACCGCGGCGGCGATCGTCACGGATCATGGCGGCCGCACCTGCCATGCCGCGATCGTCGCTCGGGAGCTCGGCGTGCCGGCCGTGGTTGGCACGGAGGATTTCAGCAAGCGCGCGAAGACCGGAACGACGGTCACCGTCTGCTGCGCGGAGGGCGATGCCGGCCATGTCTACGACGGCGCACTGCCGTTCGATGTCGAGCGCCTGGCGATCGACAGACTGGAGAAGCCGCGCACCGGGATCATGGTCAATCTCGGCAACCCCGAACTGGCCTTCAAGACCGCGCTGCTGCCGAACGATGGCGTGGGCCTTGCGCGCATGGAGTTCATCATCAACCAGGCGATCGGCATCCACCCGATGGCGCTGGCGACGCCCGCAAAGGTAACCACGGCAAAAGATCGCGCGACGATCAAGCGCCTGACCGCGCGCTACAAGAAGCCCGCCGACTTCTTCGTCGAGCGGCTGTCGGAAGGCGTCGGCACCATCGCCGCGGCATTCTACCCGCGGCCGGTGATCGTGCGCCTCTCGGACTTCAAGACCAACGAATATGCCAGCCTGATCGGCGGCTCCGATTTCGAGCCGAAGGAAGAGAACCCGATGCTCGGCTTCCGCGGCGCCTCGCGCTATGCGCATCCCGCCTACGCCGCCGGTTTCGCGCTGGAATGCGCGGCGTTGCAGCGCGTGCGCGACACGATGGGGCTCTCCAATCTGAAGATCATGATCCCGTTCTGCCGCCGCGTGGAGGAGGCACGCAAGGTGATTGCGGCGATGGCCGGGCATGGCCTCGTGAGAGGCGAAAACGGGCTCGAGATCTACATGATGTGCGAGATCCCGAACAACGTCATCCTGATCGACGAGTTCGCCAAACATTTCGACGGCTTCTCGATCGGCTCCAACGATCTCACCCAGCTCACGCTCGGCGTCGACCGCGACTCCGACATCGTCGCCTTCGATTTCGACGAGCGTGATCCCGGCCTGCTGGCGATGCTGCGGATGGCGGTCGAGGGCGCGCACCGCAACCATCGCCATGTCGGCATCTGCGGCGAGGCGCCGGCCAACTATCCGGAAGTCGCGCGCTATCTGGCCGAACTCGGCATCGATTCGATCAGCGTCAATCCGGCGAGCGTCGTGCGCACCATGGAGATCGTCCGCACCGCCGAGCGGGAGCTCGCGACCCACAGGCCGCAGGCGCTGGCAAGCTGATCATCGCCGAAATTCAGGAACTGGTCTTGAAGAAGTCCAGCACGGTCGAAGCGCCGCCGATGACGTCGCCGCCGCCATAGAGGCTTGCCAGGAACGTGCCGCGATGGCTGGCGCCGGCGACCGCGATGCCTTGCGCAAAGCGCCCGTCGGCCGCCAGCGGCATCTTGACGAGGCTCGGCGGCAGCGCCTCGTCGAGAAGGCCGTAGTAGAACCGCATCGGGGCGTCATAGTCCCAATAGGTCGAGCTGTTGCCGGCCAGGCGGCGGAGGAAGCGGCTGTTGGTCTCGTGGGTGAAGCGCTCGAAGAAGCCGTCGACCAGCAGATCCGAGGGCTGCGGCACCGACTTGCTGAACGTCTCGTCCATGCTGTAGTCGGCCCAGTATTTCTCGGCCAGCGCGACGTGCTGCGGCTTGATCGCAGTCTTGAACAGGTCGCCGAGCCGGTAATACTGGCGATAGCTGCCCAGGAGGACGATGACGCACGGCGTGATCCAGATCGGCTGCTTCGGATAGGTGCTGTCGGTCGACGCGCTGCCCGGTTGGGCGGACACCCAATAGCGCATCGAATCCGCAAGATTGTTGAACGGACTTTGCGTGGCGCTCGCCGCCACCGCGACGCGCCGCCGCTGCAGCTCCTGGCGCAGCCATTGCGTGTTCAAGGCACCCTGCGACCAGCCGATCAGGAACAGCCCGGTCTTTCGCAGGCCGAGGTGATCGAGCGCGAGCAGACCCGCGTTCAACACGTCCAGGCAGCACTGCACGGTCGCGTCCTTCACCGCATAGGCCTCGCCTCGCCCCTGGCGATACGGTCCCTTGCCGAGATAGTCGGCCGCGATCAACGCAAACCCGTTGCCGACCAGGCGCTGGACGTTGAACAGCGTCTCGATCGAATCGACATTGTCGCGCGGCTCGTAGTTCGGATCGGCCAGCTTGACGAGATTGGACGGGACCTGGTCGAACGACAGGATGGTGCCGTGCTGCCACGACACGACCGGCAGTGCGCCCTTGTGATCGGCGGGCAGCGCGAGCAGGCCGCTGACCTTGACGCGCTCACCGGTGCTGGGGATGCGCGTGTAGGTCGTCAGCCGGCGCAGTTCGACGTCGACCCGCGCCCCGTGCTTGTCGGCCGAGAATGGCGGCAAGATATTCTGCTCATTGAAGACGGCGTGGAGCTTCGCTGCGAGCGCATCGAGCCGATCCTTGCTGACGCGCACCGGCCGGCCAAGGCTTGCGCCGTCACGTGGCTGCGCGAAAGACGGGCCGGAGGAAAACGAAAATGCCGCAGCGCCGAGGCCGAGGCCGGCTGAGGCCAGCAGCCTTCGGCGGGATGGCCGGCCGGCCGAGGCTGCGGAGCTGAGCTCCGACGGGGTCAGCTTGGCCGTCGGCTGGGCCAATGCCTCTTCGGGTCCCCCGACCAGGGTATCCAGGCCGATCATTCGCCGCTTCATCACGTCCCTCCGAGCCGACTACAGCCGAGGGTAGTTCGCAAAGCCTAGCACTTGCTAAATGGTGCAGCAATTGGAGCCGGATGTTTCGCCAGTCACCTGCTCTGTCGAGCTTCGCGTGGTCGCGTCGCGGCTCGCCTCCGCACGTCAAGCGCCGCCATGCGAATGATTTGCGATGGCGTTCTGCAGGCACACCAGGAAGAGATCGCGAGGACGAGATGAAGGCCTACCGCGCCGCTTCGAAGCCTCCGAGCACCGCGGTCAGGTTCTGCCCGAGAATGTCCGAGAGATAGCCGCCCTCCTGCACGAACACCGTGGGAAGGCCGAGCCGCGCGATCGCGCCGCCGATGCGACGGAAACCTGGCGTGGTCACGGAGAGCCCCTTGAGCGGATCGTGCTCGGAGGCATCGAGGCCGAGCGCCACCACGAGCGCACCGGGCGCGAACGCATGGATCGTCTTGGCCGCGGTCTCGAACGCCTTGAGATAGGTGTCGTCGCCGCTCTTGAGCGGCAGCGGAATGTTGAGGTTGGCGCCAAGCCCGGCGCCTGCACCGCGCTCATGCGCATAGCCCCAGACGAACGGATAGTAATGCGTGGGGTCGGCGTGGATCGAGATGGTCAGCACGTCGGGCCGCTCGTAGAAGATGCCCTGCGTGCCGTTGCCGTGATGGACGTCGACGTCGAGGATGGCGACGCGCTCGTGGCGCTGACGCAGATGCGCGGCCGCGATGGCGGAGTTGTTCATGAAGCAGAAGCCCGAGGCCATGTCCCGATACGCATGGTGGCCCGGCGGCCGGCACAGTGCGTACATCGCATCCTCGCCGTCGAGCAGCAGTTGCGCTGCGGTCGCAGCCACGTCGGTCGCGGCGCAGGCGCCTTCCCACGTCCCCGGCCCGATCGGCGCTGAGGTATCGGTCGTGTGCCAGCCCAGCCGCCCGACGATGTGCGTCGGATAGGTGGCGGCATTGCGAACGGGATGAATGTTCGGGATCATTTCCGCACCGGCATCGCCGAGCGCGGCCCAGGCGTCCCACGCCTCTTCCAGGAAATTGAGGTATTCCGGACTGTGCACGCGCGCGCGAGCTTCCTGGCCGAAATGAAGCGGCGCGACCAACTCGTGATGGCCGGCCTTCAATCCCGCAAGCAAACGATCCGCCCGCTCGGGCTGCTCGGTGGTGCGCTTGACGACGCCACGCACCAGATAGAATTGCGGATCATGGCTGCGATGCAGCTCGGTGTAGACGGCCTTCACGCGCAATGGCTCCTGTTCGCTCGCACCGACGATTGTGCACGCAGTCACGACGGATTCAAGCACGGATGGTTCGCACGTCGATCGGTCCGTGCCGGCAGCTTCCAACCGGCGGAACGGTACGCTGTGCATCGTATCTTCTCGGCAGCGAGTGCGTCGGGATCCAGGCGATCCGGCGCGTGAGGCGCGGTGGATGTGGGGAGAGATCCGCCGCGACGGCGGTCGACTGCGCCACGAAATCTGCAAAACCTCGGCGCGCAAGCCTGACCAGCTCATGCATCGCAAGCCGCGGCTGGTGACGAGCCCCAGGCTTCAACCGGCATGGAGACCCCGGGGATCGATCCAAAATTTGCATCGATTGATACAGGCTTCGGTTTGGACCCCGGCCCTCCCTCTCCTCTAGGACAGTCATCGAGGAACGTACAAGAGAGGTGGAGCGCATGAGCGCAATCGTAACCACGGCCGAATTGCGCCGATCACGCGTGCGGCTGTTTATCGTGACCATGCTGTTCCTGGTCACGACCGTGAACTACGCCGACCGGGCGACCTTGTCGATCGCAGGACCTTCGCTGTCCAAGGAGCTGCATCTCGATCCCGTCGCGATGGGCTATGTGTTCTCCGCCTTCGGCTGGTCCTATGTGCTCGCGCAGGTGCCGGGCGGCTGGCTGCTCGACCGCTTCGGTTCACGCTGGGTCTATGCCTGCAGCATCGTGATCTGGTCGATCTTCACCATGATGCAGGGTTGGATCGGCTTCTTCTCCGGCGCCGCCGCAGTCACCGCGCTGTTCGCGTTGCGCTTCCTGGTCGGTCTCGCCGAAGCGCCGAGCTTCCCGGCCAATGCCCGCATCGTCGCCGCCTGGTTTCCGAGCAACGAGCGCGGCACGGCGTCGGCCTTCTTCAACTCGGGCCAGTATTTCGCGACCGTGATCTTCGCGCCGCTGATGGGCTGGATCGCGCATGCGTTCGGTTGGCGCCACGTCTTCACAGTGATGGGTGCGCTCGGCATCCTCATGGGCCTGATGTGGATCAGGACCATGTACGGACCGAAGGAGCACGCGAGCGTCAACCAGGCCGAGCTCGACTACATCAAGGACGGCGGCGCGCTGGTCGACATGGAGGGCGCGAAGGACGTCAAGGCTACCTCCGGTGGTCCGACCTGGTCGCATATCGGACAGTTGCTGTCGAACCGCATGATGCTCGGCGTCTATATCGGCCAGTACTGCATCAACACGCTGACCTATTTCTTCCTGACCTGGTTCCCGGTCTATCTGGTCAAGGAGCGCGGCCTGTCGATCCTGCAGGCCGGCTTCGTCGCCACCCTGCCGGCGCTGTGCGGCTTCATCGGCGGCGTGCTCGGCGGTTTCATCTCCGACGCCATCCTGCGCAAGACGGGATCGCTGACGCTCGCCCGCAAGATCCCGATCGTCGGCGGCATGCTGCTGTCGATGGTAATCATCGGCTGCAACTATGTCGACGGCCAGGCGCTGGTGGTCGGCCTGATGGCGCTGGCGTTCTTCGGCAAGGGCATCGGCGCGCTCGGCTGGGCTGTGGTCTCCGACACCTCGCCGAAGGAAGCCGGCGGCGTCTCCGGCGGCATGTTCAACACCTTCGGCAACCTCTCCAGCATCACCACTCCGATCGTGATCGGCTACATCCTGTCGGCCACCGGCTCCTTCAACGGCGCACTAGTGTTCGTCGGCCTCAACGCCCTGGTCGCGGCGTGCGCCTACTTGCTGATCGTCGGCAAGATCCAGCGCGTCCAGCTCCGAGCCTCCTGAGCACCACGCTTAGCTTCGCGTGGTCTCGACTCCAACGGCGGCCCCCCCGGGCCGCCGTTTTTTTTCGGTGCCTCGCCGTCATTCCGGGGCGATGCGCGGCAGCGCGGCGGAAGGAACGAAGAATCGCAGGATAGCGTCTAATTGAGAATCCAGTCGTCGACATGCACGAGCACGGATGAGCTAATCCCTGCCATAACGAAAAATATGCAAAACCAGAATACCAACCCAAAAAAGTACATCTTAGGCTGCACCTCGCGATCGTAGACGGCTCCACGAGCGAGCAGCCGCCCGGTTCGCAGGGCGGTCCAGACAATTGGACCTCCGAACCAGAGCAGCACCAAGGGAAACACGGCAAAGCCGGCAAGTAAGATTTTCAGAGCCAACTGGAGCAATCCGGACCTGGTGGAAACGGACTCAGTCTCACCATCTCAACCTGCTGATCGACGCAGAGGCATATCACGCCAGCAAGGGAAATGCGAGGAAAGCGGGTAGCGGGGGTCCGCTACATCGCGAGACCCACTATTTTGGAAGCTCTGCTTCTTTGCCTGCGAACGGCCCAACTGGCCTCGCGGCGGTTGGATAGTCCGCCAATACCGCATTTGCGCGCGATCCAACCACGTCCTGAGATGCCAAATGAAGGCCGGCGCCCCGATGCGTTCACATCGCCTTGGCGAGCGCGAACAACCGGAAATCCTCGAGCGCCGCGTGCCGATGCGGGGCGACTTCGCGCTGGTAGGTCTCGGTGTCGACGATCGAGCGGAAGGCGGCGAAATCGCCGTATTCATTGATCGCCGCTTCGTCCCAGCGCTCGCCTTGCGGGCCGACCAGGCTCGCCAGGACCGGCACGGAAAACATCCGCACCAGCGGCTTACCGGCTGCGAGACGCCGGAAGGCCGGTCTATAGCGTTCGTTGAACGCTTCGCGGCCCGAACAGGGCGCGGCGTCGAAGCCGTCCTCGTAACGCGCATACGCGCGGTAGCGCAACAGATTGAGCATGTAGACCGGCTGGCCGGGGGGAATCGCGCGCTCGGCGGCGTCGAGGGATTGCAGGGTGATTTCGATGGGGTTCATGGGACTTCTCGCGGTTTCTAGTGGCGCGGATGCGCGCTGACGCTCTCCATTTGCCCCATCGGAACGGCCTCTTGTAGCGACCGCGCTGCCATGACTATGTGGACAGGATGTCCACAACGGCCTTGCCTCCCGACCTCTCGCGTCTTCTCGCCTTCGTCCGCGTCGTCGAGGCGGGCTCCTTCGCCGAAGCCGCGCGGCGGGCGGGGACGACCACCTCAGCGATGTCCAAGGCGGTCGCCCGCCTCGAACAGGCTCGCGGGATACGGCTTTTGCATCGCACCACCCATTCGCTGGCGCTGACCGAAGAGGGCGAGCGGCTCATGGCGGCGGGACGCGCGGTGGCCGAAAGTCTCGATCGCGTCCAATCCGCGCTCGGCGAAGCCACGCGTAACGATGGCGGACGGGTGCGAGTGACCGCCCCCGCCTCGTTCGCGCGTGCCTGCATCCTGCCGAGACTTCCCGCGTTCCTGCGGGAGCGGCCGGAAATCGAGATCGAGATCAAATTCCGCAACGAGATTCTTGATCTCGCGGCGGAAGGCGTCGACATCGCCATCCGCTCAGGACCCCTCGATCGCGCGCCCGGTCATCTGGCGCGGCGGCTTTGCACGTTCTCCTGGATCGCTTGCGCCTCGCCCGCGTATCTGAACGCGCGCGGCGCGCCGGCGACTCCATACGAGCTTTCCGAACATGACCACGTCGGCTTCCGCAATCCCGCGAGCGGGCAGATCCTGACCTGGCGCTTCACCGATCCGCGCGGCAAAAAGCTCGTTCGCGTCGCGCCCAAGCCCAAGCACATTTGCGACGACGCGCACGCTTCGGTCGCTTTGATCGCGAACGGGTTCGGCATCGGCTGGGGGCCGGCGTGGCTCTTCCATGAAGACCTGTGCACCGGCCGGCTCGTCGAAGTGCTTGCGCCCTGGCGTGCGCCGCCGGAGCCCCTATGGATGCTGCGCACCTCCAACCGCCGGCCGCCCCTACGCACGCAGCGCGTCATGGCGTTCCTCGCGACGCTTCCCGCCACGTTCAGCGACAAATCGGGATGAGGCGCCGGCCGTCAGCAGCTAAGCGGGCTTGGCAGCCGGCTGGATCGCAGCAGGACGGTCGCGACACGTGAGCCGTGGCGTGATGGGACAAGGCGCCGCGCTGCAGCCGCAGTCGACGAGCCGGCAGAGCTGGGCCATGTCGTGCACCACGACGTTGGAAGCCCGGACATCCACGCCGGCTGAGCGCAGCTTTGCAAACACCCGCGACAGGGATTCGGGCTTGAGACCGAGCCGGCCGGCGATCAGAGACTTATCGTAGGGCAGCTTGATCGTGCACGGCCCCGTGGTGCTGGGCGCCAGCGAAGCAAGGAACTCGGCGACCCTCTGCAATGCGCTCCGCGCCATCAGTCGCTCGATCTGCTGCGCCAATCGATGCAGGTGCTGCGAGGTCGACGCGATCATCGCGATCGCGACTTCGGGCATCCCACGAATGCAGCTGAGCACGTGGCCGGCCGGAATGACCATGACCCGCGCCGCCGTCGCCGCGCGGGCCGTGGCCGGATAGTGACCGGACGTGAAGGTGACAGCCTCGGCAAAACTCTCGCCCCTGCCGAGCACGTTGAGCACCGCCTCGTCGCCCGCCGCCGTGACCCGATAGAGCTTGATCCACCCCTCCATGATGATGAAGAAGGCGTCCGCTGCGTCACCCTGGCGGAACAGCGCACGCCCGGGACGAAGGTTCAAGATGCTGGCTTCGGCGAGGAGGACGGCCATCTCGTCGGGCTTGAGGCCACTCAATACGGGAATCCGGGCAGCGATCTCAATATCAACCGGAGTGGGGGTCAACATGCAGACTGAGCACATCTGAGTTCACCTCGAAAGGACGCGGCAGTACCTATCCCGAGACGTAGGACGCCCCGGGGGCGCCGTGCAGGAAGCCGTTGGCGAACGGAACGTCCGGATAGATCTCGCGCAGGCGGCCCGTTGCGGCTTCGGCTTCCACGCGCCCCGCCAGGACCGCCTGGAAATGCTCGGACACCGCGACCATGTCGCAGGCCTGAGGTGATAGCCGCAGCGATGTCACGCCGCTCTGCTTCAGACGATCGAGATCGCCGAGCAGGTTTGAGCACCCATGCGACAGCGTCTGCACGCCGTTCATGGTGAGGAACGCCTGGTTGTCCAGCGTCGTTACGACGAGGCCGTCGGGGTCCTGCTCGCACACGAAGCGGCAATTGTCCTTGGCGAGCTTGTGCAGGCGGGCGTGATAGCAGCGCGCGGAGATCGCGAGCGGCACACGGCCGAAGGCGAATACTTCGATCGCCACCTCCGGCACGGCGCCGGCGATGGCGGCAACCGAGGACAGCGGCAGCTCCGGCGGCAGGCAGATCCGGGTGGCGCCCTTGGCGGCATGAAACGCGGCGCTGGCCTCGTTGTAGATGTTGACGAAGGGACCGATGGCATGCGGCCGGCCTGCAATCGATTTGAGGCAGGTGAGATCGTTGACTTCGACGAGACCGTCGCCGAACTCGGCGAGGCCTGCCGTCTGCCGGCGCTCGCGTCGCAACGACACCAGGACCAGCGAACCCAGCAGCACCTGCTTGCCAGCCGCGGCAAGCCGTTCGGTGACTTCAGGCAGATACGGTTCGAAGAACGGCGCGCGCTTCGAGCACACGACCTCGCCGACCACGACGCGGTCGACCGGGGCCTCGTCGGCGATGCGAAAGTAGAAATCACGCCAGCGCTCCGGCTGCCAATTGTAGAGCACGGGTCCCAGAGTGAGTTGCATTCGCTCTACGCCTTGATCCGCCATTGTCATGTCGTCTAACGCCAGGTCTTGCGGTAGGCGCCCTGCGTGGTGGCCTGCCCTTCGGTGAATGCCGTGAGGTCGGCCGCCTCGGTGGACCGGCCGGCATCGAGCGCTGCCAGCACGCTGCGAAAATGCCGCACCACGCTGTCGACATAGGCGCGGCCGCGCTGGCGGCCCTCGATCTTGAGCGCGGTGACGCCGGCTTCGCGCAGACCCGCGAGCAGGGTCGTGGCATCGAGACTGACCGGATCCTCGAAGATGTAGCCGGCGCCTTGCGTGGTCGAGAAGCGGCCCTTGCACAGTGTCGGATAGCCGGCCGGCTCGTCGCGGCCGAAGCGGTTGATGGTGAAGCCGCCGAGCCGCGAGGTCGTTCCCTGTGGCGTCTCCTGATAGGCGACGTGACTGGGCGGCGAGCACACGCCCTGCATGTTCGGTGACTTGCCGGTGGCGTAGGAGGACAGCGAGCAGCGGCCCTCGGCCATCACACAAAGTCCGCCGAACACGAACACCTCGGTCTCGCAGGCCGTCTCACGGGTGATCTCGGCGATCTCGGGCACGCTCAGCACGCGCGGCAGCACCACGCGGCGGGCGCCGAAATTCTCGACGTAGAACGCGATCGCGTCGACATTCGCCGCCGCCGCCTGCACCGAGACATGCAGTCGCTGTTCGGGATGGCGCCGCGCGGCATGGTCCATCAGCCCGACATCGGCAAGGATCAGCGCGTCAGCCCCGGCCTCGACGGCATCATCGACCGCGCGACGCCACAAATCGACGGCGCCGGCGCGCGGGAAGGTGTTGATCGCGACCAGCACCTTGGCGCCGCGCCGATGCGCGAACGTGATCCCTTCGCGCATCTGCGCGCGGCTGAAATTCAGCCCGGGAAAGTTGCGGGCGTTGGTCTCGTCGGCGAAGCCGCAATAGACGGCATCGGCACCGGCTTCGACCGCGCTCTTCAGCGCCGCCGGCGTCCCTGCCGGACAGATCAGCTCCATCGTCGCATCCCGCTTTCGTTCGTCGTCAATCTCAGCAGCGAGTCGCGCGCGGCCGCGAGCAGGCGTTGCGCGGGCACGCCGAACGGCCCCGAAAGCGTCGCGATCTCAGCGACCAGATCCAGACCGGCATCGTCGATCGCATTGCGGAGCGCCAGCACCGCCTCGATATCGCCTTCGATGACCAGCTGACGCGAAAACATCAGCGCATCGCCGTCGAGCCGGCCCTCGACCAGCGCCAGCAGGCTCACGATCGATGCGGAGATGGAGGCATCGAGGCCGGTGGGCAGCTCGCGCACCGCCACGAGTTGCGGCTGCTGCGGGCCCGCCTGAATCACGAATGCGAACGGCAGATCGGTCGGCTTGATGCCAAAGCGCTTTCCGCGATGCGACCCGAGCCGGTCGAGCAGATGCGGATGTCGGCGCAGAAGCCCGCGCAGGAAAGCGCCGAGCGCAATCTGCAGCGGCAGCAACGGCAACGGACGCAGCGCCTGCCTGAGCAGCGGCGGCAACAGGGGCAGTGAGGTCGAAGACGCGTCCTGAAGAGAACTCATGGCACAAGCTCTGGCCGGATCGGCGGGGGAAGTATTTGACGCGGAACAAAGATCACACTGATTGTTCCAGCTACGAGGCGTTTTTTGAACGGAGCCTATCGTTGCGACGTGATGTCCCTCGCTTCCGCGAGCTGTCGGATTTCCTGCGCTTTCTCGACGAGCGGGGACAGCTGCGACGCATTCGCGACAGAGTCTCGGTCGTCCACGAAATCACCGAGATCCATCGCCGCGTCATCTCCGCCGAAGGGCCCGCGCTGCTGTTCGAACGGCCGATCAAGGCGTGCGGCTCACTCTCGGCAATGCCGCTCGTCACCAATCTGTTCGGCACCGTGGAGCGGGTGGCCTGGGGCATGGGCGTGCAGCCCGAACGATTGGCGGAGCTCGGCAAGATGATGGCGGAGCTGCGCGCCCCGCAACCGCCGCGCGACATCAGGGAAGCGCTGCAGAAGCTGCCGCTGGCGCGCGCGGCGCTGTCGACCCGGCCGAGGCTGCGATCAGCCGCGCCGGTGCATGAATGTGTCACCATGGGCGATGACATCGACCTGACCACCTTGCCGGCCCAGATCTGCTGGCCGGGCGAGCCGGCGCCGCTGTTGACGTGGCCGCTCGTCATCACCGTCCCGCCGGACGCATCCACAGGCGAGCAGGAAAATGTCGGCGTCTACCGCATGCAGGTGCTCGGCCGCGATCGTGCCATCATGCGCTGGCTCGCTCATCGCGGCGGCGCCCGCCACCACCAGCAGTGGCAGGCGCTGGGGCGCGACATGCCGATCGCGATCGTGATCGGCGCCGATCCCGCCACCATCCTCAGCGCCGTGCTGCCATTGCCCGAGACCATCTCCGAGCTGCGCTTCGCCGGCATCCTGCGCGGCGACCGCCCCGAGCTGGTCGAATGCCTCACCGTGCCCCTGACGGTGCCGGCGGCCGCCGAGATCGTGATCGAGGGCGTCGTGTCGGCCACCGAAACCGCGCCGGAGGGGCCCTATGGCGATCACACCGGCTACTACAACGCCGTCGAGAACTTTCCGGTGCTGCAGGTCACCGCGATCACCACGCGTCGCAGCCCGCTCTATCTGTCGACGTTCACGGGACGCGCGCCGGACGAACCGTCTCGAATTGGCGAGGCGCTGAATACGCTGTTCGTCCCTTTGATCCGGCAGCAATTCCCGGAGGTGGTCGACTGCCATCTGCCGCCAGAGGCCTGCTCCTACAGAATCGCCGTCGTAGCGATCAAGAAGCGCTATCCGGGCCAAGCCCGCCGCATCATGCTCGGCCTGTGGTCGATGCTGCCGCAGTTCAGCTACACCAAGCTCCTCATCGTGGTCGACCAGGACATCGACGTCCGCGACTGGCGCGCGGTGATGTGGGCCGTCGCGACGCGCAGCGACTCCTCGCGCGATCTCGTGCCGCTTGCCAACACGCCGATCGACTATCTCGACTTCGCCTCGCCAAAATCCGGCCTCGGCGGCAAGCTCGGCATCGACGCCACAACCAAGCTCGGCGCCGAGACCGAGCGCGCCTGGGGCGAGGTGCTGGCGATGGACCCCGCCGTAGCGGCACGCATCGACGCGATGTGGCCGAGCCTCGGCCTCGGCGAGGGCGGGGCCGGTCGGGTGGCCTCGGCATGAGCGGACGGCACCACGTCATCGTCGGCATCAGCGGCGCCTCGGGCGCCGCGATCGGTGTGCGCATCGTCGAACGGCTCGCGGAGCAACCGCAATGCACGGCCCATCTCGTGGTGTCTGACGCTGCCGTGCGCACCTTGCACGAGGAGGTCGGCCAGGGCAGCCTGGCGCGGCTGCGCGATCTGGCGGCGCATGCTCATGATGTCGCCGACATCGGCGCGAGCATCGCCAGCGGCTCGTTTTCTGCAGCCGGCATGATCGTGGCGCCCTGCTCGATCCGCACCCTATCGGCGATAGCCTGGGGCCAGCTCGACAACCTCCTGGTCCGCGCCGCCGACGTTCAACTCAAGGAGCGCCGCCGGCTGATCCTCTTGGTGCGGGAGAGCCCGCTGCATCTCGGTCATCTCCGAGCGATGACGCAGGCCACCGAGATCGGCGCGATCATCGCGCCGCCAGTGCCGGCGTTTTACCTGAAGCCCCAGTCGCTCGATGACGTCATCGAGCAGATCGCCTGTCGCGCGATCAACCTGCTCGACGTCCCCGGGCTCCGCGCCAACGCGCGGGAGTGGCTTCCGGACCGGACGACCGAAGCAAGCAATCTTGCTGAGGTAGCGAAGCAAGACAGACGATAGGACTTGAAGACAGAACACGACAGACGCACTCGGGCGATGAGCCGAAGGCGTCCGCGACGGTTGACGTGTTCTTCGACGAGCGGGAGTACCGACGCCGCCTCTCCGTGCTGCCGCGCGAACCTGGACTGTTCCCGGCCGAGCAGCCACCAGCTTTTCGCTTTCGTTCGGTCAATTGACGTTGTCGAAACCCAGCGCAGCACGAACGGCCGGATCAATTCTGGATGGGGTCCAAGGCGGATCGAATGTCATCGTCACGTCCACGGCTTCGACGCCCGCAATCTCCGCAATGCTGCATGCGACCCCTTCCTTGAGAAAACCTGTTGCGGGGCATCCGGGCGTCGTGGCCGTCATCGTGACATGCACAACGCCATCCGTCGCCGTGATGTCGTAGATGAAGCCGAGATCGACCACGTTTTCTCCCAGCTCCGGATCGATGACCACGCGCATGGCGTCGCGGATGCGGTCGATGACATCGCGGCTCATAGCGGAGCCCTCACCGACAGTTCGTAGGTCGATCCATCCGGCGTAAACCCGCCGAGCCAGCGAAAGCCACGTTTCTCAAGTTCAGGGAACAGGAACACCGGCTCGCGCCCCAGAAGTGCCGACAAGGTCTCTCCAGGGCCCAACTCCTCTGCGGCCGCAAGGATGCGCACCATCGGCTCGGGTGGGTCGAGCTCCCGGTTGTCGAGCGTGACCACGGGATCTGGCCATCGCTCGAATGCGAGGCTGGCACCAGCGTCTTCCTGACCGGCGTCCTCGGCAGCCAGCGGCGAAAACAGCACTTCCCAGTCGCCATCGTCGAGCGGTCGATCGGTGTGGGCGAAGCCCTTTTTTGCCATGACGGAGAGCAGCGGAATCGGCCTGAAGCTCGCGATCAGCCGCACGCCCTGGCCTGGCGCCAGCCGGCCAACCGCGTCCATGATGATGGAGAACGGCTCGCCTCCGGCCCTGAGAATCGGTCGGACGTCGACGTCAATGTACGCGATCATGGCTTCCCTCCTAGTTTCTGGCGAACAACAGGCTTGGCGCGATGGCTCCGGCCGGAAGCCTCCGGGAGCCCGCAACATCGGAAAGACGTCGGACTCGCACAAGCTCGTGTATGATTCCAATACTGCCCACGGCCATGACCGCCGCGGCGCCGCGAAACGCCTGGTCCTCGCCCATCATCAACATGATGGTCGCCGCCCAGACGCCTAGAAAATAGATGATGAACCACTTCTCGGACCGGCGTTCCACCGCCAGGTCCTGAACCCGTGGCGTCGGGCCGCGCCCCATCACGGGACCGTAGGTTTCGAGCCAGGTCAGAAAGGCGACAATCTTGTAGAGCTTCGCGAATATGAGACCAGACAGCCAGCCGAACACGGCCAAGAACGCGAACGCGCCGACATGAACGCCGACCTTTCCGGTGACGATGATGACGGTGCCGAGCGCCACCGTCGCCGCCAGATTGGCGAAAGACACGGTTGCCATCCGCATGTTCAGCTCGAGCTGGCGCCGTTTGCGGGAGCGATAGATCGTCGCGATGTCCCGTCCATACAGCGCAAGCGAGATCACCCCAAGACCAGCAGCGAGGATGAGCACGGCTCCGAGCTCGGCTGCGAGGCCGATTGCGAACAATCCGCCCACGACTGCCACCGATAGCGCGAGCGCACCAAATTTCAGCGCGGATGTGCTCTGTCGATCGCCGAGGTCCGCCGAGAGCATGAACATGGCCAGCAGGCGATAGCTCACCCCCATGGCGGTCAGGGTCAGCCAGCCTCCCAGCCCGGCAATCGCATGGATCGGAATCGCCGCGGCCAGGAGCGCGGCGCCGAAGGTGCCCGCCGATCCGGCGAGAGCAAACGAGAACGCGGCGCCGAGCGCGACAGTCGCGCATAACGAGCCAAGTCCGGCGATGACAAATAGAGCAGACCCCTTCGGCTGGCTGAAGAGAGTCAGGCCCAGATCGAGCGCGACCATCGCCAGACCGGCGCCGAGCACCACGCTGCCGGCCGGCAGAAGCCAAGCGGCTGGAGCAATTCGTCCGGCCAGTGAGAGGAAACCCGATATCAGGCAGACCAGACCGACGTTGATGAGGAACAAGGCCGGCAAGGCCCATTTGTCGAAGGGGAGCGGCCTTGCGACGAGAACGGGAACGAACTGGAACAAGGCGCCGCATACCGAGAGACTGAGCCAACCGATGCAGACCGCATGCACAACGACAAGCGTATCGGGAGCGCCGAGGTCTGCAGCGGGGTAACCGAGTCCGCCGACCAGCATTGCCAAGGCAACGAGTAGCCACCCCAGCGCTGCCGCGAAATAGCTCATCGTCCAGCGCGAGATTTTCGCTCCAATCATGAGCTGCTCCAGTTCTTGATCGCGGACGCAGCACTCGCGACGACGCTGCGCCATTCGGCAATTGCCGTGGCGCCCGGAGGAACACAGTCCCCTCACGCCCGAAGGAAGCGCGAGCAATGAGCTTGCGCCATACAATCTCCCGACCATCGGAAAGATGCTAGTCGGGCCCGACCGGCCATTCTTTGTCGGAGCGCAACATTTCGCGTCATCAGCGTCGTGATGACGACTCCAGCACGACCGGCGGACTCCCTGTCGCGTCGAGGAACATCCATGTCAGCCGGCAGATATCTTCGGCGGCCCGGCTCGGCAGTTCTGTGTCCCCCGACCCGTCGATTGCTCGCAATCGCGATCAGCGCAGCTGGCTGGCTGAGTTTATAGTTCGATCCTGCCGAACACTTTCCAGCCACCGCTCCACGTCTCCGCGGGCTTCGAGCTCAATCCCCATATCTCCGGAGAAATCTCTCCAGGCATCGATATTGCTGCGCGGCACGCCGACAATCGTCGGTATCGCGAGGTCCAGCGCGCGGGCAATCAGATCAAGCGTTCCGCGTCCCTCGCACTCTGCCTTGCCAAATTTGTTCAACACCAGGATGTTTGGACGCGCATCCAGGCTGGCGAGGACTCGAACCGTCACCTCTGCCAGCGCCGATTCATCCAGCCGGCAACCTCTCGCTCCCGATCCACGATCCTCGAAGATCGGGGTTTGATTGGCCGTGTCGATCTCCTCGAGCAGGACGTCGCACCGGCGATTTTCGTCGAGGAACAGCCTTCGCTGCAGTGCGCCGGCGACCTTCAATCGCACTCGACGCGAGTGATCCACGAGGTGATCGAACGTCTCGTAGGGATATTTCCCGTCGTCGTAGACGAGCGCCACGAGCGGCGCGGCCTCAACACCGACCTTCTCTACCATCTCATCGTGCATGCGAATCCCAACATCAGCTTGATGCTTCGACATGTCCAACCCACTCCTCCAGCACAGATAGCCTGTGGCGGACCCGGCCTAGGAGTGATCGATTTCATCCCTCTGCAGCGACCATTTGATCATGGACGTCAGACAGACGATCGCGGGATCGGCGGCTCTGTCGATGGCGCTCATCAACCCGAGCCAATCCTCGTTCTCGGCGAGATTTGCAAAGCGCCGGACAGCAGCCGACGCATACTCACCGACATCCTCGCCGAGGCGATCCGCGACAGAGCTGACGCGCACCAGGAGCGTAAGGTCGCCACACCCCTGCAACACCGCACTCGACTTCGCGTCGTCGCTGAGATCGTGAATGAGATCCCCGAGCAGCATGATCGCCCCCTCTACTGCGGCAGCGCCGATTGCGGCGCCGGCAAAGTCACGCCAACGATCGCCGCGCGGCCTGCCAGATCGGCGACATATTTCGCGAGCGCCTGGTGCCGGACACGCTCGGTGAGATATTGCGAAATGCGCGCCCTCGCCATGTCGAACGGCAGGACTTGTCCGGGGGCCCGCCGGTCAAGGCGCACGACATGGATACCAAAGCGTGTCTCAATCAGACCGACCTCTCCAACCGACATCCGGGCCAGCGCGGCGTCGAACTCGGCGGTCGTCTGCCCACGCGACAGCTGCCCGAGCCTGCCACCATTCTCCGCCGAGGCCCTGCAGTCGGAGCGATCGCGCGCGATGGTCTCGAACACCTCCGGGCTTCTCCGCACGGCCTCCATGATCGTCCGCCCCTCGTCTCGCGCAGCCGATCGAGCCAGCGAATCGCTGCTCGGCGCGATCAGCAGGATGTGCGACGCTTCGTAGAGCTCGCCGACAAGGAACCGTTGCCTGTTCTGATCGTAGAAGCGACGGCACGTCGATTCGTCCGGCTCGTGTATCAGAACCTCGCGCGCGATCAGCGCCCGCATCGCCGCTTCTTCCTCGGTTTCGCTGCGACCTTCGGCATCGCGCAGAGGGGAGGCCGTTACGCCGAGCCTCCTGACCTCCTGTCTCAGCAATTCGCGCACCGCAAGCGCGCGCGCCGCCGCTTGCCAGGCGAGGATCGGCTTGTCCGACGGATGGTTCTGAACTTCCCGGGCAATGACGTCGCGTTCGATCACGACCCCGTTCACACTGACCATCTTCGGCTTTGGAAGCGCCGCGCCCAATGAACAGTCCATCGGTTACTCCGCAGGCTGAATCGGTTGCACAAGATGACGGCGTCCGTCGCGGCTGCGCACCACCTGATAGCCGCGGCGGCCGAGATACCACACCGGCGCACTCCAGATGTGGACCAGGCGGGTGAAGGGGAAGAGCAGGAAGATGGTCATTCCCAGGACCAGATGCGCCTTGAAGATCGGATGGACGTCGACAATGTTGGCGGCGATTCCAGGCTGCAACGTGAGAATGCCCTGCGCCCAGGCCATGAACTTGACCATCTCGTGACCATCGAGATGACCGAGCGACACGGGGATGGTCGCCAAGCCAAGCAGCAGCTGGACGAACAGCACCAGAAGGATACCCGTGTCAGCAAAAGACGACGTCGCGCGGATCCTGGGATCGAAGAGCCTGCGATGCGCGAGGAGCGAAATGCCGACCAGGCACATCAGCCCGGCGCCGCCACCGGCGACGATCGCGAGCATCTGCTTGAAGCCGTGCGACACGCCGAGCATGTCAAACACCCAGATCGGCGTCAGCAGCCCGACGAAATGCCCCGCAAAAATGAAAAGGATCCCGACATGGAAAAGGTTCGAGCCCCAGATTAGTTGGCGCCGCCGAAGCAGCTGACTCGAGCCCGAGCGCCACGTGTACTGCTCGCGGTCGAATCGAATCAGACTGCCGATCAGAAAGACGGTCAGGCAGAGATAGGGATACCAGCCGAAGACGATGGCATTGAGCGTTTGCATGGCCAATCCCCTCATTGCAACTGTGACGGCGGCGCGTTGACCGCACGTTTGGCGTGGCGCAGTTTTGCGATCAGATTGTCGTGCCCACAGGCTGCCCGGTCGCCGCCTCCCGGGCCGAACCTGACCTCTTCGTCCTCCCAGGCCGCGTCGAGCGCGTGCAGGTCCATCGGATCCACGTCCGCCGCCTTCAGCAGCTCATCGACGATCTCCGCGCGGGGCTGGTCCGCGGCGATCTGGAGCAGCGCGTCGAACACCGCCCGATAGCTCGACTGCCGGCGCCCCAATCGTTCCGCGAGCGCGGCGATGATGTGGCTGGTCTGGCCGAGCAACTCGCGCGCATCCGCAAGCTCCCGGATGGCGAGGAATTCGAGGAACAGCGGCAGATAATCAGGCAGCTCGTTGCCGGCGATGACGAGGTCGGCTTTGTCATACATGGCGCGCAGGTCGACCATGGCCTGGCCGCGGTCGCGGCCTTCGCCATGGACATGCTCGAACAGATGCAGCGCCAGGGTCTTGCTGCGGTCGAACAGCAGGCCGTAGCGCTCCTGCAGGTCGTAGACGTCGCCCGAGGCGATCTCCTGCAGCAGCACGTCGAGCTCCCGGCGAATGCCAGGCTGGACGAGGCCTTCCTGGTCGAGCACTCGCGCGAGCTCCGGGATGGCCGCGATCAATTCCCCGCTCGGATAGTTCAGCAACGCCGACAGCACCTTGAACGTCTTCATCAGGCGACCTCCATCGGATTCTTGGTCTTGCGCGGCGACCCGAACAGGTTGACTTCGCTCTCGCCCCCGGAGCAGCCGTTGCCGAACGAGAAGCCGCAGGAGCCGCGGATATCAAACGCGTCGGCACCGAGCTCGCGGTGCGCGGTCGGGATCACGAAGCGGTCCTCGTAGTTGGCGATCGCCATGATGTGGTACATGTCGTCGATCTGCGCGCCGCTCAGGCCGACGCGCCTCGCGATCGCCTCGTCGACCACGCCATCGATGGTCTTGGCCCGCATATAGGCACGCATGGCCAGCATTCGCTCGAGCGCCAGCGTCACCGGCTTCTCGTCGCCCGCAGTCAGCAGATTGGCGAGGTACCGCATGGGAATGCGCAAGGACTTGACGTCGGGCATCTCGCCATCGTGCCCGATCTTGCCGGACGAAGCCGCCGACGTGATCGGCGACAGCGGCGGCACGTACCAGACCATCGGCAAGGTCCGGTATTCCGGGTGCAAGGGGAAGGCGACCTTCCATTCCATCGCCATCTTCCAGATCGGCGACCGGATCGCTGCCTCCAGCCAGGCATGCGGAATGCCCTGGCGCTCGGCCTCTGCAAGGACGTTGGGATCGTTCGGATCGAGAAAGACGTCGAGCTGGGCCTGGTAGAGATCGCCCTCGTCGGGCTTGGACGCGGCCTCGGCGATGCGGTCCGCGTCATACAGCACGACACCGAGATAGCGAATGCGCCCGACACAGGTCTCGGAGCACACGGTCGGCTGCCCCGCCTCGATCCGAGGATAGCAGAAGATGCACTTCTCCGATTTCCCCGAGGACCAGTTATAATAGATCTTCTTGTAGGGGCAGCCGGAGACGCACATTCTCCAGCCGCGGCACTTGTCCTGATCGATCAGGACGATGCCATCCTCCTCGCGCTTGTAGATCGCGCCGGACGGGCAGGATGCGACGCAGGCCGGATTGAGGCAGTGCTCGCACAGCCGCGGCAGATACATCATGAAGGTGTTTTCGAACTGGCCGTAGATCTCCTTCTGCACGCCGTCGAAATTGATGTCCCGAGAGCGCTTGGCGAATTCGCCGCCCAGGATCTCTTCCCAGTTCGGCCCCCACTCGATCTTTTCCATCCGCTCTCCGGACACCAGCGAGCGCGGCCGCGCGGTCGGCATCGCCGATGCCTCGGGCGCACTCTGCAGGTGCTGATAGTCGAAGGTGAACGGCTCGTAGTAGTCATCGATCTCAGGAAGATCAGGGTTGGCGAAGATGTTCGCCAGAACCCGCCACTTGCCGCCGATCCGCGGCTGGATCGACCCGTCGCGATTGCGCGACCAGCCGCCCTTCCAGCGAGACTGGTTCTCCCAATCCTTGGGATAGCCGACGCCCGGTTTGGTCTCGACGTTGTTGAACCACGCGTATTCCATCCCCTCGCGGCTCGTCCAGACGTTCTTGCAGGTCACGCTGCAGGTGTGGCAGCCGATGCACTTGTCGAGATTGAGCACCATGGCGATTTGAGCACGGATCTTCATTCTGCAGCCTCCGAGGGGGTCGTGGCCGACCGGTCAGCAGTCGGCTGGTCCAGCCAATCAATCTTCGACATCTTCCGGACGATGACGAACTCGTCGCGGTTGGCGCCGACCGTGCCATAGTAGTTGAAGCCATAGGCCTGCTGGGCGTAGCCCCCGATCATGTGCGTCGGCTTCGGAACGACACGCGTGACCGAATTGTGGATGCCGCCGCGCTGCCCGGTCTGCTCGGAGCCCGGTACGTTCACGATCTTCTCCTGCGCATGATACATCATGCACATGCCCTGCTTGACCCGCTGCGAGACCACTGCGCGCGCAACCAGCGCACCATTGCTGTTGTAGGCTTCGATCCAGTCATTGTCGGCGATGCCGGCGGCCTTTGCGTCGATCTCGCTGATCCACACGATGGGACCGCCACGCGACAAGGTGAGCATCAGGAGGTTGTCGGTATAGGTGGAGTGGATGCCCCACTTCTGATGCGGCGTAATGAAGTTCAGGACGACGGACGCATTGCCGTTCGGCTTGCGGTCGATCACCGGCTTGACTGTCTTGGTATCGATCGGCGGCCGGTAGACGCAGAAGCCCTCGCCGAAAGCCCTCATCCACAGGTGATCCTGATAGAGCTGCTGCCTGCCGGTCAGCGTCCGCCAGGGGATCAGCTCGTGGACGTTGGTGTAGCCGGCGTTGTAGCAGACCTTCTCGGACTCGAGCCCCGACCAGATCGGCGACGAGATGATCTTGCGCGGCTGCGCGACGACGTCGCGGAACCGGATCTTCTCATCCTCCTTGGGAATGGCGAGATGAGCATGGTCGCGGCCGGTGAATTGCTCCAGCGACGACCACGCCTTGACCGCGACCTCGCCATTGGTTTCCGGCGCCAGGCTGAGGATCACCTCGCAGGCGTCGACCGCACTGTCGATGCGAGCCAGCCCCTGGGTCGGCCCGTCCTCAGCGACGACGCCGTTGAGGCGCTTCAGGAGCTCGACCTCATGGTCGGTGTTCCAGGCCATCCCCTTGCCGCCATTGCCGAGCTTGTTCATCAGCGGACCAAGCGAGGTGAAGCGCTTGTAGAGATTCGGATAGTCACGTTCGACCACCGTCACCGCCGGCATGGTCTTGCCGGGGATCGGATCGATCTCGCCCTGCTTCCAGTCCTTGACGTCGAACGCCTGCGCGATTTCGCCCGGACTGTCGTGCATGATCGGCGTCAGCACGACGTCCTTCTCGAGTCCCAGCACTTCGGGCGCGACCCTGGAGAACGCCTCGGCGATCCCCTTGTAGATGTCCCAATCGCTGCGCGATTCCCACACCGGATCGATCGCCGCCGAAAGCGGATGGATGAAGGGATGCATGTCGGACGTATTGAGGTCGTTCTTCTCGTACCACGTGGCGGTCGGCAGCACGACGTCCGAATACATGCAGGTGGTCGACATCCGGAAGTCGAGCGTGACCAGCAGATCGAGCTTTCCTTCCGGAGCCTCCTCATGCCAGGTGACCTCGACCGGCCTATTGTGGCCCTGATCGCCGAGGTCCTTGCCGAGCACGCCATGCTTGGTGCCGAGCAGATGCTTGAGGAAGTATTCGTGGCCCTTGCCTGAGGCACCGAGCAGGTTCGAGCGCCAGACGAACAGGTTGCGGGGCCAGTTCTTCGGTTGATCGGGATCCTCGCAGGAGAGCTTCAGCTCGCCCGACTTCAAGGCCTTCGCGACGTAGTCCTTCGGCTCCAGGCCGGCGGCGGCTGCGCGCTTGGATACCTCGATTGGATTGGCCTGCAGTTGCGGCGCGGACGGCAGCCATCCCATGCGCTCGGCGCGGACATTGTAGTCGATCAGCGCGCCGTCCCAAGAACCGGCCGGTGCGGTCGGTGAGAGAATCTCGCTGACATTGACCGTCTCGTAGCGCCATTGGTCGGTGTGGGCGTAGAACGCCGAAGTCGAATTCATCTGCCTGGGCGGGCGTCCCCAATCGAGCGCAAAGGCGAGCGGCGTCCAGCCCGACTGCGGCCTCAGCTTTTCCTGGCCCACATAGTGCGACCAGCCACCGCCGGATTGGCCGACACAGCCGCACATCACCAGCATGTTGATGATGCCGCGATAGTTCATGTCCATGTGGTACCAGTGGTTCAGACCGGCGCCGACGATGACCATCGAGCGCCCCCTGGTTTTCGACGCATTCGAGGCAAACTCGCGGGCCACCGCGATGATCTCGCCGCGCGGCACGCCGCAGATCGCCTCGGCCCATGCCGGGGTGTACGGTTCCAGATCGTCGTAGCTCTTGCCGATGTGGTCGCCGCCGAAGCCGCGATCGACGCCATAATTGGCGGCGAACAAGTCAAAGACAGTGGCCACGATCGCCTCGCCATCGGCAAGACGAAGTCGCTTCACCGGCACGTTGCGGGTCAGCACGTCCGGATGATTGGTGCCGCTGAAGTGATCGTGCTGACGGTTGCCGAAATAAGGGAATCCCACCGGCGCGATGTCGTCCTCGATGCCGGCCAGGGACAGCCGCAGCCGGGTATCGGTGTTCGCCGAGCTCTTCTCTTCCAGGCTCCACTTGCCTTTTTCGCCCCAGCGGAAGCCGACCGATCCCTTGGGTACGACAATGGCGCCGCTGATCTCGTCATAGGCGACGGTCTTCCATTCGGGATTGTTGGCCTCGTCGAGAGATGTGGCGAAATCCGAGGCGCGCACGAACCGCTCAGGAACGAGCCGTCCCTCGGATTTCACCAGCCGCACCAGAAATGGCATATCCGTATACTGGCGCGCATAGTCGTTGAAGTATGGCGTCTGCCGGTCGATGTGAAACTCCTTGAGGATCACGTGACCCATCGCCATCGCGAGCGCGGCGTCGGTGCCCTGCTTCGGCGACAGCCAGAGATCGGCGAATTTCGCCGCCTCGGAATAGTCCGGGCAGACAACGACGCTCTTGGTCCCCTTGTAGCGAACCTCCGTATAGAAATGCGCGTCCGGCGTACGCGTCTGCGGCACGTTGGAGCCCCACAGCATCAGGAAGCCCGAATTGTACCAGTCCGCGCTTTCGGGCACGTCGGTCTGCTCGCCCCAGGTCTGCGGCGAGGCCGGCGGCAGGTCGCAATACCAATCGTAGAACGACATGCAGACGCCGCCGAGCAGCGACAGATAGCGCGCGCCGGCCGCGTAGCTCACCATGGACATCGCCGGGATCGGCGAAAACCCGAACACCCGGTCCGGACCATAGGCCCTGACCGTATAGGCATTGGCCGCCGCGATCAGCTCGTTGACCTCGGCCCAGCTCGCCCGCACGAAGCCGCCCAGTCCGCGCTTCTGCACGTAGTCCGAGCGCTTGTCCGGATTCTCGACGATCGACTTCCAGGCCGCGACCGGCGTCATCCGCGCCCGCGCCTCGCGCCACAGCCTGAGCAGCCGCGAGCGCACCAGCGGATATTTCACCCGGTTTCCGGAATAGAGGTACCAGCTGTAGCTCGCGCCGCGGGCGCAGCCGCGCGGCTCATGATTGGGAAGATCAGGGCGCGTCCGGGGGTAGTCGGTCTGCTGGGTCTCCCAGGTGACGATGCCGCCCTTGACGTAGACCTTCCACGAGCAGGAGCCGGTGCAGTTCACGCCATGCGTCGAGCGCACGATCTTGTCGTGCTGCCAGCGCTTGCGATAGCCCTCCTCCCAGGAACGGTCCTCGGTCGTCGTCACGCCGTGTCCGTCTGCGAACTCCTCCTTGGCCCGGGTGAAAAAGGTCAGCCTATCGAGAAAATGGCTCATCGTTTACGTCCTCATTCAGCGGGTTGGGCAGCGGTCGCGATCGCTCGGCGCCGTTCGACGTCGTGCAGGACGCCGCCCTTGCGGGTGTAGACGGCCCAGGTGATCAGCACGCAGGTGACGTAGAAGCCGAAGAAGCCCCAGAGGGCGGCCTGCACGCCGCCGGTGAGGTCAATCGAGGTGCCGTAGGATTTGGGAATGAAGAATGCGCCGAAGGCGGCGATCGCGGAGGTGAAGCCGGTGATGGCAGCGGATTCCTTCTCGGCCTGGCGCAGCCGCGTCTCCGCGTCCGCAGTCGGCATGAGCCGGATCATTTCCTGGCGCATGATGTTGGGGATCATCTGGAAGGTCGATGCATTGCCGACGCCGGTCGCGAAGAACAGCAGCAGGAACATCGCGAAGAAGCCCCAGAATGCACCGGGCTGATCCTTGATGCCGAGGAAGTAGAGCACCCCGAGCACACCGGCCATCATCAGCAGGAACACCCCGACGGTCACCCGCCCGCCGCCCCATTTGTCGGCCATCCAGCCCGTCGCGGACCGCGACAAGGCACCCACCAGCGGCCCGAGGAACGCGAACTGCAACGCGTCGACGGCCGGGAACTGGGTCTTTGCCAGCAGCGGGAAGCCCGCAGAATAGCCGATGAACGAGCCGAACGTGCCGGTGTAGAGCCAGCACATGATCCAGTTGTGCCGCCGCTGGAAGATGACGGCCTGATCGGCGAAGGACGCTTTCGCGGAGGCGATGTCGTTCATCCCGAACCAGGCGGCGAAAGCGCTGGCGACGATGAACGGCACCCAGACGAAGCCGGCATTCTGCAGCCAGATCGGCGTCGGCTGCGACCCACTCGTCATCGCCGGATCTCCGCCGAACCAGCCGAAGACTCCGACCGTGATCACGATCGGCACCACGAACTGGACGACGCTGACGCCGAGATTGCCGAGGCCGGCATTGAGCGCGAGCGCGTTGCCCTTCTCGGCGCGAGGAAAGAAGAAGGAGATGTTGGCCATCGACGAGGCGAAATTGCCGCCGCCGAAGCCGCACAACAGAGCCAGTATCAGGAACACCGGATAGGGCGTCGCCGGATTCTGCACCGCATAGCCGATTCCGATCGCGGGTATCAGCAGCGACCACGTGGCCAGCGTGGTCCACAGCCGGCCGCCGAAGATCGGCACCATGAAGGAATAGAAGATGCGCAGAACTGCACCGGAGATCCCAGGCAGCGACGCCAGCCAGAACAGTTCATCGGTCGTGAACTTGAAGCCGACCGAAGGCAGCTTCGCAACCACGACAGACCAGACCTGCCAGACCGCGAAGGACAACAGCAGTGCCGGAATGGAGATCCAGAGGTTGCGTCGCGCGATGGCTCGGCCCTTCTCTCTCCAGAACGTGTCGTCCTCGGGCCGCCAATCGGTGAGGATCGCGCCGGACAGAGCTCCGATGTGCTCGGGCCGGTGAATTTCCTCCATTTCCGGCAGCTCCGGCAGCCTCTTCAGCGCTTCGCCGGCGACGCCGCGCTCCATCTGCCGGATCGAGAGATGCATCCAGACCAGCGCGACCGCGACCAGCAGGAACAGCAGCATGAAGCAGCTGGTTCGCAGACCGGTGAGATCGACCAGCGCGCCGAACGCAATCGGCAGCACGAATCCGCCGAGCCCGCCGATCATGCCGACCAGGCCGCCGACGGCCCCGACATTGTTCGGATAGTAGACGGGAATGTGCTTGTAGACCGCAGCCTTGCCGAGCGCCATGAAGAAGCCGAGCACGAAGACGATGACGACGAACGGGACCAGCCCCATCTCCAGATGGAAGCCGACCTTTCCGTTCACCGTCGTCACGACATAGTCCGTCGGCGGATAGGACAGGAGGAAGGTCGCGGCGACACCCACCAGGAAAGTCCAGTACATCACGCGACGGGCGCCGAACCGATCGGACAGGTGTCCGCCATAGGCGCGAAATACGCTGGCCGGAAACGAGAACATGGCGGCCATCATGCCGGCCGACTGGATTCCAACGCCGTAGACCTTGATCAGGTATTGCGGCAGCCACAGCGACAACGCGACGAAGGCGCCGAAGACGAAGAAGTAGTACAGCGCGAAGCGCCAGACCTGGATGTTCTTGAGCGGCGCGAGCTCGAGCCAGGCGCTGCCGGCCTTCTGGTTGCGCTGTCTTCGCGAACGGACCACCGGGTCCTCCTCGGAGAACAGCCAGAAGACGATTCCCATGACGCCGATCGCGAGCGCCCAGACCTGGGCCACGGTCTGCCAGCCATAGGCGACCAGCACGAACGGCGCCACGAACTTCGTGACGGCGGCGCCCACATTGCCGGCGCCGAAGATTCCGAGCGCAGTGCCCTGCTTGGCCGTCGGATAGAACCGCGACACGTAGGCGACACCGACCGCGAACGAGCCACCGGCGATTCCTACGAAGAGCGCGGCGACGAGAAATTGCGGATAGGTATGCGCCCAGGTCAGAAGATAGGTCGCGACCGCGGCAGCGAGCATCACGACGGTATAGACGCGGCGTCCGCCATACTGATCGGTCCAGATGCCGAGCATCAGCCGGATCAGCGAGCCGCTCAGGATCGGGGTGCCGATCAGGAGGCCGAACTCGGTTTCGTTCAGATCGAGCTCTTGCTTGATCCGGATGCCGATGATCGAGAAGATCGTCCACACCGCGAAGCAGATCGTGAACGAGATTGTTGAGAGCCAGAGTGCTCGCGTTCGGTGCTCAGGGCTAGAATCTACGGCGTCCATGGTGGCCTCGACGTATGAATTCGACGCCACAGCAGTTATTCGGGGCACCCGGGAAAGGTTTTGCGATGCATCAACCGGACGGCCCGGTCGGCCACAATCTGCCAAATGCTCCAGATCGGATTATCAGACCGCACGTATGCAATTGACTTTTGTCACAGTTCGGGGCGATAGCAGATGAGTAACCGCTGGAGCTTCGCTTGCGCCCCGACGAACTCGCCCAGTTGAAGACGCTGCCGCTGTTCGCGGACCTCAGCGACGAGAATTTGAAGCGGCTGCTCGGCGCGGCTCTACTGCAGCAATTTCCGGCCGGAGTGCGGTTGGCTCGCGAGGGAGATCAGGCCGACTTCCTGCATGTGCTGATTGGCGGATTGGTGGAAATCTACACCGAGCAGGATGAGGCCGAGTGGGGCATCTCGCTGCTTCGTCCCGTGTCGACCTTCATACTTGCTGCAGTCGTGGTCGATCAGGCGTATCTCAATTCAGCCCGCACACTGACCGAGTCGCGGGTGCTGCTGATCCCGGCCCGCGATGTAAGGGCACTCTTCGACGAAGACATCGCATTCGCACGGATTGTCGCTCAGGAGTTGGCGTATGCCTATCGCGCTTCTGTCAAGAAGCTGAAGGGCACCCTGGCCCGGTCGAGCATCGAGCGCCTCGCCAACTGGATACTTGCCGAAGCCCAGCGCGAACCGGCGCAGGCGAATATCGTCATTCCATTCGACCGCGGCACGCTGGCCTCCCACATCGGCACGACGCGCGAAAACCTGTCACGCAGTCTTGCCCAACTTACGAGCCATGGGGTTCGCATCCGCGGACGAGAGATCGTCATCGACCGCAAGGAGAAGTTGGAGCTGTTTGCCCGGCCAAAGCCGCTGATCGACGATCCCGGCTCGTAGGCTCCTCTTGCGATCGGTCCTGCCCCTCTGTTGGGAACGGTCAATCAGCAGAGTCCGGAATCGGAGCCGTCGATATGGTTCTTCTCCGCCGCCACACCCACTCCGCGTGGCAGTCGCTGAGACGGCCCGAAACCGATCGGCCGCTGCGTCGGTGATCTGGTTTTGCGCGATCGGCATTGCCAATGCCAGGGGTTCACCAGCCCTCCTCTAAACGTGACTGCTTTTAGATTTGACGAGGCCACTTCAGCATATCGGCGGGCTCAACGCCGGGCGCTACTGCCAGGGCTTGGACGTTGTCCAGTGTGAGGTTAATCAGCCCCGCTTCTATCTTGCCACGCCGCAACATCCGCCTAGACCAGGCCCGGCGGACCTGGCTGATCGTCGGCGTCCCGCGACACGATCGTCGGCGGCTCATCATAGCCGGCACGGCTGCTATAGAACACCAGCACCATCAGCCCGATGCCGCATACGAGCGAGAACAGCACGCCGATGGCCATCGCGGCATAGCCTGACGACGGCACGTCGGTGCCTTCTGCGGACGACCAGCCGAGAACCGCGACGACGATCACCGCAACCAGCATCGACAGCAATGCTGCGACGAGCAGATAGGCGCCGGCCCCCATGGTGCGGGCATCCGACGCCATCTCTCCCCACAGCGAACGCCAGGATATGCGCGGCATGGCATGCGCCCCTATTGCGGCGACGCTTCGGACGCCGCGGCTCCGGCAATCGCCTCGAGCGCGCCGGTCATGGCCCGCACGGCCGGCTCGGCCGCCGCCGGTCGGCCGTGACGCCCCAGCAGCCAGGCCGGGTCATTGTAGGACAACCAGGTGCGGCCCTCGGCGTCCTGCCACACGAGGACCTTCAGGGGCAGATCGATGCCGCTGGTCTGTGCGGCCTGCATCAGCGGCGTTCCCCCTTTGGGGCTGCCGAAGATCAGCAGGTCGGTCGGGCGCAGCGTCATGCCCGCCTCGACGGCGCCGGCCCGATGGTCGACATGAGCAAAGATCGTCAGTCCCCTCGATGTGACCGCGTCCTGCAGCTTCCGCATCGTGGTGCTCGGATCATTATGGCTTTGAATCGTGATCAGCCCGTTCGGGTCCATGGCTTGTGCTCCGATCGTTGTCGACAATGTCAGAAGGCCGAGCAGAGCGAGCGTCCACCCGATCACGAGGCCCCGGCCGGCGGATTGCCGGCAGCCTGATCCGCTCATTTTGGCGCCCGCACCCTGCTGAACTCCGGCACGGGAACGAAGCCGTCGCGGTTCGGCATTCTAACCTTCGGAAGCGAGGCCTGATCGAGACGGCCGTCCGGCGGCAGGATGCCGTTCAGGCTGAGGATGTAGGCCGACAATGCGTAGTAGTCGTCGACGCTGAGCGAGCCCGGAGCCTGGTACGGCATGGCGCGATGGATGTAGTCGAACAAGGTCGTGGCATAAGGCCAGAAACTGCCGACGGTCTTCACCGGATTGCCAGAGGCGAGCGTCCCCTGACCGCCCACCAGACGATCCTTGATGCCGCCCTGCCCGCCTTCGCCATGGCAGGCGGCACAGTTCTCGGCAAACAGCTCCCTGCCACGCGCGGCCGTGCCGCTGCCCTCTGGCAAGCCCTTGCCGTCGGGACGGACGTCGATGTCCCATAGCCTGATCTCCTGCGCCGTTGCCGGGCGTCCGAATTCGGCCGCATGTGCCGGACAGACGAGAAGCGCCGCGGCCAGCGCGGTAGCGAAAAGGCGCTCAGGCGAGAACATTGCTGACCTTCCCATCGCCGCTGATACTCCATGTCTGCTGGGCGCTGTAATGGAACAGCGCGTTGGTCCCGGTCTTCGCGATGAACGATTTGCGATCGGGCTGCACATTGCCCTTCTCGTCGGTCGAGCGGCTGACGATCCTGGTGGGCTTGCCGTCCCACTGCCAGTCGAGCTGGAAGCGCGCCTGCGCCTTCGGCAGCACGGGATGGTTCAACCGGGCCTGCTGCCAGGTTCGGGCCGCGTCGGTGCTCACCTCGACCTTTGCGATCCGACCATGGCCGCTCCAGGCCAGGCCGGTGATGCGGTTGTAGCCGGGGCGGATCGTCATCGTCCCCGAGGGCGAGGTGATGACGGAATTGGTCTCCATCCTGAGCTGGAACTGCATCGCCTTGCCGTTGGCCAGCAGCTGGGTGTAGCGCGCGGTCTCCCAGCGCGTCATCCAGGGCGCGTCGCCGAATTTCAGGCGGCGCAGCCATTTGATGTTCAGATTGCCTTCGAATCCGGGCATGATGAGACGCAACGGGAAGCCATGGGCCGGCCGCAGCGGCTCGCCGTTCTGGCCATAGGCGACGAACGCCTCGTCCATGATCTCATCCGTGAGCGGGATGCTTCGTGCAACGCCCGCCGCGTCGCCGCCCTCGGCCAGCATCCAGGCGGAGCGATGATCCTTGCCGACCAGCTCGATCAGATGGCGAAGCGGGACACCGGTCCATTCGTTGCTGCTGACGAGACCATGGGTATTCTGCACCGTCAGATTGGGGTCGGCCTTCTTCCAGTTCTCCCAGCCATTGCCGGTGCACTCGATGAAAACGACGCGCGAGATCGAGGGCATTCGCGCGATGTCATCGGGCGTCAGCACAAGCTGCTCGCGTGTCATGCCGTGGATGAGCAGCCTGTGCCTGGCCGGATCGATGTTCGGAACACCGGAATGGCTGCGCTCATAGTGCAGATCCGACGGGGTGATCGTGCCGACGAGCCTGTCGAGTGGCGTCTTAGAGTTGATCGCATCGGCGGGATCGACATTCCGCTTGCCGGGCGTCGCCTCCGGAATCCGTCCGATGTGAACATAGGGCGAGCGCGCGCTGAAGGCGGACAACGCATCACCCGGCTCCCGCGCCGGCACGTCGGTCAGATCGTCGGCGAGCGCTTCGCCGGCTATCGAGACGCTGACGGCGACCGCCGACGCCTTGACGAAGCGTCGACGCGAGATGCCGCCTCCCTCATCGGACCGGAGCCAGGTGTGAGACGGCTTTTCGATGCTCATGCGTGCCCTCAGGATGACGGAGGTCGCAGAGGCTTATCTGCAATTCGGTGGCGCCTCCATTATACCGGGGGATGTGAACGCCCGGGGATCGCGCTATACGATCTGTCTGACGGAGCGCGCGGTGACTGCGCGCGACAGCACCTGCAATGCCTGGCCGAGCTCGGCCCGGTTGCGTGCCGCTCCGAGAGAGAGACGCAGACCGCGCGGTGCCGGCTGGCCGACCGCGAACGCGACCTCACCGACGACGGCCAGGCCGTTCCGCATCAGATGCGACAGCAGGTCGGTGCCGTCGAGCTGCGGCGACAGCGGCATCCAAAGATGATGACTGGCGGGACGCGCGGCATAGGTCACTCCCTTCAGCAGACGCGACGCGAGCTGCTGACGGGCGGCGGCCTCGTTGCGGATGGCGCGGATGATCTCGTCGGCGACACCGGACTTCAGCCAGTGCGTGACCAGCGCAACCATCGGCGACGCCGGCATCTGCATCGTTGCCTGCAGGTTGACGCGCATCATCTGCTCGGCCTTGTCGTCGGGCGCCAGCAGATAGGCGACACGCAGGGCCGGCGCGATGCATTTGGCGATGCTGGCCGCGTAATAGGTTCGCTCGGGGATCAAGGTCGCGATCGGCGCGACGCGCGGCTCCAGCGGGCCATAGGCATCATCCTCGATCAGCACGGTGTTGCGCTTGCGGATGATGTCGGCGATTGCCTGCCGCCGTCCGGCGCTCATCGTCGCGGTAGTCGGATTCTGCTGTGTCGGAACCAGATAGACCGCCTTCGGCCGGTGCTTGCGCACGGCGTCATCCAGCGCGTCGGGCCGGACCCCCTCCAGATCCATGGCAGCCCCGATGAGACGCACACCGAGCTGCGCAGCGGCTGCCTTGATTCCGGGAAAGGTGAGCGCCTCCGTCACGACGACATCGCCCGGCTGCGTCAGCGCCAGCAGAGCATTGAAGATGATCGCTTGCGATCCCGGATAGATCACGATCCGCTCGGGCGAGGCATGAGACAGCCGCGGTTGCAGCCAGAGGGCGGCAGCTTCGCGCTGGTCCACGCTGCCGCCCGGCGGCGCGTAGCTCAGAAACGCGCTCAAGCCGGCCTCCGTGCGAATGGTCGAAAGCCCCTGCTCGATCCGCCGTTCGAGCTGCGCCTCGACCGGCTGTGGCGGCAGGTTCATCGAGAGGTCGATGGTGACCGTGGCCGGCTGGTCCGGAGACGCACGCGCCGTGGTCTCGGACACGAACGTCCCCTGCCCGACGCGCCCCTCGATCAAGCCTCGACGACGCGCCTCGCTATAGGCGCGTGTGACCGTCGTCAGATCGATCCTCAGCTCCGCCGCGAGGCTGCGGTGCGTCGGCAGCCGCTGCCCACGCAGCAGCCGTCCGCTCGCGATATCCGCGGCGAGCGCATCGACGATGCGGACGAACAGCGGCCCTTGCCATTCGGAAAGTGTAGGGAGCCAATCCATGCAATTCTCCGCAATTCCTTTGATTGCATGCTTCTTCTGACAGATTGTATGGATCATCCCCCTCGGTCAAGGACGGAGGCGCGCAATGGACAACGAGGCCAGAGAAGCCAACACGGCGACGCGACTATCGCACACGGGCCGACATGTGCCGGCCCTGGTCACCTCGCTGCCAAGCCTGGCGCACATCCCTGCCGAACGACGCTGGCGCGAGCCACCGCACTCACCATCGCTGACCGCGGACGGCGGAGCACGACTCTCGGTCTCGATGTGGAGCGGTAGGATCGACAGAGCCGCACTCGAGGTGCAAGCCGATCTGGCCGACCTGCCCTACACGGTGTCTTACGCCGTGCGGTGCACGAACCTGTCGCTCTCCATTGCCGGACGGTCCGTGATCGATGGCGACGTCGTTCCAGGCACCATCGTCCTGACAGGGCCCGCGCTTCCCAATGCGCGGGCAATCTATCGCGAGGACTACGCGATCCTGCGGGCGTTCGTCTCTCCGGCCACCGTGACGGAATGTTACGAGGACATCAGCGGCAGGCCCGCCGACCCTTCGATGGAGTTGTTCGGCCCGCAGGAAGCGGACGACAAGGTGCTGCGTCACCTGATGACGTCGCTGATGCGCGCCTTCGCCGATGACGCCGCCCCGAGCCGGTTGTTCCTCGACAGCCTGAGCATCAGCTTCGCGGCCCACCTGATCGGGCGCTACCACCTGAAGCAGGAGCATTCGCCGAAGCGAAAGCTGTCGCCGCTGACACCGTGGCGGCTGAATCGGGCAAAGGCCTTCATTGATGCTCATCTTCAACAGCCGATCGCGCTGGCGGATCTGAGCGCCGCCGCGGGTCTCAGCCGCATGCATTTCGCAGCTCAGTTCAAGGCCTCCACCGGCATGTCGCCCCACATGTATGTCCTCCAGTGCCGGGTTCATGCGTCGAAGCGGCTGCTGCTCGATCCCGAGCGATCGATCCGGGATGTTGCCATCTCCGTCGGATTCAAGAGCGAAACGCATTTCATCAATGTGTTCCGGCGCCTGGTCGGAGAAGCGCCCGGACGCTGGCGCCGCGCTGTGCCATGATTTCGTCTCGGCCGCGGACGTCAGACGCCCTGGTAGACCAGTCGGGTAAAGAACGCCGGCGTGATCAGGAATTGGCCGAAGCGGCTGTCGAAGGCCGTGGTCGGCTTGGCCGCGATGGCCTCCTCCACCGAACGTCCCTGCTGCTTCAGCTTGGCGACATTGTCGCGGATGGCGGAGAGCATGTCCCGATAAACCGCGAGCTCTTTCCTGTTGCTCACGGGCGCGCCATGTCCGGGAACGACGATCGTCCTGTCGCCCGCCGCGGCCAGATTGGCATCGGCGGCCTTGATCATGCCGTCGATGCTGCCGCCGGTCGAATAGTCGATGAAAGGATAGATTCCGTTCCAGTACGTGTCGCCACAGTGCAGGACGTCGGCCTCGGTGAACGTGATCGACAAATCGGAATCGGTATGCGCAGCGCCGTAGGGCCGGAGCACAACCGTCGCGCCGCCGTGCTTCAGCGTCGTCTCGGCGCTGACGGTCTCGCTCGGAACTGCGGCGAGCGGCGATGTCGGGAAGTTGTAGTCCCAGTCCTCGACGCGCTGCGCTGACAACAGATGCTTGCGGGTGTTCGCGTGGGCGACGATCGCCGCTCCCTCGCCGTTCAACCACGCATTCCCGTCAGTATGGTCGAAATGCCAGTGCGAGTTGATCAGGCGCGTCACAGGACTGCGGCCAATGGTATTCAGACTCTGCAGCAGCTTCGGACGCGACGCCGTAATGCCTGCATCGACAAGCAGCTTGCCGTCGCGTCCGGAGAGAACCGCGATGTTGCCGCCGGATCCTTCGAGAATGCTGACATCGCCGCGTAGCGCGTGGACCTTGATCGGCGCATGCGCCGCCGCGTCGCGGATCGTATCCACGATGTTGCGGGCTTCGGCAAACGCCTGCGATGGCGTGAGCCAGCCTCCCGCGGCAACTGCACCGGCTGCGGCGATACAGCAGATGCAGAACGTTCGGCGGGAATGGTTCTCAGCCAGTGTCATCTTGCGATCTCCCATTGCCCGTTCGGCAGCAACGTCTCCCGGCAGCCACCACAATCTGGCCTCGGCGCAGCGTTGCGACGGCTTGTCACGACATCTAGCGGACGAGAGACCATGCTTGCTTCCTGAAAGTGCGAATGACTTTCCAATTCGCACGTCAATCGATGGCGCTGCGGCCTACGGCCTCTTTCGCATCCGGTCGGCGCTGTCTAACTAAACGATTTCTCGACGAGGTCTCTCCATGCTGGTGCACGACGAAACTCAATGGCGCGCCAAGCCTGCCCCCGCCACGCTCGCAAACGGCCGCCATATTCAAGTCGGCCTGTCGCGCTGGCGAAGCGAGCACAACGGTCCTATCGAAGTCTGCTCCGATTGCGAGGATGATTCACACGTCGTGACGCTGGTGCAGCGGCGCGCGCGACAAGAGTTGCTGATCTCCGGACGCAGCGTCTGGAGCGGCGGCGAGGAGCCGAATGCTATGCTGATCACCGGCCCGCGGCAGGGACGTTGGCGCGGGTTGGCCAGGGGCCGGCTCGACAATCTCAGGGTTTTTCTCTCGCAGGATCTGCTGCGCGAGTGCATGAACAGCGTGCTCGGGCGTTTGCCATCGGGCGACATCTGTCTGTTCGAGACCGACCGGATCGTCGACGACGGTCTCCGACAGCTTGCCTTGGCATTCAGGGCCGCGGACCTCTATGACGGAATCGCGGGACCCTCCTTCGTGGAAGGGCTCGCCTTGGCGTTCGGCTCGCGCTTGATCGAACGACATCATGGCCGCACGATCAGCGCCGGCGACGCGGCGAAGCCCGCGGCCGACCGTATCGGCCGCGCCCTCGACTATATCGATGCGCACCTTGGTAGGACGATCTCCCTGTCGCAACTCAGTGACATCGCTGGCCTTCCCCGATCTCGATTTGCCGCCCAGTTCAAGGCCGCCACCGGGCATCCGCCCCATGCCTATATCCTGCACCGCCGGATCGTCCGCGCCCAGGAGAGGCTTCGAGCGACAGAACAGCCAGTCGTCTCGATCGCCTTCGATCTCGGCTTCAGCAGCCAGGCCCATTTCACCACCGCCTTTCGGCGAATGACCGGAAACTCCCCGGCGCTTTGGCGGCTGGGCGCCCGCAATCGAACAAGCTGAACCGTAGCTCCATCCGCTGCAGCTGCCCAGCGCGTGCTCGTGCATTCTTTCAAGATTGGAAGTCCGCACGGAAGACTTCTCCGGTGGGTCTCTTTTAAGTCGTTGTCGAACGAACGCTCACGTCCGAGGCCGCGCCGTAGCCCGCGCTGCAATCGGAATCCTCGACGGGTCTCAACTGGAGATGCATCCATGCCCTTCATCACGACGACCGACGGAACCGAGATTTTCTACAAGGATTGGGGCAACGGACAGCCGATCCTGTTTCATCACGGCTGGCCGCTCAGCGCCGACGATTGGGACACCCAGATGCTATTCTTTCTGCATCGCGGCTATCGCGTGATCGCGCACGATCGGCGCGGTCACGGCCGGTCGAGCCAGTCCTCGACCGGCCATGACATGGACACCTATGCGGCCGACGTGGCGGAGCTCGCACGCGCGCTCGATCTGCGCAATACCGTCCACGTCGGACACTCGACCGGCGGCGGCGAGGTCACGCGTTACGTCGCCCGTCACGGCCAGGGGCGCGTTGCAAAGGCCGTTCTGGTCAGCGCGATCCCTCCGATCATGCTCAAGACGTCAGCGAATCCAGACGGCACGCCGCTCGCCGTATTCGATGATCTCCGCGCCCAGCTCGCGGCCAACCGGGCGCAGTTCTATCGCGATGTGCCGATTCCGTTCTACGGCTTCAACCGGCCGGGCGCGCGCCTCATCGAGGGTGTCGTCGACAATTGGTGGCGTCAGGGCATGATGGGCGCAGCCCACGCGCATTATGAATGCATCAGGGTGTTCTCGGAAACGGACTTCAACGAGGACCTCAAGCTCATCGATGTACCGACGCTGGTCATGCACGGCGATGACGATCAGATCGTGCCTTATCAAGACGCCGCGCTGCTGTCGGCCAAACAGCTCAAGCATGGCACCTTGAAGCTCTACAAGGGCTTTCCGCACGGCATGCTGACGATCCATGCCGACGTCCTCAACGCAGACATTCTCGCGTTCATCGCAGAATGACGGCAGAGCTTCCTCGCCGTCGAACATCCTCGCATTCGGCTGCGGACTCCCCTCTCCTGCAGCACGGTGCGCGGACGCGTGGCCGCGGCGAGTTGCACCATCTCAGGTTGGCCAGGCCGGAGATCCCACCACCTCATGTCGTCGCTGTCGTCGATGACGACACGACGTCGCGAGACGTACTCGATGCCATCTTGATGTCAGCGGGTCTCGAGTCCAGGTGGCACGATTCGATAGCTTCGCTGCTCACCAGGGGCGTTGATCGCGAAGTCGGCTGCCTCCTGATCGACGTCCGGTTGCCGGGCAAGAGCGGCTTGGCGCTGCAGCAGCATCTCTTTGCACGCAACGTCCGAACCCCGATCATCATGAGCGCCCGCGACGCGGATGTGTCGACCGCTGTCAGGGCCATGCGATCCGGCGCAATCAACTTCGTGGAGAAGCCATTCCAGCCGCGGAACCTCCTCACGGCGGTCGACGAAGCCATTGACATCGAGGCGCGACGGCAGAAGGAGGAGCGCGCGAAGGATCACTTGAGGGATCGCGCCACCCGATTGACGCCGCGAGAGATGGAGGTCCTGACGGCTCTCGATCGCGGCCTGGTCAACAAGCAGATCGCGGCCGAACTCGGGATCTCCCTCATCACGGTGAAGATGCATCGAAGCAATGCCTTCAGAAAGCTCGAGGCGACATCCGTGACGGACATGGTTCAGAAGGTCCGCGACCTCGAGCTCGGGCGGTGCTAGCGAGGGCGCCGTGGAGTTGTCGTCTGGGTGGTGTCGATAGAGAATAGGTCGAAGCCCGCCTTGCGCAATCCGGTGCGAGCGACACGTTCACCCGTGAATGTGCGGGCAACTGCAGGCGTGCTGCGCATGTCCTCGCCTGCGTTCAGATCAGGACGGCAGCGAATCTCCAGTCGACCGACTTGCCATCGACCATTGCGTGGAAGGGCGAGAACGCGGTCTCGGCCATTAGCCTTCTCGACGAATTCTGACCGTGCCGCTCAGACCTCCAGACGACGATGTCGGTGATCGAGCCATCCGCGTTGGAGATCATGAGCCGGGAGACGAAGCCGGGCTGCTGACGAAGCCAAGCATCGATGTCACGGCCGGCTTCGACGGCCTGCTTCGCCGCAATCCCCGGCTTCATGCGGAACGAGGTGACTTCCGCCGCCTGAGGCAAGCCCCGCGCGTGACGTGTCTCGCTGGCCGTCACCATGTCTCGCCTCTCAGATCTGGTCCCCACCGGAGACCTCGATCGAGGAAGAACGAACCCTTGAGATGCGTGGCGAGCAGGTTATCGAACATCTCGGGTGTCACCTGGTCGACGGTGGCGAAGAGGCCTGCTCCGGCTTTGTCGACAAGGTGGTCGAAGCGGGCGCGGCACCAGACTCTCATCGCGCGATCCCTTGGCGTTGCCATTTGCGAGTGAAACCTGTGCAGCCGTGATTGGTCGAGCAAGCTCACGCCGCCCCGATGTCGACCGCAATCTTGCCTGCGCCACCCCCCTTCTTGAGGGCGTCATAGGCCGCGCCGACGTCCTCGAGTGCGAACCGGCGCGGGTCGAGCAGCGGCGTGAGCTTGCCGGCCTCGACCATCTGCGCGGCCTTCTCGAGAATCTCGCCGTGGTGCCGCCGTCCTTCACCCTCGATCAGCGGCAGGAGGGTGAAAACGCCGGAATAGGTGCCGCCCTTGAACGAGAGAGGCGCGAGCGGATGGGTGCCCCACCCCAGCGATGAGGTCACGTGACCAAACCTCGCCACCGCGGCGAAGGCGACGTCGAGAGCGCCAACCGTATCGTACACGACGTCGAAGCCACGCCCTCCCGTCACGCGGCCGACCGCTTCGGCAATCGGCTCGTGCCGGTCGATGAAGGTCGCGCCAAGGCGCTCGATCACGGGCCTGCTCTCCGCGCTTCCCGTGGCATGGACCGTTGCACCGAATGCGAGCCCCAGCTGGACCACGATGTGACCGACGCCACCGGCTCCGCCCAGCACAAGGAGCGTCTGTCCTTGTCGAATGCCGACGCGATCGACAAGACCCTCCCAGGCCGTGATCGTCACGAGGGGCAGAACCGCGGCCTCGCGCATGGAGAGGTTGGCCGGCTTGGCCGCAAGCAGATCCTCATCGGCGCTGACATATTCGGCCAGCGTTCCGGGATGACCGCCGACGCCGCCGACCATGCCGTACACCTCGTCGCCAGGGCGAAACCGGGTGACGCCGGGGCCGACGACCTCGACCGTCCCAGCCATGTCCAGCCCGAGGATGGCGGGCGCGGGATGCTTGGCATGCGCGGCCTGGCCGTCTTGGATCTTGGCGTCCAACGGGTTGGTGCCCGCCGCGGCGATGCGCACAAGGACCTCACGGTGCCCCGGCGTCGGGCGGCTGATCGGGGTGACGCGGAGCGGCGCGCCAGTTTCGTGGAGGACGGCAGCCGTCATCGAATGGGTCATTGAGACCTCCTGCTGTGATGGCGGAGACCATGATCCCTCATTTTCTGAATGGACATCATCGAATTTGTACGTAATTCATTCAGTTCTGAATAGGTGTCCAGCGATCCCGTCGGGCTGTTTTTGAAAGGACCGGCATGGAGTGGAGCGACCTGCGGATCTTCCTTGCCATTGCGCGCGAGGGCACGCTCGGTGCTGCAGCGCGTCGGCTCGGCCTGTCTCAACCGACCATGGGACGCCGCCTCGCAGCCCTTGAGGCCGCCGTGAACCAGACGCTGTTCCAGCGGACGTCCGAGGGTTTCGTGCTCACACACGAAGGCACGGCCGTGCTGGCCCACGCCGAGCGCGTGGAGGAGGAAGCGCTCGCCTTCGAGCGACGCCTGGCCGGAACGCAGGCGCAACTCGACGGCTTCCTCAGGATCTCATCGTCGGACTGGTTTGGCCGCTTGATGCTGGCGCCTGTCCTTGCCGAGTTCGGCCGTCTCCACCCGCGCGTTTGTGTCGAGCTGCTGACCGATGCTCGGCTCTACAGCCTTCCCCGCCGCGAGGCGGACCTCGTGTTCCGCATTCGGTCGTTCGACGAGCCGGAGGTGATCTCGCGGCGGCTCTTGCACATTCCCTATGCTGTGTACGGCCCGGTTCACGGCCCCCGGAACGTCGGAGGCGACGGCGAAGGGATCAGGGTCGTCACCATGGACACGGCCTTCGCCGACATGCCCGACGCGCGCTGGCTGGCGAAGAAACTCCCGAAGGCGGAGGTCGCGATGCGGAGCAACAACCGGGACGTTCAGGCCATTCTCTGCGCGCAGGGAGCGGGCCTTGCCGTCCTGCCCCGACCGCTCGGAGACGCTACGCCCGGCCTCCAGCAGGTCGACGTCGGCGAGCAGCCGCCGGGGCGGGACACCTATCTCGGCTATCATCGAGATCTGCGCCGGCTGGCGCGGCTGCGCGCTGTGCTCGATCTGGTGATCGCGCGGCTGGCATCGTAGGCCGCGCCGTGGCGTGGCGTGCCAGCCTTGCGGACCGGGAGAATGGGGACGAAGCGTTCGGGTGGAGGGGTGACCGTTGGTAGCGGGGGAGGGACTCGAACCCCCGACCCCAGGATTATGATTCCCGTGCTCTAACCAGCTGAGCTACCCCGCCACGGTGTTCGATCAAGGCAAGACCGGTTGAAGCGGGCCGCCGGACCTTGTGAACGGGCGGCATATAAGGAGGCGTCTCCGCCCCTGTCAAGCAAAGCTCGCGGGCAGCAGCGGTTTTCGCACGAGGGGATTTCCGGACGACTCTCCAAGGCCTTGCGCATGTATCCGCCGCTCGTCGAGGGTCACACGCCGACGTGTGCGACCAACAGCAGCTGCTCGGCAATGCGGATCACAAGAGGCTCACTTCGGCTGTACGTTCTGATTGCCGCCGGGGCTGCCGGGCGGCGGGATCACCGGGGTCGTGCCGCCCTCCGGGGTCGGCGCGTGCATTTCCGGGTCGACCCCGCTCGGCGGACACAACACGCCGTTGGTCTTCGCCAGCTTGTCGCCGAGCAGCTCGCCGGCGCGGCCGGTGGTGATGCCGTCAGGCGTCGCCGTCGCGCGGGCATTCGGCGCACAAGCGGCATTCGCGTTGGGGGCCGGCGCCGTTGCCTGCGGCGGCGTGGCCGGCGTCGGCGGCGCCTGGGCGCGGGCCGCAGCCGCGGCCGAGACCAGTGCGAACGAGAGGAACAAGGTTTGCCTGATGCTCATGGCGGGGCAACGCAAACCGCGCGTTCGCGTTCCGCGCGGATGGCCTGGCAAAGCGCACGGCCAGGGTATCCGGTGATCAGCCCTTGCGGTAGCGAATGAGCGAGAAGTGTCCGAGCGGCGGCATCGGCCGGCGCTCGGCCAAGGTGACGCCGCCATGCTTTGCAGCCCAGTTCACCAGCCGAGCCCAGGGGAACTCCGGCCGCCAGCCGAGTCGGCGCGCGATCGGCGCGAAGGCGAGCTCGAAGATGCGGCGCGGGCCGCTCTCGGCGCCGATATGGTTGACCAGGATCAGCTCGCCGCCCGGCTTCAGCACGCGGATGAAATCATCGAGCGTCGCTTCGGGATCCGGCACCGCAGTGATGACGTATTGCGCGACCACCGCGTCGAAGAAATTGTCGGCGAACGCGAGATGCTTGGCATCCATCACCGCGAGCGTCTCGACATTGAAGAGCTTCAGCTCGCGGACGCGGGCCTGCGCCCGCCGCAGCATCGGCTCGGAGATATCGACGCCGCAGATCCTCGTGGTCCGGGCGTAGTCCGACAAAGACAGACCGGTGCCGACGCCGACGTCGAGAATGCGGCCGCCGATGCGATCGGCTTCCGCGATGGTCGATTGGCGGCCCTGATCGAAGACCTTGCCGAACACCAGATCGTAGATCGGCGCCCAGCGCTCATAGGCCTTTTCGACCCCCGCGCGGTCGATGTCCCCCATGCCCCTGCCCTGAATGATGGATGCTGATCAGCCGCGGACCGGCTCGGCCACGCGCTGCGGCCTGATCGCGTTGCCGCCCAAGCTGCTGCTTTCCGCAACAGCGCTCTGGATGAAGCCGCCACCGAGCACGCGGGCGCGGCCGGACGCGGCATCGTAGAACACGCAGGCCTGGCCCGGCGAGACGCCCTCTTCGCCGGCGACGAGCTCGACCTCGTAACGGCCGTCCGCACCGCGCAGCCAGGCCGGCTGCGGCGGCCGCGTCGAGCGCACCCGCACGAACAATTCGAGGCCCTCGCGCGCGGCCGCGTCGAGCGCGCCATCACCGATCCAGTTGACCTCGCGGAGCGTGATGCGATGCGTGCGCAGCGCCTCGCGCGGGCCGACCACGACGCGGCGGGTGGCGACGTCCAGCTTGACGACGTAGAGCGGCGCACCGGCAGCGATGCCGAGGCCCTTGCGCTGGCCGATCGTGTAGTTGGCGATGCCGTGATGCGCGCCGAGCACGCGGCCATTGAGATCGACGATCTCGCCCGGCTCCATCGCGTTCGGGCGCAGCTTGCCGATGATGTCGGTGTAGCGGCCGGTCGGCACGAAGCAGATGTCCTGGCTGTCGTGCTTGTCGGCGACCTCCAGGCCGAAACGGCGCGCGAGCTCGCGCACCTCCGGCTTGGTCATGTCGCCGAGCGGAAAGCGCAGATAATCGAGCTGCTCGCGCGTGGTCGCGAACAGGAAGTAGCTCTGGTCGCGATCGCTGTCCGCCGCGCAGATGAGCGCGCGCGATCCGTCCGCCAGCCGCCGCGAGGCGACGTAATGGCCGGTGGCGAGCACGGAGGCGCCGAGCTCGCGCGCGGTCTTCAGGAGATCGCCGAACTTGATCGCGCGGTTGCACTCGATGCACGGCACCGGCGTCTCGCCCGAAGCGTAGCTGGCGGCGAAATTGTCGATCACCGACTCGCGGAAGCGATCTTCGTAGTCCAGCACGTAATGCGGGATGCCGAGGCGCTCGGCAACGTTGCGGGCATCGTGGATGTCCTGGCCGGCGCAGCACGCGCCCTTGCGGTGCGTCGCCGCGCCGTGATCGTAGAGCTGCAGAGTGATGCCGACGACGTCGTAGCCTTCCGACTTCAACAGCGCGGCCGTCACCGAGGAGTCCACGCCGCCGGACATGGCGACGACGACCCTGGTGTCTTCGGGACGGCCTTCGAGATCGAGACTGTTGAGCATGATCCGGTCACTGCGATCGCGGCGTCAGGCAACGGGTTCCCGGCGCGGGAACGCCTCGCATGCGCCGTCTTTGCGGATGGCTTGCTTCGGGCGATCTCCGGACAGCATGTCCTGATCGGAAACAACACGAAAGCATACGTCTCTAATATAGGCGCACTTCCTGCGAAGCAATTGCGCCGGTCGCAGATGCCGGCGGCAAATCTTGCCGGCCGGGCAGAAATGGCGAGGACGAGGGCTGCGGCCCGCGCCCCGATTGATTCCATAAGAACCTGAATTTGTTGGCGATTTTCTGCAACCCCGGCTTGGCCCGCTCCTTGCTGAACTGCTTGGTCGAGTTCATCGCGAGAGGGTCCAAGGTGTTCAGCGTCACGTCAGACATCCAGGCAGGCACGGTTCTCAAGACCACGGCGCCGAGACAGTCCCGTCAGGACGCTCCGCAGCCGTCCGACAGCTTCTCGGCGCTGGTCGACGCCGCGACTCCGGATCCGTCGACAGCGTCGCCGCCCACCTCCGCGTCGCCGTCGCCGCGCGCCGCCAGCGCTTCCACCTCGAGCCGCGAGCCGGCGCGGGCCGGCGACGCCGATCGCACCACCCAGGCCAGGTCGCAGGACAAGCCGGCGGACAAGGCCGACGGCAGCACCGCGCGCGCCGACGACAGCGGTTCGGATACCCCGGCCGACGCGACCGCCGGCACGTCGACCAAAACCGATGCGGCTGGGACCGCCGACGGCAAGACCAGCGACGGCAAGACGGGCGACAAGAAGGACGGCGATCAGGCCGGCACGGATGCGAGCGCCGCGACGACCGCTGGAGCCGGGCCGACCGTGGCCGTGCCGACGCCGGTCGCCGTCGCCATCCAGCCGGAGATCACCCTCGCCAACGGCGATGGCACGGCGGACGGCGACGGCAAAACCAATGCGCCCGGTGCGGCCGCTCCCGTCGGAGTGCCCGGTGTTGGCCCGCAGGGCTCGGTCGATACCGCGGCAGGCCTGCTGGCGGCCGCAGCCAAATCCTCCGCGGCGGCCAAGGATGCCGACGGAGCCGGATCCACCGCGACGACGCCCGAGACGGCAGCGGCGGCCTCCGGCGACGCTGCCGCATCTGCCGAACAGAGCGTCGCCGCCGCGCTCGATGCGGCCGTTCCCGGCAGCACCAAGACGACGGGCAAGCCGGGCACCCAGACCAAGACGGGGCTCGCCGACGGCGCAGCCGGCAAGGTCACCGAAACGGGCAATGGCAACGTCCAGTCCACTCAGCAGCCGGGCCATGGCGCGCTCGCGCAACAGCCCGCTGTTGCAGCCAAGCCGGACTCCGTCGAGGCCGGCGATGGGAAGGCGAATGGCAACGTGCAGGCACCGGCCTCACATGATCGCAACGCCGCGCCGACGACCAGCCAGACCAACGGGCCGGCGCCGGATCCGAGCGCACAGGCCACGGCCGCGTTGCAGCCCCAGCTGTCGACGCCGGCCGCATCGACCAGCCAGATCACCTCGGCCAGCCTGACCGCGACAGCCGCCACGGCGGCCGCTGTGCCGCTTCATGGGCTTGCCGTCGAGATCGCAGCCTCCGCGCTCAACGGCAAGAGCCGCTTCGAGATCCGACTGGATCCGGCCGAGCTCGGCCGCATCGACGTCCGCATCGACGTCGACCGCAATGGCCAGGTGACCTCGCATCTGCGGGTCGAGAAGCCGGAGACGCTGGCGATGCTGCAGCAGACGGCGCCGCAGCTCCAGCAGGCGCTGCAGGACGCCGGCCTCAAGAGCAACAACAGCGGATTGCAGTTCTCGCTGCGCGACCAGAACTCGTCCGGCCAGAATGGCGGCGATTATCAACAGAATGGCAACGCACAACGCCTGATCGTGACCGAGGACGAAAACGTCCCGGTCCAGCTCGCCGGACGGTCCTATGGACGGATGTTCGGCGCGCAAGGCGGCGTGGATATCAGGGTTTAACAGGAGGCTTCCATGGCAATCGGCGACGCAATCACGGCACCCCCGCCGGTCTCGGGCACGACCAACACCAATTCGTCAACCGGCAACAGCAGCCTCGGCTCGAGCGCAGGCTCGACCATTGCCGGCAATTTCCAGACCTTCCTGACGCTGCTGACGACGCAGCTGCAGAACCAGAACCCGCTCGATCCGCTGGACACCAACCAGTTCACCCAGCAGCTCGTGCAGTTCGCCGGCGTCGAGCAGCAGCTCAAGACCAACGACCAGCTCGCGTCCCTGCTCACGATGCAGCAGACGACGCAGGCGACCCAGGCGCTCGCCTTCGTCGGCAAGACCGCAGTGGTGAACGGCTCGACGACGACCATGACCAAAGGGCAAGCGAGCTGGGATCTCAGCATTCCGAAGGACAGCAACCTGACGGTGAGCATCACCAACAGCGTCGGCCAGACCGTCTTCAGCGGCAAATATTCGGCGAGCGCCGGCGACAACCAGACCTATAATTGGAACGGCCAGGGCAATGACGGCACCCAATGGCCGGACGGGCAATACAAGATCACGGTGGTCGGCACCGATGCAACGAACGGTTCGCCGGTGGCCATCTCGACCCAGGTCAAGGGCACCGTATCCTCGGTCGACCTGACCCAGCAGCCGCCGCTGCTGTCGATCGGCGGCCAGACCTATACGGTGAACCAGATCCAGCGGATCGTGAGCTAGCTCCCGCCCCGTCTGAACCGATCCCGGCTGAGCTTGAACAAGCTCAGCCGCCGCGGCGACATGTCAGCGTAAGCGCCGGAAATTCTTAACCAATCATTTACCACGATTCCGCTCCCGGGGCGCAGCGCCACCGGAAGTGGCGGCGTTCGCGCATAGCGCCGGATTCGCGCCCTTCGCTTAGGCAAATTTTAAGCGAGGCGGCGTAGGGTCTTACCGTGAGTTCAGTGGTTAAGAGTTTGTGAGTACGCCATGACAGAACCCCATCGCCCGAGGGTGAAATACGTCATCGGGCCTGACGGCAGCCCGCTCACCATCGCGGATTTGCCTGCGCCAGGCACCAAGAGGTGGGTCATTCGCCGGAAGGCTGAAGTCGTTGCCGCCGTTCGCGGCGGCTTGCTGTCCCTCGAGGAAGCGTGCAGCCGCTACACCCTGACCGTCGACGAATTCCTGTCGTGGCAGTTCTCGATCGACCAGCATGGTCTCGCCGGCCTGCGCACCACTCGAATTCAGCAATATCGCCAATAAGACGTTACCGACGCGACGGGATTTCTTCGAAAATCGGCTTGGCCCCGCCAAGCCGATTTTTTGCATGTCTACACTTTGTTAGGACCCTTTAACCATCGTTAACCATATCGAAACCTTCCCATAGGCAATAATTGCCCAGCGGTTCGATCCAACCTCCGCGCCCCCTCTGCGACTGGCGGACGCGTCGGCTGACATCGGATCGCCACCTGGAATGCGGGTGCTGGTGAAGGTTAAGGATTGAATTTCGCGATCTATGCAACCGGCCGTAAAGGCCCGCGAAGCTCACATCACCTTTCAGCGGCCACCCGTCGAATGCCGAACTATGGGGCAGTTGCTTGCAAGGTCTCTTGGACTTCCTGAAGGGTTTGGGCGCCGCGCGGCTCACCGCCATGATCGCGGTAACCGCTGCTTTGATCGGCTTCTTCGGCTTCGTCATCATGCGCGTGACCGCGCCGCAGATGACCACCCTCTTCACCGACCTGACGATGGAGGACTCCTCCAGCATCATCAAGGATCTGGAGCGGCAGGGCATTCCCTTCGAGATGCGCAATGAAGGCAGCGTCATCCTGGTGCCCAAGGACAAGGTGACCCGGCTGCGCATGAAGCTCGCCGAGGGCGGCCTGCCCAAGGGCGGCGGCGTCGGCTACGAGATCTTCGACAAGTCGGACGCGCTGGGCACCACGAGCTTCGTCCAGAACATCAACCATCTCCGCGCGCTCGAAGGCGAGCTCGCCCGCACCATCCGCGCCATCGACCGTGTCCAGGCCGCGCGCGTCCATCTCGTCCTGCCCGAGCGGCCGCTGTTCTCGCGCGAGACCCCGGAGCCGTCCGCCTCGATCGTCGTGCGCGTGCGCGGCACCCTCGAGCCGGCGCAGATCCGCGCCATCCGCCACCTCGTCGCCTCCGCCGTCAACGGCCTGAAGCCGCAGCGGGTGTCGATCGTCGACGAGGCCGGACAGTTGCTCGCCGACGGCACCCAGACCGACATCGACCAGCAGGTCGGCGACGAGCGTCGCAACGCCTTCGAGAAGCGGATGCGCAAGCAGGTCGAGGACATCGTCTCCTCGGTGGTCGGAGCGGGCCGCGCCCGCGTCCAGCTTTCCGCCGATTTCGACTACAACCGCATCACCCAGACCTCCGACCGCTACGATCCGGAAGGCCGCGTGCTGCGCTCGAGTCAGACACGCGAAGAGCAGTCGGCGACCAACGAGAACAACGGCCAGGTCACGGTCAACAACGAGCTGCCGGGCAACCAGCAGAACCAGCCGCCGCAGCAGCCGCGGGACCAGAGCAAGAAGACCGAAGAGACCAACAATTACGAGATCTCCCGCACCACCAAGACCGAGGTCACCGAGGCCGGACGGGTCAACCGCATCTCGGTCGCGGTTCTGGTCGACGGCGCCTACTCGAAGAACGAAAAGGGCGAGCTGGTCTATCAGGAGCGCAGCAAGGACGAGCTCGACCGCATCGCCGCACTGGTCCGCTCCGCCATCGGCTTCGACCAGAAGCGTGGCGACCAGGTCGAGGTGGTCAACCTGAAATTCGCCGACGCTCCCGCGGTGCCGCAGATCAACGAGCCCACCGGCTTCCTCGGGATGCTCCACTTCACCAAGGATGACGTCATGTACGTCATCGAGCTCGCGGTGATGATGCTGCTCGGCATCGTGGTCGTGTTCATGGTGGTGCGGCCGCTGGTGAAGAAGATCATCGCCACCGAAGAGATCGCCGTCCCGGGCGGCGGCCTGCCGGCGCTCACCGACGAAACCATCCAGGCAGCCGCTCACGCCCAGCAGACCGCCAACATGATCGACGTCGCCCAGGTCCAGGGCCAGGTCCACGCTCAGTCCGTCCACCGGGTGGGCGAGCTGGCCGACCGCAACCCGGGCGAAGCCGCCGCCATCATCCGCCAGTGGCTCGCCGAGCCGCAGAGCTGACCCGATCGACGTGAACCGCCTGAACTGAAAAGAACGTAGACGCCATGTCGCTGCCGCAGACCCAGAACGCCAACGCCAACAACAACGACATTTCCACGGTCATCGCGACCTTGGCGAGCCGCCAGGCGCAGCGCGAGAAGACCGAGCCCTTGAGCGGCCCGCGCCGCGCCGCGGTGATGATGCTCGCCCTCGGCGAGCAGTACGGCGGCAAGATCTGGCAGCAGCTCGATGACGACGAGGTGCGTGAACTGTCGCTGGCGATGTCGACGCTGGGAACCATCGAAGCCGACGTGGTCGAGGATCTGATGCTCGAATTCGTCTCGCGCATGTCGGCCTCCGGCGCGCTGATGGGCAATTTCGACGCCACCGAGCGCCTGCTGCAGCAATACCTGCCGCCGGAACGCGTCAACGGCATCATGGACGAGATCCGCGGCCCCGCCGGCCGCAACATGTGGGAGAAGCTCTCCAACGTCCAGGAAGAGGTGCTCGCCAACTACCTCAAGAACGAATATCCGCAGACCATCGCGGTCGTGCTGTCCAAGCTGAAGCCGGAGCATGCCGCCCGCGTGCTCGCGATCCTGCCCGAGGACATGGCGCTCGACGTCATCGGCCGCATGCTGCGCATGGAAGCGGTGCAGAAGGAGGTCATCGAGCGCGTCGAGCAGACCCTGCGCGTCGAGTTCATGTCGAACCTGTCGCAGACCCGTCGCCGCGACGCCCACGAGGTGATGGCCGAGATCTTCAACAATTTCGACCGCCAGACCGAGACTCGCTTCATCACGTCGCTCGAAGAAGAGAACCGCGAATCGGCCGAGCGCATCAAGGCGCTGATGTTCACCTTCGACGACCTGATCAAGCTCGATTCCGCCTCGGCGCAGACCCTGCTGCGCAATGTCGACAAGGACAAGCTCGGCGTGGCGCTCAAGAGCGCCAACGAGGAGGTCCGCAACTTCTTCTTCGGCAACATGTCGTCGCGCGCCGCCAAGATGCTGCAGGACGACATGGCCGCGATGGGGCCGGTGCGGCTGCGCGACGTCGACGAGGCGCAGGCCCTGCTCGTCAACCTCGCCAAGGATCTCGCCGCCAAGGGCGAGATCATGCTCAGCAAGAACCGCGCCGACGACGAACTGGTGTATTGATGGCTCAGCCCGCGAAATTCCTGTTCGATACCGACTTCGCCGCGCCGGAGAAGGCGACGCGGGAGCGCGCTGCCGCCACCTCTGCCGAGATCGCACAGAAGGTCGCGGCCGCCGAAGCCGCCGCCTATCGCAACGGCTACGAGGCGGCGCAGCGCGAAGCCAAGGTCGAGGCCGACCGCCGCGTCGCCTCGGCGCTGGAGCAGATCAACATCCAATTGCAGGGCATCTCCGCACGCTTCGAAGGCATCGAGCAGCGGATGGAAACCGAGGCCGTCGATGTCGCGGTCGCCGTCGCCCGCAAGCTATGCGCGGCGCTGGTCGAGGCGGAGCCGCTCGGCGAGATCACCGGACTCGTGCACGACTGCTTCGCGCATCTGGTGGCGACGCCGCACCTCGTGCTGCGCATCAACGACGCGCTGTACGAGCTTGCCCGCGAGAAGATCGAGAAGCTCGCCAAGCAGAGCGGCTTCGAGGGGCGCCTCGTCATCCTCGCCGAGCCGGAGATCGCGACCGGCGACTGCCGTATCGAATGGGCCGATGGCGGGGTCGTGCTGGAGCGCGCTGCGATCGACGCCAAGATCAACGAGCTGGTCGGACGCTACATGGCGTCCAAGAAGAACTAGGCCGCCGTGGTGGCCGAGGGAGTTTAAGTCATGAGCGACAACGAGATCCCGCTTCCCGACCTCAATGCGGCGGACGCGCCTCCGCTGGGCGGGGACGTCGGCTACAATGAAGAAGAGCATGCCGCGCGCATCGCGGCCGACCTCGAAGCGGTGTTCGACGTCCCGGTTCAGGTCTCGGCCGTGCTCGGCCGCTCGAAGATGGATGTCGGCGAGCTGCTGAAGCTCGGGCCCGGCACCGTGCTCGAACTCGACCGCAAGGTCGGCGAAGCCATCGACATCTACGTCAACAACCGGCTCGTGGCACGCGGCGAGGTGGTTCTGGTCGAAGACAAGCTCGGTGTGACGATGACCGAAATCATCAAGTCCGACCGCAACTGACAGACATGACCTGCGTGCCGATCGAGAGCGGCACGACCGAATAGGAGACCAACATGCGGCTTCTCATCGTCGGAACGCTGAAGGGCCAGCTGACGACGGCCACCAAGATCGCCATGGAGAACGGCGCCACCGTCACCCATGCCGAGGACAACGAGCAGGCGATGCGGGTGCTGCGCGGCGGCAAGGGCGCCGACCTGCTGCTGGTCGACGTCGCGCTCGACATCCGCGACCTAGTGATGCGGCTCGATGCCGAGCACATCCACGTGCCGATCGTCGCCTGCGGCATCACCAGCGATGCCCGCGCCGCGGTCGCCGCCATCCATGCCGGCGCCAAGGAATACATTCCGCTGCCGCCGGATCCTGAGCTGATCGCGGCCGTCCTCGCCGCTGTCGCCAACGATTCGCGCGATCTCGTCTATCGCGACGAGGCGATGGCCAAGGTGATCAAGCTTGCCCAGCAGATCGCCGGCTCCGACGCCTCGGTGATGATCACCGGCGAGTCCGGCACCGGCAAGGAGGTGCTGGCGCGCTACGTCCACACCCGCTCGGCCCGCGCCAAGCGTCCTTTCATCTCGATCAACTGCGCCGCAATCCCTGAGCACCTGCTGGAGTCCGAGCTGTTCGGCCACGAGAAGGGTGCCTTCACCGGTGCCGTCGCCCGCCGCATCGGCAAGTTCGAGGAGGCCAATGGCGGCACGCTCCTGCTGGACGAAATCTCCGAGATGGACGTGCGGCTGCAGTCGAAGCTGTTGCGCGCGATCCAGGAGCGCGTGATCGACCGCGTCGGCGGCACCCGTCCCGTCCCTGTCGACATCCGCATCATCGCGACCTCCAACCGCAACCTGGCCGACGCCGTGCGCGAGGGCACGTTCCGCGAGGACCTGCTGTTCCGGCTCAACGTCGTCAACCTCAAGATCCCGCCGCTGCGCGAGCGCCCCGCCGACATTCTCGAACTGGCGCAGCATTTCGCGCGCAAATATTCCGAGGCCAATGCCGTCCCGCTGCGGCCGATCTCGGCGGAGGCCAAGCGCATCCTCACCACCAACCGCTGGCCGGGCAACGTGCGCGAGCTGGAGAACACGATGCATCGCGCGGTGCTGATGGCACAGGGCGACGAGATCGGGCCGGATGCCATCCTCACGCCCGACGGCGCCCGCCTCGACATCGGCAAGACCCAACCCGCCGTCGCGCATGCTACGATGGCGGCGGAACAGGTCACGCGCGCCCTGGTCGGCCGCACGGTCGCCGATGTCGAACGTGACCTGATCCTGGAGACCCTGAAGCACTGCCTGGGCAATCGGACACATGCGGCCAATATCTTGGGCATCTCGATCCGCACGTTGCGCAACAAGCTCAACGAATATGCCGACGGCGGCGTGCCGATCCCGCCGCCGGGCTCCGGCGACACGCCGCGCATGCCGAGCCCCGTATAATCTGCCCATCCGGATCGTTCTCGGCGGCGCGCTGGCCCTCGGCGCGCCGCTTGCCGTTTCGCCGGCCGGTGCCGCCACGCGCGGCGTGCTGTCAGGCTGCTGGGAGCAGACGTCGCACGCACCGCTCGTCACCCCATCGTCGGGTCAGGAATGGGGCGTCCGGAGCTGGTGCTTCGCAGGAAAAGGCAAGCTGATCTCGCGAACGATCGCCTGTGGCAGGGAGGGCTGCGACGGCTGGGACAATGAACGCAGCTATCGCTGGCGGCCGCCCACGCTGTCGCTATCCGACGTCGAGACGTCGCCGGATGGCGGACACATCAAAGTGTGGCGCCGCTGCCGCGTGCAGTTTCTGACCGACGATTGGATGCAGCTACAGGACTGTGAACAGTCCGCGGATCCGTGGGTTCGCGAGAATACGCCGGCGCGGCGTCGCCGGGCACAGCCTCACGAATAGTTCGGCGCCTCGGGATTGCGGAAGATGTGAATGGGATCGCCGGGCGTGAACTCGCGCTGCGTCAGGACCGCGTACGCATACAGCGCGAGATAGAGGATGGCGACCGTGCCGATCGCATACAGAGCCCAGGTTCCGATCCGTTTCATGATTTCCGCTGCTGACGCCGACAGCGGCTTTTAAGGCGTCCGCAGGAAAGTTGCCAGCTCGCCCCGGAGCGTCGGAACGTTACGGCGTCAGCCGCGGATCCGGGACGCTGAAGGCCGCGAGCCGACCGTGACCGTCGTCGCGATCAACCCCGACATAGCTGCCATGCCAATACGCCAGGGCCGCCGACTGCGGCGCCACATCGATATGCACCACTTTGCCGATCACGATGGCATGGGAGTGCCGCTCGATGATCTCCTCGACCTCGCAATCCAGCGTCGCGAGCGCTCCGACGAGGAGCGGCACGCCGGTGACCCGTTTGCGCCACTCGGCCCCTGCGAAACGTTCGACGCCGCGCAAGCCACCCTTACCCGCAAACCGTTCGGCCACGCCGATCTGATCCGCCGCCAGCAGATTGGCGCCAAAAACGCCCTCCCGCTGCAGAATTGGCCAGGACGAGGCGTTGCGGTTGAGGCTGACGATGATGGAGGGAGGCTCGACCGCAAGTGACGACAGCGAACTCACCGTCATGCCGGTGACCTCATCGCCGCGTCCGACCGTGATGACGCTGACGCCTCCGACCAGTTGGCGCATCGCAGAGCGAAAATCCGGCTGGAGCGCCGTGGCATCAGGCATGTGACGGACGATGGAGTTCATTGCGTTGACCTTTCCTACCCCGTCGTGCCCGGTCCAAGCAACTGGCCCAGGATCGAGCCTTCCAGCGCCGCAAGCTCGGCAGAGCCGCGCTGGCGCGAGCGCGGCAGATCGACGCTGATGTCCTCGGCGATCCGGCCGCTCTCGATGACGAGGACGCGATCAGCGAGGGCCACGGCTTCCGCAACGTCATGGGTGACCAGGATTGCGGTGAAGGTTTGATCGGCCCAGACCCGCTCCAGCAGCCGCTGCATCGCGATCCGCGTCAGCGCGTCCAGCGCGCCGAGCGGCTCGTCGAACGCCAGCAGGCGCGGACCGCTGACCAGCGCGCGCGCCAGCGCGACGCGCTGCTTCTGACCGCCGGACAGCACCGCCGGCCATTGGTCGCGCTTGTCGGCGAGACCCACCTCCTCGAGCGCCCGCCGCGCCCGCTCATGCGCGCCGGCGGCCTTGCGCTCGCGGCCGAGCCCGACCTCGACATTGGCGAGCACCCGCGCCCATGGCAGCAGCCGCGGCTCCTGGAACATGACGCGGACGTCCTCGGGCCGCGCGGCCGCTTCGCCGAAGCTGATCGTGCCCGACGTCGGCTTGTCGAGGCCGGCAATCAGCCGCAGCAGCGTGCTCTTGCCGCAGCCGCTCTGGCCGACGATGGCGACGAACTGGCCGGCCGCGATCTCCAGGTCGATGCCGCGCAGCACCTCGTTGTCGCCGAACGCCTTGCGAAGATCGCGGATCACGAGCGGCAGGCCGCGTGTCTCGGGTTTGGCCGGACTCACGCTGTGCTTCCTCACGGGGCGGAAAGCCTCAGCATGCCCGATCACATCGGGGCCGTCGATCGCCTCCACACCGGAGACGGGAATTCGGAGCGCTTGCTGCATTTCCAGAACCTCAATGCTTGCTGAAGGCCGGATGCCAGGACAGCGTCAGCCGCTCCAGCGCCCGCGAGGCGCTGTCGGCGACCTTGCCCAGCAGGGCGTAGATCAGGATGGAGAGCACGACGACATCGATCTGCATGAACTCGCGCGCCTGCATCGCCATGTAGCCGAGGCCCGAGGACGCCGCGATCGTCTCGGCGACGATCAGGGTGAGCCACATGATGCCGAGCGCGAAGCGCAGGCCGACGAAGATCGACGGCAGCGCGCCGGGGAAGATCACCCGGCGAAACAGCTCGCGGTCGGACATGCCGTAGACGCGGCCCATTTCAATGAGTTGCGGATCGACCGTGCGAATCCCGTGCAGCGTATTCAGGTAGACCGGAAAGAACACGCCGAGCGCCACCAGAAACAGCTTGGCGCTCTCGTCGATGCCGAACCACAGGATGACCAGCGGGATCAGCGCCAGATGCGGCACGTTGCGGATCATCTGCAGAGTGGTGTCGGTCAGCTTCGCCGACAGTTGCGACAGGCCGTTGGCCAGACCGAAGGCGAAGCCGATGCCGCCGCCGATCAAAAAGCCGATCGAGGCGCGCCAGAAGCTGACCCAGATGTTGCGGCCGAGCTCGCCCGACCACAGCAGCTTCCAGCCGGCGCGCGCCACGTCGCTCGGCGCCGGCAGCACGCGTGGCGAGACCAGGCCGGCGGCCGAGGCCGCCTGCCAGATCAGGATGATCGCGAGCGGCACCAGCCAGGGGATCAGCCCATCCGCGCGCGGCACCGCCAGCCTGCGGACCTTGGGAACACTTTCGATCAGACTCATGATTGCGAGGCCCTCTGCAACGGACGGTGCTCGTTGGCGATGGTCTCGCCGAACGGGCCGGTATTGGTGCGGAGCCTGGTGACGTTGCCCGTCCGCTCCGACACATTCAAGCCAAGCTTGGGAAACACCAGCTCGGCGAAGCGGTAGGCTTCCTCGAGATGCGGATAGCCCGAGAGGATGAAGGTATCGATGCCGAGATCCTGGTACTCGCGGATGCGCGCCGCCACCGTGTCGGGATCGCCGACCAGCGCCGTGCCGGCGCCGCCGCGGACCAGGCCGACGCCGGCCCACAGGTTCGGGCTGATCTCGAGCTTGTCGCGTCGGCCGCCGTGAAGCTGCGACATCCGCTGCTGCCCGACCGAATCCATGCGGGCAAAAATCTTCTGCGCCGAGGCGATGGTGTCGTCGGTGATGTGCTTGATCAGGTCGCCGGCGGCCGCCCACGCCTCGTCATTGGTCTCGCGCACGATCACATGCAAGCGGATGCCGAACGACAGCTTGCGGCCGCGACTGTCGGCGACGGCCTTCACCTTGGCGATCTTGGCCGCGACATCGGCCGGCGGCTCGCCCCAGGTGAGATACTTCTCGACGGTGTCTACCGCGACGTCGATGCCGGCATCCGACGAGCCGCCGAAGAACAGCGGCGGCCGCGGCGACTGCACCGGCGGGAACAGCAGCCGGCCGTCCTCCACCGTGATATGCTTGCCGCTGAAGTTGACCGCCTCGCCTTCGAGCAGCGCGTTGTAGACGGTCAGGAATTCGCGCGTGACCTCGTAGCGCTCCTCATGCGACAGGAAGATGCCGTCGCCTTTGTTCTCGACCGGATCGCCGCCGGTGACGACGTTGACCAGCAGCCGGCCGTTGCTGACGCGGTCGAGCGTCGCGGTCATGCGCGCGGCCACCGCCGGCGATTGCAGGCCGGGCCGCACCGCGACGAGATAGCGCAGCCGCTCGGTGAACGGCGCCACCGCCGAGGCCACGATCCAGGAATCCTCGCAGCTCCGTCCTGTCGGGATCAGCACGCCGTAATAGCCGAGCTGATCGGCGGCCTGCGCGACCTGGCGCAGATAGTTGAAGTTGACCTCGCGGCCGCCCTGCGAGGTGCCGAGATAGCGGCCGTCGCCATGGGTCGGCAGGAACCACAGCACGTTGGGCTTCGAAGCGTTACTCATGTCAGTCTCTTTCGGATTGGGATGGCGATCAGGCGTCAGGTGGACGGCGTCCACTTCCAGACGATGTCGCTGACGTTGATCTGTTTCGGAATGAGGCCGACGCGGGCGAACCGATCCGCCACCGCCTGCTGGCTCCTGATGATGTCGTCGTCGAGCGGCACGACGCTGTAGACCGAACGGTCGACGAAGCGCCTGACCGCCGCGATGTCGACGCCGGTCGCCTCGGCCTGCGCCTTGGCCACCTCGTCGTGATGGCTGTTGGCCCAGATGCCCTCGGCGGCGAACGCGGCGTTCAGCCTGGCGACGATGGCGGGATACTTCTCAACGAAGTCGGAGCCCACGATGTAGAACGAGTTCGGCTTATGCACGTCCTTGTCCCACGCGATCACCCGTGCATTCTCCTTCAGCTCGGCGAGCGCGAGGTACGGATCCCAGATCGACCACGCGTCCACCGAGCCCTTGACGAAGGCCGCGGTGGCATCGGCCGGCGCGAGCGGCGCCGGCGTGATGTCGCTCCACGACAGGCCCGCCTTCTCGAGTGCTGCGACCAGCAGATTGTGCGCGCTCGAGCCCTTGCCGAAGGCGACGCGCTTGCCCTTGAGATCGGCAAGCGTCCTGATCGGCGAATCCTTCTGCACCACGATCGCCTGGCTGCTGCCGTTCTGCTTGACGGCGGCGGCGTAGCGGATCTTGGCGCCCGCGGCCTGCGCGAAGATCGGCGGCGCGTCGCCGACATAGCCGAAATCGACGCTGCCGACATTGATGGCCTCAAGCAGCGGCGGACCGAACTGGAAATCGACCCAGACGATCTCGATGCCGAGAGGCTTGAACGTCTCCTCGATGGTGCGGCGCGCCTTCACGGCGGGGAAGAAGCCGCCCTTCTGGGTGCCGATGCGGATCTCCTTCGGCCTGTCCTCGGCGCGCAGCGGCGCCGCGCAGCTCATCACCGCAGCTGATGCCAATGACAGTTTGAGAAAATCGCGACGCTTCATTGCCCTCTCCGACCCTTGCGCATCCGCATTGATGCGATGCAAGGGATGATGGTGGCGGGCGAAACGCGTGTCGAGCACCCCGGAAAAATAGCGATGCCGGTCCTGTTTCGTCACACGGCGAAGGGATGTTCGTATCGAGACGCCCGTGCAAAGCAGCGAGAATCTCTCACGATCGACAACGCGATCACGGGTCTTCACAGACCATCAACCACGATCGCACCGGCATGCTCGCCGATCCGCGACCAATTGTCCCCGCGGTTCCGCCGCTTGATCCAGGTCAAGCCTTTGACAAGGCTTCCTTGCTTAACGTTGGAACAGGCGCGGCCCGGATGCCGCAACCCCTCCTGAACCTCCCCCTAGCCGAGAATTCTCTCATGTCGCTCGTTGGCGGCGATGCGAACGCGCGTGCGCGTCGCAGACGCATGGAAATTTTTGCCTTCCTGTTTCTCACTGCCGTGCTGATGCCTGCGCTCGCGGTCGCCACCGTCGGCTCCTACGGACTCACGGTGTGGGTCTACCAGATGATGGCCGGACCGCCCGGGCCGCCCGCGGCGCACTGATCGGAAGGACCCCGCCGTGCTCTCACACCGCACCTCCCTCGACCGGCGCGCGCTGATCACCGGCCGCGTCCTCACCGCCGATCCCGTCGTCGCACCAGCCAAGGGCGAGATCGCCTCGATCATCGTGCAGACCCGGCCCGAGCAGCTCGACCGCGTCGAAGCCGACATCCTCGCGCTGTCCGGCTGCGAGATCCACGGCCGCGACATCAGAGGCAAGCTGATCGTCGTCGTCGATGCGCCCGATGCCGGCGCGCTCGGCGCCACCATGAACCGGATCGGACTGCTGCCGCACGTGCACTCCGCCTGCCTCGTCTTCCACGCCATCGACGCCGGCTAATCACACGAGACTCCAATGACCGACATGAAGATCGATCGCCGCCAGATGCTGAAGCTGGAAGCCGCCGCGATTGCCGCGGCCGCCGCCGGCATGCCGAGCGCCTCGCTCGCGGCGAACCTCGTCACCGAGCGCGAGCAGAGCGAGCTGAAATGGGACAAGGCCGCCTGCCGCTTCTGCGGCACCGGCTGCAGCGTGATGGTCGCGACCAAGGACAACCGCGTCGTCGCCACCCATGGCGACATCAAGGCCGAGGTGAATCGCGGCCTGAACTGCGTCAAGGGCTATTTCCTGTCCAAGATCATGTACGGCCATGATCGCCTGACGCACCCGATGCTGCGCAAGACCAACGGCAAGTACGACAAGAACGGCGAGTTCACGCCGGTCACGTGGGACGAAGCCTTCGACATCATGGCGCAGAAGTACAAGGAGGCGCTGAAGAAGCGCGGGCCCTCCGGCGTCGGCATGTTCGGCTCGGGCCAGTGGACGATCTGGGAAGGCTATGCGGCCTCCAAGCTGTTCAAGGCCGGCTTCCGCTCCAACAACATCGATCCCAATGCGCGGCACTGCATGGCGTCGGCCGTGGCCGGCATGATGCGCACCTTCGGCATCGACGAGCCGCCCGGCTGCTACGATGACATCGAGGCCACGGACGCGTTCGTGCTGTGGGGCTCCAACATGGCGGAGATGCATCCAATCCTGTGGACCCGCGTGACCGATCGGAGACTGTCGACGCCGCATGTCAAGGTCGCCGTGCTCTCGACCTTCGAGCACCGCTCGTTCGACCTCGCCGATATCGGCATGGTGTTCAAGCCGCAGACCGACCTCTACATCCTCAACGCCATCGCCAACCACATCATCACGACAGGCCGCGTCAACAAGGACTTCGTCCAGGCGCACACGGTGTTCAAGAAGGGCCAGACCGACATCGGCTATGGCCTGCGGCCGGAGCATCCGCTGCAGAAGAAGGCCAAGGGCGCCGCCAACCCGAACGACGCCACCGACATCTCGTTCGACGAGTATGCGAAGTTCGTCTCGGACTACACGCTGGAGAAGGCCGCCGAGATGTCCGGCGTGCCGTTGAACCGGCTGCAGGCGCTCGCCGAGCTCTATGCCGATCCGAAGACCAAGGTGGTCTCGTTCTGGACCATGGGCTTCAACCAGCACACCCGCGGCGTCTGGTGCAACAACCTCGTCTACAACATCCATCTTCTGACCGGCAAAATCGCCGAGGCCGGCAACAGCCCGTTCTCACTGACCGGGCAGCCCTCGGCCTGCGGCACCGCGCGCGAGGTCGGCACCTTCTCGCACCGTTTGCCCGCCGACATGGTGGTCACCAACAAGGAGCACCGCGCCAAGGCCGAGCACATCTGGCAGCTGCCGGAAGGTACGATCCCGGACAAGCCGGGCTATCACGCGGTGCTGCAGAGCCGGATGCTGAAGGACGGCCTGCTCAACGCCTATTGGGTGCAGGTCAACAACAATTTGCAGGCCGGCCCCAACGCGAACGAAGAGACCTATCCGGGCTTCCGCAACCCCGACAATTTCATCGTCGTCTCCGACGCCTATCCGTCGGTGACCGCGCTCGCCGCCGATCTCATTCTGCCGACGGCGATGTGGGTGGAGAAGGAAGGCGCCTATGGCAATGCCGAGCGCCGCACCCAGTTCTGGCACCAGCTCGTCTCGGCGCCGGGCGAGGCGCGCTCCGACCTCTGGCAGCTGATGGAGTTCTCCAAGCGCTTCAAGATCGAAGAGGTCTGGCCCGAGGAGCTGATCGCCAAGAAGCCGGAGGTTCGCGGCAAGACGCTGTTCGACGTGCTCTACAGGAACGGCCAGGTCGACAAATTCCCGGTCGACCAGATCGAGCCGGGCTATGCCAATGACGAATCCAAGGCGTTCGGCTTCTACGTCCACAAGGGCCTGTTCGAGGAATACGCCTCGTTCGGCCGCGGCCACGGCCATGACCTGGCGCCGTTCGAGGCCTATCACAAAGAGCGCGGCCTGCGCTGGCCTGTCGTCGACGGCAAGGAGACGCGCTGGCGTTTCCGCGAGGGCTCCGACCCTTACGTCAAGTCCGGCACCGGCGTGCAGTTCTACGGCTTCCCGGACGGCAAGGCGCGCATCTTCGCCCTGCCCTACGAGCCGCCGGCGGAATCGCCGGACAAGGACTATCCGTTCTGGCTGTCGACCGGACGCGTGGTCGAGCACTGGCATTCCGGCACGATGACGCGCCGCGTGCCCGAGCTCTACAAGGCGTTCCCCGAAGCCGTCTGCTTCATGCATCCGGACGATGCCGAGGCCGCGAACTTGAGGCGCGGCGACGAGGTCAAGGTCGCCTCGCGGCGCGGCTTCATCCGCGCCCGCGTCGAGACCCGCGGCCGCGACAAGCCGCCCCGCGGGCTCGTCTTCGTGCCGTGGTTCGACGAGTCCAAGCTGATCAACAAGGTGACGCTCGACGCCACCGACCCGATCTCGCTGCAGACCGATTACAAGAAATGCGCCGTGCGCATCGAGCGGGTGTGACGATCATGATCAAGAGACTTGCCATGATGCTGCTCGCGGCCAGCCTTGCGGCCGGCTCGAGCGCCCTGCTCGCCCAGAGCGTCTCCTCGTCGCTGCGCGGCCCCACGCCGCTCAATGACGAAGGCCCGGCGCCGCCGATGCAGCCGACGAAGAACACCGCCGAGAAAGAGGTGCGCAACTATCCGGAGCAGCCGCCGGTGATCCCGCATTCGATCGACGGCTATCAGGTCGACATGCAGGGCAACAAATGCCTGTCCTGCCATGCCCGTGCTCGCATCGCGGAGTCGAAGGCGCCGATGCTGTCGATCACCCACTTCATGGACCGCGACGGCCAGTTCCTGGCGTCGGTGTCGCCGCGCCGCTACTTCTGCACCCAGTGCCACGTGCCGCAGAGTGTCGCCAATCCGCCTGTCAGCAACGACTTCGTCGACATCGACACGCTGCTGGCGCACGACAAGCCGGGTGGCAAGCGATGAGCAGCGCCGACATCCCGGAGGGCGCCAAGGCACCCGTCCCCGAGCAGCAGCTCGGCCTTGCCGGCCGCGCCTGGCAGTTCATTCTCGACCTCATCGACGTGCTGCTGAAGCCGAGCTCCGTGTTCGGGCTCGGCGTGCTGGTGCTCGCCGGCTTCCTCGCCGGCGTGATCTTCTGGGGCGGCTTCAACACCGCGCTGGAGATCACCAACACCGAGAAGTTCTGCACCGGCTGTCACGAGATGAAAGACAACGTGTTCGCCGAGCTGAAGTCGACCGTTCACTTCTCCAACCGCTCCGGCGTGCGCGCCAGTTGCCCGGACTGCCACGTGCCGCACAACTGGACCGACAAGATCGCGCGCAAGATGCAGGCCTCCAAGGAGGTCTGGGGCCATCTGTTCGGCTCGATCAACACCCGCGAGAAGTTCACCGACCGCAGACTGGAGCTCGCCTTGCATGAGTGGGCGCGGTTCAAGGCGAACGACTCGCTCGAATGCCGCAACTGCCACAGCTCCCAGTCGATGGACATCACCAAGCAGTCGCCGCGCGCCGTCGAAGCGCATCAACGCTTCCTGTTCACCGGCGAAAAGACCTGCATCGACTGCCACAAGGGCATCGCGCACCACCTGCCGGACATGCGGGGCGTGCCGGGCTGGCAGTAGTCGACTTCTCTGAATGGCCGAGCCGTCGCCGCGCGCGCAGTCGGCTCCCCTCCCCCTTGTGGGGAGGGGTTGGGGAGGGGGCCCACACGGGCGGCGTCGCCCGGAGCCCCCCCTCCCCAACCCTCCCCCACAAGGGGGGAGGGAGCACACCGTACGCGCCGCACGCTTTCGGCCTCCATTCTCTGAAGCGAGGCACCCCTGCCTTAGCTAGCGCTTGATCTCCCCGCATCAGCCCTTAGGTTCACGGAATGTCCCCGAGTCGCCGCGCGGCTCCATCCCTGTGAGCCATGACCACCTTCTCCCCGCATCAGGATTCCGCGCTGAAGGCCGTCGGCGATTGGCTGAAGGCCAAGCCCGGCCAGAGCGGCACGCCACAAGTGTTCCGGCTGTTCGGCTATGCCGGAACCGGCAAGACCACGCTGGCCCGCCACATCGCCGAGGGCGTCGACGGCGAGGTCAAGTTCGCGGCGTTCACCGGCAAGGCGGCGCTGGTGATGCGCAGCAAGGGCTGCGACAACGCCTCCACCATCCATTCGCTGATCTATCGCGCGCAAGAAACCGGCGAGGAGCAGCCGAACTTCGAATTGTGGGACGACGCGCCGGCCTCCAAGGCCAAGCTGATCATCATCGACGAATGCTCGATGGTCGACGCCGATCTCGGCCGCGACCTGCTGTCCTTCGACTGCCCGCTGCTGGTGCTCGGCGATCCCGCGCAGCTGCCGCCGGTCAAGGGGGGCGGCTTCTTCACCGACAGCGAGCCGGACGTGATGCTGACCGAGGTGCATCGCCAGGCCAAGGACGATCCGATCGTGCGGATGTCGATGGACGTGCGCGAGGGCAACACGCTCGACGTCGGCCGCTACGGCGAGAGCGAGGTGGTCGAGCGCCGCGAGCTCGATCCGTCCCGCGTCATGGAGGCCGACCAGGTGCTGGTCGGCCGCAACGCCACCCGACGCGCCTACAACAACCGCTTCCGGCAGCGCCTCGACATCGAGGACGCGCTCCCTGTCGCCGGCGACAAGCTGGTCTGCCTGCGCAACAACCGCAAGAAGGGCCTGTTCAATGGGGGGCTGTGGCGGGTGAAGTCGCGCGCGACCTCGAAGTCCAAGATCGTCACCATGCGGGTCGCGCCCGACGAGGATCTCGGACGCAAGGTCACGAAAGTCTCGGTGCGCGGCGAATGCTTCGCCGGCGGCATCGAGGACATCCCGTGGGAGCAGCGCAAGCCCTATGACGAGTTCGACTACGGCTACGTGCTGACCGTGCACAAGTCGCAGGGCTCGCAATGGGACGACGTCGTGCTGTTCGACGAGAGCTTTGCCTTCCAGGAAAGCCGCGCCCGCTGGCTCTACACCGGCATCACCCGCGCCGCGAAGCGGCTGTCGATCGTGGTGTAACGCCGGCTTTACCGCGCGAGACGATTTTGCTCGCCTCGCTGGTACCCACCTGCGGCAGGTTGATCCACGTCAACCTGACGCAGGGTCCTTGGCGGATAAAGATCGATTCACATCTCTGTTAAACCAGCAGCAGGCGGCGGGATCGTATGGCAAAGTCCAACACCACGAAAGGCAAGACCAAAGGCAAGACGACGAAAGACAAGGCTTCCAACGGTCAGCGCAGCAAGCGCGCGAGCGCCACGGCGCGTGTCGCGCGCCGGCAGTCCGCAGCCAAGCTCGATCCGATCGGTCAGTCGCTTGTGGACGAATCGATGCAGGCCGCGCAGATCACCGAGCTGTCGGCGTTCGAGACCGTGCTCAACGGCCCGCCGGCCCTCGACCCCAACTCCGCGCCGGTCCGGGCGATGCTGGACGGCGCCGCGCCGGACGATGCCAGGCTGATGAAGGCGCTGATCGAGGGCAAGGCCAAGCCCGACAAGCGCCACACCTCCGACGAGCTCGCCGACAATTGGCGCCAGGGCGGCTACCCCTACAAATTCCGCATGTACCGCAAGGACTATGAGGAGCAGAAATTCATCCTGCAGACCGAGCTGTTGAAGCTGCAGAACTGGATGAAGGATGCGCGCCAGCGCCTGGTGCTGCTGTTCGAAGGCCGCGACGCCGCCGGCAAGGGCGGCACCATCAAGCGCTTCATGGAGCATCTCAATCCGCGCGGCGCCCGCGTGGTGGCGCTGGACAAGCCGAGCGACGTCGAGCGCGGCCAGTGGTACTTCCAGCGCTATGTCGAGCATCTGCCGACCGCGGGCGAAATCGTGCTGTTCGACCGCTCCTGGTACAACCGCTCCGGCGTCGAGCGCGTGATGGGCTTCTGCTCTCAGGTCGAGTACGACGAGTTCCTGCGCCAGGTGCCGGAGTTCGAGCGCAACCTCGTGCGCAGCGGCATCCACCTCATCAAGTTCTGGTTCTCGGTCAGCCGCGACGAGCAGCGCCGCCGCTTCAAGGAGCGCGAGGCGCATCCGCTGAAGCAGTGGAAGCTGTCGCCGATCGACACCGCGTCGCTCGACAAATGGGACGACTACACCCGCGCGAAGGAGGCGATGTTCTTCTCCACCGACACCGCCGACTGCCCGTGGACCGTGATCAAGTCAGACGACAAGAAGCGTGCGCGGCTGAACGCGATGCGCTGCGTGCTGCATTCGCTGCCCTATGCCGGCAAGGACGTCTCGCGCATCGGCCAGGTCGACGACCTCATCGTCGGCCGCGCCAGCGTGATCCACGAGCGCGAGGAGCACGCGAGCTGAGCCACCCCGCTCAGCGCCGATGACGCCGGTGCGGCCTCGCCATATCGGCCGGCCGCATCGCTGCATTGGCATTCGGAAGGCCCGGCGCGCCGCGACGGGCCAACTCCGCCTGTGCCGCCGGCGTCAGCGTGCCGCCATTGAGCACGTCGCGTTCGGGATGCATGGCCTCATAGGCCGCCGGCTCGGAGAATTGCGCCGATGCCGCGGTCACCGCCAGCGTCGACATCAGCAGAGCTGCCGCCAGGCTCCTGAATATGATCATGATCGGTCTTCCCTCTGTGGTGCATCAATTCACGCTTGCGATCATGTAGGCGGGCGAAGGCTGCCCCCCTATCACGACTGCGCGAGCCGACAACCCTTCGTGAGCGCGCTCATGTCTCAGAGCTGGCGAAGGGATGACTCGTGCCGACGGTCCGACGCGTCACCGCCGCAGCGGCAGCCGATCATACGGGCTGAGACGGGCCCGCGGCGGAAACACGAGCACCGCGCCGGAGGCGCGCTCCATGCCCATTCTCCCCGCCGGCGTCAGCGCGCCGCCGTTGAGCACGTCGCGATCGGGATACATCGCCTGAAACGCCCCGGGCTCCTGCTCGCCGAAAAACCAGCCCTGCGCCGATGCTGGCGCAACAGTGGCCATCGACAGCAGCAAGGCTGCCGCCTTTGATTTCCAGGATGTCATGATTGTTCTCCAGGTTCTCAGGATGCGGAGACCACGCACGCGATTGATGACCTGGTCAGAGCCGTCATCAGTGAGGCGCGACCGCCTCTGTATTGACCGCGGCGGAAACGAAATATTCGCGGCGTTGTCGCCTTGCCGGGATCACGACCGCGAGACCTGAACCACACCATCATTCGAGGATCGACGAAGCGTGACGTCATCGTGAGTTCGTGAACGAGATGGCGCGCATCCGATGACCTCACCCCGTCGTTGCGAATTTGATGGCTGCCGACGATGCAGGATCGGTTACCGCGCCCAGCACCGCCCTGCAGCCCGTCGGGCAAATCGGCCGGCGACGACAAAAGCTGTCAAGGTATTCTGAAAAACATAAATCATTTCGCGCTCTGCCCAAATCAGGCTTATGATGCCTGCGTTTCGTTGCACGGCAGGGGACGTATCGCGATCGTCACGGACGTTGGCAGCGGAATGCGATGGACGCGACATGTTGCAGCGGGTCCTGGACCTGCCGACGAACGGCATGGCGCGGACGGCGAAAGCGTGTGGTCCTGGCCTCCCGACGCTGAGGCCAAGCTGGCGGTGATGATCCGCCGGCGACGGGGGCAAGACAGCCGGTCCCCGGGGAGAGCACGTATAAGCGTTAACACCGTCGCGCAGGGAGGGCCGGATCTGTCCGGCTGAACCTGTGGTACCTGCCGCCTGCATTTTTTAAGCAGGCGGGCCACGGGCCTCAGTCGAGGTCCGGCCTTCCCTGCGCCCTCCACTTCGGAGGGCCGATGAACCGGCATCCCTCGGGCAATTCGGGCCGCGAGACCACATCGTCATGCCTGGAACGGTCTCGCCACAACTCCCAGCGTCGTCCCGGCACCATTGGGCGATTGCGCACGTGCCGCCGCCCCCCGCCTGTTCACGCAGTCGTGTCACTTCCCCCGTAACGCCGGACGGGCACGGACGTATCTTGCAGCAGAGGCCGGGCCGGGCCAGTGTTTCCGGCCGGCGAGACGAGACAAGCCCCCTCACGAGGATTCGAAGATGCGCCTCACCCGCTCCCTTTTCGTCAAGACAGCCGTGCTCGGTGCGATGGCGGCAGGCATCCTGGCCTGGCAGCCGCTGCATGCCGCCGAGCAGGCCGTTGTGATCCCGCCGCCGGCCCAGGACCAGCCGGCCTCCGACGCGCTGGAAACCGCTGTGGTCGCCGGCGGCTGCTTCTGGGGCGTCCAGGGCGTCTACCAGCACACCGCCGGCGTGGTCAGCGCTGTCTCCGGCTATGCCGGCGGCACCAAGGCCACGGCCGACTACCGCACGGTGTCGAGCGGCACGACCGGCCACGCGGAATCGGTCCAGATCAAATACGATCCGAAGAAGATCTCCTACGGCAAGATCCTGCAGATCTTCTTTTCGGTCGTGCACGATCCGACCCAGTTGAACCGCCAGGGCCCGGACAGCGGAACCCAATATCGCTCGGCGATCTTCACCACCTCGGAGGCGCAGAAGAAGGTCGCCGAGGCCTATATCGCGCAGCTCGACAAGGCCAAGGTGTTCGGCAAGCCGATCGTCACCAAGATCGGCAAGCTCGAGGCGTTCTATCCGGCCGAGGACTACCACCAGGACTACCTGACGCTGCACCCCAGCCAACCCTATATCGCCTATAACGACCTGCCGAAGATCGACAATCTGAAGAAGATCTTTGCCGAGAACTACATCGACAAGCCGACGCTGGTCCGGGACGCCAAGGCGACGAACTGAGGCGTCGCGTTCGGCCCGACCAGCGCCATGACAGGGGCGGACCATACGGGTCCGCCTGGAGGACCACAGGATGAGCGACACCAAGACGAACAACAAGGTCGTCAAGAGCGAGGCAGAATGGCGCAAGGAGCTGACGCCGATGCAGTACGCCGTGCTGCGCGAGAAGGCGACCGAGCGCCCCTTCTCGGGCGAGTATGAGCATGAGCACCGCGCCGGGACCTATGTCTGCGCCGGCTGCGGCCAGACCCTGTTCGAGTCCGACGCCAAGTTTGATTCCGGCTGCGGCTGGCCGAGCTTCACCCGGCCGGCGACGGAGAGCCACGTTGACGAGGAGACCGACACGACCCATGGCATGGTTCGGACCGAGGTGCTGTGCTCGAAATGCTCGGGCCATCTCGGCCACGTCTTTCCCGACGGCCCGGGGCCGACCGGCCTGCGCTATTGCATCAACTCGGCGGCGCTGAAGCTGAAACCGCGCTGATGGCACGCCTGGCCCCGGTCCCGTCATCGACGGTACTCGGGGCCGCTGGCTTGCGGCGGGCGAGGCGCGGGCGGCCAAAACCGGCCACAAGGGGTGAGATTTTAGCCGTGCAGATCGGGCTCTCCTGCATTCACAAGTTGCGGATCAATTAAGCTACTGAAAAGACAGCATGTTTCAAGGCGGCCCACAGCGGGCCGGATTTACGATGTGAGCGTGCAGGATTCGCATTTCTGCCAAATCGGCCTATATTAGGGGTCGTAACTGACTATGCAGGGCCGGGCCGCCTGGAGCGGCAAATCCCGCCCTCCACCCCCGCAATCGCTGGCGTCATTGCCAAGCTGAGTGTTTTGAAAGCTCGCGTCAGCGCTTCCAGCCGACAAGAAGAGGTCTCAGACCATGCGTCCACTGCGTCCGTTCAACTTCAACACCTCTGCCGAACTGTTTCCCGCCGCCATCCGCAAGAAGAAGCGGGCGGGTTTCGCCTATCGGCGGTTCGGCACCGCGGCCGAAGCCGTGCGCTTCGCCATGGAGGAGTTGCCTGCGGATTCGCTGAATGGCGCCTACCTGCAGGTCGAGGAGGCCCGGTTCGACCAGAACGGCATCCGCACCCTGTATGAGAGCGAGGCGTTTCCGCTGCCGCGCCGCGTGGTCGACAAGGCGCCGGACGCCGATGCGGCCTGACGGCTGCCAGAGCATTCTTCGATACCCTGCCCCGCCTCGTGCGGGGCAGTTTTTTATGGGGGTCTGTTTGTCCGTTTGTTGCCCCGGTCCCGTCGCACGTCAGCGCGGCTGGGTATCCAGCCACCGCCGCAGGATCTTGGCGTTGCGCATGTTGGCGCGGAACAGCACGTCGAAGGCGTCGCCCGCCACCGGCACCATGCCGATCACGCCCTCGACCGCGACATTGCCCAGCATCCGCGTGATGACGTGCCAGGGCGCGCCCAGCGCCCGGGCCTCGCGCACCAGCCACAGCGACAGCGCGGTCGCGATGAGGTCGCCGACCACCGGGATGAGGCCGATGATGCCGTCGATGCCGTAGCGGATGTTGGTGCCGGGCAGGACGAAGGCGACGTCGAGCAGCTTCGCCACCGCCTCGAGCCGCGCGATGCGCTGCTCGCGGGTCAGGTTGCCGAACGGATTGGCGGTGTTGAAATCGAACCGCACGCCATCCGGGCCGACGAAGGCGCCATTGAACGAGGACCGGAACGCCCCTTGCGGGATCTCTCGTCCGTCCTGGTCGATGATCGGTCCGCGCGCCTCATCGGAGTTGAAGCGCGCCTGCGAGGCGCGTCCCGATGCGCGGCGGGGCGAGGTGGACATCTGGTCTTGCATACCCATGAGATGGCAACGCGCGGGGCCCGGCACAAGTTGCGTCGAACCGCCGCCTTGTCTCGCCTAGCGGCCCCGTGCGCCGGTCGGCGTCAGCCCGAAGCGGCGCCGGAAGCAGCGGTTGAAATAGGACAGGTCGTTGAAGCCGCAGGCAAACGCGATATCGCTGATGCGGCGTCCGCCACCGGCCAGCAGGTCCATGGCCTTGCGCAGGCGCAGCTCATTCAGCCGGGCCGAGAAGCCGGCGCCGGCCTCGTGCAGCAGGTCATTGACGTAGCGCTCGGACAGGCCCGCCGCGGCCGCAAGCTTCTGCGCCGAAAAATCCGGCTCGGCAAAGCGGCTGTTCAGAATGGTCAGCAGCCCCGCGAGGCGAACGCTGCGCAGGCCGCCGCGGCCGGCCTTGCGCATCGCGTCGCCGCGGACACCGAGCCCGAGCGCCACCAGATCGAGCAGATGCTGCGCGATCGCCGGGCCGGCTTCGTCGGCCGCGGCGGGATGGGCGAGCAGCAATTCGCTGTAGTCCATCGCGAGCGACAGCGCGCCGCCGGGCGCCAATTCGCGCCCGACCAGGTCATCGACACCGGAGACCATCGAGCGCAGCGTCATCATCGGCAGATGCACGTTGACGAAGCGCTTGTGATTGGCGCCATCGGCGCTGAAGAACGGCTCATCGAGCTTGAGCAGCACCATCGCCCCCGGCCGCAGAGCGAACTCGCGTCCGCGATGAACGACCATCGCCTCGCGACTGCCGGCGTTGCGCGCCAGGCAATAGCGGTCGTCGTTGGTCGCGAGCACCTGGCGCCGTTCGCGCCTGACACGGGTGAAGGTGCCGTCGCAGCGCCCGAGCAGGGTGGTGCCGATGTGGATGGCGTTCATTACGGCGCGAAACGGCACGTCCTCGGCCGGATCGAGCTCGCCCGTGTTGGAGAAGTGCTCGAACAATTCCGCAAAGCACAAGAAGCGCTGCCTGTCGTCGAGCCCTTTCGGCAGCATGTCGGTCGACAGCATTTTCCTGACGATGGTCATCGAAATCAGATCCGAGGCAAAGGAATTTCCGAAGCAACGCGATCAATGTGGCAGCGGCGGGATGAACGGCCGCTGAAGTCGGCAAAGCTCATCAGGACGGATCGGGAGCGCCGATCAGTCCAAGTCGCGCGACCGTTCATGCCGATGAGTCCAAGACAGCGGCAACGGGTTCAACTAGCGATGCGGATGGACGCACGCCGACATGCGTTGCGGCCTGCATCCTCCAAGTCGAACAGCCATGAGTCCGAGGAGAGATTGAAATGACCATGTCTTCCGCGGCCCGCAAGCTCGGCCTCGGCGCCGCCCTCGCGGGTTGCATCGGGATCGGCTACGCGCTCGGCGCGCAGCCGCACATGACCGCGACCGTCACCATGCTGCAATCGGCGCGAGCCGAGCTGGCTCAGGCGACACCGAACAAGGGCGGCCATCGCGAACGCGCGCTGGGGCTGATCGATCAGGCCATCACCGAGGTGCGTGCCGGCATCGCGTTCGCGGCGGGCGGCTGACCAATTCGCAAATCAAACCAGGGAGACCATCGATGCGAACCATCCTCACCAGCACGCTCCTGTTGGGAATTCTGACCGTCGGCGCATCTGCGATGCCGCTGGCTTCGATCGACGCCGGATCCAAGCCGGAGGTGATTCAGGTCGCCGGCGGCTGCGGCCCTGGCTGGCACCGCGGTCCCTATGGCGGATGCCTGCGCAACTACGCCAATCCGGCGGCGCACGCTTGCCCACGCGGCTTTCACATCGGCCCCGGCGGCCGCTGCCGCGGCAACGGCAGGTAGGGCCGAGCTGCTCGTGTGTTCAGCTTGCTTACGCAGTCGGCGGCTCGGTGGCGACCGCCGGCTGCGGCTCCTCGACGAATCTGTGCACCAGCCACGATGACACCGTCGCCGGGATGAAGCCGACCAGCCCGTACAGGATCCACTGGATGATGCCGTATTCGGAGCCGTGCGAGGCGTAGTTGAAGGCCGCGAGCAGGAAGGCGATGGCTCCCACCAGCAGCATCCGCAACGTCGGCCCGATGCGCCTGACGTGGAACAGGATGTCGTCGATCGCGCAGATCATCAGCGCCGGCAGGAAGCCGAACAGATAGCTGTATTGCAGCGAGGTGACGAAGACCTTGAACAGCTTGGCCACTTCGCCCGGATTGGTGTTGGTCCAATAGCCGGACATGTAGGTCGTGACCAGGAGCAGCGCGAAGCCGCCCAGCGCCGGGCCTACGGCAACGAAGATGAGATATCGCTTCATGCCCAATCTCCTGCCTCACCGGCCCGCCGATCGGGCCAAGCCCGTGCTGATTCCTCAGTCACCCCACAGCGCGAAAGCGTCGTTGAAGGCGCGCTCGCCCGGGGCGCCCTTCTCGATCGCGATGATCGCCCGGCGCTGATTGGTGTAAACCAAGGGAACGTCGAACCAGGAGCGCTCCTTGAGGAGCTGCACGTTGCGAGCGCGATCGGCATCGACGTTGGACAGGCCGACCAGGAAGAAGCCGTCGGTGACCTTGACCGCGAGGCCCGCCAGCGGCGTTCCGCGCGACTGTTCGTTGGACTTCATCAGGATGCCTGGCACGTTGCCGACGCCGCCGCCGTTGAAATCCTGCGGCAGGATGAAAGTGAGCTCGGCGGTGTGGCTCGCCGGCAGCGACGTGTCGGTGTTGCGGCGGAACGACATCGTCATCTTGAACTTGCGATCGGGAATCTCGATGTCGGCGCGCACCGCGATGTCGGCCTTCTGCGTGGCCGTCGCCTTGATCTGCTCGGTGCGCCAGACCACCGAGCCGATATATTGCTTGCCCTTCGGATCGGACGGATCCTCGTCATACAGCACGACGCGCTGCGCGACCGGCGCGATCTGGTCCGAGGACGGCGACTGGCCGACGCGGTCGGTGATCTTCGGCTTGCTCAGCGGCGCGCCGGTGTCCTTCGGCGCCTCGACCGTCGAGGAAGATTTGAACAGGCCGTTGACCATGCCGACCAGCGGCCGGCCCCACAGAATTCCGGCGCCGATCAGGATCAGCACGATCCCGGCGGCGATGGCGGCCTTGAACGGAAAGGTCGAGCCGCTGCGCTCCGACTTCTTCTTGCCCTCGCGATCCGGAGCGGCGCCACGCTGACGGGTCGAGGTGGCCGGCAGCGCGTAGCGCTCGGCCTCCTGGACCGACTCGTCATAGGAGTACGGCGCTTCGGGCAGCGGCGGCCGGTCATCGTCGTCGCCCTCGAGCCGGTCGAGATCGGTGGCCGGAACGTTGGCGTAGGTCTTGCGCGCGGCGCGGTTGGCCTGGGCGGTGGCCTTGCCGAGATCGTCGACATCAGCGGTGATGTCGCGGAAGCCGCGCATGGCGGGCGGCGTTGCCGGATTGCCGTTGTCCTGAGCACCGCGGCGAGCGGCAGCCGGACGTTCGCGCACGGGAGGCGCCGCCCCATCCTGTGGAGGCGTTTGAGGCGGCTGGGGCCGCGGTGGCACGGCTGGTGCGCCAGCCGCAGCCGGCGGCGCTTCCGGTCGCTGATTGCGCGCCGGACGCAGCTCGGCCGTCTCGCCGGCGAGCGGCGGCCGGTCGGCCCGGGCAGCAGCCGGGGCCGCCGGTCGCGGCCGGGGGGCGGCCGTGGCGGCCTGGTCTGGAGTCGGAGTGGGCTGAGCCGAGGGGGGTGCCGGAGCATCCGAACTCCGCGCACCGGCCCGTCGGAGCGCATCACCTGGGCGAGCGGCGCCACTGGACGCCCGCTGCGCCTCGCGGGCACGCTGGGCTGCTTCCGCCTCGACCTTGCGCACGGCCTCCTCGAGCGACAGCCGCTCGCGCGTGATCTCGGACTCGCTGAGCGGCGGCTGGACGCTGCGCAGCTGCGCGATCAACGCCGCCCGCGCCCGCTCGTAAAGCGCACGCCGGCTTTCCCCGGGAGCGTTGGGGTCCAATCCGGCAATGGCACGGGCTATCAGCGGGTAGTAGTCGGCCATATCAACTCAATTCGCGCGCTCAGCTGTCGGGTCCCGTCATGCCTCGAAGGGATTCTGGACCAGAATAGTATCCTCGCGTTCGGGGCTGGTGGAAAGCAGCGCGATCGGGCAACCCACCAGTTCCTCGATGCGCCGGACGTATTTGATGGCCTGAGCCGGCAGATCGGCCCAGGAGCGCGCGTTCGCCGTCGGCTGCTTCCAGCCTTCGATCGTCTCGTAGATCGGTTCGACCCTGGACTGCGCGCCCTCACCTGCCGGAAAATGATCGATCTCCTTGCCGTCCAGCCTGTAGCCGGTACAGACCTCGATGGTGTCGAAACCATCGAGAATGTCCAGCTTGGTCAGCGCAAGACCGTTAATGCCGCAGGTCCGCACCGCCTGGCGAACCAGCACCGCATCGAACCAGCCGCAACGACGCGGCCGGCCGGTATTCGTTCCGAATTCGCGGCCGCGCTCGCCGATCTTGCGGCCGGTCTCGTTGTCCTGCTCGGTCGGAAACGGCCCCTGTCCGACGCGGGTCGTGTAGGCCTTGCACAGGCCGAGCACGTAGCCGATCGCGCCCGGTCCGAGGCCGGCGCCGGTCGCCGCCTGCGCCGCCACCGTGTTGGACGAGGTCACGTAAGGGTAGGTGCCGTGGTCGACGTCAAGCAGCGCACCCTGGGCGCCCTCGAACAGCATGCGCTTGCCTTCGCGGCGCTTGATGTCGAGCAGCCGCCACACGGTCTCCGCGTAGGGCAGCAGCTTCGGCGCCAGCGCCGTCAGCTCGCGCAGGATCTGCTGGCCGTCGATCGGCTCGAGGCCGAGACCCCGGCGCAACGCGTTGTGATGGGCGAGCAGGCGATCGATCTTGTGCGGCAGCGTATCGAGATCGGCGAGGTCCATCAGCCGGATCGCGCGGCGGCCGACCTTGTCCTCATAGGCCGGGCCGATGCCGCGGCGGGTGGTGCCGATCGCGGTCGCGGCGCTCGCGGACTCGCGCAGCGCGTCGAGCTCGCGGTGCAGCGGCAGGATCAAGGTGACGTTCTCGGCGACGCGCAGATTGTCCGGGCTGATGGCGACGCCCTGCGACTGCAGCTTGCCGACCTCGTCGAGAAAGGCCTGCGGATCGAACACGACGCCATTGCCGATCACCGACAGCTTGCCGGTGCGCAGCACGCCCGACGGCAGCAGCGCCAGCTTGTAGGTCGCGCCGTTGATGACCAGCGTATGGCCGGCATTATGGCCGCCCTGGAAGCGCACGACGATGTCGGCCTGCTCCGACAGCCAGTCGACGATCTTGCCCTTCCCCTCGTCACCCCATTGGGCGCCGACGACGACGACGTTAGCCATTCGCAGCTCTTTCCTCTGCCAAGATCCAAAACAGCACGATCGGTTCGGACGAAATCGCTTCCGATGAGGGGCCAGCCTGGCCAACCATGCGCCCAGCCCAAATCGCGGCCAGGACCGCTCGCTTGCGAGGCGACCCACCGGATAAAGGAAGCCGCCGGGCTAGGCAAGCGAGAACGGGCCTTCGGAGCACACAACAGCGCCACCAAGCCTTTGATAAGCCCCAAAATTTCAAGCCGCCCCGGCTGCGGATCGGGCGACCCGGCCGTGCGCTTCTGGCGGCGCATCGACCCGGGCAGTTCCATTGAGCACCCGAACGGCGGCGAATCTACGATCGAAGCGACCCGCTCTCAGCTCTGGATGCGGCCGTCGACAACCTCGATGATGCGATCGCAGCGCCGGGCCAGATCAAGGTTGTGGGTGACGAGCAGGAAGCTCGTGCCGACCTTCCGATTGACGTCGCGCATCAGGCCAAAGACCGCCTCGGCAGACTTGGTGTCGAGGTTGCCGGTCGGCTCGTCCGCCAGGACCAGATCGGGGTTCATCGCCAGCGCCCGCGCCACCGCGACGCGCTGCTGCTGGCCGCCCGACATGTTGCTCGCGAGATGGTCGGCGAATTTCGCCAGCCCGACCTGGTCGAGCAGCTTCGAGGCCTGCGCCTCGATCTCGGGACCCGGGAAGCCGCGATCGACCAGCAGCGGCATCATCACGTTCTCCTTGGCCGTGAAGGCGGAGATCAGGAGATGAGACTGAAAGATGAAACCGATGGTATGGCCGCGCAGATGGGTGAGCTCGGTATCATTGAGCGATGCCGTATCCTGGCCCTTGATCGTCAGCCGGCCGGAGGTCGGCCGGTCCAAGAGACCGACGATGTTCAGCAGAGTGCTCTTGCCGGAGCCGGACGGGCCGATCAGCGCGACGAACTCGCCGCGGTCGACCTCGATGTCGATATCGTGCAGCACCTCGGTCTCGGTCGGCTGCCCGACATTGTAGGCCTTGCAGACCTTTTCCAGTCGCAGCAGGACCTCAGCCACGGATCGCCACCACCGGATCGAGCTTGGCCGCGCGCAGCGCCGGCGCGGTCGCGGCGAGCAGGCCCGTCACCGTCGCGAGCAGGGCCGTGATGACGAACAATCGGCGTTCGAGGATCAACGGAAACAACTCCGAGCCATCGGCCTGACGCTGCACCGCATGCCAATAGATCAGCGCACCCGCGCCCATCGCCGCGCCGAACAGCGAGCCGACGAAGCCGAGCAGCCCGCCCTGCAGCAGGAACACGCGCAATATCTGTCCGCGCGAGGTGCCCATCGCACGCAGGATCCCGATCTCCTTGGAGCGCTGGATCACCGAGACGATCAGCACGGCGGCGATTCCGAACGCGACCGAGAGCGCGACGAAGACGCGGATCAGCGTGTTGGATGTCGCCTGCGCGCGCACCGCGGTGAAGAACTGGGCATTGGTCTTGATCCAGCTGTCGGCCTTGACGCGATTGGCGGCCTGGATGCGCTGCGCAATGTCCTCAGCGGCATAGATGTCCCGTACCGTCATGTCGATCGTGGTGACGCCGCCGACCATGCCGAGCAGCGACTGCGCCGTGCGCAGCGCGACATAGGCGGAGCGCTGATTGGCGCCCTTGCTGCCGAGGTCGACGAGGCCAGTCACGATCAGCACGCGGTTGGCGCCGGAGGCGGCCTGAATGTTGAGCTTGTCGCCGACGATGGCGCCGAGATCCCTGGCGAGCTCGGTGCCGATGATGATGTCCTCGCTGGTCAGGCGCGGCTCGCCGGCGACGATGTAGTCCGGCACGCGCACGATTCTGAAGTAGCTCTCCGGCTCGATGCCGGACAGCGTCACGGCGCGGCTGGCGTCGCCGCGAATGGCGAGGGCGGAGCCGGAGATGGTCGGCGACACCGCCGAGATCTCCGGCATCGCCAGCATCTGATTGCGGATCTTCGGCCATTGATCGATCGAGATCACGCGCTGGCTCGGACGCTGCACGATGGCATCCTCGATCACGCCATTGTCGTTGCGCAGGGGACGCGCAACCTGATCCGGCGTCAGCAGCTGGATCTGCGGCTGCGAGGTCAGCACCCGCTTGATGAAATTGGCCTCGAGGCCGGCCAGCATCGCCGACATGAACACGATGACGCCGACGCCGATCGCGATGCCGCCGATGATGAACAAGGTCTGCAGCCGGCCCTCGCGCAGGAAGCGTACCGCCGCGATCCACTCGAAGGGCAGCCAGCGGTTCACGGCAGCACCGGACGGAAGCGCTGGCCGGTCAGGATGCCGGAACTCTGGGGCACGGCGATGTCACCGGCATTCAAGCCGTCGACGATCTCGACATGGCTGTTGCCGCGGATGCCGACGCGCACCGGCTGCTTGGCGGCGCGGCCGTCCTTCACGCCGAGCACCCAGGGCTGTCCCGAGGTGATGTCGTGAACCGAGCGCACCGGCAGCTCCAGCGTATCCTTGCGGGAGGCGACCTCGATGTCGACAGACACCGTCATGTCCTGGCGCAGATAGTCGGGCGGGTCCTTGACGATCAGCTTGACCTGGACGGACGCGCGGGAAATATCGATGCCGGGGTTGATGTAGCTGACCACGGCGGGGAAGCGCTTGTCGGGATAGGCATCGGCCGACGCCAGCGCCGTCTGGCCGAGCGCCAGCTTGCCGAGATTGCGCTCGTCGATCTGCAGGACGAGCTGGAGATCGCCGGCAGGTGCCAGGACGAGCAGCGTCTTGCCGGGTTGCGCCACGGTGCCGCGCTCGACACTGCGCGTGATCAGCACGCCGTCGCGTGGCGCCGAGATCGTCGCATAGCCGAGACGCGACTGCGCGGTGTCGAGATTGGCGCGCGCCTGGTTCAGCTGCGTCTCGGCCATGACGTAGTCGCTGCCACCGGGGCTCGCCGTGAAGACCTGGAATTCGGCGGCACGCTTCTGCGCCAGCGCAACGTCGAGCGTCTTCTGGGCCTCGTCGAGCGCCGCGCGCGTCGCATAGCCGTTGCCGGTCAGCTGCGACGTCCGGTCATAGGTCTGCTGGGCGTTGAGCAAGGTCGCCTGCACCTGGCGCAACGCCTCCTTCGCCGACGGCAAGGTCAGCTCGGCGAGCTGGCGCATCCGCGCCTCGGCCTGCGCCACCTGCCCTTGTGCCTGCACCACCGCAGCCTTCAGCTCGCGCGACTCCAGCGAGATCAGCGGCTGGCCCTTGGTGACATGCTGGCCTTCCAGCACCAGCACCTCCTCGACCGTGCCGGTGATCTGGCTGCCGATCTCGACGCGGAACGGCGTCTCGACGTGACCGCTGGCAACGACCGTCTCGACGAGGTCGCCGCGCCGGACCTGATCGACGACGATGGCAGGCCCAAGCATGACGCGGACGCTTTGCCAGCCGCCAAGGCCGAGCAGCACGATGATGGCGAGAGCGAACCAGCGATGCGCCCATACCGCCGCCAGGACGGTCGGACCAACGGCGGCTTTGGTGGGGGATGGGAGAGCTGCGGCTTGTTCGGCCATGGTCCTCAATACAAACTCGTCAATGCGGATGATGCCCGGCGACGGGCGCCATCCATTCCTCGGGTGCGGCCGTCAGCCCGCGGCGCATTGCCCGCAAAGCTAGGGGATCGCGGCAGCAGGATGTTGCGCTAGGTCAACCGGCGCACGATCCTTCATGCAAATCAGACAAGATGACCATCACCAATCATCCACGAACATGAACGGATGCATGTGAGCACCGATACGAGCCCCGGCCTGCACCGGTTCTGGCGGCTGTCGCCTGCGCAGGCAGCCGCAGCGCTGGGCTGCGACCTGAACGGCCTCGGCGGGGCCGACGCCGGGCAGCGGCTGCAACGCTACGGCCGGAATGCCGACTCCCCATCCCATGTCGTGGGGCCGATGCGCGCCGTGCTTCGCCGCCTGCTCGAGCCGCTATCGCTGATCCTGCTGGTGGCCGGCATCATCTCGATGGTGACGGGCGACGTGATCGGCGGCGCCATCATCGTCCTCATCCTCACGCTGTCGATCGGGCTCGATACGGTTCAGGAGGGGCATGCCGTCAAGGCGGCCGAGGAGCTCCGCCGCTCCGTGGCCCTGAAGGCCGAGGTCAAGCGGGACGGCGTCTATCGCGAGATCGACGTCGACGCCGTCGTTCCCGGAGACATCCTGCGCGTCCGCGCGGGCGACATCGTTCCTGCCGATGCGCTGATCATCGAAAGCAAGGCCTTCACTGCCGGCGAGGCGGCGCTGACGGGAGAGCCCTATCCCGTGACGAAACAGGCCGGCATTCCCAGCGATGAGAACGACACGTCGAATGTGCTGTTTCGCGGCTCAGTGGCCCAGACCGGAGAGGCCGTCGCGATCGTCGTCAACACCGGGCCGAACACGATGTTCGGCGCTGCCGCCTCGGCGCTGGCCGAAGCGCAGGCCCGCACGCCGTTCGAGCGCGACCTGCACGAATTCGGCCTCGTCATCGCGCGGCTGACGCTGGCCCTGGTCGTGATCGTGCTCACGGTGCGCGTCGTATTCGGACGCGATGTGCTCGACTCGCTGCTGTTCTCGGTGGCGCTGGCCGTCGGACTGACGCCCGAGCTGCTGCCGATGATCACGACCGTGACGCTGTCGCGCGGCGCGCTCCGGATGGCCAAGCGCAAGGTGATCGTGAAGCGGCTCGCGGCGATCCATGATCTCGGCGCGATGTCGGTGCTGTGCACCGACAAGACGGGAACATTGACCTCAGCCGAGATCACGCTGGCCCGAAGCATCGCGCCCGACGGCAGCGACGACCCGCGAGCCGCGGAGCTCGGCGCGATCGCTGCCGCACTCGGCGGTGATCGTGGTTCGCTCGACACCGCGCTCATCGCCGGCGCGGACCTTGAGGTGGCAGGATGGACACTGGGCGGACAGCAGACCTTCGACTTCTCGCGCCGGCTCGGCTCGGTGCTGGCGATCCGCGGGGCAGAACAGATCCTGATCGTGAAGGGCGCGCCGGAGGCGGTGATCGAACTGTGCACGCAGCAGCGGCAGGGCAGCACCGTCGCGCCGCTCGACGACAGCGGCCGCACCGACATGCGCGAGCGCGTCCACGCGCTGGCGCGCGAGGGCCTGCGCACGGTCGCCATCGCGTCACGGCCCTGGACCGGCGTGCCGCGCGAGATCGAGACCGATGACGAGCAGGAGCTGATCTTCGAGGGTCTGTGCGCGTTCGCCGATCCGCCCAAGCCGACCGCAGCCGCGGCCATCGCGCAGCTTGCGCGCGCCGGCATCGCGCTGAAGATCCTGTCCGGCGACGATCCGGTCGTGGTCAAGCGACTGGCCGGGCTGGTCGGGCTGAGAGCGGATCGCGTGCTGTCCGGCAGCGACATCGCCGAGCTCAGCGACGATGCGCTTGCGGTGCAGGTGCGTTCGGCCGATGCGTTCGGCCGGCTCGCCCCCGATCAGAAATCGCGCATCGTCAAGGCGCTGCAGGCCTCGGACCACGTCGTCGGCTTCCTGGGTGACGGCATCAACGACGCGCCGGCACTGAAGGTGGCCGACATCGGCCTGTCGGTCGACGGGGCGACCGGCGTGGCGCAATCGGCCGCCGACATGATCCTGCTCGCCTCCGATCTCGAGGTGGTCGCCGACGGCGTGGAGGAAGGACGGCGCACCTTCGCCAACATCCTGAAATACGTGCGGATGGGCGCGAGCTCGAATTTCGGCAACATGCTGTCGATGGCGGTCGCCTCGATCATGCTGCCGTTCCTGCCGATGCTGCCGACGCAGATCCTGCTCAACAACCTGCTCTACGATCTCTCCGAGCTCGGCATCCCGTTCGATCGTGTGAGTCCGCAGGCCACCGCGCGGCCGCAGCGCTGGGACATGAAGCGGCTGCTGCGCTTTGCCGCGATCATGGGCCCGCTGTCATCGCTGTTCGATTTTCTCACCTTCGGCGCACTGCTGTATTTGTTCCACGCGACGCCCGACGAGTTCCGGACCGCCTGGTTCCTCGAATCGATGGCGACCCAGATCCTCGTCATCTTCATCATCCGGACCAACGGACGGCCATGGAGCAACCGCGCCGATCCGATGCTGACGGCGTCGTCACTGACTGCGCTCGCCGTCGCGCTGGTCGTGCCCTTCACCCCGGCCGGCGCCTGGTTCGGCTTCGTTGCGCCGCCTGCCATCGTCTTGGCCGCCATCGCCGCTCTCGTCATCGTCTATCTGCTGAGTGCGGAGCGTCTCAAATCCGTCGCGGTCCAATCCGGACCCCGGCGACGGCACCGTGGACATGCCCCGCATGCCGGCTCCTGAAGACGATCATCGCTGCATGGTCGCGATGCATCTGCCCTCTTGATAGGCAGCTGCAATTGGTGTCTGTCGACCCAGCCGGGGAGAAACTTCGGCCTGGGATCGCCGGGCCGATTGCCGCGGCGCATCAACCGGGTCCTACAGCGCCGCATGTCTGCCGCCGACCGCACCGCGTCCGCCGCGCCCGGCTGGATCGCCAACCAGCCCTACGTATTGCTGAGCATCACGGCGCTGTGCTGGGCCGGCAACTCGATCGTCGGCCGGCTCGCCGCCGGCCACATCCCGCCGGTGACGTTGTCGTTCCTGCGCTGGTCGTTGGCCTTCCTGCTGATCCTGCCGCTCGCCTGGAAACAGCTGCGCCAGGACTGGCCCGCGATCCGGTCGCGGCTCGGCATCATGATCGCATTGTCCGTGACGGGCATCGGCGCCTTCAACACGCTGCAATACTGGTCGCTCGAATATACGCAGGCCCTCAACACCCTGCTGCTGCAGTCGGCTGGTCCGCTCATCGTGGCAATCTGGTCGATGCTGCTGCTGCGCGTGCACCTGACCCTGGCGCAGGCCATCGGCATCGTGCTGTCGCTCGTGGGCGTGCTGCTCATCCTGACCCGCGGTCACCCCACCGCGCTGGCCGACATCAGCTTCAACAGAGGGGACCTGATCTTCCTGCTGGCGATGGCGGTGTTCGGCTTCTACTCGGTGCTGACGATCAAGCGGCCGCAGATCCACGGCCTGTCGATGGTCGCCTTCACCTTCGGCTGCGGTGCAGCCAGCCTCATTCCGCTGCTGATCTGGGAACTCCACGCGCGGCCGGTCATGGCGTTCGACGCGCAGAACCTGTTGTCGCTGCTCTACGTCGCGATCTTTCCTTCGACGATCGCCTATCTCTGCTTCAACCGCGGCGTGCTCCTGATCGGCGCCAACCGCGCCGCGCCGTTCTTTCACGTGGTGCCGGTGTTCGGCTCGATCATGGCCTTCGTGTTCCTCGGCGAGCAGCCGCAGATCTTCCACGTGATCGGCTTTGCCCTGGTGCTGGCCGGCGTGTTCGTGGCGTCGCGCAAACAGGCGACGTGAGACGCTGCTCCCGGGCGACGGCGCCTGCATGGCACCAATCCCCGGCGGCGCATTGCGCAGCGCCGCGATTTGGCCCACCTTGCGTCCTCCCCCCGCCAGAGCGTCCCGCCTCCCTTGCCCGCCGACGACATCAAGCCATCATCGCCGCTCGCCTGGCTCAACAACCAGCCTTACGTGCTGCTCACGCTGGCTTCGCTGTTCTGGGCCGGCAACATCGTGCTCGCGCGCTACGTCGCCGGGCACGTGCCGCCGCTGACGCTGTCGTGCATCCGCTGGATCGGGACCTTCCTGATGCTGTGGCCGTTCGCACGCACGCACCTGGCGCGCGACTGGCGCACGCTGCTCGCGCACTGGCCGCTTCTGCTGCTGCTGGCGCTGACCGGATTCGCGATCAACAACGCGCTGTCCTATTGGGCCATGCAATACACCCAGGCGCTCAACGGGCTGCTGATCCAATCGTCGACGCCGCTGTTCGTGGCGCTGTGGTCGTTGCTGCTGTTCGGCGTCAGGCTGAGCCTGGCCCAGTTCGCAGGCATCGCGATGTCGCTGAGCGGCGTGCTGGTGATCCTGACGCGCGGCGATCTCGGTGCGCTCGCGGGCATCCAGTTCAACCGCGGCGACCTGATGTTCGCGGGCGCATTGCTGGTGTTCGGCCTCTACTCCGCCGCCATGACGCGGCGGCCGGCGGTGCACCAGTTGTCGCTGATCTCGTCCTGCACGGCGCTCGGCGCCGTTCTGCTGCTGCCGCTGGCGGTCTGGGAATATTCCTCCGGGTTCGTGCTCGCGCCCGACCTGCTCTCGATCGCGACGCTCGGCTATGTCGTCGTCTTCGCCTCGACGCTGGCCTATCTGTTCTTCAACCGCGGCATCAGCCTGATCGGACCGAACCGCGCCGCGCCGTTCCTGCACCTGGTCCCGTTGTTCGGCTCGGTGCTGGCGATCCTGCTGCTCGGCGAGGAGCTCAGGCTGTTCCACCTCATGGGCTATGCGCTGGTCATCGCGGGCGTGATCATCGCCTCGCGCACGGGCGGCCCCAAGATGGCCTGAGCGTGGGGTCCGTTCCAAGCCGCCTCAGGCCGTTCGCACCTTTGCCATGAAGCCATCGACGGCCTGCTGCAGCAGGCCCGACTGGCTGTCGAGCTCACGTGCGCTCGACAGCACTTCCGAGGCGGCCATGCCCGTCGCTTCCGCCGCCTTGGTGACGCCGCCGATATGGGCGCTGATCTCGTTGGAGCCGGCCGCGACCGACTGGATGTTGCGCGCGATCTCGCGCGTCGCGTCGCCCTGCTGCGCGATCGAGGTCGAGATCGAATTGGTGATCTCGCTCATCTGCGCGATGGTCTGGGTGATGCCGCTGATGGCGGTGACCGCATCCTGGGTCGAGGTCTGCATCGCCGCGACCTGCGCCGAAATCTCCTCGGTCGCCTTCGCCGTCTGGTTGGCGAGCGCCTTCACCTCCGAAGCGACGACCGCAAAACCCTTGCCGGATTCGCCGGCGCGGGCGGCTTCGATCGTGGCGTTCAGCGCCAGCAGGTTGGTCTGCGCTGCGATCGAATGGATCAGCTTGACGACCTCGCCGATCTTCTCGGCACCGGTCGACAACACCTGAACGGTGGCATTGGTGCGCTCCGCGTCGCCCACGGCTTTGCTCGCGATCTCGCTGGAGCGGGCGACCTGGCGCGAAATCTCGTTGACCGAGCTCGACAGCTCCTCGGCCGCGGCGGCGACCGTGCCGACATTGTCGTTGGCGCTCTGGGTGGCGGCGCTGACGGTCGAAGCGCGCGAGCTGGCATCGCTCGCGGTCGAGGTCATCGACTGCGCGGTGTGCTGCATGCCCTCGGCCGCCGACGCCACCGAGCGGACGATGCCATTGACGCTGCGCTCGAAGTCGGCTGCGAGGTTCTGCATGGCCGCGGTCCGCTCGGCGGCCGCGCGCTGCTGGGTGGCGGCCTCGGCCTGCTCGAGCTCGCGCATCCGCAGCGCGTTGTCCTTGAAGATCTGGACGGTCGCGGCCATCCCGCCGATCTCGTCGCCGCGGCCGACACCGGGAATCTCGCCCTCGAGCCGGCCGTCGGCGATCTCGCGCATGCGGACGCCGAGACGATCGAGCGGCACGCTGATGCTGCGGCTGATCAGCCAGGCGATCCCGCCGGCGACGACCGCGATGCCTGCGCAGGCCATCCAGATCAGCCATTTCAACGGCTTCATCTTCGCGTCGAGATCGTCGACATAGACGCCGGTGCCCACGAACGTATTCCAGCCGGGAATCATCACCGCATAGGAGATCTTGCGGGTCGGCTGCTCCTGACCGGGACGCAGATATTCGTAGTGCAAGGTGACTTCGCCATCCTTGGCAACGCCGTCGCGCAGCTCGACGACGAGCTTGCGGCCGTTGAGCTCGAAATCGATCACGTTCGAGCCGCGCTGCTTCGGATCCTGGGACAGCACCACATTGCCGTCCATCGTATAGGCGAACAGATAGCCCGTGCCCTTGTCGAAGGTCATCGTTCTCCCGCGATCGACGAACTCGTCGAGCGCAGCCTCCTTCGTCAATTTGCCGGCTTCGACATCCTTGATGAGGCCGAGGGCCATGTTACGCGCGGTCTCGACGATCGCCCGGCACTGTTCGATGCGGGCATTGACCATCTCCTTTTGCATCAGAGTGCCGGCAAACGTACCGGCCGCGGCAAGGCCCAGCATCGCGACGCCGACGACGATGGCGAGCTTGGGGGCAATCTTCAGGTTGTTCAGCAGCACGCAAAGAACTCCGCCCGGTCCCCGATCGACGGCCTCGATCTGTCAAGGTGAGCTGCCGGTTAACTGATCAGGTGATGGTTAGAGTTCGGTTGCGAACGCGCCCCCGTAGAAACCCGGATCAGCTCGGGACAACGGCATCCGGGGCCGGGACCGCGGCGGAGGCGGGCCGCAATGGCGCGAACTCCTCGGCGGTCAGCGTCTCCTTGGCGATCAGGAGGGCGACGCCGCGCTCGAGGTCCGGGCGATGGCTTTCGAGAATCGCCCTGGCACGGGCATCGCCGTCTGCGATCAGATCCCGCACCGCGAGGTCGATCTCGCGCCCGGTCTCCTCGGCCGCCGACACGATCTGATCCTGCGGCTGCAGGAACGAGATCTGTGGACGCGGCGCGTAAGTGCGCTGCCCGACAGTCGCATCCATCCCGTATTTGGTGACCATCTCGATGGCGATCTCGGTCGCGCGCTGCAGATCGTCGGCGGCGCCGGTCGACACGTCGCCGTCGAAGATCAACTGCTCCGAGGCGCGGCCGCCCATCAGGACGGCAATGCGGTTCTTCAGCTCGCTGACCGCGAGCAGAAAGCGATCCTCGGTCGGGCGCTGCATCGTGTAGCCGAGCGCGCCGACACCGCGCGGAATGATCGAGACCTTCTGCACCGGATCGACGCCGACGAGATTGGCCGCGACCAGCGCGTGGCCCATCTCGTGATAGGCGACACGGCGGCGCTCGGCGGGACTGAGCACGCGGCTCTTCTTCTCGATGCCGGCGACGATGCGCTCGATCGCCATCGTGAAATCGTCGAACGTCACCTCGTGACCCTTGCGGCGGGTCGCCGCGATCGCCGCCTCGTTGATCAGATTGGCGAGGTCGGCGCCGGTGAAGCCGGCCGTCAGTGCCGCGACCTTGTCGAGATCGACGCTGTCGGCGACCGTGATCTTGCGGACATGCACCTTGAGAATTGCGAGCCGCCCGCCCCTGTCAGGACGGTCGACCAGCACCTGGCGATCGAAGCGGCCGGCGCGCATGAGCGCGGGATCGAGGATCTCCGGCCGGTTGGTGGCGGCGAGCAGGATGACGCCGGAGCTTGGGTCGAAGCCGTCGAGCTCCGCCAGCAATTGATTGAGCGTCTGCTCCTTCTCATCGTAGCCGCCGAGTTGGCCACCCGCGGTTCGGCTGCGGCCGAGCGCGTCGAGCTCATCGATGAAGATGATGCAAGGCGCGGCCTTGCGGGCCTGCTCGAACAGATCGCGCACGCGGGCAGCGCCGACGCCGACGAACATCTCCACGAACTCGGATCCGGAGATCGAGAAGAACGCCACCCCCGCTTCGCCCGCCACCGCGCGCGCGAGCAGGGTCTTGCCGGTGCCGGGCGGGCCGACCAGCAGGATGCCCTTGGGGACGTGTGCGCCGAGCCGGCCATAGCTCTTCGGATCCTTCAGGAACTGCACGACCTCCTGCAGCTCGAACTTGGCCTCGTCGACCCCTGCAACATCGGCGAAGGTGACCTTGGTGTCGGTCTCGACATAGACCTTGGCGCGCGACTTGCCGATCGACATCAGACCGCCGAAGCCTTGGCGGTCCATCACCTTGCGGCCGAGGAACACCCAGATGAGATAGAACATCAGCGCCGGCACGACCCAGGACAGCAGCGTCTGGATCAGCCCGCCCGAGGGCACGCCGGTCACCTTCACGCCCTTCGCGGCGAGCTTCTCGGCCAGCGGCGGATCGACGCGCGCGGTGATGAACGACGTCTTGCCGTCGGACTGCTTGTCCTTGAACTTCCCCTGGATGGTGTCCTGGCTGACCGACACCTCGGAGATCTTGCCCTGCTCGATCAATTGCTCGAACTGGCTGTATGGAATGGTCTCGACCGTGTTGTAGGTCGTCAGCAGCCACTGCAGCAGCAGCATGCCGACGCCGGCGAGGAAGATGTAGCCGACGGCGACGGCCTGCTTGCGGGTGTTCGGGTCGGATTCCATGTCGGCGCTCTCGGTCGAGATTGATCACGGCCGGACAGGACGTGATCAACGGGGTTCCACTCGCGCATAACAGGACCGGGACCGGGCGGCTTGTCATGGATCAAGCGGCACCAGTCCCCCCGCCCGGCACTCAGCCCGACGGCTGCATCACGATCGACTTGTCCTTCGGCCAGCGCACGCGCCAGGCGAAGGCGATATCCTTGGTCTCGCCGGGTTTGGCGTCGATCACCCATTCGACGACGCCACGCCGGTCGCGGACGTTGGTCGAGACCGGCGGCGTGGTCGCAGGAAGCATCTCGACCGTGATCTCTTCGTTCTCGCTGACCGGCAGCTGATCCTGGATCGCGACCTTGACCGGGAAATCATGCGCGTTGCGGACCGTCGTCTTGAAGGCGCGCTCGTCGATCTTCGCCGTCGTCACGATCAGGCCGGCCGAGCCTTCGTTGCGCTTGACGACACTACGCTCGACCTTGACCTTGTCGTCGGCCCCGAAGCCGAGACGAACGGGCTCATCCTTGCCCGCGGCGGCCAATTTGCTGGTGCCGACGAACATGCCGTCGCGATAGATCGAGACCTTGCCCGGCAGCAGCGGCGCGTCCTCCGCCTGTGGGAAGCTCGCTTCGAGATAGGCGGTGGGATCGATGACGGGCGCGGAACGGATCGTCAGTTCGGGCGTGATCGTCGCGGTGGAGATGCGCAGGCTCTTCGCGCCATCATTGGCACCGACGCTGACGCGTCCGGGAAGACGGAAGACGGTCTGGAAGGCGCTGATCTCCGCGACCGTCTGCTGCTCGACGGCCTTGTCCGCGACATCTCCGAACGTCGTCCCTCCGTTAAAGCGAAACTCCTGCCGGCTCTCCATGAGTCCTCGTGCCGCGCTCACGGCGGCCGGCTTCGGCGCTGGCGGTGGCGGCGGCGGATATTGCGCGATGATCGTCCTGAGCTCGGGCGCACTGCCGCCGCGTCCGGTCCGCACCGTCGAAACCGTGAGCGCGACCTCGGGCCAGTCCTCGCCGGTGGCCTGCTGGATCTCGGCGCGTCGCACCAGCTCGAGAGCCGGTTTGTGGTCCTTCGCCGACGTGTCGAGACGCGCGTCATAGAGCGGCACCCAGCGGGCATTGCGCACCGCGTAGGTCACGCGCAAGGTCGCCTTGGTCGCTGCCGCCGCCGACAATTCGATCCGCACCTCCAGCTTGCTCGGGGGCTTCGTCGTGAGATTGTCCTGCAGGCGCGCGATCTCGCGATCGATGTCGCGCTGCTTGCGCTCCGCATCACGGATCGCCGCGTCGGCCTGTCCGACCTCGTCGGCAACGGCGGCGAACGCGGCACGCCATTCCGTGATCGGACGCGCCTCGCCCTTCTCGCCGAGCCCGGCCGGCGATGCCTCGGCAAAACGCTCGGCAAATTTCTTGCGCGCAACAGCCGCTGCAATCGCGCCGTCGAGATTGGCACGCTCGTCCTGCAGCGCTTCGATGCGCTTGTCGATGTCGGGCAGGTTGACGGGCGGCGCCGCACGCGGCGGCTTGGCGTCGACGGTGCCGATCACGAGCTTGGTGCCGGCCTCGCCTTCCACGCGCAGCGAGGACGCATCGAGGCCGAGCGGGAAGTCCTTGGCGATCGCGGTGCTGTCACCTGCGGGAAGGTCGAGCGAGATGACCCGGGTCACCGTCGCGCCATCCGGATAGACCGTCACGGCATCGACGGTGGAGGTCGTATCGACGTTTGCCGCATGGCCGGGCACCGCCGTCAGCGCAGCACCCAGGACGAGACCCGTGGCAAGCAGGCCCTTGTTTCGCATGGTCATCACTTTCTCCGCAGCCCAACGCCCACGGGACCGGGTCAGCCGGTCCTTCATCGGGCGTTAGACGCAGGGAAAGAAAGCCGGGTTCAATCGACGGCTTGAAGGGCCGGTCGCTCGATGGCCCTTCAGAGTCGCAACGGCGACAGGGCCAGAGGCCGCGCCGCCGTTGCAACTCATCTCATCGGACGATCAGAACGCCAGCGCCTTGGCCTGCTTGACCTGCGGCAGCGCCTGGATCTTGGCGAGCAGATCGGCCGGCACCGCACCGTCGACCTCGACCAGCGCGATCGCGTCGCTGCCCGGCGCGACGCGGCCGAGATGGAAGGTCGCGATGTTGATCTTGGCATCGCCCAGGAGGCTTGCGAACTTGCCGATGAAGCCCGGCTTGTCCTCGTTGGTGACGTAGATCATCGACTTGCCGAACTCGGCGTCGACACGGATGCCCTTGATGTCGACGAGGCGCGGCTTGCCGTCGGCGTAGACCGTGCCCGACACCGCGCGCTCCTGGTGCTCGGTGGTGACCGCGACCGTGATCAGGCTCTCATAGTCGCTCTCGCCGGCGCGCAGCACCTCGTCGACGATCATGCCGCGCTCCTTGGCGATCACCGGCGCCGACACGACGTTGACCTCGCCCAGCATCGGCCGCAGCAGTCCGGCCAGCACCGCCGAGGTCAGCGCCCGGGTCTTCATCTCGGCGACGTGGCCTTCATAGGTGATCTGGATCTTAGTGATGCTGCTTTCGGTGAGCTGGCCCGCGAACGAGCCGAGCTTCTCGGCGAGCGCGATGAACGGCTTCAGCTTGGGCGCTTCCTCGGCCGTGATCGACGGGAAGTTGATCGCGTTCGAGATCGCGCCGGTGAGCAGGTAGTCCGACATCTGCTCGGCGATCTGCAGCGCGACGTTCTCCTGCGCTTCCGTGGTCGAGGCGCCGAGATGCGGCGTGCAGATCACGTTGGCATGGCCGAACAGCGGATTGCTGGTGGCCGGCTCCTCGGCGAACACGTCGAGCGCGGCACCCGCGACATGCTTGCTGTTGAGCGCCGCGAGCAGCGCCTGCTCGTCGATCAGGCCGCCGCGGGCGCAATTGATGATGCGCACGCCCTGCTTCATCTTGGCGATCGCCGCGGCATCGATGATGTTGCGGGTCTTGTCGGTCAGCGGCGTGTGCAGCGTGATGAAATCGGCGCGCTTCAGCAGCTCCTCGAGCTCGACCTTCTCGACGCCGAGATCGAGCGCGCGCTCCTCGGTGAGGAACGGATCGAAGCCGATCACCTTCATGCGCAGGCCCTGCGCACGGTCGCAGACGATCGAGCCGATATTGCCGCAGCCGATCACGCCCAGCGTCTTGCCGGTGATCTCGACGCCCATGAAGCGGTTCTTCTCCCACTTGCCGGCCTGGGTCGAGGCGTCGGCCTGCGGGATCTCGCGCGCCAGCGACAGCATCATCGTGATCGCATGCTCGGCGGTCGTGATCGAATTGCCGAACGGCGTGTTCATCACGATGATGCCCTTGGCGGTTGCCGCGGGGATTTCGACATTGTCGACGCCGATGCCGGCGCGGCCGATCACCTTGAGCCGCTTGGCGCGCTCGATGATCTTGGCCGTGGCCTTGGTGGCGGAGCGGATCGCAAGGCCGTCATAGTCGCCGACGATGTCGGCGAGCTTGTCCTTGTCCTTGCCGAGATTGGGCTGGAAGTCGACCTCGATGCCGCGATCCTTGAAGATCTGCACGGCGGCGGGCGAGAGCGCATCAGAGATGAGAACTTTGGGTTTGGTCATGACGATGTTCCTTCACGCCTCCGTCTCGGAGGGGCGGCGCACGGCGCCGGAATGAGGTGAAAGCTGCAGGGTGGGCAAAGCGAAGCGTGCCCACCGCTCTCTCGCGTCAGGTGAGATAATTGGTGGGCACCGCGCGTTGCGCCTTTGCCCACCCTACGCGGAGCGCCTCAGGCGGCCTTCGGCAGCGCGGCCTTGGCCTCGGCGAACGCCCAGTCGATCCACTGCGTCAGCAGCGCGACGTCGCTGGCTTCCACCGTGGCGCCGCACCAGATGCGCAGGCCAGCCGGCGCATCGCGATAGTGTGCGAAGTCGAAGCCGGCGTTTTCCTTCTCGACCAGCGCCACCAGCTTCTTGGCGAACTCCGCCTGGGCATCGGCCGACAGCGATGTGATCGCGGGATCGATGACCTTGAGGCACACCGAGGTGTTGGAGCGGATCGCGGGATCCTGCGCCAGGAAGTCGATCCACGGCGTCCGCGCCTTCCAGTCGGCCAGCACCTTGGTGTTGGCGTCGGCGCGGGCGATCAGCGCCTTCAGGCCGCCGATCGACTTGCCCCAAGTCAGCGCATCCAGATAGTCCTCGACGCACAGCATCGACGGCGTGTTGATGGTCTCGCCCTCGAAGATGCCGGCATTGAGCTTGCCGCCCTTGGTGAGGCGGAAGATCTTCGGCAGCGGCCAGGCCGGCTTGTAGGTCTCGAGACGCTCGACTGCGCGCGGCGACAGGATGAGCATGCCATGCGCGGCCTCGCCGCCGAGCGCCTTCTGCCAGGAGAAGGTAACGACGTCGAGCTTCGGCCAGTCAAGCGGCTGGGCGAATGCAGCGGAGGTCGCATCGCAGATGGTCAGGCCTTCACGCGTCGCGCTGATCCAGTCGGCGTTGGGAACGCGGACGCCCGAGGTGGTGCCGTTCCAGGTGAAGACGACGTCGCTGGCCGGATCGACCTTCGACAGATCCGGAATCTCGCCATAGCCGGCATGCAGCTTGGTGACATCCTTGAGCTTGAGCTCCTTGACGATGTCGCTGACCCAGCCTTCGCCGAACGATTCCCAGGCGATCGTAGTGACGGGCCGCGCACCGAGCAGCGACCACAGCGCCATCTCGACCGCACCCGTGTCGGACGCGGGCACGATGCCGATCTTGTAGTCGGCCGGCACTTCGAGAACGTCGCGCGTCAGCTCGATCGCCTGCTTGAGCTTGGCTTTGCCGACCTTCGCGCGATGCGAGCGGCCGAGGGGAGCGTCCTTGAGATTTTCGGAGGTCCATCCGGGACGCTTGGCGCAGGGGCCGGAGGAGAAATGCGGCACAACAGGCCGCTGCGAGGGCTTCGCTACAGTCATCGTCTATCCTTCCAGATAGTAAGCCTCCCGTTGGGGGGAGGTGTCCCGCCCCGGTGATTACGGGAAGGGTCGTTCCGCGTCAAGGAACTTCGCGCGCTCGCGCCGGCGTTCACGCAGTCGTGCTGGCATGCAAGCGAATGCAATTCATTCCGGCGCGGCACCGACGGGCGACTGGCCAGCCGGAGGACGATGCAGGAAGGTCATCGAGGCGTAGGCGCCGATCCAGGAGCCGACCGCAGCGAACGCGACGTAGATCCAGTTCTCCGTGTAGCTGATCACGGCGAATGACGAGAGCATGTACCAGATCGAGCTCCAGGTCGCGGCCGATACGCGCCGCTTGGCGACGACCGCCGACGTGAACATCACGTAGACCGCGTCGGTCGCCGCCGTCGCCAGCACGACTCCGAAGGCCGTCAGTGGATTGATCGCCGACATCGTCCCCTCCTCTTCGTTGTGCTGCACCATGCGACGTCATTGTTTCGTCGAACGCATCCATGCACAATGACGCGATCTGCACGCGCCGAACAACAAGGATAGAAGAATGGAACGCGTCCGTCTCGGGAGGAGCTCGCTCGACATCACCCGTCTCGGCCTCGGCACGGCGCCGCTCGGCGGCCTGTTCGCGCCGGTCAGCGATGGCGATGCCGAAGCCACGATCGCCGCGGCGTGGTCGCGCGGCGTGCGCTTCTACGACACCGCGCCGCTGTACGGCTTCGGCCTCGCCGAGCAGCGGCTCGGCGCGTTCTTGCGCCGGCAGCCGCGCGACAGCTACGTGATCTCGACCAAGGTCGGCCGGCTGTTGCGGCCGGACGCGACGGCCTCGGGCGAAGACCCGCACTACAAGGGCACGCCGCCGCTGCGGCCACAATTCGACTACTCCTATGACGGCGTGATGCGTTCGGTCGAGGAGAGCCTGGTCCGGCTCGGCCTGGATCGCATCGACATCCTGCTCGTGCACGATCCCGACGATCACTACGACGCGGCCGTGGCCGGCGCCTTTCGCGCGCTGCAGCGGCTGCGCGACGACGACAGCATCAAGGCGATCGGCGCCGGCATGAACCAGTCCGAGATGCTGGCGCGCTTTGCCGAAGCAGTTCCGGTCGACTGCTTTCTCCTGGCGGGCCGTTACACGCTGCTCGACCAGGGTGCGCTGACGGCGCTGTTTCCGATCTGCGAGAGGCAGAACATCGCCATCATCCTCGGCGGCATCTACAACAGCGGCATCCTCGCCAATCCTCATGGGCCGGCGAAGTTCAACTACGAGGATGCCGATGCCGCCCTGGTGGCGCGGGCACGCCAGCTCGACGCGCTGTGCAGGCAGCACGGCATCGAGCTCAAGGCGGCCGCGATCCAGTTCTGCCTGGCCCATCCCGCGGTGACCGTCGGCCTGCAGGGCGCGCGCAATGCGCAGGAGGCGGCCGACAACATCGCGCTGGCGCACGCGCCGATCCCACCCGCGTTCTGGCGCGACCTGCGCGCCAGCGACCTGGTCGACGCCCGCGCGCCGCTGCCGGGAGAGGCGCCATGAGCCGCGTCATCGATGCGCATCAGCACTTCTGGGATCCCGGTCGCGCCGACTATCCATGGATGGCCGGTGACGCGCTGGCGCCGATCCGCCGGCCGTTCGGTCCCGCCGATCTCGCCCCGCTGCTCGCCGAGAACGGTCTCGACGCCAGCATCCTGGTGCAGACCCGGTCGTCGCTCGACGAGACCGAGGAATTCCTGCGCATTGCCCATGCGACGCCGTTCGTCGCCGGTGTCGTCGGCTGGGTCGAGCTGACCGATCCATCGGTGGGACCAACGATCGACCGACTGCGCGGCCTGCCCGGCGGGGACAGGCTGGTCGGCATCCGCCACCAGGTCCATGACGAGGCCGACCCGGCATGGATCTTTCGCGGCGACGTCAGGCGCGGCCTCGACATCGTGTTCGCCCGCGATTTGACCTACGATCTGCTGGTGCGCACGCGCGAGCTGCCGGCGGCGATTGCGACGGTGCGCGCTTTTCCGAGGGCGCGCTTCGTGCTGGACCACGCCGCCAAGCCGCCGATCGCCACCGGCTTCGATCAGGACTGGGCCGATCGCATCGCCGAGCTCGCGGCCTGCGGCAATGTCTGGTGCAAGGTGTCGGGGCTCGCCACGGAAGCCGTCTGGACCGACTGGGACGCGGAGCGGCTGCAGCCCTATGTGACACATGTGGCGCGCTGCTTCGGCGCCGACAGGCTGATGTTCGGCTCGGACTGGCCGGTCTGCCTGCTCGCCGGCAGCTACCGTGAAATCAAGCAGGCGCTCGAGCACTGCCTGACACAGCTCGGCTCGGACATCCGCGACAAGGCGTTCGGCCCGAACGCCGTCGCGGCCTACCGCCTGCCGCGCTGATCAGAACCGCATCACCATGCCGAAATGGCTCTTGGCGAAGCCGAGCCGCCCGTAGAAGCGCTGCGCGTCGGTGCGGCTTTGATGCGTCATCAGCTCGACCAGATTGCAGCGCTGCTTGCGCGCCTCGGCGATCGCCCATTGCAGCAGCTGCTCGCCGATGCCGCGGCTGCGGCGGTCGGTGGCGACCCGAACATCCTCGACCAGCGCGCGCGACGCACCTTGCGAGCTGAGCCCGGGCAGGATGCAGAGTTGCAGGCAGCCGACCACCCGGCCCGCCTCCTCGGCAACGATCAGGGTGATGTTCCCATCCCGCGCGATCGTCTCGAACGCGTCGTAGTAGGACTGCGGCAACGGCTGCTCGAGGCGTTCGCGCGCCCGACCGAGATGATCGTCGGCGAGCATGGCGACAATGGCAGCGACGTCGTCGCGCTGCGCAGGACGGATGCTGATGGACATCGGCATACAGGACAGGCTTGCAATCAGCTCAGAACTTGTAGCCGAGGCCCGCGCGCACCGTATTGATGCTGGTGTCGACCGTCGAGGTGAAGCGGACGTATTCGTATTCGGCCCGCGCAAACAGGCCGCCGACCAGATTGACGTCGACGCCGAGACCGGCGCTGTAGCCGTAGATCAGGTGATTGTGCTGAAGGTTGTTGGCGCTGAGCGGCGCAAGCGGCGTGTAGGTGCCGAGAAAGGTCGTGCTGACCCGGTCCTGAACCGTCACGGACTGGCCGATATCTGCGTTGCCGAGTGCAAGGCCGAAAAATGCGTAGGGCAGGAAGCAGCCCATCGCATAGCCGGCACGACCGCGGATCGTCGCCATGTCGGTGATCGAGATCTGCGAGGACTGCGTCGACGTCACGGCGTGGAAGTTGCCGTCGGTCAGTGCGGCCGTGCTGACGAGCGTGCGGCTCGAAGAGGCCATGCCGCCGTATTTGCCGTGCAGATAGCTCGCCTCGACGCCGAGCACGACGTCGTCCCACTGACTGTTGTAGCCGACGAAGGCGCCGAAGCCCGATGCGCGCGAGGATTGCTTGCCGAGGTTCGGGTTCCAGGACGAGACCTGCATCTGGCTCTCGATCAGCGTGTTGGCCAACACCGCCGCCGTCATGTTCTTCGTCGAGCCGTTGAAGTTCTCGTCGGACGAGCCGTAGCCGCCCTGGACGCCGACGTAGTAGCCGTCCCAGTTGACCCGCGAATTGTTGAGGCCCTCGGTCAGGCCACCGCGCAGGATCGGAAGGTCGGCCAAGTCCGCGGCCTGGGCCGCAGAGATCATGCCGCACACCGAAACCGCCACCACCAGGCTACGCATCGCAACGCTCCAATCAGCACTTGACTCTCTGTTCCGATCATCGCGCGTTAACCTTAATCATTCGTTGTCGCAGCGCCCTGCACGGAAATTCTTTCAGCGGAATCGCGCGCGATTCGCCCGATCAGAAAACGCAAAAACGGCGCGGGAGGCCCGCGCCGTTCGTTCGATTGCAGTGAGGACGATCGCTCGACTCAGCCCTTGCGGATCAGCGCCGGCATGGGCGGCGGCGGGGGCTGGTCGAAGTTCCAGCGCACGCCGAGCTTCAGGTCGTGCGAGGTGATGTCCTTGAACTTGAAGACGTTGCCGGTGGTGTTGCCGACATAGTCGGACAGGACGCCGGTCTGGCCTTGGCCGAGATCGACGTAGCTGTAGGCCAGCTCCAGCACCAGGTTGGGATTAACGTTGTAAGCCAGACCGGCATGGGCCGCCCAGGCGAAATTCCATTTCGAGGAGGTCGGCGCCGTTGCGAAACTGGTGGTCGTGAACGGCAGGTTGTTGATGCCCGTGTCGGTGAAGTTCGAGACCGTCACCCGCGCACCACCGACGCCCGCGCCGATGAACGGCGTCACGCACCACCAGGTGCCGAGATCGACATAGGCGTTGGCAAGCACCAGCCATTCCGACTTGCTGCCGCTGTAATTGTCGATGCCGCTATAGGGCACGCCGCCCGCCGTCGCGTTGAAGCGGTCGGTGGCCTTGAAGTTCGAATTGCCGCGATACTGGCCGGTGACGTCGGCGCGGAACCAGCTGTTGAAGCGATAGCCGACGCCGACGCCGTAGATGCCCGCGGTATCGAACGCCGAGGTCTGATTGAACGACGTCATCGGCGTGTAGGCGGATTCGCGCGAATAGTGAACGTCCTTGACCTTCTGATTGCTGAAACCGATGTCGCCGCGCAGGTACCAGCCACCGAAATCGGCCGCCGGCGGCGGCGCGTAGACCGGAGGCGGCATGATGGGCATGTCGGCCGCAAAGGCCAGAGTGGAAAACAGAGAGGCCGCTCCGGCGGCGATCAAAGACATAACGCTACGCATTGGCTTCGTCCCTTTGGCCGGTGAGGCAATCGAGAACCAGGCCCCACATCACAACTGACGGCCGTACAATCGCACCAAATGCTTAAGCGGCGCTTAACCCTAATAATTAAGGTTGATTTTCCATGAGCGAGCGGGAACCGTTAACGGCCGGACAACTCATCCTAACAGATCGTTAGCGGCTGCGCCGGGCGGTGCAGGCAATGCGAACTAATTAGTCGACCGACCCGGCTCATGGCGAAGCCATGCCTTCCAAATACCGATCCGCCGTACGAAATGGTTGAACGACGCGATCAGAAGCATCCTGGCGACGTACTCGGACGCGAGAAGATCGTGAGCCAGCAAAAAGGCCTGCCATCTGACGATGACAGGCCACAATCGAAAATATGATCGCCGGTGATCAGGCGGCAGCAGCCGCCGCATTGCCCACCGCGGCCACGATCTCGTCGACGACCTCCTCGACCAGGTCGCGGTCGTCGCCCTCGCCCATCACGCGGATCACCGGCTCGGTGCCGGAGGAGCGCACGAGCAGTCGGCCATGGCCGTTGAGGCGCTTCTGTCCGGTATCGATCGCCGACTTCACCTCGTCCGCGTCGAGCGGCTTGCCGCTGCGATAGCGCACATTCTTGAGGATCTGCGGCAGCGGATCGAAGCGGTGGCAGACCTCGGACACCGGACGGCGCAGCCTCTGCACCGTCGCCAGCACCTGCAGCGCGGCGACGAAGCCGTCCCCCGTGGTCGCGTAGTCCGAGAGAATGATATGGCCCGACTGCTCGCCGCCGAGATTGTAGCCGTCGGCCAGCATGCGCTCGAGAACGTAGCGGTCGCCGACCGGCGTGCGCACCAGTTCGAGCCCCTGCCCCTGCAGGAAGCGCTCGAGACCGAGATTGGACATCACGGTCGCGACGATACCGGCGCGCGCCAGGCGGCCGTCCTCCTTCCAGCTCTGCGCGATGACCGCGAGCAGCTGGTCGCCATCGACGATGTGGCCGCGCTCATCGACCAGGATCACGCGATCCGCGTCGCCGTCGAGCGCGATGCCGATGTCGGCGCGCATCTCACGCACCTTGCGGCACAGCGCCTCCGGCGAGGTCGAGCCGCATTCCTTGTTGATGTTGAAGCCGTCCGGATCGACGCCGATCGAGATCACGTCGGCGCCGAGCTCCCACAGCGCCTCGGGCACGACCTTGTAGGCCGCGCCATTGGCGCAATCGACCACGACGCGCAGGCCGTCGAGCGAGAGGTCGCGCGGCAGGGTGCGTTTGGCGAATTCGATGTAGCGATCGTGCACGCCGTCGATGCGGCGGGCGCGGCCGAGGCTCGCGCTCTGCGCCAGCTTCTTGTCGAGCGATTCATCGAGCAGTTGCTCGATCTGCCTCTCGACATCGTCGGACAGCTTGAAACCCTGCGGCCCGAACAGCTTGATGCCGTTGTCCTCGAACAGATTGTGCGAAGCCGAGATCATGACGCCGAGATCGGCGCGCATCGACTTGGTGAGCATCGCGACCGCCGGCGTCGGCATCGGGCCGACCAGCAGCACGTCCATGCCGACCGAGGTGAAGCCGGCCACCATGGCGTATTCGATCATGTACCCGGAGAGGCGCGTATCCTTGCCGATCACCACGCGGTGGCGGTGCTCGCCGCGCTGGAACAGAAGACCTGCGGCCTGCCCCACCTTGAGCGCGAGTTCCGGCGTGATCAGGCCGTTGGCGCGGCCACGAATCCCATCGGTCCCGAAATAGTTACGGCTCATATGACCCCCAGCAACGGCTTCTGGATTTCGTTACCGGCGGGTGCGAATCACGGGAGCCGCCCTGCCGGTCAGCCCGCGGGTTATAGTCGCCTTAAGGCTAAGATGGCTTCAAAAAATATGATGAATCATTACCACGAAACCGCCATAGCCTCTGTAAGCCGTTGTTAAGGCTAATTTTTCATTCGACCTGACGGCTCCGGAGGGCTCGCCCGCCGGAGCCCGCCGCAGCCGGAATGTGCTCGCTCCGGCAGCCCCGACGTCGTGTTGCGTGACGCACGCAGTTTGCCCTGCCTTGCCCAGACGCCGTTGCGGTTCCCAAGTTGGATTTGGCAGGCGCCGCAAAGATGCTAGATGACTGCCCCAGCCTTAAGAAACGAGACGCCGGTGGGGAGCCGAAGACCGCGATGAAACACGTCACCTGCATTGAAGACCTGCGCCTGCTGCACAAGCGCCGCGTGCCCAAAGCCTTCTTCGACTACGCCGATCGCGGCTCCTATGCCGAGGAGACGCTGCGCGCCAACCGCGACGATCTGCAGAAGATCAAATTCCGCCAGCGCATCCTGGTCGACGTGTCCAAGCGCGATCTGTCGACGACGATCCTCGGCGAGCCCGCGTCGATGCCGCTGATCCTGGCGCCGGTCGGCCTCCTGGGCATGCAGCACGGCGACGGCGAGATTCACGCCTGCCGCGCGGCGCAGGCCGCCGGCATCCCGTTCACGCAGAGCACGATGTCGATCTGCTCGATCGAGGACATCGCTGCTAGCGTCGAGAAGCCGTTCTGGTTCCAGCTCTACGTCATGAAGGACCGCGGCTTCATCAAGGCCCTGGTCGAGCGCGCGATCGCCGCGAAGTGCAGCGCACTATGCCTGACCGTCGACCTGCAGGTGATCGGCCAACGTCACCAGGACATCAAGAACGGCATGAGCGTGCCGCCGGAATGGACGCTGTCGAAGCTGTTCGATTTCGCGATCAGGCCGGCCTGGGTGCAGGGCGTGCTGCAGGGCAAGCGCCGCACGTTCGGCAACATCGCCGGCCACGTGAAGAACACCGAGGACCTGACCAAGCTCTCGGCCTGGACCGCGGCGCAGTTCGACACCTCGCTGAACTGGAAGGACGTCGACTGGATCCGCTCGATCTGGCCAGGCAAGCTGATCATCAAGGGCATCCACGACATCGAGGACGCCAAGCTCGCGGCCGCCACCGGCGCGCAGGCGCTGGTCGTCTCCAACCACGGCGGCCGCCAGCTCGACGGCGCGCCGTCCTCGATCCACGTGCTGCCCGGCATTGCGGAAGCAGTCGGCGACAAGATCGAGATCATGTTCGATGGCGGCATCCGCTCCGGCCAGGACGTGATGCGCGCGCTCGCGCTCGGTGCCAAGTCCTGCATGCTCGGCCGTGCCTATGCCTACGGCCTCGGCGCCGGCGGCCAAGCCGGCGTCGCCAAGGCCATCGACATCATCCGCAACGAGCTCTTGACGACGATGGGCCTGTGCGGCGTTAACACGGTGGCCGAGATCGACCGCAAGGTGCTGGCGGATTAGGCGGAGCTGGGTCGAGGGTCTAAGGGGAGAGGGAGCGCACCGTGCTCGCGGCGCCGCTCACATCGGCGGCGTCAGCCCATCGCGGCCGACGCTGACGCGGCTGGTCTCGAGCGAACCGTCAGGCAACGGCTTGACGATCGCGATCACCTTGGCGCCGGCTTTCAGCTCGGACTTGTCGCCCGGCACGAAGGTGACGATCGGCGTGTCCGGCGCGATGTCGACGCGCTTCTCGCCGCCCTTGTACTTGACCAGCAACGTATGACCGTCGGTCGAGACCGAGCTTTCGGATACGGTGGCGTTGGTCATGCTCGAGTTCGGCTTCAGGTCCCACGACCGCGAGCCTTCGCCCGTGCCGCGCATGTCCTCGGGAAAAATGTGGATCTCGACCGCCTTCGGCGCGCCGTCCGGGCCGGGCACCGTGGTGGCGCCGATGAACGAGCCCAGCTTGATGTCGGAAAGCTGCGCCTTGACGACACCCGAGACGCGCAGATCACCGGCCATGCGGAGCTTGAAGATCTCGCCGCTGCGGGCTTTCACCGTCATGGTATCGGCGTCGACGCTTTCGATGGCGCCGCGCACGCGCGTCGGCACTGGCGCCTGCTGCGCGATGGCGGTCAGCGACGCCGCCGCAACCATTGCGAGCGCGGCGACCGGACGGATCAGAACGAGACGGGCAGACATGCTGAAAACTCCGAGGGCTCGAGAGACGCGTTCCGCGCTCGTATCGGAGACGCGGGCATCTGACGAGTGAAACGCCGGAGAGGGCCGCTCATTCCACACTCAAGCCCTTGTGAGATCAGCCTCGACCAACGCGCGCAGTTCGGGCGTGACCTGGGGGCGGCGGTGGAACCACAATTCGAAGCCGCGCACCGCCTGGTGCAGCAGCATGCCGAGCCCATCGGCGGTGCGCAGGCCCCGCGATCGCGCGGCGCCGAGCAATCGCGTCTCCAGTGGCACGTAGACGAGGTCGGCGACCACGGCGTGCGGCGACAGCAGATCGACGTCGAGCTCGAGCGGCGGCTGGCCGTGCATGCCGAGCGAGGTGGTGTTCACGAACAGGCCCGCGCGCGGCAGCAGCGCGCCGACGCGATCCCAGCCTTCGGCAACGACCCGGTCGCCGAACTGATCAGCCAGCGCCTGCGCGCGCGCAGCGGTGCGGTTGACCACATGGACGCGGCCGATGCCGCGCTCGAGCAGACCGAACACGACGGCCCGCGCCGAGCCGCCGGAGCCGAGCACCAGCGCCTCGTTGGTGCGGTCCCAGCCCGGGGCGGCGGCATCCAGATTGCCGATGAAGCCTTCGACGTCGGTGTTGGTGGCCCGCAGGATGTGGTCCTCGTACCACAACGTATTCGCGGCGCCGACGGCACGGGCGCGCGCGTCCGGCTCGGTCAGCTCCAGCACGCGCTCCTTGTGCGGAATGGTGACATTGGCGCCGACGAAGCCGCGGCGGTCGAGATGCGTGACGAAATCCGCTAGCTCTTCCGGCGGCACCGCCTCGATGGTGTAGCCGCCGGCAATGCCGAGCTCATGCAGCCAATGATGATGGATCAGGGGCGAGCGCGAATGCGCGGCAGGCCAGCCGATCAGGCACGCAGCGCGGGGTTTGGCGGCGACGGTCATGGCCGTGACATCGGACAAGCTCCGGCCGGAGTCAATGCTGCGGGCAGTCGAACCGGCCGCGACGACGAAGCCGGCCGTCGGTGCGCCTCGGTGGAGACCGGCGCGCGAGGCCGGACTCAGCTCGCCGCCAGCCCGTCGGAGATGTCCTCCTGCGGCGTCTCCTTGCCCTTGATGTCGGCGACCGCGCGCTCGATGGTCTCGCGGAAGCGCACCAGCGGCGGCCGCACGCCGTGGGTCAGCAGCGCCCGGCGCACGGTCGGTGATGCGCCGGTAATGAACAGGCGGATGCCCTGGCGCCTGGCCTTGGCGGCGACGCGGCTCATGGCGTTGGCGGCTGTCGAATCCAGGAACGGCACCGCTGCGAAGTCGACCACGAAGGCCTTGCGGCGGTCGGCGATCGAGTCGAGCACGGTGCCGACGGTCGAGGCGGCGCCGAAGAAGAACGCGCCGGTGATGCGATAGACCAGCACGTCCTTGTCGGCGCTGAGCTTCGGATTGTACGGCACCCGCGCCTCATCCTCGAAGTCGGCGCGGTCCTTTGCGGCCAGAGGCGACCCGCCCTCGACGCCGGTCATCTGCGCCATGCGGTTGATGAACAGCACGGCGCCGAGCGCGAAGCCGACCAGGATGCCCTCGGTGAGATCGCGGAAGATCGTCAGCCCGAAGGTTGCGAGCAGCACCGTGGCATCGCCCCAGGACGATCGGATCAGGGTGGCGAACTCGTGCTTCTCGGCCATGTTCCAGGCGACAACGACGAGCACCGCGGCGAGCGCCGACAGCGGGATGTAGCTCGCCAGCGGCGCCGCGATCAGCATGAACACCAAAAGAAACAGCGAATGCAGCATGCCTGACACCGGCCCGCGCGCGCCGGCGCGGACGTTGGTCGCGGTGCGCGCGATGGTTCCGGTGACACAGATGCCGCCGAACAAGGCCGAGCCGATATTGGCAAAGCCCTGCGCCACCAGCTCGCAGTTGGAGCGATGGCGGCGGCCGGTCATGCCGTCGGCGACCACGGCCGAGAGCAGCGACTCGATCGCCCCGAGCAGCGTGAAGGCAATCGCATCGGGAAACACCGCCTGGATCTTGGCAAGCGAAAACGCCGGCAGCGCCGGTGCCGGCAGCTCGCGCGGGATGCCGCCGAAGCGGGTGCCGATGGTCTCGACGGGAAGCTGCAGCGCGTAGGTGATGATGGCGGCGACCACGACCGCGATCAGGATGCCGGGCCAGGTCGGCCGCAGATGCTTGAGGCCGACGATGATCGCGATCGACAGCGCGGCCGTCGCGACCGCAGGCATGGTCGCGGTCGGCGCGCCATGCGCGAGCGCAGCGAGCTTCGGGATCAGCTCGCCCGGCTCCTTGCCCGCAAGCGTGATACCGAACAGATCCTTCAGCTGGCTGGCAAAGATGATGACGGCGATGCCCGCGGTGAAGCCGACCGTGACCGGATAGGGAATGAACTTGATGTAGGTGCCGAGCCGCAGATATCCGGCGATCACCAGCATCACGCCGGACATCATCGCCGCGATCAGCAGGCCATCGAGACCCTGGCGATCGACCGTCGCAGCGACCAGCACGATGAAGGCACCCGCGGGACCGCCGATCTGAAAGCGGCTGCCGCCGAGCAGCGAAACCAGGAAGCCGCCGACCACGGCGGTGTAGAGGCCGCGCCCCGGCGAGACACCGGAGGCGATCGCGATCGCCATCGACAGCGGCAGCGCCACGATCGCTACCGTCAGGCCCGCCAGCGCGTCGGCACGAAAGTCGCTGAGGCCGTAGCCCTCGCGCAAGACCGTCAGGAGCTTGGGGGAATAAAGCTCGGCGAAGGTCGGCTCATGATGTCCGACCCGCCCGTGCGAACGGCGTTCGTTTGCGATGCTCATGCCGACCACGCTCCCGTCGCCTCATCGGACCGCGGCGCAGCCGACGATGCGTCCCACACGAAGCGCTCAGGAGCCCCGTGGCGCGCGATGAGCCTAGCTCGCGTCATCGCGCACAATGTCAGTTTGACGGCCCATGCGGCGAGGCGGCCCCGGGTCCTTCAGGCGAACACCACGCCCGCCATTCTCACTGCGGGAATGCTCACCGATCAGATCCACGCCCGCACGATTGAGCGCATCGACGACCTTGGTCAGCGAGTCCACCACGCCGCGGACGTTGCCCGTGGAGGCTTCCATCCGCTGGATCGTCGGCAGCGACACGCCAGCCAGCTCGGCCAAGGTTCTCTGATCTATCCCGAGCAGCGCTCGCGCTGCCCGCATCTGGAACGACGTGATCACGATGGCCTCACGTGGCAGACACCATAAATGATGTCTGAGACAAAGACAATGATGTAAAATACATCATACTTGCCAGGATGCAAGAGCCAGCACGGCGAGGGCTCCTGGGGCGATGACCAGCACCGGCAAACCGATCCAGCGAGACGGCGCGAGGCTGGTGGCGGCGACGATGGGCTCTACTCGTTGCCAGGTGCAGCTCGCGGGTCCGCGGAGGATGTCGTGTTCGGTTTTCCATGACGCCTGATACATGGCTCTGGAGATGATCACTGGTCGCGGCGACGAGCGCCGATGATCGACGCCGACCAGCACTCACGGTCCCTGCATCTTGCGATCGTCCAGCCGTTGCCGGGGCGCGTGTCTCGGCTGGTTCACGATTTGCTGAGCCGTGCGAAAAAGGGCGTCGAGGGGATTGCGTGTTACGGCAACGACACACTAAGGTTGTATTGTTTTCTCGTTACTATCAATAGTTACAAATTGATCTTTCAGAAGGACATACGCAAATGACCATGCATCGCATTTCACTCTCGCTCAGCGCAGCAGCCTTGTTGATCTCCGGCCTCACCGCCGTTTCGGCTGCGGGAAATCCTCCGGGCTCATATGAGAAATCCTGCTCGGCGATTTCGGTCGAAGGCACCACCCTCAAGGCCAGCTGCAAGACCTTCAACGGCCAATCCATGCAGACCGAGCTGCCCTACTTCGCGTCCTGCGTCGGCGATCTCGGCAACGTCAACGGCACGCTCGCCTGCGCGGGCCCGAACGGCTCCTATGCGCTGACGTGCGAGGACTCGGTCGTCAAAGGCGACACCTTGTCGGCCCGGTGCAAGAAGAAGGACGGAAAGTTCATCAACACCACTCTCAAGGGCTTTCAGGGATTCCAGGGCAATATCAACAACTGTGACGGCGAGCTCCGGAACGGCAGTTGTTAGTTAGCAAGCCTGCGACCTGAGCAAGCGCAACCGTGGGCGGCAGCGAGCTGCCGGTTTCGGGAGTTGGTTATCGCGGCTTCTCAGGCTGCGGCTGCTGACCTCGGGAGTTTGCTACGGCTCCAGCCGCATCGCATATTTCAATGCGATGCGGCTCTTTCCGCTTACGTCAGGGCTGTCGCATATCGAAGGGCTCCCAAGCGCCACTGCCACAGCGCCACTGCACATGCGGCAGGCCGCCGCTGCGGCGCGCCTGACAAGCCGCAAGAAGCCGGCCCTCGCCAATGCGGCGAATTCGAAGTCCGATCAGCTTGGGTCGTACTTCAAATCCAACGCCGCACAGGACCGCGGAAGGAAGGACCTCCGCGGTGGACGAGGCCCGACACTTTACGCGGCGTCGCGATGCGAGGCGATGATGTGATCGGCGGCGCGGCCGGTCACCTCGGCCATATGATCGAACGTTCGGGTGAAGCTGCCGGCGCCGGCCGTGGCCGAGCGCAGTTCGACGATCAACTCGCCGATCTCCGCCTCCGGCATCATCGCCCGCACGCAGTCCCAGCCCGGCCAGCCGTCACGGGTATCGAAGGACAGGATCTGGCCGCGCCGCGCCGACAGGATCGCGTTGATCCTGGCGGTCGCTTCCGTCGGGCAGACGATCTCGACGGTATGGATCGGCTCCAGCAGCACCGGCGCGCATTGCGGCAGGCCTTCGCTGACGCCGGCCCGCGCCGCGGTGCGGAACGCGAGGTCGGACGAATCGACGCTGTGATAGGAGCCGTCGGTGAGCGTCACCTCGACGTCGATCACCGGAAAGCCCAGGGGGCCGCGGGCCATTGCGTCGACGACACCCTCCTCCACCGCCGGGATGTAGTTGCGCGGCACCGCGCCGCCGACCACCTTCTCGGCGAAGCGGAAGCCTTCGCCGCGCGGCAGCGGCTTGATGTCGAGCACGACGTCGCCGAACTGGCCGTGCCCGCCGGACTGCTTCTTGTGGCGGCCGCGCTGCGTGATCGGCTTGCGGATGGTCTCCTGATAGCCGATCGCGGGCTGGTGCGATTTGACGTTGACGCCGAAACGGTCGCGCAGCCGCTCCAGCGCGACGCGCAGATGCATCTCGCCCTGCCCCCACAGCACGGTGTCGTGGGTGCGCGGGTTCTGCACCATGGTCAGCGACGGATCCTCCTCATGCAGCCGCTGCAAGGCCTGGCCGAGCTTGACGTCGTCCTTGCGGTCCACGGCGGCGATCGAGAGCGCCAGCACCGGCGGGCACGCCTCCACCTTTGCCAGCGGCGGTGGCGCCGTCTTGCCGGTCGCAACCGTATCGCCGGTCTTGACCGCATCGAGCTTGCCGAGCGCCACCGTGTCCCCGGCCTCGGCGCCCGCGCGCTTGCTGTCATAGGCGCCGGTGGCAGCCAGGATGCCGGACACGCGCGCCGCCTCGCCCGAGGCGGCATGCAGCGTCGCGCCGTCGTCGAGATGGCCGGACAGCACCCGCGTCAATGACAGCTTGCCGCCATGCTGCAGATGCAGCGTCTTGAAGACATAGCCGAGCGCCTCCTTGGTGTCCTTCACACCGAGCCGCCGCGCGGTCTCGGCGATTCCGGGCGCCTCGTGGCGCAGCGCCTTCATCAGCCTCAGCACGCCGTTCTCGCGCAACGCCGAGCCCAGCAGCACCGGGCAGATCAGTCCCTCGCGCAATTCGCGCGCGAGATCATCGAACACGGCGTCGCGCGGCGGCGGGATGTCCTCCAGCAGCTGCTCCATCAGCGAATCGTCGTGATCGGCGAGCTTCTCCAGCATCGAGAAGCGCGCCTCCTTCTCACGGTCGAGATCGCCGCCTTCGAGCGCGATCACCTCGCTGGCCTTGTGCTCGCGATAGATGAAGGCGCGCTCCAATGCGAGGTCGACGAAGCCCTCGATCAGCTCGCCGTTCCAGATCGGGATCTGGCGCAGCACCAGCGGCACGCGCGAGGCCGGCTGCAAGGTCGCGAGCGTCTCCCTGATGCGCGCATTGGCGCGGTCGATCTTGTTGAGGAACAGGAAACGCGGGATGCGCAGCTCCTCGAGCTCGCGCAGGATGATCTGCAGTTGCGGCAGCTTCTTCTCATCGGCCTCGCAGACCACGATCGCGGCATCGACCGCCGGCAGCGCGGCGCGCATGTCGTGGATGAACTCGATCGAGCCGGGACAGTCGAGGAAGGTGTAGCTGTCGCCCATGAAGGTCGTCGTCGCCGCCGTCATGGCGACGCTCATCTTGTGCTGGCGCGCCTCCGGGCTGGCATCGCCGACGGATGTGCCGGCGTCGACGCTGCCCGCGCGCGCGATCGCGCCCGTCCGCGCCAGGATCGCCTCCAAGAGAGTGGTTTTACCGCTTTGGAAAGGGCCCACCAGCGCGATGCACCGTGGACCTCGGGGACTTCTCAGGTCTTGTCCCATTCGCCGCCTCCTCGTTGTGGAGCTCGGCCCTTGATTGGGTCGGCAAAGCCGAATGCTCTGCCTCGGCTGCCGCTTTGGCAAGCAGGCGGCCTGCGAAAAACGTTGCTGCAGTGCGGGGGATCCCACCGTCTTCCCGCACGATGGCGGGAAGAGCGCTGTTCACGGCAAAGGGAAGATCACCGACCCGGGCGCAATTCGAGGCTTTGCAGCCCCGCCGCGACGCTGATGCCGACCTGGCCCTGGACGCTGAGCGGCTGCAGCGCGATCGAGTTGGCGGAGCCGCCGACCAGCACGTTGCCGCCGACACCGACGCCGACCGCGGCCGAACCCTGCGCACCGGCATAATCGCCGGAGAGATCGCCCGGCCCGAGCCGCGCGACCGGCGCATAGACCACCCAGGCCAGCAGCGATTCCTGGGTGATGCCGAGATCGAGGCCGACCTTGCGGATGGTCGCGACGTAACGATCCTCCGGCAGCCCGTCGGCGCGCAGCACGCAGCCGAGATGGGTGACCGAGCCGACGATGAAGCCGACGCTGGCGCCGCCGCGGCATTCGAGGACGCCGACCCGCACGCGATCTTGCGCCTGGGCAGCGCCGCCGATGCAGAGGACGGCCGCAGCGGTGAGCCCGGCGAGGATGGTCGAGCGCATGAATAAAACTCCGGCTGAAATGAACATGTGATGCGGCGCTCGGTGATCGGGACTGATGATCACGAGCCATCACATCTATGCCACAAGGCTTACAGCCGCACCAGAAGCGGCGCGCCGTTCATCTGGCTGAACGACTCACGGCCTCGACCAGCGCAGCGCGGCTGCGAGGCATTGTCGCCGTGCTCAGCGATAGTAGCGCGAGAAGTAGGACGAGGGCTGGCTCGGGCTCGGATGGATCGGCAGCAGCGGCACCAGCTCGACCTCGGTGATTCCCGCGGCGAGGTTCATGCCGGTCTGCCCCTGCAGGCTGATCGGCTGCAGTTGGGTGGCGCGATCGGTGTCGCGCACCAGGAAGCTGCCGCCGAAGCCGACCAGCGCGGCGGCGTTGGCCGACAATCCGCCATAGCGCCCGCGCAGCTCGCTGCGGCCGAAATCATTGACCGGCGCGTACACCGCCCACGCCATCCGGGTCTGATCCGTCAGTCCGAGATCGAGACCGTAGCGGCGGACCTTGGCGACATAACGCTCCGGCGCGCGGCCCTGGCTGCGGAAGACGCAGCGCAGACGGGCCTGTGACATCACGAGCTTGCCGGCCGTCCGGCGGCCCTCGCACTCCAGAACCCCCGCACGCATCGGGCGGCCCTGATGGGCCTGCGCGAGCGGCACGAGCATCACCATCGCCACGATCGACAGCACAAGCAGCCGCATCGAACTCCAACCTTACGCCACGCAACTTGATCCCGGACAAAAGAAAGGCGCCATGTTCAAAACATGGCGCCTTTCTGTGCGGAAATTGACCTTTAGAGATTCAAAGGTCGCTGTTGCCCGATTACCTCAAATTGCCGCAGAAGCGCTGGATGCGCTTGCAGGCGTCCTCGAGGTCGGAGGTCTTGGTCGCGTAGGAGATGCGGAATGCCGGGCCGAGGCCGAATGCCGAGCCGTGCACCACCGCGACGCCCTCGGTCTCCAGCAGCTCGGTGACGAAGGCCTCGTCATTGTCGATCACCTTGCCCGACGGCGCGGTCTTGCCGATCGTGCCGGCGCAGGACGGATAGACGTAGAACGCGCCCTCGGGGCGCGGGCATTCGATGCCGCTGGCCTGGTTCAGCATCGACACCACGAGGTCGCGGCGCTCCTTGAACACCTTGTTGTTGGCCGGGATGAAGTCCTGCGGACCATTCAAGGCTTCGACGGCAGCCCATTGCGCGATCGAGCACGGGTTGGAGGTCGACTGCGACTGGATCGTCGCCATCGCCTTGATCAGGTGCGCCGGGCCGCCGGCATAGCCGATGCGCCAGCCGGTCATGCAATAGGCCTTGGAGACGCCGTTCACGGTCAGCGTGCGGTCGTACAGCGACGGCTCGACCTGCGCCGGCGTGGTGAACACGAAGTCGTCATAGACGAGGTGCTCATACATGTCGTCGGTCATGATCCAGACATGCGGATGCTTGACCAGCACCTCGGTGAGCGCCTTCAGCTCGGCCTTGGTGTAGGCCGCGCCCGTCGGGTTCGACGGCGAGCACAGGATCAGCCATTTGGTCTTCGGCGTGATCGCCTTCTCCAGCGCCTCCGGCTGCAGCTTGAAGCCATGCGCGGCTGTGCAGACCACCGGCACCGGCTCGCCGCCGGCGAGCGCCACCATCTCGGGATAGCTGACCCAGTACGGCGCCGGGATGATCACCTGGTCGCCGGGATTGATGGTCGCCATCAGCGCATTGTACAGCACCTGCTTGCCGCCGACGCCGACGATCACCTGGTTCGGCTTGTAGGTCAGGCCGTTCTCGCGCTGGAACTTGCCGATGATGGCTTCCTTCAGCTCGGGGATGCCGTCGACCGCGGTATACTTGGTTTTGCCGTCCTGGATCGCCTTGATCGCGGCCTGCTTGATGTTGTCGGGCGTGTCGAAATCCGGCTCGCCGGCGCCCAGCCCGATGACGTTGCGCCCCGCCGCTTTGAGGACGCGCGCTTTGTCCGTGACCGCGATGGTCGCGGACGGCTTCACACGGTCGAGCGCAGCGGCGAGAAAGGACATCATCAGCTCCTATGCAGGCGTCGTGGATCACCCTTTTCGGGCCACGACCAGTCATGTCAGGGAAACGCTTGCTTTTAAGGCCCCGGGCGCTGCATCGCAAGAAGCTTGGGCACATGGCTCCCAAGACTTTAGGGAACGTTAAAGCGGCCCCGCTAGCGTGGCCCCCACGATTGTCCAGAGTTTCAGGCCGAAATGACCAATATCGGGTACGCCCTGCGATCCGGCGACTGGCTGACGGCCACGCGGATCAAGTCCTACAGCTGGATCCTGCTCGCGGTCACGATCGTGGCCATCGCCGGCTGGATCGCGCTGTCCGATGGCCTGATCGACCGCAACGGCAAGCCGATCGGTACCGACTTCTCCAACGTCTATGCGGCAGGCGTGCTGACCCTTCAGGGCAAGGCGGCCGACGCCTATGATCCGCCGCTGCAGCATGCGATGGAAAAGGCCGTGTTCGACGGCCGCGACGTGCCGTTCTTCGGCTGGCACTACCCGCCCTTCTTCTTCGCGATCGCCGCCATCACCGCCCTGCTGCCCTATGCCGGCGGGCTCGCGCTCTGGGTCGTGTCGAGCCTGCTCGCGTACCTCGCGGTCATGCGCGCGATCCTGCCGCGTTCCGAGACCCTGCTGGTCGCGACCGCCTTTCCCGCCGTGTTCGTCAACATCGGTCACGGCCAGAATGCATTCTTCACCGCGGCGCTGCTCGGCGGCGCGCTGCTGTCGATGGAGCGCGGCCGGCCGTGGACGGCCGGCATCCTGATCGGCCTGCTCGCCTACAAGCCGCAATTCGGCGTGCTCATTCCCGTGGCGCTGCTCGCAGGCGCGCGCTGGCCGACGGTTGCTGCGGCAACCGCCACGGTGGCCGCGCTGGTCGCGATCAGTTTCGCCGCGCTCGGCAACGACGTCTGGCACGCCTTCTTCCAGTCGATGACCTTCACACAGAGCGTCGTGCTCGAGCAAGGCGGCACCGGCTGGGAGAAGATCCAGTCGGTGTTCTCGGCCGCTCGGCATTGGGGCGCCGATGTCAGGTCCGCCTATGCGCTGCAGAGCCTGCTGGCGCTGTCGCTCGCGGCCGCACTTGCGTGGCTGTGGCAGAGCGAGGCCGCATTCGATCTCAAGGCATCGGCACTGGCGAGCGCGAGCCTGCTGGCGACGCCTTATGTGCTCGACTATGACCTCGTGGTCCTCGCAGTCGCGATCATCTTCTTCGTCCGGCACGGCCTCGCGAACGGCTTTCGCGACTACGAGCTCAGCATACTCGCGGCCGCCTGGATCGTGCCGCTGCTCTCGCGCAGCGTCGCCGGGCTGACGACGATACCGCTGGGCCTCATCGTTCTGATGACCCTGTTCGCGCTGACCTTGCGCCGCGCACTCACCGATCGCGCGGTCGAGATCGGTGGACAGGCGCGCATCGCGCAGGCGTGATCTCGATTGTTTGAATCTATTGGAAAGTTGTTATTCGAGAGTGCAGTGCAGTAGCGCATTTCGACTTTTTCCATCCGCCGGCTCTTGCAGCCTGCGCTCATCGGCATCATTGTCTGGCCGCATTGCGGGACGATCTGGCGTCCGGATGCGCGATGCGTCCAACCCTTGATTCCTCGAACTCGAAACCGGCCGGATGTACAAGCTCTATTCGATGCAGCGGTCAGGCAACAGCTACAAGGTCCGCCTTGCGCTCGCGCTTCTGAACGCGCCCTATCAGGCGATCGAGATCGACATCCTGCGCGGCGAGAGCCGCACGCCGGATTTTCTCGCCAAGAATCCCAGCGGCCAGGTGCCGCTGCTGGAGGTCGGCGAGGACCGCTTCATCGCCGAATCGAACGCGATCCTCTGGTATGTCGCCGGCGGCACGCCGCTGGTGCCGGAGCAGCGCATCGAGCGCGCCGAAGCGCTGCAGTGGATGTTCTTCGAACAGCATGCGCTCGAGCCGAACATCGGCGCCGCCTATTTCTGGCTGCTGCTGGTCAAGGGCGGGCGCGACCTGCAGACCCATGCGCTGGAGGACTGGATGGAGCGCGGCTATGCCGCGCTGCAGGTGATGGAGAATCATCTCAAGAGCAACGACTACTTTGCCGCGAAGCAGCTGACGGTCGCCGACATCGCGCTCTACGGCTACACCCATGTCGCCGATCGCTGCGACTTCGATCTGTCGACCTTCCCGAAGATCCGCAGCTGGCTGCGCCGTGTCGAGCAGACGCCTGGCTTCGTCGCGATGGACTGGCAGCCGGCGCTGATCGATTCGGCAGGCATTGCTGCCGACTACGGCTGACACGTTCACCGTAAGACTACCGACTATCCGTAGAACAGTGGGGAAAATACACGCGATGGCGGGAACGATCACCGCCGACGCCATGTTTCTGCCCTTTTTTCTGATTTGCCGCCGCAATCCTGCCCAGCGCGACCTTAGAATTTACCTCTGCGAGTGATTCGCTCGCGGATGTATGGGTAAGGGATTTCGACTTCATGTCCGGGTGGCGTCTTGCTTCCGTTCCGAAGTTCAGTTGGGTTCGCGGCCAGGCGTGGCCGCTAGCGCCGGACCTCCGCCGAGGGCTCCCGGCGCCCGTCAGCGGCTTTCACGACGACGCGACGCTCACCCTGTCGCCGAGCCTGACCACCGCCGTGGTCGCAACGATCGCGGCCAGCACGCTCTCATTGGGTGTCAGCGTCACCATCGCGGTGGTGTCGATCCGCGCCCTCTTGTCGATGCCCGCTTAGCAGGAAGCCATTTTGACAACCCTTCGCGGTTTTCGCGACAACAGGCGATGATTGTCTCGCGCACAAAATGGCGATGAAATCAACGGTCGTAATCGTTGCCGTGACCCTGGCACTCGCGATCCTGCTGGCGGCGTCACTGCTGATCCTGATCGAGCGGCGGGGCGAGCTTTCGTTCTCGCCGCTGACCGAGGAGGATCGGTCTGTCTATGTCGAGCTGGTGCGGCCGCCCGCCGCCGAACCGGTGCCGCCGCTGACCGTCTCGGATTGATCGCGAGCGCGGCTGCGCGTATCGAAGGTCCGTCGAGATTCAAACGGACGGCGAAGCCTTCATGCACGAAGCCCTCACTGTGCGCGCCATCGCGCGCGACGATCATGATCGCTGGTTGCCGCTCTGGGACGGCTACAACGCCTTCTACGGCCGTTCGGGGCCGACGGCGCTGCCGAGCGAGGTGACCGCCGTGACATGGTCGCGCTTCTTCGATGCCGACGAGCCGGTGCATGCCCTGGTCGCCGAGAGCGGCGGCGAGCTGATCGGCCTGGCGCACTACCTGTTTCATCGCGCCACCACCACGATCGGGCCGCTCTGCTATCTCAACGACCTGTTCACGAGCGAGGCCGCCCGCGGCAGGGGCGTCGGCCGGGCGCTGATCGAGGCGGTCTACCGCGAAGCGCGTCAGGCCGGTGCGCCGCGGGTCTATTGGCAGACGCACGAGACCAACACCACGGCACAGGCGCTCTACGACAAGATCGCCGAGCGCTCGGGCTTCATCGTCTATCGCAAGGCGCTGTGAGCGGGCGGTGTCACGCCGCCGTCACGGGGCAGGCCTACGCTCCATCGAGCGCCTGATCATCCCCCGTCACCGGTCACGCGTTTCAGCGGTCCCCGTCAGTCGCCGTCTCTGACCGGGGCCGCATTTTTTTGGCGTGGCCACCTCTGAGAGCGGAAAGCGAGATGCTGCCGTGCGATCGGTGGGCTTCCTCTCCCCGTTCTTCACGGGGAGAGGGCTGGGGTGAGGGGCAGCGGATCGGGCGGTGCAGCCTTGCCACAGCGCCCACTACTCACGCGTCAGCTCATCTTGAATCAGCGTCAGAACGCCTTCGATATTTCCTAGGACATCGTTGTTCCCGATAGCCTTCCTCCGCTAAACGGCGATCGCGAACAACATCCTGCTTAGACTCGCTGTGTTGTCCCCCGTCAATTTCAACGATGAGGCGCCTCTCTCGACAAACGAAGTCGCAGATATATTCTGCGACCGGGAGCTGCCGAACAAACTTGTGACCATCCAGCCGACGGCTGCGTATCTTATCCCACAGCGTGTTCTCCGCGTTCGTCTGGGCAGTGCGGAGCCGCCGAGCAAGACCGACGGATTTCAGATCTGGTCCTCGCATGTGCCGTACCTCATCGCAGGTCTTCATCGTGCTGAAGCCGTTGAGACTGCAATACAGCACGAGCTGACGAGACCGGGCGAGCGCGACGACCACCACCCGTGCCGCTGCCCCTCACCCCAACCCTCTCCCCGTGAAGAACGGGGAGAGGGAGCATACCGGCTACGCAGCGGCAGATCGAATCCAAATCCCGAGCAACGTCCTACTTCTTCCCACCCACCGTCTGCCTCACCTCGAAGCCCTCGAACTGCGGCGGGCCGAGATAGAGCGGCTTGTTGTCGCCGGCGCCCTTGTGGGCCATGCGGAAGGCTTCGGACTTGGTCCAGTCCTCGAACGCCGCCTTCGACGCCCAGATGGTGTGCGAGGCGTAGAGCGTATGGTCCTCGGCTTCCGGTCCCTTCAACAAGTGAAACTCGACGAAGCCCGGCACCTTGTCGAGATGGCTGTCGCGCGACAGCCAGACCTGCTCGAAGGCGGCCTCCGAGCCCTTGGCGACGCGAAAACGATTCATGGCGATGAACATGCTGATCTCCTGAGGGATGAATGCCGCAGGTCCGAGGACTAGCAGACTTCGCGGTGCAATGCGCCCTCGGCGGTGGCCGCTGATGCCGCGATGTCGACCGCTTCAAAACCCCGATCGGGACATGGCGCTAGCAAGCCTTACGCCACGAGCCCCTTGATCGGCTTCACGGCCGCGCTGTCCGGAAACACCGCGCCGCCGAGCGCGTGCTCGCCGATGCCGAGATGGTCGGCGAGGACGCCCTTGAACACCGCGCGCAGATCCGTCGTCGGCGCAAGATCGCGTCCCTGATAGAGGCTCGCCATCTTCAGCGTCGGCCAGTCGGCGATCACCCGACCGCCCCTGACCGCGCCGCCGGCGAGCAGCGCGACGGTGCCGGTGCCATGATCGGTGCCTTGCGTGCCGTTGATCTTCGCCGTGCGCCCGAACTCGGTTGCGACCACCACGACCGTATCGCGCCAGCGCGGGCCGAGCCCGCTCTCGAACTCGGCGAGCGCGCCATCGAGACCCGACAGGAGCTGCGCCAGCCGGCCGACCGCGCCGCCTTCATTGGCATGCGTGTCCCAGCCGTCGAACGCCAGCGCCGCGATGCGCGGACCGTCATCCGCCGCGATCAGCTTCGCCGCACCGCGCGCGACCTGGCGCATCGCTGCGATCTGGTTGCCGCCCGGCTTCGGCTTCATATCGTCGCCGACCGCGACCTTCTCGAGCTTCAGCCCTTGCGACAGCGCAGCCGCCAACGCTGGATCGCGATGCGCATAGAGGTCCACCAGCCGCGTCGCGGTATCGTCATCGGCCTGCGGCAAGGTCACCGGCGCCCAGCCGACGGTGGGCGCTGCGCCGCGCAGCACCAGCGGTGCCGTCGGACCGACCGCGAGCGCGCCCGTGACGCGGGGGCCGCGCGGCAGAGCCTCGACTGCGCGGTTCAGCCAACCCGATTGCACGCGGCCGGGACCGGCGAAGCCGCTTTCGAGCACGTCCTGGCCATCGAAATGCGAGCGCTCGCGATACGGTGTCGCGACCGCGTGAATCACCGCCGCCTGCTTGTCGCGATACATGCGCGCGAATTCCGGCATCGCCGGATGCAGCGCAAAGAACGAGTCGAGCGGCAGCGCCGGATTCGGTCCCGCCGTCGTCAGCGCGATCGCGCCATGCAGCCCGGCGTAGTCGGGATCGCCGACCGGCGCCACGGTGGCGAGCCCATCGAGCGCGCCGCGCAGGATCACGACGATCAGCCGTGGATCACGCCGATCGGCGGCCCGCGCGAATTTCGGCAGATAGCCCCAGGCGGCAAAGGACGCGCCTGCCAGCAGCAGGTGGCGACGCGAGGTCAACAGCGAGGCCGCGATCCGGTCCATCGTCATCTCCTCTGGAATTCCGGCGACATCAGCAGCAGCGCCAGCGCCTGCTGGCGCGATTCCGCACGCTCGATCGTTCGCCGCGTCTCCGTCGAAGTCGCGTCTCCCGCGGCGAGATCGAGCAGATCACGGGGATCGAGATTGTTGCCGAGACGCGCGGCGAGTTGCGCGGAGATGTCCAGCCGCAGCTTCATGCCCTCGGGGGCGGCCCACATCGCGGTGGTATCCGCGAATCCGTTCGGCCCTGCGGGCGCCCACAGCGGCTGTCCCAGCATGTTCAGGGAATTGAGATAGAAGCCGGGATCCTCGGGCACGCGCGCCAGCAGCCGGCCGCCCGCGACCAGGAACTCATAAGGCGAGCGGATCTTGGTCAGCGGTGCCGACCAGGCTTCATCGGCATCGACGAGCGCCAGCGTCACCGCTCTCAGATCGCCGTCGCTCTTCTTGAATACGGCCTCGAGCCGCGCGACCAGCGCGGGCGGCGGATCATCGGCGACGAAATGGCGCGCGAGCTTGGTGGCGATGAACTTCGCAGTCGACGGATGCCGCGCGATGTCGGCGAGCGCAGCCTCGCCCTGGGCGAGGCCATCATCCCCGTAGACCTTGCCGAGCAGAGTCTGCGGCCCCGGCTGATGCGCATTGGCATTGAACACGAAGCTGCCGGGCGCCGCGTTGCGGGCGTTGCGGCCGGCGAAGCTCCAGCCGGTGATGATGCGCGCCAGCGACGTCACGTCCTCCTGGCTGTAGCCGCCGCCGACACCCAGCGTGTGCAGCTCCATGATCTCGCGCGCGAGATTCTCGTTGAGGCCGCGCTTGCGGTTCTGGCCGGCGCGCGAGTCCGGTCCGAGCGATTCCTGGTTGTCGAGAAAGAACAGCATCGCCGGATGCTGCTCGACCGCCTTCAGCATGTCGGCGAAGCGCCCGAGCACGTGCGGCCGGATCGCCTCGCGCTCGAACGCGCCAGCCCACATCCGCGCCAGTTCGCCCTTGCCCGCGGAGATGCAGAAATGATTCGACCAGAACGCCACCAGCCGCTCGGTGAAGCCGCAATCGGCGAGCACGGCGCGCTGCAGCCGCGCCAGCGCTTCGGCACGGAACGTCTTCTGGACGACGTTGGGCGGCTGCTGAGCCTGCGCGGGCTTTGCCGGCGCTCCCTGCATCGCGGGTGCGGGGTCGGCACCGGCCGCCGGGGCTGCCGAGGGCGGCGCGGCCATGGCTTTGTCCGCGCCGTTCGTGGACAAGCCGCGCGTCTGACTGGACGGGTCCTGCGGCGCAGCCTCCGACTTCGCGGCCTCGCGGGCCCGCTTGACCTCGTCCTGATAGGCGAAGACGGCAGCGGCGAGTGCGGGCGTCGACTGCAAGCCCGGCGCCTCCAGCAGCGTTCCATTGGGACGGCCGAGCTCGGCCTTGACGAAGCCGCGCGGGTCCGACGCCGCATTGACGAGATCGCCCGAGGCGCCGCCACGCGCGCCGAAGCCGAAGCGATTCAATGCGACAAGAGCCGCCTGGGCATCACGCGCCATGCCTCATCCTCACCAGCGGCCCGTCATCACGGGAGCTCCCGAAGCAGTTTGCTGCCGCGACCGCAGACTGCGATGGCGCGGCAGATTGTCACGCACTATACTTGCCCGCGCAGATGAACCGGACATGAAAAGAGGTGGATCGGACGTGGTTCCGAAGGTGACAAATCGTTTAGCAGACGTGGCCGCGCGGCAACTCATCTGCGAGTCGTGCGGCGCGGAGTTCAGCTGCGATCCCGGCGGCTCCTGCTGGTGCTTCGAAGAGGCCGTGCGCCTGCCGCTGCCCGAGACCGGACAGACCCGGTTCAAGGACTGCCTGTGCATCAATTGCCTCAAGAGGCTGGCCGGCGAACCGGAGCCGGGCGCGTGACACGCTGGCACGTCGAAGCCGTCCTGCTCGACATGGACGGCACGCTGCTCGACACCGAGAAGGTCTATCTCGAAGCGGCGATCGCAGCGCTGAATGCGCTCGGCTATAGTGATGGCGTCGTCGAGCTCTGTCACGCGATGATCGGCATTCCCGGCCCCGACAACGAGCAGACCCTGCGCGACCATTTCGGCGACGATTTTCCGCTGCTCGAAGTCAACCGCCTGTTCGCGGCCAAGACCATCGAGATCCTGCAGGCGGGCATGCCGCTGAAACCCGGCGTCATTGCGCTGCTCGACGCGATCGACGCGGTCGGGCTGCCCAAGGCCGTCGTGACCTCCTCCTCGCGCCGCACGGCGGCGGAACACCTTGGCCTCGCCGGCATCGACCACCGCTTCGATGCGGTGCTGACGCGCGACGACGTGACCCGTGCCAAACCGCATCCGGACCTCTATCTGCTCGCCGCGGAACGGCTGCGGACGCGCGCGCCGGCCTGCGTCGCGATCGAGGATTCCAATCCCGGCGTCGCCTCGGCGTACGCCGCCGGCGCGATCACCTTGATGGTGCCGGACATCGTGGCGCCGAACGATCATTCGCGGGCGAATGCGGCGGCCGTGCTGCCGGATCTCGACGCCGCCATGGCGCTGCTCGCGCGCCGTTCGGTGCTGCCCGCCAGGATGTGACGTCAGATCCGCGGCCTGTGAAGCGGCCGTACAGCTTTGCCATTGTCTTCAAACGCGACCGAACATAGTCACAATCGGTTCACGTCGTTGCGCCGGTGCCCACGGCCCTATCGGATGCATTAACCCGCACGCCCTACCGTGCACGGCGTTGGTGGATGGGCTTATTTCATGTTGCGATTCATTGGCGCCGCGGGTGCGGCATTCTTGGCTGCGTTCGCTGGTGTGAGTTGGGCGGTCAGGGGGTTTCCGCTTCCGGATGGACCGTGGCGGGGCATGATGCAGACAGCTTCGATTGAAGCCGCATCAAATCTCGCTGCGCCGACGCCCGGGACCGTGGCGGTCGTGGCTCCCCTCTCCCCGACGGTCGACAGGACCTTCGGCGGCCCAGAATCGAAGGAGTTCGAGCGCAAGGCGTGGCTCGCGCAGCACACCTCGCAGAGCGACAAGAATCCCAAGCTGGACGTTTTGCGCATGGACGCGTTGCAGGCCGCGACGGCCTACAAGCTGTCGCCCTGCGACACAACCATGAAGCAGAACCTGGTCGACGCACTGACGGCCTACACGCGGGCCTATGTTGCCAAGCTGGACTGCAAGCGGCAGTTCTGGGGCGCGAAAATCTGCACCGACAAATCGCTTCGGGAGGCGGCCGACAGCGTCGGCACGCCGCTCGATCAGCGCGTGAAGGAGGCGTTGTTCGAAGCCTTCGAGGAGAAGGGCATCACCAAGGCGGACTTTCCGGCTGATGTGCGCGAGGAGGTCCCGCACTTCGCCGGACCCGCTTTCTGGTCCGACGAGTCGGCGGTGTGCCGGACGAGGCAGGCGCAACGGGACCGGCGATAGCAAACGGGCGCTGCCATGAACCGGCTGATCTTCATCATTGCGGCCATCGTCGTCTGGCAGGTCGGCGGACGGCTGTTCCTGACAGACGCGCCGACCACGGCGGCGTTTCCGCCCGTCACCGGCGCGGAGTTTCAGGACCACGAGAAATACACCGAGGACGCCCGGCGCTCGCAGCGCGAAGACGCGCTGAAGTCGCTCGACCTCGCCTGGAGCGACCGCTGCGGCGCCAAGCGCGACAACTTCATCAGCGGTCTCAACCACTACTACTATCATCGGCAGAACCAGAGCGAGCGCTACCCCGAGACCTATGGTCCGGCCGGCGCCGCCTATATCGCCGGCGTATGGACGACCGCCGAGGATCGAAGGATCGAACGGCTCACGCAGGAAGCCTACGCCGCCGGCTACATCAAGCCATCCGATTTCGACGGCATGGCGAGCCAGATGGTCGCCACGGTCGTCCGCGGCGAACAGGTCAGGGGACGCGGCTGCGCCGGCTGAGGGTTGCGCGCGACGCGGACCGCTTGCCCTTCGGCAGGGCCGCGGCGACCAGCGTCCGTGCCGCCGCGCCCGCGGTTTCCATGTAGCTGGCGTCACGATGCAGCAGCACGACGGCGAACGCGCCGTCGAGCAGCAGCAGCATCTGGCGGGCGAGCACGCCCGCTTCGGCAATTCCCTGCTCTGCGAAGATCGCCTGCAGCCAGGCCTCGAACTTCTTCTTGTGGGCGGCGCCGATCCTGATGGCGGGATGGCCGGGCAGATTGGCGAGCTCCGCGGTGGTGCGCAGGAAGCCGCAGCCGCGCCATTTCGGATGCCGCGCGGCGCGGGCGAGCTGGTTGAAGATCCCGGCGATCTTGTCGGGCAGCGCGCCGTCGGTCTCGTCGAACCAGCGCTTGAACAGCGCCAGGTTCGGCTGGTCGCGCGCGGCGAGATAGGCCGCGACGAGATCGTCCTTGCTGCGGAAATGATAGTACAGCGTCTTCTTGGTGACCCCCGCCTTCTCCGCCACCGCATCGACGCTGACGGCGCGGATGCCCTCGGCATAGAACAGCCGGCTCGCGGCGGCGACGATGCGGGCGGGCGTGGGATCGGAGGAACGGGGCATGGCGGCGTCCAATGTATACTGACCAGTGTATATACCTCGGCGGCCGCGGCGCCTAGTCTCCGCCTGCTCCACCCTTCAGCCTGCGAGACGCCATGACCGACCTCATCCTGCTCGACATCTCCGACCGCATCGCCGTGATCACGCTGAACCGACCGCAGCGGCTGAACGCGCTCAGCTACGCGCTGATCGACCGGTTGATGGCCGCGCTCGACCGCATCGAGACCGATGCCGGCGTCAGGGCCGTGATCCTCACCGGCGCCGGACAGCGCGCCTTCTCAGCCGGCGCCGACATCGACGAATTCACCGCGAGCGTCCGCCAGGGGCGTGCCGCGGCGCTGCGCGACTTCGTCCGGCGCGGCCAGGCGATGACGGCGCGGCTTGAGGCGTTCCGCAAGCCGGTCATCGCGGCGGTCAACGGGCTCGCCTTCGGCGGCGGCTGCGAGATCACCGAGGCGGTGCATCTGGCGGTGGCGAGCGAGCGCGCCAGCTTCGCCAAGCCCGAGATCAGGCTCGGCATGCCGCCGACCTTCGGCGGCACGCAGCGGCTGCCGCGGCTGGTCGGCCGCAAGCGCAGCCTCGAACTGCTGCTGACCGGCGACGCCTTCCCGGCGCAGCGCGCGCTGGAGATCGGCCTCGTCAACGCCGTCGTGCCGCACGACGGGCTGTTGCCGGCGGCGCGCGCGCTGGCGCAACGCATCATCCGCCACGGGCCGGATACGGTCACGGGCATCATCACCGCCGCGACGCGCGGGCTCAACATGACGATCGGCGAAGGGCTGCAGGTCGAGAGCGAGCAGTTCGCGAGCCTGGTCGGCAGCCGCGATCTCGCCGACGGGCTGGCGGCCTGGCGCGAGCGCCGGCCGGCGCCGAACCCCGGCTAGACCGGGTGGCCGGGCGACTTGCGCGCCAGCCCGTCGAACGCATCGAGCAGCCGCTCGCGCCAGGCATGGACGCTGTCGCTCTCCTCCAGCAGCCGGAACGGGCTCACCACGCGCGCCCACTGGAAGCCGCCGAACACGATGTAGTCGGCATAATCGGGCGCATCGCCGCCGATGAAGGCCTGCGTCTTCAGGGTCTGGCGCAGCGGCTCCAGCGACCTGCGGAAGCCGATGACCGCCTGGTCCCGCGTGGCCATGACCTCTTCGAGGCTCTTGCCGAACCGCGCCTCGCGCGACGTGCGGAAGTAGTCGGCATCCGCGGCGGCGAGGTTCTTCGGAATGTCGGCGATGATCAGCGGGAAGATGCCGCCGACGATGGCGATGTCGCCCCAGGCATTCATGAAGCGCGCCATCGCGCGGCCGCCGGCGCCGCCGAACAGCGACGGCCGGTCCGGATAGGTGTCCTCGAGATAGTTGGCGATCGCCCAGGAATCGGCCACCGCGCGATCGCCGTCGAGCATGACCGGCACCTTCTCCGAGCCATGCGGGGCGATCGCGCTCTTCTCGGTGAAGCGCCACGGAATCGTATCGGCGCTCAGCCCCTTGTGCGCCAGCGCCATCCGCGTGCGCCAGCAGAACGGACTGAACGGGCGGCCCGCATCGGTCCCGACGAGTTCATACAGCTTCACGGCCATTCCCAGTCCTTCCTTCACGTCCGGACCGTTCTAGCGCACCACGCGGCCGTTGTCGCGCAGCAGCTGCGCGCCGCCGTCGGTGACGACGATGAAGATGCCGACGCCCGCGATCGCCTCGCGCGTGACATAGCCGAGATCGGCGGCATCTTCCCACACCGTCAGCCGCGGGCAGCTCGTCCGCCACGTCGCCACCACCTCGGCGTGGCGGCGCGGCGCGCGCGCGATCCACTCGACGAAGTCCAGCACCAGGGGATCTGCCGATACGGCCATGCTCGCCTCACTCCGCCGCCGAGCTCTGCGCGGCCAGCAGCAGCCAGCCGCCATAGAGGATGTAATAGCTCGCCACCGCCGTGATGATGCGGTTGGCCCAAATGCGGAACTGCTGCTCGCTCATCGCCTCCAGGAGCCGCCGCGCCAGGCTGGTGCCGAGCATCGACGCCGCCACCGCAACGAGCGCGAGCACCGGATCGAGGCCCGCGGCCTGGTCGATGATGCCGCCGAAATAGATCAGCTTGGTGAGATGGCTCGCGACCTGGCAGGTCGCCTTGGTGGCGACGATCGACCTGCGATCGAACCGCGCGCCGAGAAAGAACGTGTCGAGCAGCGGCCCGGACACGCCGGTCATCAGCATCAGCCCCATGCAGATCGTGCCGTAGATCGCGCCCTGCCAGACGCTGTCCGGGTCGGGCTTCAGGCCGGGCGGCATCAGCCGCGCCATGAACGGGGTGATGCCGAGCAGCAGCAGCGCCATCGGCGTGTCCGGCACGTAGCGGATCAGCGACCACAGGCCGAGCGCCAGCGCGCAGCCGATGAGATACACCGCGACCGGCCGCCAGCGGATGTGCCGGCGCCACAGCACCGCGCGCCAGCCGTTCGATGCCATCTGCGTCGCCGCGTGCAGCACCATCGCCGCCGGCAGCGGCATGATCGCCAGCAGCACGCCGATCAGGATCAGCCCGCCCGCCATGCCGAACAGGCCCGACAGGAACGCCGTCGCCACCATCAGCAATCCGAGCGCTGCAATCAGGGCGGGTGTCATGGCTGAGCTCCTCGCCATGCAATTTGTCGCACTGGCGATATCGGCACAAACCGAGTTATCTTGCCCTCCATCAGTTTTCCTGAGGGCGCGATGAGACGGCTGCTGTTCCTCAACGGCATCAAGGCGTTCGAGGCGGCGGCGCGCACCGGCAGCTTCGCCGCGGCAGGCAGCGAGCTCAACGTCTCCGCGGCTGCGATCAGCCGCATGGTCAACCTGCTCGAGCAGCGGCTCGGCGTGGTGCTGTTCGAGCGCAAGGCCAACCGGCTGGCGCTGACCGCCGCCGGCCGCGCCTATCAGAGCGGGCTGACGCCGATCTTCGACGCGCTGTCGAGCCTGACCGCGCAGATCATGGCGCCGTCGTCGATGCGGGTGCTGACGCTCGGCGTCGGGCCGACCTTCGCGATGAAATGGCTGATCCCGCGGCTCGCCGATTTCAGCACCGAGCAGCCGGACATCGAGGTGCGCATCACCACCGGCGGAGCGGCGGTGCCGTTCGGCGACGATTGGAGCTGCGGCATCAAGCTCGGCGACGGCGCCTGGCCGGGCCTCGTCGCCGAGCCGCTGTTCGCCGCCGATCTCGTGCCGGTGTGCACGCCGCGGCTCGCCGCGACCTTGAAGAAGCCGGCGGATCTCAAGGGACCGAGCCTGCTGCGGGTGTCGCACGCCGCCGAGGACTGGGCGCTGTGGCTGAAGGCCGCGGGCATCACGCGCGTCAGCGCGCGCGGCACCGAGTTCCAGTACTATGGCCATGCGCTGCAGGCCGCGATCGACGGTCTCGGCATCGCCATGGGCATCCGGCCCTATATCGACGACGATCTCGCCGCGGGACGCCTGGTTGCACCGTTCGCACTGACCGTCCCGAAAGGCGAGCGCTGGTATCTTGTCTACCGACATTTCCAGGCCGGCCAACGTGATTTCGCCGCGTTCCGGCGTTGGATCATGCGCGCGGCGTCACAGCCCGCGACCCGGAATTCTCAACGCAGGGACGCGATCAAAAAAGACGCGGACGTGTGAACCTGTTCACAAATGATCGGACCAATTCATGCTGTCGTTGCCGTTCGGGACATCCAGGACTGCGCAATGACGTATTTGTACGAGGACTTCGCCATCGAGCCGTTCGAAGCAGGACGCGGCTTGTGGCACGCGCGGATCCGCCGCGCGGACATGACCCCGGTGGTGATCAATGGCGTTTCGTTCCCCTCGCTCGAAGTCGGCTTCGCCTGGTCCGATGCGGACATGGCGATTGCCGACGCGAAAAGCCATATCGACCGCTTTCGCAAGCGGTGGGGCTGACACCTGCAAACCGATTCGGCGCACTTTGAAGCACGCGACGGAGGATATCGACCGAACCCCGGGAAAAGACGGATAGCGCGACGTGGAACAATCTCCGAGAGTGAAGTCCCCGAGAGTCCACCCGCGCGGCCAGACGGTTCCAAGCCAACATTCCAAACGCCAATTCGAAATGCCGAGTGTATTCGTAATGCGGACTGCAATTCATGGCTGAGCCTGCCGTCAAACACCTCGCTTTTTCGGTGCGTACGCGATGCCCGGACTGCGATGCGGAGCTGAGCGTCCTGAGCGTCATCAACGGCCGCGGCGGTTCCGAGTACTGGGCCCTGCAATGCGTCGCCTGCCACGGCGTGCATCTCGACATCGTCGAGCAGCCGACCCGGCATTGACCGTCGGCACGGCGTCGCGGGAACGCCATCGCGCTCATTGAACGCGCGTGGTCGTCCGCGCGCATGCGCATCGCGGCGTCCTGCTGCCACCATGCTGTCAGCAGGGCTGGAGGGGGCGCCCGATCACTCTTTCAAGTCGGCCTCATCCGTCCCATATTCGGGCGATGGCGAAGACCCCCGACACCCCCAAGAAGCCCGGCCGAACTCCGAAATCGAAAGCGCACCGGCCCGACGTGCAGCCGATCGGGCCCGCGCTCGCCGAGCTGCTCAATCCCGCCATCAACCGCGGCGAGAGCGGCATCGGTTCCTCAACGGGACTGCAGCCTCCGCCGGATAATTCCTGGGACCGCCGCAGCGGCGGCGAAGCCGCCGCGCACCGCGCGCGGGCGTCGACCAAGGGCAGGAGCGCCGAGGTCGCGACCGGCGACGCGTCGGCGCGGCCCATGCCGCTGCGGCCGAATCCGCAGCCGGCGGGGGAGCGGTCGTCCGTCCGTGACACGTCACGAGCTTCAGCCCAGCAGGACGCTGCGCTCCCTCCCCCCTTGTGGGGGAGGGCTGGGGAGGGGGGTGCCCCAAGCAACACTGCCCGTGAATCCACCCCCGCCTCCTCCCCGCAAGGGGGAGAGGAGGAGAGCGTGGCAGCGCGACCTGCGCGGCCTCCCGCGCTGGCTGACGACTCAGACGCAGCTCGTGCCGGAGTACCCCCCTCCCCACCCCTCCCCCACAAGGGGGGAGGGAGCGCCGCGGCGCAAGCGGACGCGCCCTCTGACAACACTGGCGCTTCCGGCCTCGCCGAAGCGCCGCAAGCCAAGTACGGCACCGCCGCCACCATCCCGACGCTCGATCCCGAGCTGGCGCGGCAGCTTGGCCTGCCGACGGCCGAGGACGACGAGGAAGCGCTCGCCCGTCCGCCGCGCAGCAAGATGGAGGCGCTCGGCGTCAAGGCCACGGCGGAAGCGCTGGAGTCGCTGATCCGCGAGGGCCGTCCCGAGTTCCGCAAGGACGACGGGTCGCTCAAGATATGGACGCCGCATCGTCCGCCGCGCCCGGAGAAGTCGGAAGGCGGCGTCCGCTTCGAGATCAAGTCCGCCTACGAGCCCAAGGGCGACCAGCCGCAGGCGATCAAGGAATTGGTCGAGGGCATCGCGCGCAACGACCGCACCCAGGTCCTGCTCGGCGTCACCGGCTCCGGCAAGACCTACACCATGGCCAAGGTGATCGAGGCGACGCAGCGCCCGGCCATCATCCTGGCGCCGAACAAGACGCTGGCCGCGCAGCTCTATGGCGAGTTCAAGAGCTTCTTCCCCGACAACGCCGTCGAGTACTTCGTCTCCTATTACGACTACTACCAGCCCGAGGCCTACGTCCCACGCACCGACACCTATATCGAGAAGGATTCCTCGATCAACGAGCAGATCGACCGCATGCGCCACTCGGCGACGCGGGCGCTCTTGGAGCGCGACGACGTCATCATCGTCGCCTCGGTGTCGTGCATCTACGGTATCGGCTCGGTCGAGACCTACACCGCGATGACCTTCGCGCTGAAGAAGGGCGAGCGCATCGACCAGCGCCAGCTCATCGCCGACCTCGTCGCCCTGCAATACAAGCGCACCCAGCACGATTTCACCCGCGGCACCTTCCGCGTCCGCGGCGACGTCATCGACATCTTCCCGGCGCACTATGAGGACCGCGCCTGGCGCGTGAACCTGTTCGGCGACACCGTCGAGAATATCGAGGAGTTCGATCCGCTCACCGGCCACAAGCAGGACGAGCTGGAGTTCATCAAGGTCTACGCCAATTCGCACTATGTGACGCCGCGCCCGACCCTGGTGCAGGCGATGAAGTCGATCAAGTCCGAGCTGAAGGTGCGGCTCGACCAGTTGCACGCACAGGGCCGCCTGCTCGAGGCGCAGCGGCTGGAGCAGCGCACCACCTTCGACTTGGAGATGATGGAGGCGACGGGGAGCTGCGCCGGCATCGAGAACTACTCGCGGTATCTGACCGGACGCCTGCCCGGCGAGCCGCCGCCGACCCTGTTCGAATACGTCCCCGACAACGCGCTGGTGTTCGCCGACGAGAGCCACGTCACGGTGCCGCAGATCGGCGGCATGTTCCGCGGTGACTTCCGCCGCAAGGCGACGTTGGCCGAATACGGCTTCCGCCTGCCGTCCTGCATGGACAACCGCCCGCTGCGCTTCGAGGAGTGGGACATGATGCGGCCGCAGACCGTGGCGGTGTCGGCGACGCCCGGCGGCTGGGAGCTGAACGAGGCCGGCGGCGTGTTCGTCGAGCAGGTCATCCGCCCCACGGGCCTGATCGATCCTCCCGTCAACATCCGGCCCGCCCGCACCCAGGTCGACGATCTCCTCGGTGAGGTCCGCGCCACCGCGCAGGCGGGCTATCGCTCGCTGATCACGGTGCTGACCAAGCGCATGGCCGAGGACCTCACCGAATATCTGCACGAGCAGGGCATCCGCGTCCGCTACATGCACTCGGACATCGACACCATCGAGCGCATCGAGATCATCCGCGATCTACGCCTCGGCGCCTTCGACGCGCTGGTCGGCATCAACCTGCTCCGCGAGGGCCTCGACATTCCCGAATGCGCGCTGGTCGCCATCCTCGACGCCGACAAGGAAGGTTTTCTGCGCAGCGAGACCTCGCTGATCCAGACCATCGGCCGCGCCGCGCGCAACGTCGACGGCAAGGTGATCCTCTACGCCGACCAGATGACCGGCTCGATGGAGCGCGCCATCGCCGAGACCAACCGCCGCCGCGAGAAGCAGGTCGAGTACAACACGATCAACGGCATCACGCCGGAGAGCGTGAAGAAGTCGATCGGCGACATCCTCAACTCGGTGTACGAGCGCGACCACGTGCTGATCGAGACCGGCGGCGGCACCACCACCGACGACGTCATCTCGATCGGGCACAATTTCGAAGCCGTGCTGGCCGATCTCGAAACCCGCATGCGCGAGGCCGCCGCCGACCTGAACTTCGAGGAAGCCGCCCGCCTCCGCGACGAGGTCAAGCGCCTCCGCGCCACCGAGCTCGCCGTCGTCGACGACCCCACCGCCAAGCAGCGCACCGTGCAAGGCAAGGCCGGCGCCTACGCGGGCGCGAAGAAATACGGCGACGCCGCCAATTTGCCGACGGCGGCCTTGAAGGGCCGGGGTGGCTCCAGCCGCAGTTCATCAAGCCGCGCCGGCGGTCCCTCCGTTCCCTCCCCCCTCGTGGGGGAGGGTCAGGGAGGGGGGCCCGCGAGTCGCGGCGGTCGTGGCGGCGCAAAGTCTCGCGACCACGATCCACTGCTGACCTCGGTCGACGAGATCACCGGCGGCGCCTCACGCAGCACCAGCTCCAAAGTCCACAAGCCCCATCTCGACGAGATGCACGGCCCGGAATCCCTGCCCTACCGCCCCAACGCCAAGCTGCCGGCAAAGCCGTTCGGCAGCAGCAGCAAGATCATCCAGCCGACCAACTCCCGCGAATCCGGACCCGAATTCGGCCCGGCCCCACGCTCGACCGGCGGCGCGCCGGGGAAGCGGGGCGGGTGGAAGAAGCGGTGAACACAAACCTTACGGAAAGCCACACTGATTAAACGAGATCATCAAATCATGCACGACTATTGAGTCGACCGCAACAATTCTAGAAACCGCGTCGATGAGGAGAAGACGGGACGGCGATAGCGAAGCGATCTTGTGCCGCTTCTTTCAGTCGATCGAGGAAATGCGGATCATCTTCTATACTTCTGCCATCTATGCTTGGCTCGATTTTGCCTTCTGCTATTGGAAAGAAAATATCCTCAAACCCGCGAGCCTCATGTAGCCATAGTGCCGTCACATACATTGCAGGCACCTCCAGCGCTCTGACCTCATACTCTTCACTCGAGGATTCATACTCCCGCTTCACTATCTCCGTCGCTTTGAAAAAGCGCTCGGCCACAGGTCCGCGAATAAGCGCTGAGAGATTTGGAGGAGCTTTATCGGCTCGGACGTCAGCCAAGGCTATGCCGCCTGCCCAAACGATCGGATATCGCCACGCCGTGGGATCGCTCTTGTGCAGAAAATCAGATTTTAGTGCGTCTGCTGGACTAATCAGAAAAAGCGGGATCGCACCTTTGTTATGAACTTTCTTGGCGCCGCCGAGCGTAGAACTGCTGCTTCGAGGGCCCCTGGACAACAAATGCGGGAGAGCGGCGTTCACCGCAGCCACCCCGCCAGACGGACCAAGACGACTGACAATAGTCATATCGGGAGTCCCTTTTTACGATCCCATTACGCCGAAAGCGGAGCGTCCGCGACAGGGCCGCCGGCCACGGGGCTAGGAGTTGCAGAAGTAAAATACGTATGCGTCCATGTGTCTCCGGGAGAACGGTAAGACGAGCAAAAATCGTTGTATGCGATTTGAACGAAGCCGTAAAATGGATCGTGAACCTCCACATACTCCAGGCCCGTACCATCCCGGGACCATCCGCCCACTCCGACAAAGTGGGCGCCAAAGCCGCCGGCCCACTGTATCCGGCAACCTAATGGCCGATCAGCATTCATTTCGCTCACGAGGTCCGCGAAGGATATGTCGGAGAGAATGAGACCGGCAAAGTGACCAACGCGAGTGAGCGCGCGGTCCAGGTACCACGCCCGATTGCATGCACCGCTCGCATCCACCCCACAGCAATCCAAAGGTGCCAGTTCACCTGAAGCAACTTCGCATTGTGTCCGATTGACCGCACCGTAGAAGATGGCGACGCTCGCGCTCACGGCAGCCCAGCACCAGAACTCTTGTTCCTGCATCTGAACCGCGAAGCCACTCAATGATTTCGAACCAGCGCCTCCACCGGTGGATCCCGACGGTACCGTCTGCATAGACATCCGTTAGTCCTTCGCCAGTATTCATTCCTGAAAATCAATAGGACGTGGGTGCATCAGACCGACGCTGTCATCTCAAGAACAGCCTCGGCGGCCCTTTAGAACTTCAAACGTCCGAAATCTATCATAGATTGTAGATTTTTAAAATCAAACTATCCGAGTAGTCGGGGGGGGGGGGGAGAGGCGCCTAACTGTTGAGGCGATTTCCTCGCCGTGACCGACGAAGCCTTACATTGTAGATATAGGCGAGGATTTCAGTCGGCAGACCGCTTGCCGCCAGTGGCCATAACGCCAGCAAGACGGTTGCCCTCGCGAGAAGGCTGCAGAGGGCTGCTCGGCACGAGGCAATCACTTCAGCGACACTCCGCCCTCAAATCGAGACAGCGATTTTTTCATTGGCCTCAGGATGCCGAGCGGTCCTGAGGCAACCGAACCAGCTCCGCCAGATAACCGGCCTGACAAGCGAAAGACCCAGCGCTTATTCCGAAAAATAAAAACATATTGCGTTTTATCGGAAATCATGATTATCTCCGCGCATCCCGCCTCACCGCAGAGGGGCGTAGCGCGCGATCGTCACGACACGCGAGGTGGGGATGCGATGGCCGCGATCAAGTCGCAGCGTGTCTTCGGATGCGCGGACGAACGGCTTGGCACGGACGTGAAGTCGCAGCGTCCTGATACCCCGACGCTGGTATCAACCTGGCGCAATGCTAGCGCATTGCGCTGGGGATGGTGGCCAACAAGCCCGGCGCACCAGGGAGACTGCGTATAAGCGTGAAGACCGTCGCGCAGGGAATGCCGGAGTGTTCGGCTTTGCCTGTGGTACCTGCCGCCTGCATTTTTTTCGCAGGCGGGCCATGGGTGAGGCCTTCACCCGGCATTCCCTGCGCCCTCTGCATGATTTGCGAGGGACGTGTTCGATGCATCACTCGGGCGAATCTCGCCGCGAGATCACGTCCTCATGTCTTCAACTCGATCGCTGTTTGAATCGTAAATCCGCCAAACCCACCGCTGTCGTCCCGGACAAGCCGTGACGCGCGCCAGCGGGTCGCGGCGCCGATCCGGGACCCATACGCCGCGGCGGACGTGAGAGGCAAAAAGCCAATCGCCAGCGTGCCTCAAACCGCTCCCTGGGGGTATGGGTCCCGGCGTTCGCCGGGACGACAGGGGAGCGAGGTGAGACAGACACCCGCCATCCTCGCCGACGTGTCGGACGAGCCGCGGCGCACACGAGCGCTGCGCCGAAGCTGACGCCATGCTTCGCGGGACGCGCCCGCCTCAGCCCATCGCCAGCGCCGCGACCGACAGCAGCGCCAGCATCACGGTCGAGCTCAACAGTTGCAGCGATCCCTCGGGCTGCGTGCGCCAGCGCTGCACCTTGTCGGCGACGCCGAGCGTTGCGTCGTAGAACTCCGCCGCGTAGGCTTGCCTGAGCAGGCGCTGAAAGCGCGGGCCTGCCGCCGAGGTCATGAGCACGTGGATGATGGTCGCGCTCGCGACGAAGCCGATGATCCCCGGCCGCAGCGCGGTGCTGTGCGCGAGCTTGAGGATCAGCGCGGCGCCGGCGTAGGTCGGAATGGCCTGGAACAGCGCGGTCAGCGCCATGCCTTCGAGCAAATTGAGCAGCGCCGCCTTCGGCGCGGAGGTGCTGGGGGAGGCGACGGTGAGCATGGCCTGGACATCCGGTTGCGAAGGCCCTCGGCGAGGACCAGACCGCTCCCGTCTAGCCGCCGCGTCCGGCTCGGACCGTGAGACCTGTCACGCCGGGCACCGTCTCCGGGCCGGTGCGGGGGCACGCCGCAGACGAGCGACGCGCCGCATCGACTAGGTCCGGCCCTGCCCGTTCACCTGGCCCTGCTGCTGCTGACGCTCCTGCTCCTTGGCGCGGTGACGGCCGTAGAGGCAGCCGGCGGCGGCGCCGAGCACGCCGTGATGACCGGCATAATGGCCGGCGACGCCGCCGACGATGGCACCCTTGATGCACCCCTTGGCCTCGGCGTCCTGCGTCGACAGCAGCGCCAGCGCTGCGACGGAGGCGGCCAGCATGGTCTTCGTGATCGACATCGTCATGATCGAGCTCCGCTTGGATTGGTGCGGGGTAACGGCGACGCCGCGGGCCGGTTCCCGGCTCGCAACCGGCATGACGCGTTGCGCGAACCTTGTCGCGCGCGGTGATGACCCAGAAGCTGAGAGATCAGCTGGATGAGCTGAGAGACGCCCCCCAGACATGATCGTGACGCGATCACCCGCCAAGCTTCCGTTCACCGTACCGGCGCATAGAGCTGGCCGACGGTTACACAGGTGGTTGACGGCCGCGCGCCGGCATCTCCAGAACGACATCGCCGACGCGGGTAGTCCCGTCAGTGGAGACACGATGATCGAGCACATCAACAAGCAGCGTGTGCGCAGGCTGCTCGAGGCCCATGCCGCCGGTGATTTCGACAGCGTGCTGGCGCATTGCACCGACGACCTCGAGCACTTCGCGTCCGCGCCGATCGACATCTTTCCCCATCTCGGCGGCCGCCGGGGCAAGGCCGAGGTGCGGCAGATGTGGGAGACCGCGCGCAGCCGCTATGCCGACGTCCGGCATGAGATCAAGACCATGATCTGCGAAGGCGACCAGGTCGCCGTCGATCTCCGCATCTTCCTGCGCAAGCGCGACAACGACCGCATCGTGCAGTACGACCTCGCGGCGTTCTATACGCTGCGCGACGGCCGCGTCGCCCGCATCCGCGAGATCATGGACACCTACGACCTGGTGCAGCAGGTGCTGGAATGCGATCTCAGCCGGCTGCTGATCGCGGGCGCCGCGCGGCCCTGAGGCCGGCGCAGCCGTGGCCGACGACGGGCCGAGCCTGCCGATCACGCAAACGTCACCGACGGCTGCTGCATTGCCTTGAACCTGTGGCCCCGGCTCCGCACCCCATCAGCGGTGGTATACGGGGCATCGGTGACATGAGAATAGCATTCCTGGCGATGGCCGGACTGGTGATGGGCGTCGTCGGCGGCGCAACGATCGGCATCGGGCTTGGACTGGCCTGGATCGAGCTGTTCAACACCAGCGAGTTCGAAGGCTATGCGGGCATGCTGGTGTTCTTCACCTTCATGCCGCTCGGCGCCCTGGTCGGCGGCCTCGCCGGCGCCACCCTGTTCGGCCTGGCCGCCTTCCGAGAGCACGAGGTGGCGATCGCGCAGCAGCGGTTGCAGCACGAAGGACGCTGACGGCCCCGGCGCCCCCAGGCGGGACGGGTAGCGGCGCGCATTTGTGCAATGCAAAAACAGCCGTTGCGCGCGCAGGTGGTTGATTTATGTGAGGCGTAAGAGAGATAGATTCGGCGCCCCGGCGCGACGTCGTTTCGACGCCGCCTCCAGGCCGGCGCGCCCCCTCGCAAGCCAGTTCAGGATCCCGAGCCGATGACGGAGCACAGCCTCTGGCGTCTGTCGCGCGCATTGCATGGCGCGATCAACGACCGCCATTTCGACGATTTCGCCGCACTTCTCGACGACGACATCGACTGGGCCATCTACGGCCCGATCGACATGTTTCCCTTCCTCGGCGCGCGGCACGGCCGCGCCGCCGTGCTCGACGCCGTCAGGCAGATCGCCGACCATGTGAGCATCCGCCGGCTGGAGCGCGAGACCCTGATGCTGGACGAGACCAGCGCGGCGACCATGGTCCGCTGCGCGATGACGGCGCAGGATTCCGACAAGCCGATCACGGCGCGGCTCGCGCAATTCATGCAATTCCGCGCCGGCAAGCTCGCCCGGCTGCGGATCCTGATCGATACGTTCGACCTGGTCGAGCAGACGCTCGGCCGCCCGATCGACCTGCCGCGCATCGGCAGCTTCGCCTGAGCCGCCCTGCCTGTTGGATTGTGGTCACAGTCACCGGCAACCCAACACATCGTGACTGGCGCAGCCATAATTTTGCGCCAAGATTCCACCATATTCCGGCACACAGGTTCGGGCGGCGGGGGTTGCTCTCATGACATCGTATGGTTGCGCGCTGGCGGTTTTCACGGCCGGCTTCGGGCTTCTTGCGTCCGCCGCCGATGCGCAGACGCTGATGCAGGCGCCGCAGCCGCTGCAGATCGCGCCGTGGCAGCAGATCGCGCCGGAGCCCGAGGACGAGGACAAGTCCGAGGACCAGGTGGCGGCAGCCGACCCGATGCAGGACATCGACGTCGAGAAGCTCGACTGGAGCCAGCTCGCGATCGACGACACCACCTTTCTCGACCGTCCCGAGGCCGCTGCCGCGGCGAAGCGCAAGGCCGCCGCCGAGAAGGCCGCCGCGCTCGACTGGTCGAACCAGAACAAGGGCAGCCTTGCCTCGGGCGTGTCGGTCAAGCAGTCGGTGTCGCCGTTCTGGGACGCCCGCGTCGGCGCCGACATGACGGTCGCGCGGCAGCCGACCACGATGTCGGAATTGCTGGCGGAGAAGGCCGAGAACGGCGGCAATGCTCCGGAGTCCGGCGGCTCGGCCTGGGCGGCCGTCACCGCGCCGGGTGCCGGCGCGATCTGGGACAAGACCGCCATCGAGGCCCGCGTCGATCCCGGCTCGGATCAGAGCCGGCTCGGCACCACCATCACCAAGGCGGTGCCGATCGATCACTACAATCTGACCCTGCAGAACGGCTACAACGTCACCCAGCAGGGCATGGTGCCGATTCCCGGCGCGGCGCCGAAGACCAGCCGCAGCTTCGACACCGAGCAGTCCGCCAGGCTCTCCATCGGCGACACCGGCACCAGCGTCACCGCAGGACAGACCTTGTCGTCGGGCGACGACAAATGGCTGCGCAAGGTCGGCGCCGAGCAGAAGCTATCGGATGGTCTCAGCGTCTCCGGCTCGGTCAGCGAGACCGCGCAGGGCGGCACCAGCAAGAGCATCTCGGCCGGCTTCAAGCGGAGCTGGTGACGTTCACCATTGCGGCAGCCCGCCACGAATGATCGAACGATCGCCGCAGCTTCGCCGCGGTGCGGCCCAATTTGGCCGCACTGATAGGCTTTGAGAAGTTCGTCGTGCGGGGACACCGCGCTCGCTTGAACGCGAAATGAGGAAATAGCCGATGAATGTCATTCGTCCGGACAAGATCGATGGAACTGAAGCCGAGCTGGATACGGATCTGGCCGCGGTCTCCGAAGTCGAGGCCGGCATTCGTGATTTCGTCCGTAACGATATCGCCTATCTGCGCCGCCCCAACGCGGCCGCCACGGCCGAGGCCTCGATCGACGCCGATGCAGCGGTGAACAGCGTCACCACGCTGATCCAGCGCGTCGCCGGCACCTCGCTGTCGGAGATCGAGAACCTGATCGGGGAGCTCGAGAGCCTGCGCGAGCTGCTGCATGCCGAGGGCCAGCGGGTGCAGCGCGAGATCGCGAGCTATGCGCAGCTCAGCCAGGCGGCGATGAAGTCGACCCGGGCCATCGCCGAGAACGTGACGCAGTGGAAGCGCGCCGCCGACGGCCTGCGCAGCAGCTGATCGTTCTTTCCGGAGCTTGAAGCGGACCGCCGTGCGAACCATCGCGCGGCGGTTTTCGTCTTTGCAGCGCCACGTCCTTGAACGCGCCGCGGCCCTCCCGCGACCAACTCCCGCCGCTCTCGCGGCGGGCAGGTTGCGTCAGGGGGGTGTCGCTTTCATGGAAACGATCCGGCCAGACAACACCGATCCGATTCCCCTGAGGCCTGAGCCTCAGCGGATCGGGATCATCATGGTCCGCTTCGTCGGATTGCTGCTGGTGGCCATGGCGGTCATGGTGCTCATCTGGAGCCGCTAGACCGCCTCTGCGAACAGGACCGCCCGGTCCGTTCTGGTTAACGAGTAGTTAAGGCGCTACTCGTTGATCGTCGCTGACGTCTCCAGCGAGTAAGAACCGTCGGCATAGCCCTTCACGACCATCCCCGTCGCAAGCATCACCGCGAGCGTCACGCTGGCAAAGATAAAGCCGAGGAGTTTCAGACCACCGCGATCTGCCATACTCATCCCCCACATCCTGATCCCTGATTGGCTGTCTTATAGAGTCCGAGTTCAGAATGCGTTAGCGCGAACTTCGTTCCGTGCCGACAATCCTACGAAGCGTGACCTTTTCGCCTCAACCGTTGTTCCGCCTCGGGACAAAGGCCGACGCAAGCACCGAGAACACCAGCTCGCCGCGCTGATTGATGCCGGTGTTGCGCGCTTGCAGGATGCCCCATTCGGGGCGCGAGGCCGACTCGCGAAGCGAATCAATCTCGCTCGAGAAGCTGATCGTATCGCCTGCAAGCACCGGCTTGTGCCAGCGCAGCTCACGAAAGCCGGGAGAAGGACCTCCGAGAACGACCGGCTCGCCGCGCGAGCGCGCGATCTCCAGGAGACGCTGGTTGTCTGCGACGATCAGCTTCATGCAGACGGAGCCGACGTGCCATCCCGATGCCGCGAGCCCGCCGAACAGCGATCGGCGCCCCTCTTCCTCGTCGAGGTGAAAGCGTTGCGGATCGAATTGAACGGCGAAGCGCTTAATCTCATCGGCCGTGAACGTGTAGGAGCCGAGCTCGCGGCGCTGGCCAGCCTGAAGATCCTCGAAGAAGCGCATCAGCCCACCTGCTCGCGGCTCTCGCGGCGCTCGACGATGATCGGAGAGACCATCTCGCAAAGTCTCAAGCCCGCCTCGTTGCGCACGCTGCACTTGAAGGTGACGATCCCCGTCGACGGCCGGCTCCGCGACACCCGCGCTTCCAGAACCTCCACATCGAGCATCAGCTCATCGTCAGGACGCAACGGCGACAACCACCTGACCTCGTTGACGCCCGGCGAGCCGAGCGAGGCGGTGCGGCCGATGAAGCCGTCGAACATCATGCGCATCATCAGCGAGCAGAGGTGCCAGCCCGAGCCGGACAGGCCCTTGAGCATCGACTGCGAGGCGGCCAGTTCGTCCAGATGCATCGGCTGCGGATCAAACTCAGACGCGAAGGCGATGATCTCATCGCGGGTGACGTGTCGCGGGCCGAAGCTGCCGAACGGGCCTTGCGGAAAATCTTCGAAGGTGAGGGTCATGAGGTTGGGAATGGCTGAAAGAAGCCCGATTGTGGCCGCACTTTGCAGCAATCACAACCGGGCCGCTCGCATGGCTGACGCCCGGTCCAGTCGCAAGAGAGTGCCAGAAGGCGCCATATACCGGAATGAATTCGGCTGCCGCCGATGCCGTCTGGCGCGCAATTCGAGCACGACTTAAAGACGGATTTGACGACCGATTCGGACTGGCCGGGGGATCAGGATGTTGGAATTTCGCGATTTGTTCCAGTGGGACCGCTTCATCACGCCCACCATCATCAAGACGTTCTATTGGCTCGTGATTGCGCTGATCATCCTGTCGGGAATTCGCGGCATTTTCACGGGCCTCTCCGAAATGGCGATCAGCCCGTTCGGCGGTTTCCTGATGCTGCTGTCGTCGCTCGCCGGCATCATCGTCGGCATGGTGTTCTCGCGCATCATCGCCGAGTTCGTGCTGATCGTCTTCCGCATCAACGAGCACCTCGGCGCAATCCGCGAACAGGGGCGGATGTAGCCGCCCATGCGGCCTTAGTTGTTGAAGCGGAAGTGCATCACGTCGCCATCGGCGACGACATACTCCTTGCCTTCGAGGCGCAGCTTACCGCCCTCGCGCGCGCCAGCCTCACCGCCGAGCGCGACATAGTCGGCATAGGCAATGGTCTCAGCGCGGATGAAGCCTTTCTCGAAGTCGGTGTGAATGACGCCAGCCGCCGCCGGCGCCTTGGTGCCGCGGTGAATGGTCCAGGCGCGCGCTTCCTTCGGACCGACGGTAAAGTAGGTGATCAGGTCGAGCAGCTGATAGCCGGCGCGGATGAGCCGATCGAGACCAGCCTCTTCGAGCCCGAGCGTCTCCAGGAAATCCACCCGCTCCTCGCGCGACAGCGTCGCGATCTCGGACTCGATCTTGGCCGAGATCACGACCGCGACCGCCCCCTCTTCCTTGGCGCGCGCGAACACCGCCTGTGAGAAACTGTTGCCGTCCTTGGCCGAGCCTTCCTCGACATTGCAGACGTAGAGCACGGGCTTGGAGGTGAGCAGTCCGAGCATGCCGAAGGCGCGCTCCTCCTCGGGCTTGCGCTCCAGCAGCCGCGCCGGCTTGCCGTCGCGCAGCAGCACGAGAGCACGGGTGACGAGCTCGTACTGCTCCTTGGCGTCCTTGTCGCCGCCCTTTGCCTTCTTGGAGAGGTTGTCGACCCGCTTCTCGAGGCTGTCGAGATCGGACAGCATCAGTTCGGTCTCGATGGTCTCGATGTCGGCGAGCGGCGCGATCTTGCCCTCGACGTGGGTGATGTCGGAATCCTCGAAGCAGCGGACGACATGCGCGATCGCATCGACCTCGCGGATGTTGGCAAGAAACTGGTTGCCGAGGCCCTCACCCTTGGAGGCACCGCGCACGAGGCCTGCAATGTCCACGAACGTGAGCCGCGTCGGAATGATCTGGCCGGACTTGGCGATCGCCGCGAGCTTCTCGAGCCGCGGATCGGGCACAGCGACCTCGCCGACATTCGGCTCGATGGTGCAGAACGGATAGTTCGCCGCCTGCGCGGCCGCCGTCTCCGTCAGCGCGTTGAACAGCGTCGACTTGCCGACGTTGGGCAACCCGACGATCCCGCATTTGAATCCCATGACCCGTCCCGCATCCTTTTGGACAACGCCCGAAGCGCTCACGCGGCGCCGGCGTCGCCCTTGTCCAGAAAACCTTTGGCCTGCAGCGCCAGATGCACCTTGTTGGCGAAGGTGGAGTCGCGCTTGCCGGTCAACAATTCAGCATTGTCGGCCACCGCCTCGCACAACGCCTCGACCCACGGCATGTCGGACTTGGCGAAGTCCGACAGCACGTGCCCATGCACCAGCTCCTTGACGCCGGGATGGCCGATGCCGAGCCGGACGCGGCGGTAGTCGTTGCCCAGATGCGCCGAGATCGAACGCAGTCCGTTATGACCAGCAATGCCACCGCCGACCTTCACGCGCAGCTTGCCCGGTTGCAGTTCGAGCTCGTCCTGAAACACGGTGACGTCGCCGACGCCGAGCTTGAAGAAGCTGGCCGCTTCCTGCACCGCGCGGCCGGATTCGTTCATATAGGTGGTCGGCTTCAGGAGAATGACGCGCTCGGAGTCGAGTGTGCCTTCGGACGTCTCGCCTTGAAACCTGCGCCGCCACGGCGAGAAGCGGTGACGCCGCGCGATCTCGTCAACGGCCATGAAGCCGATATTGTGCCGGTTGCGCGCATATTTCGCGCCGGGATTGCCGAGGCCGACAAACAGCAGCATGACGCGGCATCCGCACCCGCCGTCGCTTCGGGAAGCACGGGACCCGCCCGCGCTTCCCAGAAGCGGAACGGCTTACTTCTTCTTGTCGCCGCCAGCCGGCGCCTTGGCCGCGGCCGCGGGAGCCTTCGCAGCGGCAGCCGGAGCAGCAGCGGCGGGAGCCGCGGCAGCGCCAGCAGCAGCCTTCTGCTCCTCGCCATAGCCCGACGGCGGCACGATGGTGACGAGCGTCGCGTCGTCGCGCGACAGCGTCTTCACGCCAGTCGGCAGCTTGACGTCGGAGATGTGCAGCGAGTGGTTGATCTCGAGCGCGCTGACGTCGGCCTCGATGAACTGCGGGATGTTCTCCGCGAGGCACTCGAGGTCGAGCGTGTGGGTCACGATGTTGACGGTGCCGCCGCGCTTCACGCCCGGCGCGCCTTCCGAGCCCACCACGTGCAGCGGCACGCTGACGCGAATGGTCGCGCCCTGGCCGAGCCGCATGAAGTCGACGTGGATCGGGAAGTCCTTGACCGGATCGAGATGGAAGTCGCGCGGGATCACCCGGTGCTTCTTGCCGTCGAGGGTGACGTCGAAGATCGTGGTCAGAAACCGGCCTGCGAGGATGCGCTGGCGCAGCTCGCGGTCTTCCACCGAGATCGGCAGCGGGGGCTGGTTGTCTCCATAAATCACTCCGGGCACTCTCCCGGCGCGACGCTCTGCCCGTGCGGCCCCCTTGCCGACTGACGGACGGGCGGTCGCCTTCAGTTCTCTGACGGTCGCCATCGTGTTAAGTCCTTGTTTTAAAAAGTTAAAGGCCGCAATGCGGCCCGTTGCTGGACGTCCTTCGGCAAGCCTCCAGGGGTGCGGGGGCCGCGGACGTGGCGGCGTTCTAGCGGCAAACTGCGGAAATGACAAGGAAATGAAGGGGCCGCCGGCCCCTCTTGTCCCACGGCGACCCGGCCGTGGCGTCAGCCGTCCGCGCTGCCGGCGCCCGGCGGCGTGCCGGCCGCGCCACCCAGCTTGGCTTCCAGCGCCGCGATCCGCGCCTTCAGCGCCTCGTTCTCCTCGCGGGCGAGCCGAGCCATGTCCTTGACCGCCTCGAACTCCTCGCGCTTCACGATGTCCAGGTCGTTCAGGATCTTTTCCGCCTGGTTGCGGATGACGGAATCGACCTCCCGCTTCATGCCCTGGGCGGCACCTGCGGCATCGTTCATCAGGCGGCCGAGTTCGTCGAAAAACCGGTTGTTGGTCTGAGTCATGTGAGAAACTCCGCGTCCCGCGACGAGCACGATGATGGAAGACAGAATGGCGATCCCTGTCGCCGCCCGCAAGATGGGCCGTCTTGTCATGCCTTGGTTTCCTTGTCATCGTACTTGTTGCGCCGGCCCGCGGCGCTGGTATGAGCAGCCCTGAGATCACATCGCGCCGCGCCCGTTCATGTGGCGGAGCTCGTTCGAAGCCCGCATCGCCCGCGGGCTTCCGGAAGCGGGACGCCGTGCCCACGAAAGCCAGTGAATGACGCCTCTCCTCATCGATTTCCCCGTGTTCGATCCGGTTGCGATCGCGATCGGCCCGTTCGCGATCCGCTGGTACGCGCTGGCCTATATCTGCGGCATCGTCATCGGCTGGCTTTACGCGCGCTCGCTGCTCAAGAAGGAGCGGCTGTGGGGCGGCCCGGCGCCGGTGTCGCTGGTCCAGCTCGACGACTTCATCCTGTGGGTCACGATCGGCATCATCCTCGGCGGCCGCACCGGTTACGTGCTGTTCTACAACCTGCCGTTCTTCATCGAGCACCCGCTGGAGATCTTCCAACTGTGGAACGGCGGCATGTCGTTTCATGGCGGCTTCATGGGCTGTGTGCTCGCCGTGATCTGGTTCGCCCGCCGCAACGGCCTGCCGATCATCTCGCTCGGCGACGTCACCACCGCGGTCGCACCCATCGGCCTGCTGCTCGGCCGCATTGCCAATTTCATCAATGGTGAGCTGTGGGGCCGTGCCGCCGATGCAAGCGTTCCCTGGGCGATGATCTTCCCGCGCGATCCGACCCACCTCCCGCGCCATCCGAGCCAGCTCTACGAGGCCGGCCTCGAAGGCATCGTGCTGTTCATCGTGCTGGCGATCATGATCCGGTTCGGCGCGCTGAAACGGCCCGGCCTGATCCTCGGCAGCTTCATCACCCTCTACGGCGTGGCGCGCATCACCAGCGAGCTGTTCCGCGAGCCCGACAAGCAATTGGGCTTTCTCTGGGGTGGCCTGACCATGGGCATGGTGCTGTCGGTGCCGATGCTGATCATCGGCGCCATCCTGGTGGCGCGGGCGCTCCGCAGGCCTGAGAGTCGTCAAGCCACTCCCCCGCTGCAGGCCAATCCGTGATCGAAACCTCTCCGCTCCACACCGAGATCAAGCGGCTGATCAAGGCGTCCGGCCCGATGCCGGTCTGGCGCTACATGGAGCTGTGCCTGATGCATCCGGAGCACGGCTACTACGTCTCGCGCGATCCGCTCGGACGCGAGGGCGACTTCACCACCGCCCCCGAAGTGAGCCAGATGTTCGGCGAGCTGCTCGGGCTGTGGGCGGCCTCGATCTGGAAGGCGACGGGATCGCCGCAGCAATTCCGGCTGATCGAGCTGGGACCCGGCCGCGGCACCATGATGTCGGATGCGCTGCGGGCGCTGCGCGTGCTGCCGCCGCTGTACCAGACGATCTCGGTCCACCTGGTCGAGGTCAATCCTGTCCTGCGCGAAAAGCAGAAGGCGACGCTGACCGGCCTGCGCAACATCAACTGGCACGAGAGCTTCGACGAGGTGCCGGAGGGCCCCAGCGTCATCTTCGCCAACGAGTATTTCGACGTGCTGCCGATCCACCAGATGATCAGGCGCGAAACCGGCTGGCACGAGCGCGTGGTCGAGCTCGACGAGGAGGAGAACTTCGTCTACGGCGCGGCCGCGGATCTAACGCCCGGCTTCGAGCTGCTGCTGCCGCCGCTGGTGCGCGCCGCGCCGGCCGGCGCGATCTTCGAATGGCGGCCGAACATGGAGATGATGGCCATCGCCAGGCGCATCCGCGACGAGCGCGGCGCCGCCGTCATCATCGATTACGGCCATGTGCGCAGCGACGTCGGCGACACCTTCCAGGCCATCGCCCGCCATAGCTTCGCCGATCCCCTGAAGACGCCGGGGCTTGCCGACATCACCGCCCATGTCGATTTCGACGCGCTGGCGCGGGCCGCGGAAGCCGTCGGCGCGCGCGTTCACGGCCCGGTCACGCAGGGCGAGTTCCTGCAGCGGCTCGGCATCGAAACCCGCGCGCTGACCCTGATGCAGAAGGCCTCGCCGGAAGTCTCGGAGGACATCGCGAGCGGGCTGAAGCGCCTGACCGGCGGCGGCCGCGGCGGAATGGGGTCGCTGTTCAAGGTGCTCGGCATCTCCGATCCGGCCATTCCGGTGCTGGCGGGCATCAGCGACGAGCACACCAACGAGAAGACGGGAGGCGCGTGATGCTGGTATCATCGGATGTGATGTCCGCGGTCCCTGGCCTGCGCCACGCCTTCTTCACCCGCGAGGGCGGCGTCTCCGACGGCATCTATGCCGGCCTCAATGGCGGGCTCGGATCGCATGACGTGCCGGAGAACGTCCGGGAAAACCGCCGCCGCATGGCCGCCCATCTCGGCGTCGCGCCCGACCAGTTCCTCAGCCTGCACCAGATTCATTCGCCCGACGTCGTGGTTGCGACCGGGCCCTGGGACAGCCCCGTCAGGCCGAAGGCCGATGCGCTGGTGACCGCGACGCCGAATCTCGCGATCGGCGTCACCACGGCCGATTGCGGGCCGATCCTGTTCGTCGACCCCCACAGGCGCGTCATCGGCGCGGCGCATGCCGGCTGGAAAGGTGCGCTCACCGGCGTGCTCGAAGCCACGCTGCAGGCGATGGAGGAGCTCGGCGCAGAGCGCGGCCGGATCATTGCCGCGATCGGCCCCCTGATCCGCCAGCCGAGCTACGAGGTCGGCGCCGAGTTCGTCACGCGCTTCCTCGACGACGACGCCGAGCACGCGCGCTTCTTCCTGCCGTCGGCGCGCGACGGCCACGCGATGTTCGACCTGGCCGGCTTCATCCGGATGCGACTGGAAAACGCCGGCGTGCTGCTGATCGACGATATCGGCCTCGACACCTATGTCGACGAGCGCTTCTTCAGTTACCGCCGCTCGGTCCATCGCAGCGAGCCGGACTATGGCCGGCACGTCCATGCCATCATGCTCGAAGGCTGAAGCTGGGCGCGATTGTGGCCGCATGTGGATTGCTTAACCCTTTCTGTACAACTGAATGCACTCTGTCCCAATCTGTGGCAGCCGCGACCTAGACGTTAATCGATTTTAACGATATCGCTCCCGACGATGAGGGGAGCGCCGACACCACTTCGACGGATCAGCCGCGCTGCGCAGCACGCCTGCGTTGCCGTTTTGCTGATCACGTCCGCTGCAGCGCTCGGCGGCTGCGCGACCAGCGGCGGTCCGTCCAACGCCTACGCGATGGCGCCTGCATCGGATAACGCCACGATCGCCTTCGAGCAGATCGACGGCCCGCCACCGCAAATCTTCGACCGCATGGTCAGCGTGCTCGACAGCGAGTCCAAGCTGCGCAGCCTCGCCATCGTGTCGCGCGAGGCCCCTGCAGCGTATCGTGTCCGCACCTATCTCTCCGCCCAGGTCGTCGGCGGCAAGGGCGTGATCGCCTGGGTGTTCGACGTCTACGATCGCAATCAGCAGCGCGCGCTGCGGCTGTCGGGCGAAGAGCCGGTCGGACGCGGCGGCCGCGATCCGTGGAACAATGTCGACGACATGGTGCTTCGGAAAATCGCGCAGGCCGGCTTCAGCGGACTTTCGAACATGCTGAACGGCACCGCGCCCGTCGACGGCGCGCCCCCGGTGGCACCGGCCACCCGCGGCCCTGCGGTCGCCGTGGCCGAGCCCGCATCGCCGGCGTCCGGCGGCACCAGCGTCGCGGCCCTCGGCTACACCGACCGTTAGGCAAGGAGGCGCATTTTGCGCCGTTTTTGACCGGGAAAAACAGCCGTTTGACCGGGAAAAACACTTGCGGCGGGTTGCCATGCGCGCGGTGTCCTTGATATCACCTCGCCCGTGCAAAACTGCCGGTTCCATGGATAGCCCGATATGCTGAACAAGGTCTCCAGCGAGACGCGAGGAGAATTCACGATGTCGGCCAAGAACGGCTCCATCAAACTCGTCGCCGGCAACTCCAATCCGGCTCTCGCCGCCGGCATCGCCGCTGAGCTCGGGCTGCCGCTGACGAAGGCGGTGGTCCGGCGCTTCGCCGACATGGAGATCTTCGTCGAGATCCAGGAGAACGTCCGCGGCTCCGACGTCTTCATCATTCAATCGACGTCCTATCCGGCGAACGACCTGCTGATGGAGCTCCTGATCATCACCGATGCGCTGCGCCGCGCCTCCGCGCGCCGCATCACCGCCGTGGTGCCCTATTTCGGCTATGCGCGGCAGGATCGAAAATCTGCCTCGCGCACGCCGATCTCGGCCAAGCTCGTCGCCAACCTGATCACCCATGCCGGCGTCGACCGCGTCATGACGCTCGACCTGCATGCCTTGCAGATCCAGGGCTTTTTCGACATCCCGGCCGACAATCTCTATGCTTCGCCGCTGATGGTGCGCGACATCAAGGATCGGTTCGATCTCTCCAACCTCATGGTCGTATCGCCCGACGTCGGCGGCGTGGCGCGCGCGCGTGGCCTCGCCAAGCGCATCAACACGCCGCTCGCCATCGTCGACAAGCGCCGCGAGCGTCCCGGCGAGTCCGAGGTCATGAACGTGATCGGCGAAGTCTCCGGCCACACCTGCATCCTTGTCGATGACATCGTCGACTCCGGCGGCACCCTGGTGAACGCGGCCGATGCGCTTCTCAAGCACGGCGCCAAGGACGTCTACGCCTACATCACCCACGGCGTGCTCTCCGGTGGAGCGGCGAGCCGCATCACCTCCTCGCGCCTGAAGGAGCTCGTCATCACTGACTCCATCATGCCGACCGAAGCCGTCCGCAACGCGCCGAACATCCGCACGTTGCCGATCGCGCCGCTGATCGCCGAGGCGATCGGGCGAACCGCTGCCGAAGAGTCGGTGTCGAGCCTGTTCGACTGATATCGTCTCTCGTACGGCAAGAACGTCATCATCAAATTCCACTGTCATTCCCCGCGAAAGCGGGGAATCCAGTACGCCGCGGCGCCTCGATCAATCACAGCCATCTCCCTTTACTGGATCGCCCGGTCCCGTCTTCGCCTTCGGCTTTGACGCGGCCAAGAGCACTTTGGGCGCGCCGCAGCTTCAGCGAAGGCGGCAAGCCGGGCGATGACGCTGGTGTTTGGGCAAAGGGCCTGCCCCACACTCCCGTCATTGCGAGGAGCGCAGCGACGAAGCAATCCAGACTGCCTCCTCTGAAGGATCCTGGATTGCTTCTCTCCGCTCGCAATGACGCCTGTGGTATCTTTCATCAGGACAACATCCGACAGGACTTGCGCATAAGCCTCCGCGATCTCGCGGCGCGTGTTGCGTCCGAGCTTTGATCACAGCATCGCCCTCTTGGTGGAGGGCGCAGGGAAGGCCGGGCGCTGGCCGCGCCCGTGGCCCGCCTGCTAAAAAAATGCAGGCGGCAGGTACCACAGGTCTGGCCGAACACACCCGGCCCTCCCTGCGCGATGGCTTTACGGCTGCTTCGCAGTCTCCCCGGTGCACCGGGCTTTCTGGCCACCGTTGCCCGCGCGGCGCGTGAGCGCCGACACAGGCGTGACACCAGCGTCGGGGTGTCAGGACCGTGCGACTTGACCGTGCGTGCCGGATCGTTCGTCGGCGCGGCATCCGCCACGCTGCGACCCGACCCGCCCATCGCATTCCGCTGCCGACGTCCGTGACGACCGCGATACGTCCCCTCCGACGCAACGGAACGGCCCGGACCATAATGCTGATTTGGCGAAACCTCCAGCGATTTATTTTTATCCGAAGGGCTGGACAGGACTTGCGGAGAGAAGCGTGATTTGGGCGACGGGCACGCGCTGGACCGAACGGACACTGACGCGGAGAGACGCGGCGGATTACGGTTTCGCCTAATCCGCCCTACGCTCAAACCCGTAGGGCGGATTAGCGCAGCGTAATCCGCCCTTGTCCAGCGCGAGAGTTTCAAGACAGCCTGATCCGGTCAACGCTCGCCGTAAGTCCCGTTCACATCGACATCGCCAGCCCAATCTGCGGAAATACTCCTTCACGCACGTCTCGGTGGAAGGACGAATGCGGCCAGTCCTCCACTCGACTTACCAGGCGAATGCTTCACCGGATTGGTGTAACAATACTCCACGTGCCGGGCATAATCTTCCTCGTCGCGAATGAGATGCTCCCAAAACCGGCGCTGCCAGATGCCGCGTTCCTGGTTCGCTATCCGAGCGGCGCTGAGGTACTCCGTCTTTGGAAGCGCTCGTGCGAAACGGCTTTTGATCAAGCGCCAACGCGTTGAAAAATCCGCATCTTCGGGAGGCAAAGTCCAGACCGCATGAAGATGATCCGGCATCACGACAAAGGCATCGATTTCGAACGGAAAACGGCGCCTGGTAGCGGCGACGGCAGACCGCAGGACGTCGATGTGCTCGATCAGCAGAGCTTGACGTCGGTCGAGAAGGTTCACGGTGAAGAACCAGGATCCGCCCGGAACGAATGCGCGTCGATAGTTGGGCATGGAGCATGGTCCGCGTCGAGATGACCGACGTAAGCCTACTCGCTGAGGATGTATGGATTCAAGATTTGCGGCGGATTACGGCTTCGCCTAATCCGCCCTACGCTCAAAACCCGTAGGGCGGATTAGCGAAGCGTAATCCGCCGATCAGCCCAACGCCTTGCACAGCTCGTCCCGTTCGGCCAAAACATCCCCTACGACGCCAAGGACAACAACAAGAACACACACCGAGCCCCGCCCCTCCATGTTCAGCGCCATCGAACGCCCCGCGGCCCCGCCGCCCGGCCTCGGCCAGATCATCAGCGATTTCGGCCCGCTGTATGCCTCGCACGGCTTCATCGGCTGGCTGTTCGCGATTACCGGGCCGGTCGCCATCATCCTGTCGGTCGGCGCCAATGGCGGGCTGTCGCAGGCGGAGATCGCGTCGTGGATCTTCGGCGTGTTCTTCATCAACGGGCTGATCACGCTCGCGCTGTCGTGGCGCTATCGCGAGCCGTTGGTGCTGTTCTGGACCATTCCGGGCACCGTCCTGGTCGGCCAGTCGCTGACGCATCTGAGCTTCCCGCAGGTGGTCGGCGCCTTCTACGGCACCGCGCTGTTGATGCTGGTGCTCGGGCTCACCGGCTGGGTCAAGCGCGCGATGCAACTGGTGCCGATGCCGATCGTGATGGGCATGGTCGCTGGCGTATTCCTGCGCTTCGGCCTCGATCTCGTCCGCGCCGTGTTCACCGACTTCGCCATCGCCGGGCCGATGGTCGTGCTCTGGCTGCTGCTGACCGCACTCCCTGCGCTGGGCCGGCGCTGCCCGCCGATCATCGGCGCGCTCGTCATCGGCACGCTCGCGGCTCTCCTGTTCGGCAAGTATGATCAGAATGCCTCGCTGCAGATCGCGCTGATCCATCCGGTGATCCCGACGCCATCCTGGTCGCTCGCGGCCATGATCGAGCTGATCGTGCCGCTCGCGGTCACCGTGCTGGTGGTGCAGAACGGCCAGGGCTTTGCGGTGCTGACCGCTGCCGGCCACAAGCCGCCGGTCAATGTGGTGACCGTCGCCTGCGGCATCGGCTCGGCGCTCGCGGCTGTCGTGGGCGGCGTGTCGACCTGCCTGACCGGACCGACCAACGCGATCGTCGTCTCCGGCGGCGAGCGCAAGCGCCACTATACCGCGGCGATGGTGGTGGGCGTGCTTGCGCTCGGCTTCGGCCTGCTGGCGCCGACCTTCACCACGCTGCTGCTGATCGCGCCGAAATCATTGATCACCGCGCTGGCGGGCCTCGCCATGCTGCGCGTGCTGCAGACCGCGTTCGTGACCGCGTTCAGGACCAACTTCTCCCTCGGCGCGCTGATCGCCTTCCTCGTCACCGTGGCCGACGTACCCCTGCTCAATATCGGCGCGGCGTTCTGGGGACTCGTGGCAGGCTTTGCAATCTCGTGGCTGCTGGAGCGGGCGGATTTCACCGCCGCATCGGGCGCATAACGGATTGCCGCGGCGCACCACGCGCTGTCGTCGCATCCCCAGCCGAACGGGCACCATGCTGTTGCAGCGTCGCTGGATCGCGCTACACTTCACGACCAAACAAAAAGTCTTCTGGGAGGATATGATGACCGCGATCACGCGCCGCAACATGCTTGCGGGTACGGCAGCAGCAGGCGCGCTTGCGCTTACCGGCCAGCCCGCCTGGTCGGAGCCGCAGTGGAAGAAATATGCCGGCACCAGGCTCGAGGTGATCCTCGCCAAGGGGCCGCGCGGCGACAATCTGCAGAAGAACATCAAGGAATTCACCGCACTGACCGGCATCGAGGTGGAATCCGAGCAGATCCCGGAGCAGCAGCAGCGGCAGAAGGTCGTGATCGAACTGTCGTCGGGCAAGCCGAGCTTCGACGTCGTCCATCTCAGCTATCACGTGCAGAAGCGGCAGTTCGAGAAGGCCGGCTGGCTCGCTGACATCACCGACATGATGAAGGATCCGAACCTCACCGCGCCGGACCTCGTGCAGAGCGATTTCTCCGCCGCCGGCCTGAGTTACGCCAGCAACGACAAGGGCCGCATGTTCTCGCTGCCGTGGTCGGTGGACTACTTCATCCTCTACTACAACAAGGAGCTGTTCGCGAAGAAGGGCATCGAGGTGCCGAAGACGCTCGACGAGATGGTCACGGCGGCGCAGAAGCTGACGGATGCCAAGGACGGCATCTTCGGCTTCGTCGGCCGCGGCCTGCGCAACGCCAACATGACGTTGTGGACCAACTTCTTCCTCAACTATGGCGGCGAGTTCCTGGACGCCAAGGGCAACATCCTGACCGACGGCCCGGAAGCCATCGAAGCCACCAAGCTTTATCAGAAGCTGCTGACGACCTGCGCGCCTCCGGGCGTCGCTGGCTTCAACTGGATGGAGTCGATGGCCTCGTTCACGCAAGGGCGCTCGGCGATGTGGATCGACGGCGTCGGCTGGGCGCCGCCGCTGGAGGATCCCAATGCTTCGCGCGTGGTCGGCAAGGTCGGCTACACCGTGGTGCCCGCCGGACCGAAGGGACAGTACTCGGCGACCTATGGCGACGGCATCGGCATTGCGGCTGCGAGCAAGAACAAGGAAGCCGCCTGGCTGCTGTGCCAGTGGCTGGTGTCGAAGCCGCAGGGCGCCCGCCTGGTGCAGGCCGGCGGCGGCGTGCCGTTCCGCAACTCGGTGCTCAACGACCCCGGGGTGCAGGGCGGCGTGAAGATGCCGAAGGAGTGGCTGCAGTCGGCGATCGACTCCGGCAAGATCAGCAAGCTCGGCCTGCCTGTGATCATTCCCGTCGCCGAATTCCGCGATCTCGTCGGCGCGGCGCTGACCGCCACGCTGTCGGGCGCCGATCCCGCGACCGAGCTGAAGAAGGCGCACGAGCAGTTCCGCCCGATCCTGGAGCGCAGCGAGAAAGCGTGAGCACGATCGTCGAACAGGCCGGCGCGGCAGCGGACACTGCTGCGCCGGAACGTGCATTGCGACCGCCGTCCTACTGGCCGTTCGTGGTGCCGGCGCTGGTCATCGTGCTCGCGGTGATCATCTTTCCCTGGCTGTTCACGATCTGGATGAGCTTCCAGGAGTGGAAGGTCGGTTCGCCCACGACCTTCGTCGGGCTGTCGAACTATATCCGGCTGCCGGCCGACCCGCGCTTCGTCGAGTCGGTCGGGCACACGCTGTCCTACACGGCTCTCTCCGTGCTGCTGCCGCTGGTGCTCGGCACCTTCGCGGCGGTGATCTTCCATGCGCGTTTCCCCGGACGCGGGCTGTTGCGCGCGCTGTTCATCATGCCGATGATGGCGACACCGGTCGCGATCGCGCTGGTGTGGACGATGATGTTCCACCCGCAGCTCGGCATCCTGAACTATCTCTTGTCGCTCGTCGGCCTGCCGCCGCAGCTCTGGGTGTTCCATCCGGCCACCGTGATTCCGTCGCTGGTGCTGGTCGAGACCTGGCAATGGACGCCGCTGGTGATGCTGATCGTGCTCGGCGGCATCGCCTCGCTGCCGACCGAACCTTACGAGAGCGCGCAGATCGACGGCGCCAGCACCTGGCAGATGTTCCGCTACATCACCCTGCCGCTGATCATGCCGTTCCTGTTCATCGCCGCGATGATCCGCGCCATCGACGCGATCAAGAGCTTCGACATCATCTTCGCAATCACGCAAGGCGGTCCGGGCTCGGCGTCGGAGACCATCAACCTCTACCTCTACAGCGTCGCCTTCGTCTATTACGACCTCGGCTATGCCTCGGCGATCGCGGTGGTGTTCTTCGCGCTGATCGTGGCGCTGACCGCACTGTTGCTGATGCTGCGCCGGCGCGCGCAGTGGAATGCGCTGGGGAGCGACACATGAGCGCGCAGACCATCCTCGGCCGGCTCGCCCTTGCGCTCGGCGTCTTCCTGATCGTCTCGCCGGCGATCCTGTTCTTCCTCTGGATGATCTCGCTGTCGGTCAAGTTCGAGGTCGACAACGCCGCCTATCCGCCGGTGTTCTGGCCGGAACACTTCGCCTGGAAGAACTATGCCGACGTGCTGTCGTCCAACCGTTTCTTCACCTACTTCAGGAACAGCCTCTTGGTGACCGGCGGCGCGACGGCGCTGGCGATGCTGGTCGGCGTGCCCGCCGGCTACGGCATCGCCCGCATGGCCGCGCACAAATCGGCGATCGTGATCCTGATCGCGCGCATCACGCCGGGCCTGTCCTATCTGATCCCGCTGTTCCTCTTGTTCCAGTGGCTCGGCCTGCTCGGCACGCTGTGGCCGCAGATCATCATCCATCTCGTCGTCACCGTGCCGATCGTGATCTGGATCATGATCGGCTATTTCGAGACCACGCCGATCGAGCTCGAGGAAGCCGCGCGGATCGATGGCGCGACACGCTGGCAGGTTTTCCGTCACGTGGCATTGCCGGTGGCGAAGCCCGGCCTCGCCGTCGCCTTCATCCTCGCGGTGATCTTCTCCTGGAATAATTTCGTGTTCGGCATCGTGCTGGCCGGGCGCGAGACCCGCACCCTGCCGGTCGCGGTCTACAACATGATCTCGTTCGATCAGCTCTCCTGGGGGCCGCTCGCGGCGGCCGCGCTGATCGTGACCCTGCCGGTGCTGCTGCTGACCGTGTTCGCGCAGCGGCAGATCGTGGCCGGCCTGACGGCGGGTGCGGTCAAGGGCGGCTGACGGGTATAATGCATACCAAAGAGAACCGCGACGGAATGCCAAACTTGCCTTGGTCAGGCCATAGTCTGCCACTTGGTTACCTGCGTGGAACCGGGATTCGCCCCGCGCCTGCGGCGCGGCGGTGACCGCGTTGACGGTTTCATCTCGTCTCCGTGCCGGCTTCGTTCCAGCCGAATACCACTGCGCCGCACGATCGACCGGCTCCGGATTTGCGCTCCGCCCGGCCCGTCGTGCAACCCATCACCGGCTGAACGCCAGACCGACGAAAGCTTCATGACGTCCGATCGCGACGCCTCCGCGCCAGACCGATTGACTGCCCTGTTGCAGACCGAGCTGCTCGACTCGCCGCCGGAGCCGGGCTTCGATCGCGTCACCCGTTTGACCTCGCGGCTGCTGCAGGCCCCGGCGGCGATCATCGCGCTGGTCGATCGCGACCGGCAGTTCTTCAAGAGCTCGGTCGGCCTGTGCGAGCCGTGGGCGTCGCTGCGCGAGACGCCGCTCAGCCACTCCTTCTGCCAGCACGTCGTGACCTCGGCGCAGCCGCTGGTGATCAGCGACGCCAACGAGCATCCGCTGGTGAGGGACAATCTCGCGGTGCCGGTTCTCGGCGTGATCGCCTATCTCGGCGTCCCCCTGCGGCTGCCGAGCGGCGAGGTGATCGGCGCGCTCTGCGCCATCGATCACGAGCCGCGGCCGTGGAGCGACGACGACATCGCCCAGCTCACCGAGCTCAGCGAGATCGTGATGGACGAGATCGCGCTGCGCACCGAGAATGCGCGGCGGCGCACGGTCGAGCAGCATCATCGCGTGCTCGTCCATGAGCTCAATCACCGTGTCAAGAACACGCTGGCGCTGGTCGACAGCGTGATCGCGCTCAGCATCCGCGCCGATTCGGCGCTGGCCGAGTTCGGCGAGGTGCTGCGCGGCCGCATTGCCGCGCTGACGCGCAGCCACGCGCTGGCGCTGGATCGCGGCCGGGAGGCGATCGCGCTCGATGAGCTGGTCTGCGCCGAGCTGGCGCCGCTGCAAGGCGACCGTGTCGCGGTCGACGGCCCGGCCGTGCCGCTTCCGCCGGGCGTCGCGCTGTATCTGTCGATGGGGCTGCACGAGCTCGTCACCAACGCGGTGAAATACGGCGCGCTGTCGAACGATGCAGGACAGGTGACGCTGAGCTGGACCCATGCCGACGGACGGCTCAAGCTGTCCTGGGAGGAGAACGGCGGGCCGCAGGTCTCCCCGCCTGCGAGCAACGGCTTCGGCTCGCTGCTGTTCGAGCGCATTCTCGGCGCCGCGCTGAAGGGCGAGGTCACGCGCGACTTCGCGCCGGATGGGCTCAGGGTCTCGTTCGATCTGCCGCTCGCGCCATGACGGACTTCAGCCGCGCTGGCCGCGCCGGCGCACCTGCGTGATCTCGGCCAGGATCGACATCGCGATCTCCTCCGGCGTGATGGCGCCGAGATCGAGCCCGGCCGGCGCCTTGACCTCGTCGAGCAGCCCGGCGTCGATGCCGTCCTTGATCAGCTTGTCGCGCAGGCTGTCCATCTTGCGGCGGCTGCCGACGAAGGCGTGGTAGGCCGCATCGCAGGCGAGCGCGGCGCGCAACGCCGCCTCGTCGCCCTTGCCTTGCGTCGACACGACCACGAAGCGGCTGCTCCCGGCCGGTTGGCCTAGCGCGAAGCCATCGATCAGCACATCGGCCTGCGGTGTCGTGACGAGATCGGACGCCGGCGCCGCCAGCGTCACGTGATAGCCGAGCGGCCGGGCCTGCGCGGCGAGCGCGACCGCGACCGGGCTCGCGCCGAGAATGACCAGCGCGGGATGCGGAAGCACCGGCTCGACGAAGATATCCATGGTGCCCTTGCTCGGGCACATGTTGGCGGCGAAGCGCACGCCTTCCTTGGTTTCGCCCGGCTTGACGCCGAGCTCGGCGAGCAGGTTCTCAGGCTGCACCGAGACCATGCGAGGGATGCCGTCGGCGAGCGCCTCACGCGCCGCCTTCAGCACCGCGCCGCGGGCGCAGCCGCCGCCGATCCAGCCCGCGACGATGCTGCCGTCGGGGCGGATGATCGCCTTGGCGCCGGCCTTCGCGGCCGTCACCGACACCGTGCGGACGACGGTGGCGAGCACGAAGCTTTCCTCGGCGGCCTTGAGCTGCGCGGCGAGATCGAGCAGTTCGACAGTTGCCGTCATGATTGCCTCCTGTGTCGTCGTGAGAGGCGCGGTGCAACCGCGAGGGCAGTCTGTTCCCTCCCCCCTTGTGGGGGAGGGCTAGGGAGGGGGGCGGCTGGCACCGGTGCCCGTGGTACCCCCCTCCCCAGCCCTCCCCCACAAGGGGGGAGGGAGCGCACTGCCGATGCCGTAGCAGAGTGCCTTATGGTCAGATCGATCAGGCTATTCGCCATCCTCACAACCTCGCCAGATACGGCTCCAGTGCGGCCAGCGAATTCAGCGTATGCGCGGGCGCGTAGAGATCGACGAACGGCAGCGCGGCCTTGATGCCGCGTGCGTCCGGCGCGTAGCCGTCCCAGCCGAGCATCGGATTGAGCCAGACGATGCGGCGGCAGCGGCGGCTCAACTGTGCCATCTCACGGCCGAGCAAGGCGGGATCACCGGTGTCGTAGCCGTCGGAGACGATCATCACGCAGGTCCGCGAATGGATGACGCGCGGCGCGTGCCAGCGATTGAAGGTCTGCAGGCTCTCGCCGATCCGCGTCCCGCCGCCGGCGCCCTGCGCCATCATCGAGAGACGGTCGAGCGCCCGCGCGGCGTCCTTCTCCTTCATGGCGTCGGAGACGTAGGCGAGCCTCGTGTGAAACAGGAAGGCCTCGGCCTCGCGAAAGGCGTCGAGCACGCCGTGGATGAAGCGCAGAAACACCGCGGTGTAGGGGCTCATCGAGCCGGAGGCGTCGAGCAGCACCACCAGCCGCAACGGCTTGTGCTTGCGTCGCCGGTGCACCAGCGCAATCGGCACGCCGCCATGGCTGATATTGCGGTGGATGGTGCGGCGCAGGTCGAGCCGCTCGCCCGACTTCCGCTGCTGATCACGCCGGGTCAATCGCGTCCGCATCGCCTTGGCGAGCCGCGCCGCGGCCTCATGCGCCAGCGCGACCTGGTCGGGATCGGCGAGCTTGCGGAAGTCGGTATCGCTGATGGCGGCGACGCGCGAGGCGCCTTCGCGCACGCCCTCGCCGCCCGCGTCGCGCGGGGTTTCGTCAGAGGGAATCTGATCGGTCGCGCCGTGAGGCTCCGGCTGAGCGGCATTCGTATCCTGCAGACTCTTCAGGGACGGGCTGTTCGCTCTCGCCGTCGAGCCGGAGACCAGTGAGCGCGAGCGCACGCGCCTGCCGAGCCAGAAGGCGTCGAACAGGCCGTCGAAGCGATCCCACTCGCTCTTGCGTGCCGAAAACAGATGCTTGAACGCCGAGCGCAGCAGGCCGGGCTTATCGGCATAGCCCGCACGCATCACTGCCGCCGCGTCCTGCCCTTCCGCCAGGCCGACCGCAAAGCCGTTGTCGCGCAGCGTCTTGAGAAACGCACCGAGACGGCCCGCGACGAGCCGCGCCACCGCGTCCATGTCCTCGTGGTCGGGTGTGGCGCCACAGCAGCTCATGCGACCTTCCCCAACAGCCGCGCCGCGACCTCGCGGGTGATGCGCGCGCGGTCCTCATGCGTCTTGAGCAGGCACATCAAGGTGTCATGCACCATCTCCGGCTGGTCCTTGAGATCGCGTACGTCGAGCCCGACCAGTGCCGCCGCCCAGTCCAGCGTCTCGGCGACGCCGGGCACCTTGCGCAGTTCCTCCTTGCGCAGGGATTCGACCATGCGCGCGATCTGCAGGGCGAGCGAGGCGGAGGCACCGTCGATCCTGGTCAGGATGATGCGCGCCTCGCGGTCGACATCGGGATAGTCGACGTAGTGGTAGAGGCAGCGCCGGCGCAGCGCATCCGATAGCTCACGGGTTCCGTTCGAGGTCAGCACCACATGCGGAATGCTGATCGCCTTGATGGTGCCGAGCTCGGGGATCGAGACCTGGAAGTCGGACAGCAGCTCCAGCAGGAACGCCTCGAACTCGTCGTCGGCGCGATCGATCTCGTCGATCAGCAGCACCGGCGGCTTGGCGCGGCGGATCGCCGCCAGCAGCGGCCGCTCGAGCAGATATTTCTCGGAGAAGATCTGATCCTCGATGGTGTCCGGCTGGCCGCGATGCGCCTCGATCGCCAGCAGCTGGCGCTGGTAGTTCCACTCGTAGAGCGCGGAGCTCTGGTCGAGGCCTTCATAGCATTGCAGACGGATCAGCTCGGTGCCGTGCACGCAGGCGAGCGCCTTGGCGACCTCGGTCTTGCCAACGCCGGCTTCCCCCTCCAGCAGCAGCGGCCGCTTCAACAGCTGCATCAGCGCGATCGCGGTCGCCAGCTCGCCGTCGGCGATATAGCCGCAGGCGGCGAGAGATCGGGCGATGTCGTCGCGGGTTTTCATACCGGTTTGTTTCTCGATCTCGCCGCGAAGTCGGTGTGTTCCCTCCCCCCTTGTGGGGGAGGGTTAGGGAGGGGGGTGCCCCGCGCGAGACTGCCGCCGGAGACCCCACCCCCGACCCCTCCCCGCAAGGGGGAGGGGAGCGCACCGGCGATGCGGTTACAGCGCCGTCTCTCTCGGCGTCATTGCGAGCGGAGCGAGGCAATCCAGGGTGATGGACGGGACTCTGGATTGCTTCGTCGCTTCGCGCCTCGCAATGACGAAGGTGCTCTTGGACTTCGTCTATGCAACCGCGCCCAAATTCTTCGCGGCCTGCCAGTTGCGCCAGAAGTCGTGGGGCATCTGGATGTGCGTCGCGCCCAGGAACGAGAACGCGTCGTTGACCGCATTGGAGAACGCCGGCACGCCGCCGACATTGGGGCTTTCGCCGACGCCCTTGGCGCCGATCGGGTGATGCGGCGACGGCGTCACCGTGAAGTCGGTCTCCCAATGCGGCGTCTCCACCGCGGTCGGCATGAAGAAGTCCATGAACGAGCCGGTCACGACGTTGCCCTCGGCGTCGTAGCGGATCTCCTGGCCCATCGCGATGGCGAAGGCTTCGGTGAGGCCGCCATGGATCTGGCCCTCGATGATCATCGGGTTGATGCGGGTGCCGCAATCATCCAGCGCGTAGAAGCGCCGGACCTTGTACACGCCGGTATCGACGTCGATGTCCATCACGCAGAGATAGGCGCCGAACGGATAGGTCATGTTGGGCGGATCGTAATAGCTCACCGCCTCCAGCCCCGGCTCCATGCCGGGCGGCACCGAGTTGTACGCCGCCCAGCAGATGTCCTTCATCGACATCGCCTTCTCAGGCAGGCCCTTGACGCGGAAGCCGTCGATGTCCCATTCGAGATCGTCCTCATGGACCTCGAGCTTGTAGGCCGCGATCATCTGCGCCTTGGCCTTGATCTTGCGCGCCGCCATCGCGATGGCTGCGCCTGCCACCGGCGTCGAGCGCGAGCCATAGGTGCCGAGACCATAGGGCGCGGTGTCGGTGTTGCCCTCCTCGACCATGATGTTATCGGCGGGAATGCCGATCTCGCTGGCGATGATCTGGGCCCAGGTGGTCTCGTGGCCCTGGCCCTGGCTCTTGGTGCCCATCCGCGCGATGCCGGCGCCGGTCGGGTGCAGCCGGATCTCGCAGGAATCGAACATCGCGATCCCCAGGATGTCGCAGTTCTTCGAGGGACCGGCGCCGACGATCTCGGTGAAGAAGGAGACGCCGATACCCATGATCTCGCGGGTCTCGCCGCGCTGGAAGGCGGCGCGCTTGTCCGCCTGCTCCTTGCGCAATCCAGCGTAGTCGACCGCCTCCATCATCTTGCGCATGGCGGTATGGTAGTCGCCGGAGTCGTATTCCCAGCCGAGCGCCGAGTGATAGGGAAACTGCTCCGGCTTGACGAAGTTCTTCAGCCGCAACTCGGCCGGGTCCATGCCGAGCTTCTGCGCGAGAATGTCCATGCCGCGCTCGATGCAATAGGCCGCCTCGGTGACGCGGAACGAGCAGCGATAGGCGACGCCGCCTGGCGCCTTGTTGGTGTAGACACCGTCGACGGAGAGATGCGCGACCGGGAAGTCGTAGGAGCCGGTGACGATGTTGAAGAAGCCGGCCGGCCATTTCGACGGATCGGCGCAGGCGTCGAAACCGCCGTGGTCGGCGAGCACGTGGACGCGCAGGCCGGTGACCTTGCCCTCCTTCGTGGCCGCGATCTCAGTGGTCATGTGATAGTCGCGCGCAAATGCCGTCGCGGTCAGGTTCTCGATGCGGTCCTCCACCCATTTCACCGGCTTGCCGGTGACGATCGAGGCGACGGCCGCACAGATATAGCCGGGATAGGCGCCGACCTTGTTGCCGAAGCCGCCGCCGATATCGGGCGCGATGACGTGGATCTTCTGCTCAGGGAGCTTCGCGATCAGCGACACCACGGTTCGGATGACATGTGGCGCCTGGAACGTGCCCCAGATCGTCAGCTCGCCCTTGATCTTGTCGAACGAGCACACGCACTGGCAGGTCTCGAGCGGCGACGGATGGGTGCGGTGATAGGAGATCATCTCCTTGATCGTCACCTCCGCCTTGTTGAACGCCGCGTCCGTCAGCTCCCTGTCGCCGACGCTCCATTCGAAGATGTGGTTGTGGTGCTTGCGCGGGCCGTGTGCGCCAGAGGTCTTGCCGGCGAGGTCCTCGCGCAAAACGGGAGCGTCCGGGTCCATGGCCTTGAACGGATCGACCAGCACCGCCAGCGGCTCGTACTCGACGACCACCTTGGAGACGCCGTCATCGGCGGCGTAGCGGTCGGTCGCGACGACGAACGCGACCTCCTGGTTCTGGAACAGCACCTTGCCGTCGGCAAGCACCATCTGCACGTCGCCGGCCAAGGTCGGCATCCAGGCGAGGTTGACCGTCTTCAGCGTCTCGGCGGTGATGACCGCCAGCACGCCCGGCACCTTCAGCGCCTCCTCGGTGTGGATCGCCTTCACCCGCGCATGCGCATGCGGCGAGCGCACGAAGTCGCCATGCAGCATGCCAGGCAGCTTGACGTCATCGACGTAGTTGCCCTTGCCTTGCGTGAAGCGAATGTCCTCGACGCGCTTGCGCCGGCAGCCCATGCCTTCGAGGGCGGCTTCGCGTTGTTCCCGCGTGGGAGTCATGTCGTTCATTCCGCGGCCTCCTGGAATTCCACGCCGTTGATCTTGGCGGCGGCGTATTGGATCGCCTTGACGATGTTCTGATAGCCGGTGCAGCGGCAGATGTTGCCGGAGATGCCGGCGCGGATCTCGGCTTCCGTCGGCTGCGGATTCTCCTTCAACAGCCGATGCGCGCGCAAAATCATGCCGGGCGTGCAGAAGCCGCATTGCAGGCCGTGCATCATGCGAAAGCCTTCCTGCAGCGGCGACAAGGTACCGTCGGCATTGGCCATGCCCTCGATCGTGGTGATCTCGGCGCCATTGGCCTGCACCGCGAGCATGGTGCAGCTCTTCACGCTCATGCCGTCGATGTCGATGGTGCAGGCGCCGCAATGGCTGGTCTCGCAGCCGATATGCGTGCCGGTGAGCTGCGCCTGCTCGCGCAGGAAATGGACCAGAAGCGTTCGCGGCTCCGCGAGGCCGTCGACCTCGCTGCCGTTCACCTTCATCGTGACGTGGGTTTTGGGCATTCGGTGCTCCCTGAAGAACGTCTTTGAATTTTCGGCCGAGCTATCAACCGCGATCTCGATGCGCTCCCCTCCCCCTTGCGGGGAGGGCAACCGGCCGCATTCGCGGCCGGCTTTTTTGAAGAACGCCGAAGCAAAGCTTCGGCTGCGGGTGGGGGTCCACGGCGGCAGTCTCGCCTGGGGCTACCCCCCTCCCCGCCCCTCCCCCACAAGGGGGGAGGGAGATGAGAGAGCTCGCCGCATGGCGAGGTTGCACCGCGTGCGGGGCCGCGGCGTCAGCAAACGCGGCTACTTCGCCCGGCTCGCCGCGCGCTGCAGGGCGCGCATCACCATGATGCCACCGACATGCTTGCGGTACTCGGCCGGGCCGCGCGCGTCGGAGGCCGGCTGCATGATCGCGCGCGCCGCGGTGGCCGCGGCCTTCAGAGCGGCGTCATCCAGCGTGGTGCCGATCACCGCATTCGCCGCGTCGGTCGCCAGCAGCGGCGTCTCGTGCAGATTGGTGAGCGCGATCACGCACGTCGCGACCTTGCCGCCGGCCATCGTCAGCACGACACCGGCCGCCGCAGTCGCATAATCGCCGACCTTGCGCTTCAGCTTCTCGTAGGCATAGCCGTGACCCGCGGGCGGAGCGGGAATGCTCACCCCGGTCAGGATCTCGCCGGGCTCGAGCGCGGTGAAATAGGCGCCCTGGTAAAACTCGCGCGCGGCGACCTCGCGGGCGCCGTTCGGACCTTCGAGCCGGTAGGTCGCGTCCAGCGCCAGCATCAGCGCCGGCATGTCGTTGCCGGGATCGCCATTGGCGACATTGCCGCCGAGCGTACCGCGGTAGCGCACCTGCGGATCGGCGATCAACAGCGCGGTCTCGTGCAGGATCGGCAGCGCCGCGCCGATATCGGCCGACGCCAGCAGCTCGGCCTGCGTGGTCATCGCGCCGATGACGATGCGGTCGCCGTCGCGGCGGATGCCCTTGAGCCCGGCGATGCCGTGCAGATCGATCAGATGCGCGGGGGTCGCCAGCCGCAGCTTCATCATCGGCAGCAGGCTGTGGCCGCCCGCGAGCGGTCGCGCATCGTCGCCGAGGTCGGCGAGCAGCTTGATCGCATCGCTGACGCTCGCCGGCCGGTAATAGTCGAACGGGCCAGGAATCATGACGTGTCCTCTCCTGTGCTGGCCTGCTCTATCGGCAGGGCCGTCGCGTTGTTGCGGCGGGCGTTCGTGCTGCGAGAGCGAAGTGCGAACGCGGACGCATCGCGGATTGGCGCGGAGCGTCGATCGTGACAGCTGGCCGCGCAACGAAGCCGGCACGGAGAGCGGCGAAATCGCACGAAATGCGGCTGGTCGCGCACGAATTGCGTCAGCGAGGGCGACCCAATCGCGCGAGTGACGGCGTGAGCGGCCGCGCAAGACGCGCGCCCGGTGTTGCATGCGTTGTGGAGAATGGCGGCGCTCTGTTGCAGCAGCGAAACGAACGCTGAACTCAGGCCGGCCGCCGCAGCCCGAGCCGCGCCTTGACCTCGGCGACCTTGGCGCGGCTCACCGGCACGCGCGGCTTCGAGGGGCCATCGAGCTCGATGATCGCGCCCTCGCCTTCCCGACCGACGTAGATCACATGCTCGATCGCGACGATGTGGCTGCGGTGCACGCGGATGAAGCGGCCGGGATCGAGCTGCGCCTCGGCCTCGGAGATCGACCATGGGCACATCCGCTCGCGGGTGCCGTCATGGATCCGCGTGTAGTGCGCATCGGCGCGCACGCTGCGCACGTCCCCGGCATCGATGAAATGGGTGCCGTTGGCGCCCTCCAGCGGCAATCGCGCCGCGGTCGCGCGCGGCGGCTGGCCGATGCCCCCCAGCGGCGCCGCCGTCGCCCGGCTCATGGCGGCGACCTCGACCACCGGCTCGGCCGCCGTCGCGGCCGGCTCCGGCGCCAATTGCGGCGCAGCCTCGGCAACGGCCGGCATCGGCTGCGATTGACGGCGCGGGTCCGGCACCAGCGACAGCAAAAATCCGGCGGCGATGACGAAGCACAGCACGGCGACGACGATCGCGAGCGCTTGCGGCGACGCAGCAAGTCCCGGTGCGGCGTGATGGTGTCCCTCGCCCATCGGCACAACATGCATTCCCAGCATCGCGGTGTAATGCATGCCGGACACGGCGATGCCGAACGCAACCGCGCTGATGGCGAGCCGTAGCCCGTCCTGCCGCGCCAGGAAGATGCGCAGGCCGCCATAGGCGGCGCCGATCGCAATCGCCACCGACAGCGCCACCAGCGCCGGATCGTGCGTCAGCCCGAATGAGCCGGACAGGCCGTGCATGCCGACATAATGCATGCTGGCGATGCCGGCGCCGAGCAGCAGCGCGGAAGGGACGACGCGCCGGGGGGAGGGATCGCCGATGCTGACGAAGAACAGCGAGATGCCGATCACGAGCGCGCAGATCAGGAACGAGATGATGGTCGGCAGCACCAGATAGACGGCATCGGGCGGCAGTGGCGCCGCCATCATGCCCACGAAATGCATGGTCCAGATGCCCACGGCCAGAATGCCGGCGGCGCCGGACAGCAGCACGCGCGCATTCTCTCCCGGCCCGCTGCGGATGCGCGCGGTGAGACTGAAACCGGTATAGCCACCCAGGCTCGCGATCACGACCGAGAGCGCGACGAGATAAGGATCGTATCCTTCGATCATCCTTGTCGGCCGCCCGTCGCCACGGGCCAGCCTCCTCCCGCGGATGTTTTACAGGTGCGGCGAGGAAATTGACAACACAAGGCGGGGAGCGGGAGGGGGCGTGATGTCGCTGGGGTTGCGTGAGCGCTGAGCGCCTAGCGACCCTTCCGCGACTGTGAGATGCGGGACTCTTACCGCAACGGCGGTGGGCCCCCCTCCCCCTTGCGGGGAGGGGAGCCGACTGCCGTCGCGGTGAGAGCTGAGTTCGAACGTCGAATCAGGTGTGGCCGGCGTCAACCGGCCACACGTCGTCAGCCTCAGATGATCCCCGCCGCGACCTGGCCGCGCAGCCGCTCCAGGCTCAGCAAGGTCTCGGCACAGGCGGTCGCCACCTCGATGCCCTTGGTCGCAAAGTGCTTGCGGAAGAACTCGAAATGCGCCTGCGTCTCGTGGAATTGCTGCGGCGTCAGCACCGCGGAGAACACCGGCACCTCGGTGCGCAATTGAACGTCCATCAGCGCCTTGATGACGGTGTCGGCGACGAACTCGTGGCGGTAGATGCCGCCGTCGACGACGAGACCGGCCGCGACGATCGCGGTGTAGCGCCGCGTCTTGGCCAGCAACTGCGCATGCAGCGGGATCTCGAACGAGCCCGGCACCTCGAAGATGTCGACGCGGTCGCGCGGGATATTCCGCGCTTCGATCTCGTCGAGGAACGCCACCCGGCATTCGGCGACGACGTCGCGATGCCAGGCCGATTGCACGAAGGCTATGCGCTGCGGCTTGCTGAAGCGCGGATGCGACGGCGCCGGTGGCGACTCGTCGGGCGGTGACGCGGCCGGCATGTCCGCCGGCGGCGACGTGGCTGTGGTGAGGGTGTCGGTGGAAGTATCGGTAGGCGCGTCTTGCAACATCTGATTCATGGTTGTCCTCGTCAGAGACCAGAATCAGGGCATACGGAACGACGACGCCCCCACGCTGACATGCGCGGGGTGCCGGGACCCGTTCTCTTTCATCCGGACTGTGACCGTCGGCTTCGGAATCGCACCGAATCTGCTGACCCTTCTCTGCGCGGCGCGTTCCGGAGAACAGAATTCTCCAGACCGTGTCTGCCGAGAAGGCGCTCGCGGGCTCGCGCTCGACCGGGAACGCTTACCGCCGGTGGGGAATTTCGCCCCGCCCTGAGAACATCGGCCGCCCGGGATGGACGGCCTAGACGAACTATGCAGGCGGCCGGCGGCTGCGGCAAGGCCTCACGCCCGCAGTCCGCGACGGGCGGCCATGCAGCCGCCCGCGGCCGTTCCCGCGACCGGATCGGCCCGGACGGAGCGGCTGCGCCGAATCCGATTCCGTTTTGTTCTCATTCGGCGATGATTCCACAGGCCGGACAGGAGTTGTGGACGAAGCGGTGTTTGGCTGTGGACGGACTCGCCCCCCCGTTGCGCAGATTCCGCAAATCACATCAGTTTGTCCTCGCACGCCCGGGTTACCTCCGGGACTGCAAGCCGGGTCTCGAAGCGCCGCGAGGGCGTGGGCCGGGTCGCCGCGTATGTACCAACGAGATCAAGAAGACGAGGTCGAGACGGCATGTCCCTGCTCGAAAGCACTATCGATTCCGCCGATCATCCGCTGAGCGTGGTCGAGACCATTGCGGCCGACAACAACTGGATGTTCGAGCGCTCCGGCGAGGACGAGATCACGATCGCCTCCAAGGGCCAGTGGACCGACTACCAGCTCTCCTTCACGTGGATGGCGGAGATCGAGGCGCTGCATCTGGCCTGTGCCTTCGACATGAAGATTCCCGAGGCCCGCCGCGCCGAGGTGCAGCGGCTGATCGCCGCGATCAACGAGCAGCTCTGGCTCGGCCATTTCGACATCTGGACCCACACCGGCATGGTGATGCACCGTCAGGCCCTGGTGCTGCCGGGCGGCATCACCGCGTCGGGACTGCAATGCGAGAGCATGCTGGCCGGCGCCATCCACGCCTGCGAGCGCTATTTCCCGGCCTTCCAGTTCGTGGTCTGGGCCGGCAAGTCGACCCAGGAAGCCATGGCCGCGGCGCTGTTCGATACGGAAGGCGAGGCGTAAGCCGCCGTGGCCTCGACACACTCGGTGTCGTCCCGGCGAACGCCGGGACCCATACCGCGTGATGCATGTGTGAGCCGAGACGCTTGTCGCTCTGCCCTCGCCCCACTAGAACCGCCGGTGGTTATGGGTCCCGGCGTTCGCCGGGACGACAGTGGAGTTCGTCGTGACATCAGCGGACAACAACCTGCTTCATCAGCTCACCGGCACTATCGTGCTGGCCGGCGCCGGCAAGATGGGCGGCGCGATGCTGGCCGGCTGGCTAGCCGGCGGGCTCGATCCGAAGCGCGTCGTCATCATCGAGCCGATGCCCTCGGCCGAGATCACCGCGCTCGTCGCCAAGGGCGTCCGCCTCAATCCGACGACGGCCGCGCCGGCCGAGGTCGTCATCGTCGCCGTCAAACCGCAGATGTTCCCCGACGCCGGCCCCGCCTTGAAGCCGTGGGTCGGCGACGCGACGCTGGTGCTGTCGATCATGGCGGGCATCACGATCGCCGGCCTGCAACAGACGATCGGCGGCGCGGTCGTGCGCGCAATGCCGAACACGCCGGCCGCGATCGGCCGCGGCATCACCGTGGCGGTGCCGGCCGGCAACGTCAGCGCCGCGCAGCGCCTGCTGACGGACGCGCTGTTGCGCGCCACCGGCGCGGTGGAATGGGTCGACGAGGAGGCGCTGATGGACGCGGTGACCGCCGTGTCCGGCTCGGGTCCCGCCTATGTGTTCCTGCTCGCCGAGGAGCTCGCCCGCGCCGGCGTCGCCGCCGGCCTGCCCGAGCCCCTGGCGACGACGCTCGCGCGCCACACCGTGTCGGGCGCCGGCGAGCTGCTGCGCCAATCGGACCTGCCGTCCGCCACGCTGCGCCAGAACGTCACCTCGCCCGGCGGCACCACCGCCGCGGCGCTGTCGGTGCTGATGGCAGCCGACGGATTCCAGCCGCTGCTGACCAAGGCGGTCGCCGCGGCCACGGCGCGCTCGAAAGAGCTCGCGAAATAGACAACGGCGAGCTGACAGCTCAGCGCGATGGCGTCGGCGGCCCGCCATGCTGCTGGCGCCATTGCAGGAACTGGCGGAACAGGGCACTGCGCTCGGTTGGATCGTTCGACAGCTGTCCGCCGCTCTGGCGCACGAAGCTTTCGAACTGGGTCTGCTGCACGTCGGCGACCTGCGGCCGCGGCACCATGTTGTGCGCCAGCAGCCAGTCTTCCGCGGCCTTGAACCGCTTCCAGTTCGGGATGGCGGCGACGATGCTCGACTCCCGCCATTTCGGATGCCGCGGCGGCTTCATGAACTCGTCGTAGTTGGCGAAGAACGCGTCGACGAAGCGCGCCACCTTGCGGTAGCGCTCGGTATGCTCCGGCCAATTGTAGCTGACGAGCAGCATGCCGATCGCCACCGTCTCGATCGTCTCGCCGGGGTTGAGCAGGTTCGGATATTCCTCGGAGGACAATGTCGTCGGCAGATAGAGGTCCTGCAGCCGGCGGTCGTAGGGGATCGTCACAAGGTGCAGCGCGCGGTTGTCGTTCCTGATGTTGCGGGCGAGCTGGAACACCTTGCCGGTGGAGACGATGTAGGCGTCGGCGTCGCCATCGATCAGCTTCTGGATCGATTTGGCGTCGTCGGTCGCGTAGTCGAACGACGCCGTGAGGCCGAGACGGTGGAAGATCACGCGCGCGGAATAGAAGCCGACATCGGTCGGCGCGATGATGCGCTTGCCGTTGAGATCGAAGATCGAGCGGATCGAGGAGCGCGCGATGACATGGATCTCGTTGTGATAGAGCCGCGCGATGTAGCGGAGCTGCGAGGTGATGTCGGGGATGCCGTATTGCAGGCGGTAGAATTCGGGCACGTCGGCGGCGACCGCGCCCATGTCGATGCTCTTCAGGAATAGAATATCGGAGACGTTGCGCACCGGTCCTTTGCCGAGCACCGGCAGAACGCGGACGTTGGTCTGGTCGTCAAGGACGCGCGCCATGTCCGAGCCGAACACGGAGGTGGCGCCGCCGGCCGGCGCCGTGATGATGGTGACGGTGCCGTCGTTGACGTCGGTCGGGTTGGGCAGCCGCCACACGTCCGGCCCGCTGCCGGGCGCGGGCGACAGCGACGCCGGCAGGCCGGCGGGACGTGGCGGCGCCGGAATCACGGGCGCGCCGTTCGGCCGGGCGGTCGGCGCCACCGGCACGATGATGGAGCGGGTCGCTGCCGGGCGCGGCGGCTGCGGCGGTTGTTGTTGGAGCTGCGGCCACGCCTGCGCGGACACCTGGCTCATCATGAGTCCGGCTGCGAGCGCGGCGAGCGCGACTTGCGAAGCTGCCTTCGAGACGATGGACATAGCGCAACGGCCTCCTGCACCATCGCGATGCCGCCGCAGCGTTCTCGACCGGTCCGGAGCATTCACCTCGAGGCCTGCCTGCGTCAGGCATGCGACGGGCGACCGCGGCCTCGGCTGAGACCTCGCGACAACCAACCTCGCGATGCGGAGCGCGCCCGAGGCCAAATGGCCACGATCGGCTCCGATCGAGGTCGATAGTTGCGGGAGGTGATTCGATGGATTTGCGGCAGCCGCCGGGATTTTGTATGACGACGTGCATATAAACCGGATATCGGACTCCGGCTGTGGCTCCCGTGCAACGCGTTGCGTTCAGGCCGCCAACCGGTGTTGCCGCCGCGCCAGGATCAGCAGCGTCACGACGATCGCCAGGTTCAGGCCATTCCACGCGATGCCGTTGGCGAAGGCCGCTGAATAGGACCCCGTGGCGTCGAAGATGACGCCCGAGACCCAGCCGCCGAACGACATGCCGAACACCGAGGCGAAGATGATGATGCCGACCCGCGTGGCGGCCTCGCGCGCCGGCATCGCCTCGCGCACGATGATCGCATAGCTCGGTACGATGCCGCCCTGGAACAGGCCGAACATGCCCGAGATCAGATAGAGCGACGTCAGGCCGTCGAAGAACAGATAGAACAGAAGCGCAAAACCCTGCGCCACCGAGCCGATCAGGAGCGTGCGCATGCCGCCGATGCGATCGGCGAGAAAGCCGGAGCCGATCCGGCTGACGATGCCGAGCGCCATCATCAAGGACAGCATCTGCGCGCCGACGGCGACGCCGTAGCCGAGATCGCCGCAATAGGCGACGATGTGCACCTGCGGCATCGCCATCGCCACGCAGCAGGCGATCGCGGCGATGCTGAGCAGGACGGTCAGCGCATTGGTCGAGATCGGCAGCTCCAGTTGCGGCGGCGCCGCGCCGGCATGGTTCTGCGCGCCAGCACCGTCCATGCGGGCGCGCAGCACCAGCAGCAGCGCGCTCATCGTCACCGCGCAGAAGACGCCGAGCGCGACATGGCTGGCGCGCCAGCCGATCTGCTGCACGCCCCAATTCACCAGCGGCGGCCACACCGTGCCGGCGACGTAGTTGCCGGAGGCGACGATGGTGACGGCGAGGCCGCGATAGCGCACGAACCAGTGCGACGCCTCCGCCATCAGCGGCGCGAATGTGACGGACGAGCCGAGCCCGATCAGGAAATACACCGCCTGAAACTGCCACAGCGTCACCGACGCACCGGCGAGCAGATAGGCCGCGGCGGTCGTCGCGATGCTGAGCGCCATCGCGGTGACGATGCCGAAGCGGTCGGTGATGCGGCCGACGATGACGCCGCCGAGGCCGAAGCCGAACATCGTCAGCGTATAGGCGAGCGACACCGCGCCGCGGCTGGCGGCGAACTCAGCCTGCACGACCGGGAGAACGACGACGACGGTCCACATCCCCGCGCCGCCGATGGAACCGATGACGAGCGCAAGCGCCAGCCGCGCCCAGGCCTGGCGCGAGTCCGGAATGAAGTGAGGCGCTTCCTCGAATCTTGTCTGGGGTCCGTGCACGATGCCCGCAACTTCGTTGCCGCACCGCATCAGGTCAAGCCACATTGCTGCGGCATTGGGCATGCAGAAGCAGCGCAACAGGAGGGACCTGCGCGGTCAGGGTTCGGCCCTCTTGGCGGCGCGACACTTTGTCATTACGTTGCGCGGGATTGGAGAGATTTGCGCGGATGTCATTGGGACTGACCCGGAAGATGCTGCTGGTGGCAGGACGGTTGCTCGTCCTGGCCTACATCATCTGCGTGGTCAGCCCAGGTGTGGCGCTCGCGCTCGGCAACGCCGCGCCCTGTCTCGACGAGCCCCCCGTTGCCGCTGTGGTCTCCCCTCATGACTCGACTCGCCACGAGATGGTCATGACGGCGATGCCGCAGACCATGGCGGCGCACGCCCATCATCACGATCACCCTGTCGCGGACGCCGCGATGCATGCTCCAGCTCCCGCGCCGTCGCACCACGATCATGGCAAGATGCCGGGCCCCTGCTGCGCCATGATGTGCGCGGTGGGTCTGGCTGCCGCGCTGCCGGCGGTCGCCCTCCCCGCCTCGCTCGCCGCCACCAGCGTGACGCCGCGCGACGAAGGCCTGCCCGGTCGCACGCCGCAGCGCCTGTATCGCCCCCCCATCGTCCTGGCCTGAGCGAAAAACGCCGGCTTCGCGCCCAGGTGGCGCGGCCGCTCGCGATTCATCGACAGACCAAGGATACCTCATGTTGTCGCAATCCATGGCGACGCCCGCTGCCGCATGTCCGGCGCGGCGCATCCTGCCATTCTCCATCGTCGCCAGCGCATTGACACTGCTTGCCGCGACGAGCCTCGCCGCCTGCCAGCCGCGCACGGTCGCATTGGCCGGGGCTGATCCGGCCGATCCGGCGGCGAGCGTCGCGCCGGTGCGCGTGTCGGGCGTCGTCGGACCCTACACGCCGCTGCGACCGGCCGCGCCGGCCGCCTGGGGCCAGCGCACCGACCCCGGCGCATCGCGCCCCGAGCCGAGCCGCTAGGGAGCGCCACATGCAGGGTATCATCAGGCTCGCGGCGCTCGCTGCAGCACTTGCGCTCGCAGGCTGTGCCTCGTTCTCGCCGGACGGCGGCATGGGCGCGGTCGCGGACATCACCGGCCATACCACCGGCAAGGAGGTCGCCTCCGTGAGAGGCGATGACGACGCCGAGCGCGTCCGCACTGCGACGCGCCGCCTGCTCGCCCGGCCGTTGTCGGCCGATGCCGCCGTGCAGGTCGCTCTGTTCAACAACAAGGGCCTGCAGGCCGTCTACAACGCGCTCGCGCTCAGCGAGGCTGACATGGTCGAGGCCAGCCTGCCGCCGAACCCGACCTTCTCCCTGATGCGCATCAGCGGCGACGGCGCGCTGGAGGCCGAGCGCCAGGTCGCCGGCGACATCCTGGCGCTCGCCACCTTGCCGCTGCGCTCGGAGATCGCGCGCGAGCGCTTTCGGCAGGCCCAATTGAAGGCGGCGCTGGCGACACTGCGGCTCGCCGCGGAGGTGCGCCGCGCGCATGTGCGCGTCGTCGCCGCCAACGAGCTGGTGGCGCTGCTGGTCGAGGCGCAATCGGCCGCGGAGGCAACCGCGAAGCTCGCCTCGAAGCTCGGCGAGACCGGCGCGCTCAACCGGCTCGATCAGGCGCGCGAGCAGGTGTTCTATGCCGAGACCACCGCCGAGCTCGCCACCGCGCGCCGCGCGGCGGGAAGCGCGCGCGAGCGGCTGATCCGGCTGATGGGCCTGTGGGGCGACGATCTCGCTTTCCGCCTGCCCGACCGGCTGCCCGCGCTGCCGCGCCGCCCGCTGAGTCAGCCCTTCGTCGAGGCCGATGCCGTCGGCCATCGCATAGATCTGCAGATCGCCCGCCTCGAGCTCACGGCGCTCGCAGCCTCGCTGCAGCTCACCGACGCCACGCGCTTCGTCACGCTGCTCGACCTCGCCGGCCTCGACCGCAAGACCGTCGAGCCGGACGGCCGCGTCATCCGCGAGCGCGGCTACGACGTGCAGTTCCAGATCCCGATCTTCGACGGCGGCGAGGTGCGGGTGCGGCAGGCGGCGGAGAGCTACAACATCGCCTTCAACCGTCTCACCGAGCGCGCCGTCACCGTCCGTTCCGAGGCGCGCGACGCCTATCGCAGCTACCGCGCGGCCTTCGACATCGCCGGCCACTACGCCCGCGAGGTGCTGCCGCTGCGCCGGATCATCAGCGAGGAGATGCAGCTGCGCTATTCCAGCATGCAGGTCGACATCTTCGCCCTGCTGCTCGAGGCGCGGCAGCGGCTGGCGTCGCGCCGGGCCGCGATCGATGCGGTCAGGGACTTCTTCCTCGCCGACGCCGAGCTGTCCGCCGCGGTCAATGGCGGCGGCACCGGCGGCGAGGACACGACACAGCAGACCGCGAGCGCGCTGGCGCCGGGCAATGACTGACAGGAGAGCATGCATGTTTTCACGCCGCACACTGCTCGGCTCCGCGGCTCTTGCCGGCGCCGCCGCCGTCTCCGGCCGCGTCCAGGCCGCCACGATTCCTGAGGCGCCGACCATGGACAAGGCCGCGATGCAGCCGCCGCTGCATCCGACCGCAGGCCCGGACTATCAGCCGGTGGTCACGCTCAACGGCTGGTCGCTGCCGTTCCGCATGAACGGCGACTGGAAGGAATTTCATCTCGTCGCCGAGCCGGTCACGCGCGAGTTCGCGCCCGGCATGACCACGCATCTGTGGGGCTACAACGGCCAGTCGCCGGGTCCGACCATCGAGGCGGTCGAAGGCGACAAGCTCCGCATCTTCGTCACCAATAAATTGCCGGAATACACCACCGTGCACTGGCACGGCGTCATCCTGCCCTGCGGCATGGACGGCGTCGGCGGCCTGACCCAGCCGCACATCAAGCCCGGCAAGACCTTCGTCTACGAGTTCGAGATGAAGCATGCCGGCACCTTCATGTACCACCCGCACGCCGACGAGATGGTGCAGATGGCGATGGGCATGATGGGCATGATCGTGGTGCATCCGCGCGACCATGTGCCGCCTCCGGTCGACCGCGACTTCGTGTTCGTGATGTCGACCTACCGCATCGAGCCCGGCAGCTATCTGCCGAAGGTCAACGAGATGACCGACTTCAACATGTGGACCTGGAATGCGCGGGTGTTTCCCGGCATCGATTCCCTGCCGGTGCGGCTCGGCGATCGCGTCCGCGTCCGCATCGGCAATCTCACCATGACCAACCATCCGATCCATCTGCACGGCCACAAGTTCAAGGTGATCGGCACCGACGGCGGCTGGCTTCCGGAAACGGCGCAATTGCCTGAGACGACGACCGACGTGCCGGTCGGCGCGGTGCGCGTGCTCGACTTCACCGCCGACAATCCCGGCGACTGGGCGTTCCACTGCCACAAGTCGCACCACACCATGAATGCGATGGGCCATGACATGCGCAACCTGATCGGCGTGCCGCGCAAGGAGCTGGCCGCCGCGGTCGGCAAGCTCGCGCCCGACGGCATGGTGATGGGCAACACCGGCATGGCGATGGGCAGCATGGAGATGCCGGCCCCCGACAACACGCTGCCGATGATGACCGGCAGCGGCCAGTTCGGCGGAATCGAGATGGGCGGCATGTTCACGGTCGTGAAGGTGCGCGAGGGCCTCGCCCGCGACGACTACCGCGATCCCGGCCCTTATCAGTTCCCCAAGGGCAGCGTGGCCTATGAGGTCGCGAGCGCGCCGGAGCCGCCACCACGAACCGGGAGTGCCGCGACGCAGATCCGAACACAACGCTGACAACAGATGCACTAAACGCCACACAACGAGCTGGAGACTACGAATGAAGATTCCGACCGCGATCGGCGCGGCGCTGGCCACCGCCATGATCATCGCCGCACCGGCTGCTGCCCATGAGGCGCACGGATCGCACGGCTATTCCGCCGGCGAGCCGGGCGATCCCAAGCAGCCGTCGCGCACCATCGAGGTGCTGCTGAGCGAGATGGAGTTCACGCCGGCGCGCATCGAGGTGAAGCGCGGCGAGCAGATCCGCTTCGTGCTGCGCAACACCGGCAAGGAGGATCACGAGTTCCTGCTCGCCACCAAGGCCGAGAACCTGAAGCACGCCGCCGTGATGAAGAAGCATCCGCACATGGAGCACGACGAGCCCAACGGCACCCGGCTCGCGCCGAACAAGACCGCCGAGCTGCTGTGGCGGTTCACCAAGCCGGGAACGTTCGAATATTCCTGCCTGATCCCCGACCACCGCGAGTTCGGCATGACCGGCCACGTGACCGTCAAGTGACGCCTAGTTCGTAGGGCGGACTAGCGAAGCGTAATCCGCCCCGGACCGCCCACGGGAATGAGAAACGCGGCGGATCACGCTTCGCTGATCCGCCCTACCCATCGAGATCAATCTCGCAGAAGGAACGACACCATGAAGACACTCCCTCAGCTCACGACCGCCGCCGTGCTGGCCCTTGCGCTTGTTGCCCCCGCCTTCGCCGCCGACATGATCAGCGGGGAGGTCAAGAAGATCGACACCGCCGCCGGCAAGGTCACGCTGAAGCACGGCCCGGCCAAGAGCCTCGGCATGACCGAGCCGATGACCATGGTCTATGGCGTCAAGGACCCCGCTCTGCTCGGTACGGTCAAAGTCGGCGACAAAGTGAAGTTCGAGGCCGTCGAGGACTCCTCGGGCTACACCGTGACGAAGATCGAGAAGAGCAAGTAGGAACTGCTGCGCGCGGCAAGGATCGCGGGACGTATCGGTCCTATTGCGCCACAACCATCGTCATTCCGGGGCAAGGCCGCAGGCCTTGAACCCGGAATCTCAGCCGCTTCGCGCTGCGCATTGACGATTGCCCCGGAATGACAGCGAGTGGAGGCTGCTGCGCGCGGTGAGATCGCACAGCAGCAAGCGAACGAGCGTCGCCGTCATCCGCCATTCCGCCGCGCACGCGGAGGCGCGGCGGATCATGCTGTGCTGATCCGCTCTACGCGAGCCGCCCTACGGGACACTCCTACAGCTTGGCCCGTCCGAGAATGCCGACGATCCAGTCGAGGAACACGCGCAGCCGCAAGGTCATCTGCCGGTTCTGCGGATAGAGCGCGTGCAGCGGCGTCGGCGACGGCGGACAGTCGCTGAGAATCTCGACCAGGCTGCCGTCGGCCAGATCCGGCGCGAAGCGATAGCGCGGCGCCTGCACCAGTCCGAGGCCGAGCCGGGCGAGGTCCCTCATCGTGTCGGAATTGTTGACCGTGACCCGGCTCGGCAGCACCACATGGCGCAGCCGGCCGTCGCAGGTGAATTCGAGCGGCAGCACTTCGCCGGTCCGCGACGAGATGAAGCCGACCATGCGATGGCCGTCGAGATCGTCGGGACTCGCCGGCGTGCCGTGCGCCCGCAGATAGGCCGGACTGGCGACGGTGATCTCCTCGATCGTGCCGAGCCGGCGCTGGACCATGCCGCTCGCCTCCGGCTCGCCGGAGCGGATGACGCAATCGACGCCCTCGCGCACCAGATCGACCAGGCGGTCACCCTGGCCGATGCGCAGGTTGAGCTGCGGATGCGCGGCGAGAAGCGCCGGCAGGTGCGGCAGCAGGAAGGTCCGCGTGAGCAGCGGGTGGGCGTCAATCCGCAGCAGGCCGCGCGGGCTCGCGTCGCGCAGCGCGCTTTCGGCCTCCTCGATGTCGGCGAGAATGCCGATCCAGCGCCGGTAGTACTCCTCGCCGTCCAGGGTCGGGGTGACGTGGCGCGTGGTGCGCTCGATCAGCCGGACGCCGAGCCGCGCTTCGAGCTCCTTCAGCACCTCGCTCGCGGTCGAGCGCGGCAGGCCGAGATCGGCCGCCGCAGCCGTGAAGCTACGGCGCTCGACGACACGAATGAACAGACGCATGGCCTCGAGGCGGTCCATGGGGATTGTTCGCGCAGGCCGACATCTGATGTCAAGCCGCCGCCGATTATACGGGCAAAGCGACCAGCTATGTCTTCCCGCATTGAAGCGAGGGAGACTGACCATGCCCAACACGACATCCCAGGTCGCGATCATCACCGGAGGCTCGCGCGGCATCGGCGCGGCCATCGCCGAACGCCTCGCCGCTGACGGCGTCGCGGTCGTCATCAACTACGCCCAGGCCGGGCAGGCCGCGGCGCAACTGGTGCAGCAGATCGAAGCGGCCGGCGGCCGCGCGCGCGCCGTGCAGGCCGATATCGCCGATCCCGCCAGTGCGGCGGCGCTGTTCGATACCGCCGAGCGCGCGTTCGGCGGCGTCGACATCCTGGTCAACAATGCCGGCACCATGGTGCTCGGCGCCTTCGCGGAGCTGAGCGACGCCGATGTTGCGCGCCAGTTCGAAGTGAACGTCGCAGGCGTGTTCCGCACCCTGGGCGAGGCGGCGCGGCGGCTTCGCGACGGCGGCCGCATCGTCAATTTCTCCTCCAGCGTGGTCGGGCTGTATCAGCCGCGCTACGGCGCCTATGCTGCGACCAAGGCCGCGACGGAGGCGATGACCCACGTCCTCGCCAAGGAGTTGGCGCGGCGCGGCATCACGGTCAACGCGGTGGCGCCGGGCCCGACCGAGACCGAGATGTTCCTGAACGGCAAGACCGACGAGCAGTTGCGCGCGATGGCGGCGGCGAACCCGTTCGGCCGCTTCGGACAGCCGCGCGAGATTGCCGATGTCGTAGCCTTCTTGTCGAGCCCGGAGGCCGGCTGGGTCAACGGCCAGGTCGTGCGCGTCAATGGCGGCGTCATCTGACGCCGCGCCGTTTTCACTCGCCGGCCGATGCCGGCCCAACACCGGAGGAGTCCCCATGCCGTTCGCCAACATCAAGGTGCCGCAGGCCGCGCTGACAAAGGCGCAGAAGGAAGAGATCGTGCATCGCGTGACCGCGCTGTTCGTCGATTATTTCAGCGAGGCCGCGCGCCCTCACACGATGGTGCTGATCGAGGAGGTGCCCGACGGCGGCTACGGCCGCGCCGACGAGGTGTTCGTCATCCCGCAGGCCTATCGCGCGACGTAATAAGCAGCTTGTAGGGCCGCCCACCCGGCTGGCGCCGAGCGGGCCAGCAAGGCGGATGAGCATCTGCATCATCCGCCCTCCTACGGAACGTGTCCGCGAATGCTCGGGAATCGCGGCATACGAAGCGCACACCGACCCGTGCGCGGGAGATGGTTGCGCAGCTATTCCGATCGTATGATCCGCCGCGTCCCGCGGAGCATGCCATGAAAGCCTATCTCGTCCTCGACCTCGCCGTTCACGACTTCGCGTCGTTCAAGGCCTACATCGAAAGGATCCCCGCCTTCATCGCCAGGCATGGCGGCCGCTACATCGTCCAGGGCGCGGTGCCCACCCCGATCGAAGGCAATTGGAGGCCCGAGCGGATGGTGATTCTGGAATTCCCGTCGCGCCAGCACGCGACCGACTTTCTCACCGATCCCGAGATCCAGCACCTGTTCGCAATCCGGCACCAGACCACGACGAGCCGGCTGGTGCTGGTCGACGGGTGCACGGAGTGAACCGCGCTTGCACGCCTGCACCTCGCGCTTGATCCACATGAGAGCGCGTGCAACGGATGGCTCCTCCGTCGCAGGACAAGACCAACCGCCGCGTGCACCAAATATCCCAGATGCAACTTGCTTCCATTCGGACGCTCGCGGTGCTGGCGCTCGGCGTCACCGCCGCACTGCCAGCGCTCATGCCCCGTGCAGCTATCGCAGGCGCGAGTTTCTTCGACGTGCGCACGCTGTGTCAGCCGCTTGAGATCCATAATGGAGCGCCGGAGGAGAGCGCCTGTCTGAAGGAGCAGCCCGCCATCGCCCGGCGTGACGGCCGCAAGCTGACGCTGGCGCTCGCCAACGGCAAGACCAAGGTCATCACCGATGCCAAGGAATGCGAGCCCGAGGGGCCCGAGGCCGCCTGCATCAGCTACCGGCTGGTCGGCCATGTCGGCGACCGGCACTACATCGTGCTGGTCACGCCCTATGAGTGCTCTTACGTGATGCTGGTCAACCGACGCACCGGCGCCGAGCTCAACATCGGCAGCGGTCCCTTCCTGTCGCCGAACGGCAAGCGCTTCATCACCATCGATCCGCGCGACGATGGCAATTGCGGCATCGATTACCGGATCGGAATGTTTTCCTACGGCGAAACGCCGCGGCTGGAATGGAGCTACAAGCCGGAGGGTCTCGAACAATATGAGGTCGACACCTGGATCGGCGACAATCGCGTACGCCTGCAGGCGAGCAGCGACACCAACAAGGAGGCGCCGACCGACCTGACGCGGACGGCGCAAGGCTGGCAGCTCAAGCGTCCCAACGGCGAGGTCAGCCTTGGTAAAGTGGCCACGCAGCCACAACCTGCACCGACCGCTAGCTCATCCGGCGGCCGCTGACTTTTCGCCCCCTATGCTCAATTTGACAGCTCAGCCGAATTCTCAGCGGATCATGCTGCACTGATCCGCAATTTCGAAGTCTCTGATTAGGAGTTTGATCTCGTTTTCGGCAACTGCTGCGCCAATAGCGTACCGAAATTCGCGCATGCATATGCAATATCTTCGAAGTCTGACGCGCTTATTAGCAACGGCTGTCCCAGCCGAAAGACCAAGTCGCGCGTTTCCGCCCTCATTTGGAGAACCGTCTCCTGTTCGACATAGAAGTTCTTGAATAACTCAATTTCAACTCCGTCTTTCTCAATAAAGGCTTTTAATCGGGGAACACTAATCTTTAGCAGACCACTCGAGTCCAGATCCTGTAGACCGACAATACCCCCGCGATGTTCCAGGCAATTTCGTGCGGCCTGAAGTGATCTGTATGCCTCCGAGAATGCGACGGGGCTGTCTAGCGCACTGTTCACGTACGCCATAAGATCTGGAAAGTTTAACTTCTGCGCCTTAGCTCGATAAGGCATAAGCACTTCGTCCAAAGTGCCGCTAGACGGCGCAACAATTCTCTCCAAGCTAAAGAGTTCAATGAAGAAATAGGCTTCCTCGAGAGAGGCTCTCACTCCCCGCATCAGATCCTGGAATGCTCTAGACAAAATCCAGCGCTCGTGAACACCTCGACGGTGCTCCGCACTCATTTCAGGTCCGCTAATGCTGAAACGGAAGAATGTGTCCTCCGGCGGGACCGGCGGCTGAGATAAATCGGCTTTCGAAAGAGCATCGAAATATAGGTCAACAACCTCACGACAGATCATGGCCGCTCGATGCGCTGGAGCCGCAACCGCATCGGGATGGAGCGTAAGGTTGATTGTGTGAGGCCCACGAGTTTGATTCTCAGGCATGCCTTTTACGCCCTTGAGTCGAATGAAAAATTTATCTCAGCGTACCTCGCTCAGTGCGAGTATCAGCTAGTCTCTGGGAGATAAACAGCGAAACTCCCTTCGGACCAAAGATTCTTCTTTCATTTTTTCCGAAATCATGTATATCTCCTCCCGTCCTGCTTCCGCCGGAGGGGCGTGTCGCGACCGTCACGAGACGTGGGAGGTGGGATGCGATGGGCGCAAGGAATCGCAGCGTGGCCTATGGTCGCGCGGACGAACGGTTCGTTGCGCACGGCGAAATCGTGCGGTCCTGACACCCCGACGCTGGTGTCCCGCGGCGGCGTGCGCAAGCGCGTTGTCGCGCATGGTGGCCAACAAGCCCGGTGCACCAGGGAGACCACGTATAAGCCGTTCCAACCGTTGCGCAGGGAGGGCCGGGCGTGTTCGGCCAGACCTGTGGTACCTGCCGCCTGCATTTTTTTCGCAGGCGGGCCACGGGCGCGGCCAGCGCCCGGCCTTCCCTGCGCCCTCCTCTAGTTCGAGGGCGGACGTCATGCACAACCCGGGCTCCATGCGCTGCGGGAAGGCAAGTCTGCGTCCGTTGAAACAGAAAGGCGATCGATGCAAACCCGCGCTTGGCAACCCCGTCCCAACAGGACTCCCGCGGCGCTCCGGCCGCGGCCGTTAACCATTTGCTAACCATGGCGCGGGCAAGCTTTGCCGCGTCGCGCCTGCGCGTGGCCGGCGACCGGACGACCACAGGACATCCTGGGCTTTGCTGCCGCCGGGCATGGCGGCGGCCCGGTTGCCGGCCGCAGCGCGTCGCTGCATCCGACGCCCTGCCGTCCTGTCTGTCCGGAGACCCAAGTCCTTGAGCACCGTCGGTTCGCGCGCCTTCCAGAAGGCACGGCAGGAAAAGAAGCAGAAGAAGCTCGTCGAGACGCAGTTGGCGGCGGCGTACAAGGCGTTCCAGGCCGGGCGCCAGACGGAGACGCAGGCGCTGTGCGCGCAGCTGCTGCAGGAAGTCCCCGGCTGCTTCGATGCGATGCATCTGCTCGGCGTGTCGCTGGTGTCGTCGGCGCGCTTCGCCGAGGCCACCGCCTTCCTGACCCAGGCCGTGGCGATGGAGCCGAATTCCGCCGACGCGCAGTCCAATCTCGGCTGGGCGCTGATCAATTGCGAGCGCTACGCGGAGGCGCGCGCCGCGCTGGAGCGCTCGCTGGCGCTGCGGCCGAACGCGCCGATCACCCTGCGCAACCTCGCGATCGCGCTGCTGCGGATTGGAAAGGGCGAGGCCTCGCTCGCCGCTGCGACGCGCGCCCTGGAGCTCAAGCCCGACGACGTCGATGCCTGGTGCAATCGCAGCGTCGCCGAGCTGATGCTGCGGCGCTGGGACGCCGCCGCCGCCAGCGCCGCGCGCGCGCTGGCGTTCAACCCGAACCATTTCGAGGCCACGGTCAACAAGGGCCTCGCGCATCTCGAGCTGCACCATTACGAGCTGGCGGAAGCGACCTTGAATGCGGCGCTGGCCGCACGCCCGGCCCATGCCGAGCTGCGGGCGCATCGCGGCCGGCTCTACATGATCTCCGGCCGCACGGCGGAAGCCGAGGCCGATTTCGATGCTGCCGTGACGCTCGATCCCCATCTGCAACTGGGATGGCAGGGCAAGGCGCAGATCTGCATCCTCAACGGCAACGTCGCGCAGGCGATGGCCGCCTGCAAGCGCGTGCTCGACACCAATCCGAAGGCGCAGGTCGCGCTCACGCTGCTCGGCGCCTGCCGCGGCCGGCTCGGCGACGTCACCGGCGCCATCGCGCAATTCGACCAGGCGCTCGCGGTGCAGCCCGACTATGACGAGGCGATCACCAAGAAGATCTTCTATCTCGACTTCCTGCCCGGCGCCGATTTCGCCGTCCAGCAGGCGGCGCGGCAATATTGGTGGATGGCGGTCGGCTCGAAATTCCCGCGCCGCAAGCTCGCGCCGCGTTCGCTCGATCCCGGCAGGCGCATCGTCGTCGGCTACGTCTCGGCCGATTTCCGCACGCATTCGGCGGCGTTCGCCTTCCTGCCGGTGCTGCGCGGCCATGACAAGACGCAGGTCCAGGTCAACTGCTACTCGACCTCGCCGCGGCACGATTCCTACACCGAGACGTTCCAGTCGATTGCCGACGTCTGGGTCGAGGCCTCCAGCCTCTCCGACGACGAGCTCGCCGACCGCATCCAGGCCGACGGCGTCGACATCCTGGTCGATCTCTCCGGCTACACCACGGGCACGCGCATGCCGGTGTTCGCGCGCAAGCCGGCGCCGATCCAGGTCACGGCCTGGGGCAGCGGCACCGGCACCGGCCTCGCCACGATGGACTACTTCTTCGCCGATCCGGTCACGGTGCCCGAGAGCGTCCGGCCGCTGTTCGCCGAGCACGTCCACGACCTGCCCTCGGTGATCACGATCGATCCGGTGCGCGACGTTCCGCCGTCGCCGCTGCCGATGCTGACGAACGGCCACGTCACCTTCGGCGTCTACAACCGCATCGACAAGATCTCGGACGCGGCGATCGCGCTGTGGGCACGGCTGCTCGCCGAGATCCCGGACGCGAAGCTCGTCATCAAGCATCTCGCGCTGAACGATCCCGCGGTGCGCGACGGGCTGCTCGCCCGCTTCGTCGCCCAGGGCGTGCCCGAGGCGCGCATCCTCTGCCTCGGCGCCAGCGAGCGGATCGAGCATCTCAAATCCTACGAGCGCATCGACATCTCGCTCGATCCGTTCCCGCAGAACGGCGGCATCTCGACGTTCGAATCGCTCTACATGGGCGTGCCGGTCGTCGCCAAGCTCGGCGCCGGCGCGGCATCGCGCGCCGCGGGCGGCATCCTGACCGCGGCCGGCCTCGCCGACTGGGTCGCCGGCGATGACGACGGCTACATCCGGATCGCCAAGCGCTTTGCCGCGCAGCCCGAGCTGCTGGCAAAGCTGCGGCCCGAGCTGCCCGGCCTGGTCGCGCGCTCGCCGGCCGGCGACGTCGCCAACTACACGCGCTGCGTCGAGGCCGGCTACCGGCAGTTCTGGCGGGACTATTGCGCCAAGGCCGGCAAGACCGGCGCCTGATCGCGCCGGCATCGCCGAGGTCGGCATCTCGCAGCAGGCCGGGAAGCTCCGCCGCACGAACGTCCAGCGACAAACGGCCCCACAACCGCAAGCTGCACCGGTTTCCACTGTGCCATTTCGGCCGGGTGCGATCAGGCGACGACTCGCGGACTGATACCGCGGCGTTTCTCCGTCCAGACCGAGGCGCAATCAAGCCTATGGCTTTTTGGTGGCGATGATGCGCCTCGCAGCAGACCCGACTGCGACCAACCGGCGAGTAGTAGACCTCATTCGTCAACCAGGGAGATAATGCGCGAAAATCGGCCGTGCCTCACGATCGCCGTGTGGCCGGCAACGGAGGAATTTGGGGCATGCGGGTCGCGGTGTTGAGTTGCGTCGTTGCGGCGGGATTGAGTCTGGTGGCACCGTTGCTGCCAGCCACGGCACAGACGGCGCGGACCGGAAGGCCGGCGGCGGCGACGGCCGTCGCGGCCGGCGAAGGCGGCAAGCTGCAGGAGTCCAACGAATGGACGGTCGGCATCGCCGGCGGCCTGCTCGAAGGCACCAACATCCGCTTCGCCGCCGAGATGGCCAAGGTGCTCGACGACCGGCCGAACCTGCGCGTGCTGCCGATGGTGACCTACGGCGCACTGGGGAACATCGAGGACCTGCTGTATCTGCGCGGCGTCGACGTCACGATCACCTCGGCCGACGTGCTCGACGAGTTCGTCCGCAACGGCACGCTCGCCAACATCAAGAACCGGATCCGCTACATCTGCTCGTTCTACATCAACGAGATGCATGTCTACGTCCGCCCGGAGATCAGGACGCTGGAGGATCTCGCCGGCAAGAAGGTCTCCTTCAACACCGTGGGCAGCGCCGCCAACCTCACCGGCGGCATCGTGTTCGACCGGCTCAAGATCGGCGCGGAGAAGGTGTTCATCAACAATTCGGTGGCGCTGGAGAAGATGCGCAGCGGCGAGATCGCCGGCGTCGTCCACGTCACCGGCAAGCCGACCGATCTGTTCACCAAGTTCAAGCCCGAGCCGGGCTTCCACTTCCTGCCGATTCCGTTCGCGCGCAGCCTGCAGGACTACTACGTGCCGACCAAGCTGACCTCGCAGGACTATCCCAATCTGCTCAAGCCCGGCGAGAGCGTCGAGACGATCGGCGTGCCGCAGGTGCTGGCGGTCTACAACTGGCCGCCGGAGACCGAACGCTACCGCCGCGTCGCGCGCTTCGTCGATTATCTGTTCAAGCGGTTCGACCAGTTCAAGCAGCCGCCGTTCCACCCGAAATGGAATGAGATCAACCTCGCCTCCTCACTGCCCGGCTGGACCCGCTTCCGCGCCGCGGAGGAGCTTCTGGCCAGCACGCGCCCGCCGCAGGCCGACGGCGCCGTCGTCAAGCAGCAGTTCGACGCGTGGATGAGCACGCGGGCGCCGACCGGCGGCCGGCGGATGAGCGAGGACGAGACCAGGGTCCTGTTCGAGCAGTTCCGCGACTGGATGAAACGGGACGGCAGCCAGCCGGCGCGATAGCGCTGCTGGTGGTGGCGTAGAGCATGATCCGGAAAAGTGGAAACCGGTTTTCCGAAAGGATCATGCTCAACAAAGAGAGGAGGCTACGACGCCGCCGGCTTGCCGCGCAGCGCTGCCGGCGTGTCCGGCTGCGCCAGCGGATGGGCGGAGGCGAAGGCCGGCAGCGCCATCGCCGCCTCGAACACCCGCTGCACCGTCGGCGTCGCGCCGAGGTCGAGGCCTTGATTACGCGCGAAGACGGCGTGGCCGGCGAGGCAGATGTCGGCCATCGTCGGCGCATCGCCATGGCAGAACCGGCCGGTCGCGGCATGGCCGGCGAGCTGGGCCTCGACTGCGGCCAGCATCTCCGCGGCCCAGTGCCTGAGCCAGGCCGCGCGCGCCTTGGCGTCGCCAGGCAGCAGCGCAGCGCCAGGACAGGCCTCGTCGAGATAATCGAGGATCGCCAGCGACTGCGTCAGCACCGTGCCGTCGTCGAGCACGAGCGCCGGCAGCGCCATCTGCGGGTTGAGCGCGGCATAGCCGCCGTCACGATGCTGCTGCCGGTCGATATCGACCGCCACCTGCTCGTAGGCGACGCCCTTCAGGTTGAGCGCGATGCGGACGCGAAAGCTCGCGAGCGACCGCCAGAACGAATAGAGCTTCATGCGGGCTCTCCTGGGCAGGCGGGTGAATGGCGATCAGTTCACGCTCGATAGAAAGCCTGCGAGGACCGTCCGACTCTGGCTGAGCGCCGCGATGCGTTGATCGATGAGGCCGACCTGCTGCGCCAGCACGCGTCGCAGATTGTCGCAAGGCCGGAAGTCCGGACGGGTGTTGCGCACGCACGGGAGCAACTGCTTGATCGTCTCGAGGGTCAACCCGGCGGCGCCGAGCAGTTTGATCCGGCGCACGGCTTCCTCGTCCGCCGGCCCGTAGTCGCGATAGCCGGACGCGGTCCGTTGCGGCGCAAGCAAGCCCTCGTCCTCGTAGTATCGCAGCATCCGGATGCTCACTCCCGTCCTCCGGGAGAGTTCGCCGATCTTCATCTGAAACCCTCTTGACCCTGACAGTGCTGTCAGACCTTACAGATCGTGCTCATCCAAGTGGAGTCCACTTGTGAAGGGAGCAACGATGAAAGCCTATCATTTGAACGGCCATGCGGGCGCGGGTCGCCTGGTGCGCACCGAAATCATCAAGCCCGAACCCGCCAGCGGCGAGGTCCGCATCCGGGTCGAGGCGGCAAGTCTCAACTACCGCGACCTCCTGATCCTGGACCGAGCAGGTGAAGGCGGCTTCGACGGCCGCGTTCCGCTGTCCGACGGCGCAGGCCTCGTCGATGCCGTCGGCTCCGATGTGGCTCAATGGCGCCCCGGCGACCGCGTGGCCGCATCGTTCTTTCGCGATTGGATCTCCGGGCCGTTCAAGGCAAGCTATGTTCCGTCATCCCTCGGCGGCAGCACGATGGATGGCATGCTGGCGGAGTACGTGGTGCTGCCGGCAACGGCGCTGGTCGCGGTGCCGGCGCACCTGACGTCGATCGAAGCCGCGGCCCTGCCCTGTGCCGCCGTGACGGCCTGGCACGGCCTCGTCACCCGAGGCGGGATGGGCGAGGGCGCCACCTTGCTGGTCCAGGGAACCGGCGGCGTCGCCCTGTTCGGCCTTCAGTTCGCCACCGCGCTGGGCGCCCGCGCGATCGTCATCTCGTCCTCGGATGAAAAGCTCGCCCGCGCCAGGGCGCTCGGCGCCTCGATCCTCATCAACTACCGCGACACGCCCGATTGGGATGTCGCGGTGATGACAGCGACGGATGGCGAAGGCGCCAGTCATGTCCTCGAACTCGGCGGCCCCGGCACCTACGACCGCTCGCTGCGGTCGGTCGCGTCAGGTGGCAAGATCGTCCAGATCGGTGTCTTGACGGGGTTCGGCCCCAAGCCCGACTTGGCCCGCCTGCAATGGGAGAATGCCGACATCATCGGAGTCACCGTGGGTTCGGTCGAACATTTCACGGCCATGAATCGATTCCTGACCGACCACACGATCCATCCGATCGTCGATCGGGTCTACGACTTCGACGACGCTCCCGAAGCGTTTGCCCATCTCCGGTCCGGCTCGCATTTCGGCAAGATCGTCGTGAGGCTGTAGGCGAGACACCATCTCCCCGCGATCACTCCGAGCCGGGCGTGAAATCCTGGTCGGCAACGCTGGCGGTCTGCGGCACCTTGATGACCACCGCGGCGCGATTGAGCGCCTGGTGGCACGAATTGCAGGCCGCCGTAAGATTGGCATAGGAGCGCTCGAAACGGCCGATGTCCTTCTGCTTGATGGCCTGCGCCAGCTCGTCGAACGGCTGCTGCGTCACGGCCGTCGTCATGTCGGCGAACGAATTGCCCTCGACCAGCGGCTGCGCCCGGCTGACCCGGTTGAACGCGCCCTTGAGATTGCCGAGCTCATAGGCACTGAACGTCCAATTGCCGCTATGGCCGGCGATCCAAAGCCTGAGATGGCGCGGCTGGATGGTCGCGATCATCAGGTCGCTGACGGTCGGGATGTAGGCCGGCGCTGGGGGAGGTGTCGGCGTCTCCGCCTTGGGCGCAGCGACCCCGATGAGCGATGCAAGCCCGACGAGGCCAGCGGCTGTCACTGTAAGCCGCAGACGACGGCGGAGCTTCGTTGGATGCATCTTCGGTTCTCCTGAATTTAATTTAGAAGACTTCTAAAGAGCGACGTGCCTCACCGCCAATCGCAAACGCTGATCGCAGCGATCAGAAAAGTTTGATGCCGCCCGCCGTGCCACCCGCACGATACGGCCACATTGCTTTGCTCGACGCGCGCAGCCGTCCCACGCGCGAGCGCGGAGCTCTACCGGGTGAACCCGAAAACCTGAATTTCGATTTGACGAAATATTCCTCTTTCATTTTTTCCGAAATCATGTATATCTCTCCCCGTCCTGCTTCCGCCGGAGGGGCGTGTCGCGACCGTCACGAGACGTGGGAGGTGGGATGCGATGGGCGCAGCGAATCGCAGCGTGGCCTCGTGCCGCGCGGACGAACGGTTCGTTGCGCACGGCGAAATCGTGCGGTCCTGATACCCCGACGCTGGTATCAACTCACGACGAAGCTTCGCTTCGCGTGGGGATGGTGGCCAACAAGCCCGGCGCACCAGGGAGACCACGTATAAGCCGTTCCAACCGTCGCGCAGGGAAGGCCGGGTGTTCCGGGCCAGACCTGTGGTGACTGCCGCCTGCTTTTTTTCTGCAGGCGGGCCACGGGCGCGGCCAGCGCCCGGCCTTCCCTGCGCCCTCCATTTGTTTCGAGGGCGGACCTGATGCACAGCTCGGGCGCGATGCGCCGCGGGAGACGATCGCTCATGTCTGCGAGAACACGCTCATTCGTGCAGCTTGGTGTCGGGCGCGGCGGGGGGCCTCATGGTTCGAGACGCCGCTGCGCGGCTCCTCACCATGAGGGTCTGGCACCAAAGGCGGTGCTGCACATTGACCATGAACACGCTCACAGCATCTTCATGGAGAGGGGTGAGCTCCGAGAGCGGCGCTGGACATCGACCGTGCTCAGCGTGCGCTTGAACCGGAGCTTGTCGGCGGGCGTGCAGCCTGACAGCGCCTCCCCTCACCCTGAGGAGCCCGCCGAAAGGCGGGCGTCTCGAAGGGCGAGGCCCCCGACCGCGGCGGCCCATCGAAGATGCGGCGGGAGAGCCCATCCCCTCCCGCAACCTTTTGTTAACCGCCATTAACCGAACGCTAACCATACACCGGGCAAAAATTGCCGGGTGGAACGTGCGTGTCGTGGGCGGGTGCAGTTGACGGAGGAGAGCTTCCGTGGACGCCGGCGCGGTACCTCAGGTTCGGAACGGCGGCCCATCGGCCGCCGCGCAGTCGTTTGGGGCCGGCAGACGCGGCCCGCGGGAAGGGGCGAAAGCCATGGTCGACGTCACGGCGGGTCAAGGCGCGGGGTCTCCGGCCGGCGGGTTCTCATTCGCTGACCTCAAGACAGCAGTCCTGCGCGGCGACATCGCGCTGGCGCTCGGCATCCTCACCATCCTGGTGGTGCTGATCCTGCCGCTGCCCTCGCTGGTGCTCGATCTTTTCCTGGCGATCTCGATCACCCTGTCGATCCTGATCCTGATGACCGCCCTGTTCATCCAGGCGCCGCTGGAATTCTCGTCCTTCCCGACCATCCTGCTGATCTCGACGATGCTGCGGCTGTCGCTCAACCTGGCCTCGACCCGGCTGATCCTGTCGCGCGGCCACGAGGGCACCGATGCCGCCGGCCACGTCATCGAGGCGTTCGGCAACTTCGTGATGGGCGGCAATTTCGTCATCGGCATCATCGTGTTCGCGATCCTGGTGACGGTGAACTTCGTCGTCATCACCAAGGGTTCGGGCCGCATCGCCGAAGTCGCGGCGCGCTTCCACCTCGACTCGATGCCCGGCAAGCAGATGGCGATCGACGCCGACCTCTCCGCCGGCCTGATCGACGAGAAGGTCGCCAAGGTCAGGCGCAAGGAGCTGGAGGACGAAAGCGGCTTCTTCGGCGCCATGGACGGTGCGTCGAAGTTCGTCCGCGGCGACGCGGTCGCCGGCCTGCTCGTCGTCTTCATCAACATCATCGGCGGCATCATCATCGGCGTCGCCCAGCAGGGCCTGGGTTTTGCCGAGGCCGCCCGCACCTACACCACGCTGACCGTCGGCGACGGCCTCGTCACCCAGGTGCCGGCGCTGATCGTCTCGACCGCCGCAGGCCTGCTGGTTTCCAAGGCCGGCGTCAGCGGCGCCGCCGACAAGGCGCTGATCAAGCAGTTCTCCGGCTATCCGCAGGCGCTCGGCATGTCCGCCGCGGTGATGCTGGTGCTGGCGGCGCTGCCCGGCATCCCGACCCTTCCATTCCTGGCGCTCGGCGGCGGCGCCGCCGCGCTCGCGTTCAAGGCGCGCAAGCAGAAGCAGGAGGCCAAGGCGGAGGAAGCCGCCGCAGAAGCTGCGGCCCCTGCCGCCGCCGCGGCCGCGGCCGCCGAGGAGCCGATCTCCGCCGCGCTCAAGATCGACGACCTCAAGATCGAGCTCGGCTATGCGCTGCTGCCGCTGGTCAACGCGCCCGACGGCACCGACCGCCTCACCGACCAGATCAAGGCTCTCAGACGCTCGCTGGCGATCGAGATGGGCTTCGTGATGCCGTCGGTGCGCATCCTCGACAACGTCCAGCTCGAGGCCAACACCTACATCATCAAGATCAAGGAGGTCGACGCCGGCTCCGGCAAGATCTGGCCGAGCCAGTTCATGGTCATGGACCCCGGCGGCAACCAGGTCGCGGTGCCCGGCATCCACACCACCGAGCCGACCTTCGGCCTGCCCGCCACCTGGGTCGACGCCGGCCTGAAGGAAGAGGCCACGCTCAAGGGCTACACGGTGGTGGACGCGGCGACCGTGCTGTCGACGCATCTGACCGAGCTGCTCAAGGCCAATATGAGCGATCTCTTGTCCTACGGCGAGGTGCAGAAGCTCCTGAAGGAGCTGCCGAAGGAGCAGAGCGAGCTGGTCAAGGACATCGTGCCGACGCAGATCACGATCTCCGGCATCCAGCGCGTGCTGCAACTGCTGCTGTCGGAGCGGATCTCGATCAGGGACCTCTCGACCATCCTCGAAGGCATCGCCGACGCGCTCGCCTTCTCGCGCAACCCGGCCACGATCGTCGAGCATGTCCGCGCCCGCCTGGCACGCCAGATCTGCGCGCAGAACACCTCGCCGATGGGCTACCTGCCGCTGATCGCGCTGTCGGCGAAATGGGAGCAGGCGTTCGCGGAATCGCTGATCGGCCAGGGCGAGGAGCGCAGCCTCGCGATGCAGCCGTCGAAACTGTCGGAGTTCATGACCGCCACGCGCGACGCCTTCGAGCGCGCCGCGCGCGAAGGCGAATCACCGGTGCTGGTGACGTCGGCGGCGATCCGGCCCTTCGTCCGCTCGCTGGTCGAGCGCTTCCGCGCCCAGACCACGGTGCTGTCGCAGGCGGAGATTCATCCGCGGGCGCGGCTGAAGACGGTGGGCAGCGTGTGACGGAACCGAGGATTCCCGAGCGCGTTTCATCCGGGGAGCCGGCGCTAGGCGCCGGCTTGTGCCGTTTTTACCGGCAGGACCACCCCTTGCTTTACCGCCACAGGCAAACGTTTTCTTAATTTTGCGTTAGGTGGCCGAAGTTTCATCCGAACACCGAACAATCATTTAAATTATTGATATAGATATACAAAGTTACATTTCAGCGATTTTCGATCGCGAGACATCACGCATTATCACACACTTGTGATGCGGCCTACGAAACAGAATTGAGGTTTCCTACGTTAGTTGACGCGAGACGATGAACCGGAACGCTCCCGGCTCACACGAATCAGCGAAGGACGGAAGACGGCAGGAGGCTTCCATGAACCACTCGATTTACAGCGCGGATCGGACGACCCACCTCAAGATCGTGGTGGTTGCGCTCGTGGCTGGCATCGCGGTGGCCGGCCTCGGCATCTCGGCCCGACTGAATGCGGAGCCGAACTACACGCAGACGGCAAAGGTCATCAAGGCCGGCAAGCCGATTGCGGTGACGAGCTCGGAGACGTCGCTGGTTCGCTGACAGGAATTCCCGGAATTCACGCGGTTCTCACAGCCCCCCAACTGGCCGCGTGGATATGTAGTAGACCCAACCCCAAGTCGACTACTGAAAACGCCCGCTCCCCACGGGCGTTTTCTTTTTGGCCGCTTGCCTCAACGCGCCGGCGGCACGGTCTCGATCAGCTTGCCGGTAAACACGATCGGCCCGGTCGCCTGCCCGGTCGGCGACCCGCCCTCCGGCTCGACCGTGACCGCGTAGGTCGCGCGACTCACTGTGTCGGCGTCGTAGGACGAGAGAACGGGACGGCTGGTGAAGTCGCTGCCGCCGATCACGCCGAGCGAGCGCGGCTTCTGCAGCTTGTCGGACACGAGCCACAACTCGAAGCTCTTGCCCGGCTCCGGCGCGGCGCCGACCCGGCGCACGGTGTAGCTCTTGCTGGCGGCATCGACGGTCAAGATGAACGCCGGCGACGCCGCGTCCTTTTGCAGGAGGGCAACGAACTGGGCCGAGGGCTGCACGGCCGGCACCTTGACCTCGACGGTCTGGATTCGCGGCTTCGGCTGCAATGGCCGCGGCAGCAGGTCGGGGCGGTAGACCTGGACACCCACCAGCGCAAGCAGCACGGCGGCGATCGCGGTCATGATGTTGGCGACCGCGCGCAACTGCCGGACCTTGGACGAGAGGCGAACGATGTTCGCGTTGTCGTTCGCAACCTCGTCCGTCGCAGGCGCATTTCGCCGGGCTGCGATGGCCGGGGCTTCGACACCGATGTCTTGCGGAGCGACCTGAATCGCGGGAGCGCCGATCTTCGCGGCTTCGATCTCGGCAACCTCGACGGTTGGCGCCTCGAGCTTGGGTACATCGGCCGGCGGAGCTTCGGCGACGAGCGCTGGAGCCTCGGCAGTTTCCGGCTCCGGCGGAGCGACGACGACCGAAACCTCGACAACCGCCGCAGGCTCGGCCGCGGCGTTCGCGCGCAACTGCGCGATCTCGGCCTTGATGCGCTCCCACAGCTCGGGGCGCGGCTCGACCAGCCCGACCATCTGGTTGAGCGGACCGAGACGGAATTCCCACGCCTGGACCAGCGCGACAAAATCGGTGTCGACCGCCATCATGGTCTCGACCTGCGCCCGTTCGGCGGCGTCGAGCGTCCCGAGCGCATATTCCGCCGCCAGCGCGATATGGTCTTCGCTATACGCCATCACAGGTCCAGATCACGTCACCTACAAGATCTCTCGCCGGCTCGAACAGCACCTCATCCGAGACCGAGACATTGGCGGATGTCCATCATGCTCCGCCGCAGCCAGGTCTTCACCGTGTTCACCGGCGCCTCGAACTTGGTCGCCAATTGCTCGCGGCTCCAGCCGTTGTAGTAGGCAAGCAGCACGAGCTTCTGGCGGTCGGGCTCGAGCTGGCCGACGCATTCCAAAAGACGCTTGAGCTCCTCCGACATCTCGCGGCGCGCCAGCGGGTCCGGCGTCTCGGCAGCCACCTCGAGCGCGGAGGGCTCATCCTCCAACGACAGCTCGCCGCGCTTGCGCACCAGATCGATGGCGCGGTTGCGGGCGATGGCGGCCATCCAGGTGATCGGGGAAGACACGGCCGGGTTGAACTGCGCGGCGTTGTTCCAGACCTTCACATAGGTCTCCTGGACGACCTCCTCGGCGAGGTCCTGTCGGTGCAAGATACGGAGCACGACGCCATAGAGTTTCGCGCGCGTGGCCGCGTAGAGGCGCTCGAAGGCGGCCTCGTCCCCTTTGGCAACAGCGGCAAGCAACCAGACCAGCTCTGCCGGCGTCAGCATTCAGCGTCCCCGAAAATCGCCCCACTCCCTCGTTCGAGCCTACGTCCTCCCGTAGCACAAGTCCTGGGCAACTCTCCACCGGGGCGGGCGCGACGAAAAACCCGGACCTCGCGGCCCGGGTTTTCGAAAGCTCAAGCCGTGACGGCGACGGGCTCAGGCGATGACGCCGAGCCGGGCGCGCATCAGGCCGATCGAATCCATGTCCGCCTGCTCGCGGGCGCTCTCCTCGGCCTTCTCGCGGGCCTGGTCACGCTCGTCGAGCAGCTCGACCTTCTTCATCTCCTCGAACGCCTCGGACAACGCGGCCTTGGCGTCCTCGAGCTGGGTGCGCAGCTCGTCGGCCGAGCGCGTCAGGTTTTCCCGGCGCTGGATCGCGGCCTTGGCGTAGGTCGGATAGGCAAAATGGGTCGGGTCGTTGATGCCGGCCCGCTCCTGCTCGGTCTGGATCTCCCGCTCGAGCTCGGCCGACATGCGCTGGAAGTCAGCGATCATGCCCTCGATCTGCGTCACCCGGCGGCGTTTCTCATCCACCTGAAATTTCTTCAGACGGATCAGCGTTTCGCGCGACTTCATCGACTCATACTCCCCAGAAGTCCCGTATACGGCGCGGGACAGGGCCGGCCGCCCGTGCTGGGCTCGCCGACTAGGCTCGTTACATGGAGGGGATGATTACCCGACAAAGTTAGCTTTCCGTTTCCAAGCGCCCCAGGATCTGTTCCAGCTCCCGATACCCGCTCTGCAGCGTCGAGACCTCGTCCTTGCGCTGGCGCAGGAACGCCTCCAGCGGCTCGTGCAGCCGGATCGCCTCGTCGACCTCCGGGCTGGAACCGGCGCGATAGGCGCCGAGCCGGATCAGCTCCTCCATGTCGGCATAGGTCGCCATCACCTGGCGCGCGCGCATGATCGTCGGCAAGAATACGGGGTCGGCCGATTTCGGCATCGTCCGCGACACCGATTTCAGGACGTTGATCGCCGGATAGCGGCCGCGTTCGGCGATCGAACGCTGCATCACGACGTGGCCGTCGAGAATGCCGCGCACCGCATCCGCCACCGGCTCGTTGTGATCGTCGCCATCGACCAGCACCGTGAAGATCCCGGTGATGGTGCCCTCGCCGCTGCCTGGCCCCGCCCGCTCGAGCAGTTTCGGCAGCTCGGTGAACACGGTCGGCGTGTAGCCCTTCGCGGTCGGCGGTTCGCCGGCCGACAGCCCGATCTCGCGCTGCGCCATCGCAAAGCGCGTGACCGAGTCCATCAGACAAAGGACATCCTTGCCCTCGTCGCGAAAATATTCGGAGATCGCGAGCGTCAGATACGCCGCCTGCCTTCGCATCAGCGCCGGCTCGTCGGACGTCGCGACCACGACGACGGAGCGCGCGAGGCCCTCATCGCCGAGATCGTCCTGCAGGAACTCCTGCACCTCGCGGCCGCGCTCGCCGATCAGTCCGATCACCGACACTGCCGCATCGACGTTGCGCGCCAGCATCGACAGCAGCACCGATTTGCCGACGCCGGAGCCGGCGAAGATGCCGAGCCGCTGGCCGCGGCAACAGGTGAGAAAGGTGTTGAGTGCGCGAACGCCGAGATCGAGCGGCGCACCGACACGCCGTCGCGAATGCGCCGGTGGCGGATTGTTCCGATAGGGAACCGGCGAGGCGCCCTGCGGCAGCGGCCCCTTGCCGTCGATCGGCTCGCCCATCGCATTGATGACGCGGCCGAGCCAGGCCGGCGACGGCCGCACCTGATTGGCGGCATTGGCGATCACGGCACGGCAGCCGCGGCGCACTCCCTCCAGCCCGGCGAACGGCATCACCACGGCGTTCTTGCCGGAGAACCCGATCACTTCGGCAGGGATGTAATTGTTGCCGGTCTCGATCACGATGCGCGCGCCGACCGACATCGCATGAATCGGCCCGGCGATCTCCACCATGAGTCCCTTCACGCCGACGACACGCCCATAGGTGTTCACGGCGTCGATGTCGCTGATCTGCTCGGCCAGAGCCTTCATTGCGGAAGAGCCTTCATTGCGGAAGAGCCTTCATTGCCAAAGCGCCTTCATTGCGAGAGAGAGGTCATTGCACCAGAGCCTTCATTGCGAAAACCTTAAGTAGGGGCAGATTCGCGTCGTCGGTTTAACTCTGTGTTTACTCGCATCATTAATCATTACGTCATGGTCTGGAGTGACTGACGTGCTTCGCTTTGCCGCCCTCAAAAAGCGGTGAGATCCGAGAGTCGGTTAGGTCCATCTCTTAACATGGAGCTTGAACGAGAGCGGCTAAGAAAAACTGCTTCATCGCAACACCTTACGGCGATTCGATAAAAATTGCACGGATAGAGCTTGCGGAGGGGAATCAGGATTTGTTAACCATCTCTCGTCAGGATCCGAATCAGTTGTTCAAAGGCGTTTTGAGTGCCGCAGATGGCGGCCGACCTGACGCCCGGAGCGGCGACTATGGGGAACTGGCATGCGCGTTTTGCTGATTGAGGATGACAGCGCCGTCGCGCAGTCGATCGAACTGATGTTGAAGTCCGAAAGCTTCAACGTCTACACGACTGACCTGGGCGAGGAAGGCGTCGACCTCGGCAAGTTGTACGACTACGACATCATCCTTCTCGACCTCAATCTGCCCGACATGTCCGGTTACGACGTGCTCAAGCAGCTGCGCGTCTCGAAGATCAAGACGCCGATCCTCATCCTGTCCGGCCTCGCCGGCATCGAGGACAAGGTCAAGGGTCTCGGCTTCGGCGCCGACGACTACATGACCAAGCCGTTCCACAAGGACGAGCTGATCGCCCGCATCCACGCGATCGTCCGCCGTTCCAAGGGCCACGCCCAGTCGGTCATCCAGACCGGCGACCTCGTCGTCAACCTCGACACCAAGACGGTCGAAGTCGGCGGCCAGCGCGTGCACCTGACCGGCAAGGAATACCAGATGCTGGAGCTGCTTTCGCTCCGCAAGGGCACCACCCTCACCAAGGAGATGTTCCTCAACCATCTCTACGGCGGCATGGACGAGCCCGAGCTGAAGATCATCGACGTCTTCATCTGCAAGCTGCGCAAGAAGCTGGCCAACGCCTCCGAAGGCCGCAACTTCATCGAGACCGTCTGGGGCCGCGGCTACGTGCTGCGCGAGCCGCACGACATGGACGAGCGCATCCCCGCCTGAGCTTTCACTGGGTCCTCCGGCAGGCCTCACGGCCTGCTCCTCCCAGACTGGGCCCCGCCGCAAATGGCGGGGTTTTTGTTTGTGGGGGGTGTCGTTTGAGGCACGCTCTTGCGATGCCGACGGTGAGCTCCCCTCCCCTTGCGGGGAGGGGGAAGGGGGTGGGGTTGGGGGGCCCAGGAAAAGGTCTGCACGAGACTCACCCCACTCCACCGGACTAAGCACTGATCCCGCCGCTCGTATCGGCCCATGCCCCAAACTTCGTCCTGAGCAAGAAACCCCCACCCCCAACCCCTCCCCGCAAGGGGGAGGGGAGCGCACCGCGATCGCCGCGCTTGCAGGCCTCAAACGACCAGACACGGCCGCCCTCGCCTTTCATCAGGCAAGGGGCGCCTGGCCCACGCGCACCATCGCCGCCATCGATCTCTCCAAAATCCATCATCCCACGTCATCGCGGTCTCGCAGCGCCCCGCGCCCGAGTGATGTGCCATTCTCACCGCCCTCTACCTAACTGAGGGCGCAGGGAAGGCCGGGCGCTGGCCGCGCCCGTGGCCCGCCTGCAGAAAAGAAAGCAGGCGGCAGTCACCACAGGTCTGGCCGAAACACCCGGCCCTCCCCGCGCGATGGCTTTACGATTTATACGCGATCTCCCTGGGGACCGGCTGTCTTGCCCCCATCACCCGCAGGCTGCGTTCACCGCAATGCCCGCGCGCTTGACCTCAGCACCGGGAGGCCAGGACCACGCGACTTCACCGTGCGCCAGGGATCGTTCGTCGGCACGGCCAAGCCATGCTGCGACCCCAAGCGCCCATCGCATCCCACACCCGACGTCCGTGACGACCGCGAAGCGTCCCCTCGTTGGGCGGGATGGAGCGAGTAAAACACAAATTCTGTAAAAGCGAAAGAAGAATTTTTGAGAAGCCGAAATTCGTCCGGTCGAGCACGAACTGACAGGCTTGCGTTGGGGTCAGCGCAGACTGCAAGCCGTGTCCGCGAAAGTTTCCTGCCGGTTTTCGCTGCATCGGCCCATGTGCAGAAGACTCATCGGCGTCGGAAGCAACCTTTCACCCGACGCCGAAGTGGGAACAGCTTACGAGAAGGCCGACGGCAGCATCGAAGCCAAGGAGCCGGTCGCAAGGATCGAGATGGTCGGCACCTCGCAGCGCAGGCCGAGTGCCATCAGCGCCCCTTCCTCGCCCCGCTCTTCGTTGCTCGCTTAGCGCTCTTTGCCGTCTTCTTCTTGGCCGCCTTCTTGCTCGCCTTCGCTTTGGCCTTCTTTCCGGCGGCCTTCTTCGTCGCCGTCTTTGCGGCTTTTTTCTTCGTCGTCTTTTTGCCGCCTGCCACGGTCTTCGCTGCAGCGGCAGCCTTCTTCGTGGTCTTCTTGACTGGCTTGTCGGACGTCGTCGAAGGGTTCGTCTTTGCAGCCGGCTTCTTCGCCGGCACCGTCCCCGCGGCCGGAGCCCCACTCCCACCCGCCGCCGACAGCCAGAACCGCAGCTCCGGTGACTTCTCCTCGGCGCCCTTGATGTACCGGTCCTGCCAGCTGTCATCGCCCTGCAGCGGCTTGCCGAAGATGTCGGGGTGCTGCTGCAACAGGAAGCGCCAGGCGTAGTGGTCGTAGAGGTCGAGGACGTGGCAGGCATAGGCCTCGGCGAGACCGCGGTGGCCGCGGATGATCAGCATGTTCTCGTCGTTGTTGTGCGAGGCGCGGAAGCCGAGATTGTGCGAGCCGGTGACGACGACGCAGTCGTCGCTGAACGGATCGATCACCACGATCTTGCTGTGGATGATGGCGAAGCCGTATTTGCCGAGCTCCCGCTCCCATTTGCCGAACGCGTCCTGCACCGCGCCGGCCGGCACCGCACGGAAGTCGATGCTGCCCTTGGCGCCCGGCTGCTTCGGCTTGCCGGCCTCGCCGACCACCGTCACCTGGGGCGCGGTATCCTCCACGCCCGCCTCCGCCGGACGTTCCGAATGACCGCCGGAATGCAGCGCGGCGGAGAAGTTGGTCGCGCGCACCGGGCTGGTCAGCGCGCCCCGCACGAACAGATCGGGCTTGTCCTTGAGCAACTGGCCGGCGACGTCGAGGATCGAGTTATTGCCGGGATCGAAGGCCAGGAACAGCACGGCGTGCTTGGCGCCCTTCATCAGTTCGAACACGCGGCCCATGTCACCGGGCGTATCGGGATTCTTGCCGAGCTTGCCGTGGGTGTTGGGCGAGAACATCGGCTCGACGGTGACGCCGTGGCCGAGGTCGACCGGCGCCTGGATCGCGTCGGCATTGTTGGCATGGGCGAAGTCGCGCAAGGTCTGCGACTGCAGTGCCGCCTTGTTGCCGGCGGCGGCGGCGACGTCGGCCTTCAGCGCGTTCCAATAGCCGAGGTAGCGCTGCGCCAGCACCGGGCTTTCCACCACCAGCGCGTTGTTGGTCTGGGTGCACAGGCCGGTCGAGGTCCAGTTGGTCGAGCCTGACAGCACCGCGCTCGGCTTGCCGTTCTCGGTGAGCACCATGAACTTGTTGTGCGGGATGCTGCCCTTGTCGAGGATGCGGTCGATCACGGCGACGCCGGCCGCCTTCAGATTGGCGCGGTTCTCGGCGTCGGCATCGTCAGAGTCCTTGCCCTGCTCGTTGCCGAGAATGACGGTGCGGCTTGCCGGGTTCCGGTGGAGCTGCTTCTCCAGGCCGTTGGGATCGTTGAGCTCGTAGAGCGCGGCGTGGATGGTGCCGCCGCCGGCATCGGCGCGCGCGAGCAGCGAGGTCAGGCCGTCCTGGAGCTGGCCCATCAGACGGATGCGAATGGGATCGGCGGGATCGAGGATGTGCGGCGCCAGCGCCGACACGCTCGGCTTGTCGTTCAGCGCATGGCTGAGCGCCTGGGTCGCGGTGATGCCGCGGTTGAAATAGACGTGGAACGGCGGCCGCTCCGGCGTCAGCGTGACCGCATTGCTCTCCAGCGGCGCGACGCCGGCGAGCGGCGTCAGCGTCTGGCCGGGCGTGCCGCCCATCGGCACGACGCGATATTTGTAGGTGCCGCCGCGTTTGGCATAGAGGTCCTTCCACCAGAACTTCTGCACCGGCGCCTGGTCGGTGGCGAGCCTGTCGGCGGTCTGCCCGGCAAACCGCGCCAGCGCCGGCAGCACCGTGTCGGTGTTATCGGCGATGTCGATGCGGTGAATGGCGAAGCCCAGGCAGCCATCGAGGCGGCGGTCGAAGGTCCAGGCGACGACGGCGATATCGTTGTTGGAAAATGCAAGCGCGGGCATGGCGGCACTCCTCGTCTGACAAGGATATGTCTCCGGGTTGCAACAACGGTTCGATGCATCCGGGGCAGGAAAGGGAAATCGAGGGCACGGCAGTGCGGTGCGGGAGGGCGAGGATCGTGACCTGCGAGCTCACGCGGCACGCGAGGTCAGCTCCCCTCCCCCCTGCGGGGAGGGGGTTGGGGTTGGGGGTCCGCCAGCGCTGAAGGTCGTGGGACGCGCTATGGATCCCGGTGTTCATGTGGAATGCTGACGGCGCTTGCACGACACGTGCTCTCACCGAGAGAGCGGAATGCGTGGACCCCCACCCTCGACCTCTCCCCGCAAGGGGGGCGCACCGACGCTGCCGCGAGAGTTTGGCGCCAGACGGCGATGAGTTCGGCGCGATCCATCCTCGCGTCATTGCGAGGAGCGAAGCGACGAAGCAATCCAGGGCTACGCCCGCGACACTGGATTGCTTCCGCCTTCGCTCTGCGAGCTACGGCCCACAAATCGCTTCGCTCGCGACGACGCGAGGATCGAGCGTGCGTTAGGCCACGGCGCCGGGCTTGCCGCGGCTGACGTAGCGGCCGTCGCCCTTGGCGCCGACCAACTCGCCGTCGCGGACGACGAACTTGCCGCGCAGCATGGTCGCGACCGGCCAGCCCGTGATCTCGATGCCTTCATACGGCGTGTAGTCGGAGCCGTGGTGCAAACCGGCCTGGCTGATGGTCGCCGTCTTGTTCGGGTCCCACAGTGCGATGTCGGCGTCGTAGCCAATGGCGATGGAGCCCTTGCCTTTCAGGCCGTAGGTCTTGGCGTGGTTGGTGGCGGTGAAGGCGACGAACTGGTTGAGGGTGATGCGGCCCTTGCTGACGCCTTCGGAGAACAGGATCGGCAGCCGGGTCTCGACGCCGGGGATGCCGTTCGGCACCCAGCGGAAGCTGGTGCGGCCCTTCGGGGTCAGCTTGCCGGCCTCGTCGTCGTAGCGGAACGGGCAGTGATCCGACGAGAACAGCGAGAACACGCCCCTTTGCAGGCCCTCCCAGCAGGCCTCCTGGCTCGCCTTGTCGCGCGGCGGCGGCGAGCAGACATATTTGGCGCCTTCCATGTTGAGGCCCTGCATGTCCTCCTCGGTCAGCACCAGATATTGCGGGCAGGTCTCGCCGTGGATCTTCAGGCCGCGCGCCTGCGCGCGACGGATCTCCTCCATCGCCTCGCGGTTGGAGACGTGGACGATGACGATGGGAACGTCGATCAGCTCGGCCAGCGAGATCGCGCGATGGGTGGCCTCGCGCTCGACCGGAATTGGCCGCGACTTGCCGTGATAGTATGGCGCGACCTTGCCGGCGCGCTCCAGCCGGTCGGTGAGGAAGCGGATGGCGTCGTAGTTCTCGGCGTGGATCTGCACCAGGGCGCCCTGCTCGCGCGCGACCTGCAGCACGCCGAGGATCTCGTAGTCGTTCAGTGCGAGACCCTCATAGGTCATGAAGATCTTCAGCGACGAATAGCCGTCGGCGACCAGCGCCGGCAGCTCCTGGCCGAGCACGGACTCCGAGGGATCGGCGATGATCAGGTGGAAGGAGTGGTCGACATAGCAGGTCTGGTCGGCCAGCGCGTGATAGTCCTTCAGCGCCGCGCGTAGCGGCTGGCCCTTCTCCTGCAGGCAATAGGGCATCACGAAGGTGTTGCCGCCGAACGCCGCGGCGCGCGTCGCGCTCTCGAAATCGTCGGCCATGACGATGCCCGGGCCGGACGGCTGGCTGATATGGACGTGGCTGTCGATGCCGCCGGGCAGCACCAGCAGGCCCGATGCATCGACGATCTCATCGGCATCGGTGATGGCTTCGCCGATCGCGGCGATGCGGCCCTGTTTGATGGCGACATCCGCCTGATACGTGTCGCTCGCGGTGGCGACGGTGCCGTTGCGGATGACGGTGTCGAATGCAGCCATGTGACGCGCTCTCCCAATCTCAGGCGAATCTCTGAAACAGCGATCCCCACCCGCTAACGCCGCGGGGATCCGTACCCGCCAATTTCAGCGACTTCCATACCACGGTGGCGATGGTGTCGAGGATCGGAATGCCGGTCTCCAGCTCGAGCCGCGCCGCCAGCGGCGCGGCCCGCATGTTGGTGCAGACCACCGCGATGGCATCCGGCTTCTCGCGCGCCACCTCGCGGATCATGGTCTCGATCTCCGCGGGCGTCACCTCGGCGAAGGAGAAATTGTCCTGCAAATTGAGATGCCGGTCGCCGCGGCAGGCAATGCCGAGCTTTGCATAATTGGCGATGATGCGCGCCTGCACGTCGTCGCGATAGGGGGTGACGAGGCCGAGCGACGTGGCGTTCGATGACGCCAGGATCTCGTTCAGCGCCAGCATCGAGGTGGTCGCGGGAATGCCGGTCGCGGCCGTGATCTGCTCGCACAGGCGGACGTCGGTCTCGAAGCCGAGCCAGCCCGAGGAGGTGCCGTTCCAGCCGATGACGTCGACCTTGGCATGGGCGAGCAGCTCGGCGGCACGCAGGATGTTGCTGATGTCGAACTGCGCCAGCGCGTCGGTCGACAGCGCAATCTCGGTGACCTTGAAGCGGGAGAAATGCGCCGAGACGTTGGGCAGGCTCGCGACCATCGCCGAGGTGATCGGCTCCAGCGCGGTGTTCGACGACGGCGTCAGCATGCCGAGAAGCGTGCGTTTGGTCATGGGTGAGTGAATCCCTTTGCCATAGCCAACTCCGGCCCATCGGGAAATACTTGAACAGCAGAAGCGGGCGATCCGCCGGTGACTATGCCCTCTCCCCTTGTGGGAGAGGGCATGCACGAACGTGCAGCGGCCTCGCTCGGGTGAGGGGTCTGCCTCGACAGATGAGACCGCGGAGAGAGACCCCTCACCCGGTTTCTCACTTCGTGAGAAACCACCCTCTCCCACAAGGGGAGAGGGTGCACCGCCCGTGCCGCGACAGCACGCGTCATCGGTGATGCGGCGGTTCGGCGCCACTGTGAGAGTAGGTTCAGAATCTCCGCACCATGGAGACAGGCGCCAATCATGCCAGCGCCCTCTCCCGCTCCCCACGCAGCAACGCGAGAATATGCCGCTTGAGCGCGTTGAATTGCGGGCTGGTGATATCCCGCGGCCGCGGCAGATCGATCGGGATGATCTCGACGATGCGCCCGGGGCGGGCGCTCATCACCGCCACATGGGTGCCCAAGGTCAGCGCCTCGTCGATGCCATGGGTGACGAACACGATCGTGCCCTGGTGCTGCTGCCAGATCCGCACCAGCTCGGTCTGCATGTCCATGCGGGTCTGCTCGTCGAGCGCACCGAACGGCTCGTCCATCAGGATGACCTGCGGGTTCATCAGCAGCGCCCGTGCGATGCCGACACGCTGGTTCATGCCGCCCGACAGCTCGGACGGATAGTGGTTCTCGAAGCCGGTGAGCCCGACCATGTCGATATAGACCTGCGCGCGGGCGCGGCGCTCAGCCTTCTGGCCGCCGCCGAGCAGCAGATGGAAGGCGACGTTCTCCCACACCGGCAGCCACGGCATCAGATTGGCGTGCTGGAACACCACGCCACGGTCGGCGCCGGGCGCGGTGACCGGCCGTCCGTCGACCGTGACGCTGCCGGCGCTCGGCTGCTCGAAGCCGGCGATCATGTTGAGCAGCGTGGACTTGCCGCAGCCCGAGGGCCCGAGCAGGCAGACGAATTCGTTGCGGGCGATGGAGAGGTCGATCTCGCTCAGCGCGGTGACGTCGGCGTTGCGCTTCCTGTCGGTGAAGATCTTGGAGACGCCGGAGATCTCGATCGTGGCCATCGTTACTCTCCGCCGCGAAGCGTGGTGTTGCGCTGCCAATGCAGCACGCGCGCCATCACGGTGCGGATGGCGAGATCGCTGCAGAAGCCGAGCAGGCCGATGCTCGCCATCGCCGCCAGCACCAGATCGTAGCGCAGGAAGTAATAGCTGTCCCACAGCACGTAGCCGAGTCCGCTCTTCACCGCGACCATCTCGGCCGTGACCGTCAGCATCCAGGCCGAGCCGATGCCAATGCGCAGACCTGCAAAGATGCTCGGCATGGCCGCTGGGACCACGATGTAGCGCAGCAGCTTGCGCTCGCTGCCGCCGACCATGGCGCCGGCGCGGATGAGGTTGCGGTCGCAGGTCTTCACGCCGTGGATGGTGTTGAGCAGGATCGGAAAGAACGCGCCGAGGAACACCAGGAAGATCGCCGGCTTGTTGGCAATGCCGAACCAGATGATGGCGAGCGGGATCCAAGACACCGGCGGGATCGGCCGGAGCATCTGCAAGGTCGGCTCGATGATGAGCTCGGTCTTGCGCGACCAGCCGATGGCGACGCCGAGCGCGACGCCGAGCACCGTGGCGATGGCGAAGCCGGCGGCGACGCGCGACAGGCTGGCCAGCATGTCGGCCAGCCAGTGCGCGCTGTAGGTCTGGGTGTTGCCGTCGGTGCCGACCAGCCAGTCCGCCCACGCCCACACCACCGTCGACGGCGCCGGCAGCAAGGCTGCCGGCAGCGCCCCCGAGCGCGAGAACGCCTCCCAGCCGGCGAGCACCAGCACGGGAACGATGGCGCGGTCGAGCTTCCTGAGCTGGGCGAGCGCCGTCATCTCAGTAGCCGAGCTCGGTCTTCGGCTTGCCGGTGGCCGCTTCCAGGAAGCGGTAGTCGAGATTCTTCTCGACGGCGGCCGTGACGTCCGAGTTGATGTATTTCAGGTCGCGCATCATCGATGCGATCGCGAGCGCCGAGGCGCGGTACATCTTCGGATCGGGATCGAGGTTTTCGACCGCGCCGGTGGCGATCGCCTTGTCGAGGCCGGTGACCTTGGAGATCACCTCGATCAGCGCCGGCTTGTCGGCGGCGATGTGCGCGTCGACCTTGACCACCGCGCGCACCACGCCTTCGAGCGCCTTCGGATTGGAGGCGATGACGTCGGAGCGGGTCAGGATCAAATTAGTCAGCTTGCCGGCGGCCTGATCATAGGGGAAGCCGAAGAACTTCGCCGCCTTGGCCTGCATGATCTGGGTGGCGAACGGCTCGACCGTGCAGATCAGCTCGACCTCGCCGCGGCGCAGCGCCTGCAGATGATCGGACGGATTGGGAATGTTGACGAACTGCACGTCCTTGTTGATGTCGATGCCCTGCTTGGCGAAGGCGCCGCGCATGTGGATGTCCTGCGCATTGCCGCGCGAGGCGGCGACGCGGAACGGCTTGCCGTCGGCCTTGTACTTGGCGATCAGCGCCTTCAAGGCGCTCCAGTCGCCCTGCGGAATCTCGATGTCGTTGGCGAGCAGCATCGCCGAGCCGCCATTGACCTGGCCGGAGATGGCGACGACGTCGAAGCCTTTGTCGAGCGCGATGGCGTAGTGCAGATAGGTCACCTGCGCGACGTCGATATTCTTCGACACCAGGGCGGTCAGCGCGTCCGTGCCGGTGTTGAAGCTGACGGCATCGATCGCGACGCCCTCCGCGAATTGCGGCGTCAGCGACATCGGCGTGCAATGCGCGCATTTGGCGTAGCCGAGTTTGATCTTGGGGGCGTCGTCGGCGAAGCTGAGCGAGGGCAGCGCCAACAGGGCAAGAATGAGCAGCACGAAACGTTTCACATCCATCTCCAGGGCAGGTCGATCCACGGGCTTGTCTCTCATGGCTTGGGCTCTCATCAGCAAGCGACGTGCCAACTGGATGCGATATGCAATGTTGATTTTATACAATAAAATCAGTATGTAGTGACACTGTAATCTTGAAGAATCTGCCTGATCCGCGGGCGCATCGCCCGAATTTCAGGCATCTCGCAGCGGAGCAGCCGCGCCCACATGACCCCACCTGCACCCCGGCCCAGACTGAAGACGCGCTTCAAGCCGGCCCGGCTGAAGCTGTCGTCCGACCACTCCAAGCGGCCGCTCGAGCGGCTGTCGCTGCACGATCAGGTCGTCGCCAGGGTGCGCGAGATGATCGTGGACGGCGAGCTCGCCGCCGGCGCTGCCTTGCCCGAGCGCATGCTGTGCGAGACCTTCGGCGTGTCGCGCACGCCGCTGCGCGAGGCCTTCAAGATCCTCGCCGCCGAAGGCCTCATCGAGCTGCGGCCGCATCGCACGCCCGTGGTGACGCCGATCGACGCAAACGAGATTGCCGAGATCTTCGACGTGATGGTGTCGCTCGATGCCGCCGCGGGCCGCGCCGCGGCCGCGCGTGCGACGGCGGACGACCTTGCCAGGCTCGACGCCCTACATGCCGAGCTGGTGGCGCTGCATCGTGCCGCCGAGCGCGCCGCCTATTTCCGGCTCAACCAGCAGATCCATGCCGAGATCACCAGGCTCGCCGGCAACGCCGTGCTGCTCAACATGTGGAGCACGCTGCACGCGAGCGTCTTCCGCGCCCGCGCCGTGGCCAACTACGACGCGCGGCGCTGGGACGAGTCGATCCGGGAGCACGAGGCCTTCATGGCGTTGCTGCGGGCCCGAGACGGCGCCGGCTTCGCGCAGGCGCTCTCCGAGCACACCCGCAAGACCGGCGATTCGGTGCTGCAGATGCTGGACCAGGCCAGGCAGGACCTGGCGAAGGGCGGATAGACTTTGTTCACGTCGAACCGGGCATGCTGGCATCGCGACAGATGAGAGCTCCTCACGCCTGGCCCGATCATGATCCTGCAATCGCTCGCCGGCCTGCCGGCCTTTCTGGTGTACTTCTGTACCGCGCTGGTCGCGGTGACGGCCTACCTGTTCGTCTACACCCGCGTCACGCCCTACAATGAATTCCAGCTGATCCGGGACAATCACCCCTCGGCCGCGATCGCGCTCGGCCTCAGCCTGCTCGGCTTCACCCTGCCGCTGGTCAGCGCCATCGCCCATTCCGCCAACGTGCTGGACTGCCTGATCTGGGCGCTGGTCGCGCTGATCGTCCAGGTGATCGTCTACTACCTCGTCCGCATTCCGGTGCCGGATCTCGCCCAGCGCATCGTCGCCGGCGAGTTGGCGTCGGCGATCTGGCTCGGTCTCGCATCGCTTTCCGCCGGCGCGCTGAACGCCGCCTCGATGATCATCTGACCATGGCCGAGAAACGCCGCGAATTCGGCAAGCGCCGGCCGATGCCGCCCCCGCCCGCGACGCCGCCGGTGAAGCGCTCCGGCCATGTTGCGCTGCTCTTGATGGGCACGCTCGCCGTCGGCAGCACGGCCTATGCGCTGATGCCGCGGCAGCAGAGCTGCCCGCAGCCAGGCGCCGAGACGCCGACGATGGCCGGCCAGCCGCAGACCGGCGAATGCACGACACGCCGCTCGAGCGGCGGCGGTAGCGGCGGCAGCGGCTCCGGCCGCTGGGGATTCTCCAGCAGCGACGGTGATTCCAGAAGCAGCGGCTCGGGCCATGTCGCCGAGGCCTCCTCCACCCATGTCTCGCGCGGCGGCTTCGGCTCGTTCGGGCACGGCTTCGGAGGCGGCGGCTGATTTTCGTCGCGCCGGCGCCGTGAAAACACCGCGTTCATGCTGCTATCTTGGATTCGGATCTTTGACACAGACTCAAAATCATAAAAAACTGGCCTACCGACTCATCGGAAATGATCCGATGCAACGTCCGCACCGGGTGGTGCGGGCGACGATCAGGGCCGCGGTGACCGCCGCCGCCTTGCATCATCTTGCTGGCAAGCGATCGCGTGGTCACCGACGCGGGACGGCGCCGGGACCGCGCGGGCGTGATCATGGCCGCATCATCGATGACGGCCGCGGCCGTGCTGCGCCCTGTTGCAATGGGCACGGCATGCCTGCCGCTGCCCGGGGCTGACGCCGATGCAGCGCATCTCCTGTCCCGAGCGTGACGACTGGCGCGAGACGGCGGCGCGGTGCGGATTCGACTTCTGCGAGCTCGACGGCGAGCGCTATTGGGACGAGCGCGCCTACTACGCATTCACGATCGCCGAGATCGAGCTCGGCATCGAGGAGCCGACGGCAGAGCTCGAGCAGATGTGCCTCGCGCTGGTCGCGCGCGTCGTCGGCGACGAGGCGCTGCTGCGCCGGCTGAAGATCCCGCAAGCGGTCTGGCCCCTGCTGGCGGAGAGCTGGCGCCGGAGGGACGGCAGCCTCTACGGGCGGTTCGACCTCAGCTATCAGGGCGGCCGGACGCCGGCGAAGCTGCTCGAATACAACGCGGACACGCCGACCTCGATCTTCGAGGCCGCGGTCTTCCAATGGACCTGGCTCGAGCAGGCGATCGAGCGCCGTATCCTGCCGGGGCGCGCGGACCAGTACAACTCGATCCATGAGCGCCTGATCGAGCGCTGGTGCGCCCTCGGCAAGCGGCGCCGCGTGCATCTGGCCGGGCTGACCGCCAACGCCGAGGACGCCACGACCCTGGCCTATCTGGCCGACACGGCAGCCCAAGGAGGCCTGACGACAACCATCCTTGACGTCGCCGACATCGGCTGGCGCGAGACCGGCGGCGGCTTCGTCGATCTCGAGGACGGCGACATCGCGCTCGCCTTCAAGCTGTATCCCTGGGAATGGATGTTTCGCGATGCGTTCGGCGCCAAGCTCGCGCAGGCGCCGACGCAATGGATCGAGCCGCCATGGAAGGCCATCCTGTCCAACAAGGGCATCCTGCCGCTGCTGTGGCAGATGCACGAAGGCCATCCGAACCTGCTGCCCGCCTATTTCGAGGACGATCCGAAGGCCGCCAGCCTCGGCTCGAGCTTCGTGCGCAAGCCGATCTACTCGCGCGAGGGCGCCAATGTCAGCCTGGTGTCCGACGGCGTCGCGGTCTCCGCGCAGGACGGGCCCTACGGCGCCGAAGGCTTCATCCGCCAGGCGCAGGCGCCGCTGCCGGATTTCGGCGGTTTGTTCCCGGTGATCGGCAGCTGGCTCGTCGACCATCAGCCCTGCGGCCTGTCGATCCGCGAGGACACGAGCCCGATCACCGGCAACCGCTCGCGCTTTTTGCCGCACGCCATCCTGTAGGATATTAACGACGGCCGGCGAAAACGCCTCGACACGCCGGTCGAGAGCATTAGATAGGACCGAGGGCGAATTCCCTGCGCGATTGGGCGCGCATGGCCGGGACGAGGCATGGCGACGGACAAGACCGAACTCGAAGGCTTGCGCATCCTGGTCGCCGAGGACGAGGGCCTGATCGCGCTCGAGCTGGAAACGGTGTTGCAGGGGTTCGGCTGCGAGGTGGTCGGTCCCGTCTCGCGCGTCGGCGACGTGCTGCGCGAGGCCGAGCGCGGCGGCCTGGACGGCGCGCTGCTCGACGTCAACCTGCGCGGCGAGCAGATCTTCGCCGTGCTGCCGCAGCTGATCGCGCGAGAGCTCAGGATCGTCATCACCTCCGGCTATGACGACGCGACGCTGTTTCCGCCGGAGTTCCGCGGCCTGGCCCGGCTCGCCAAGCCGTTCGACGAGCGCGCGCTGCGCGCGATGTGCGAGGCCACGTTCGTTCGCCGTCAACGCAACTCATAACGCTTCGCTCACGCCCCGTGCATCGGGAGGCATCGCGTGTCCATCATCGAAGATACCGCGGCCTACGAGGCCTGGCTTCGCAGCCAATGCAAGGTGATCGAGGACGACCTTCGCACCAAGCACCGGCGGATGCGAAAGTCTCCCTTCGCCCTGCTGCGCGCCACCTACTATCGCTGGGCGCGGCGCATCGAGGGGATCTGCCCGGAGCTGGCCGAGGCGCCGGTCGCGCTGTGCGTCGGCGACATCCATCTGGAGAATTTCGGCACGTGGCGGGACGCCGACGGGCGCTGGGTGTGGGGCGTCAACGATTTCGACGAGGCCGCGAGGATGCCCTACGCCTTCGACCTGGTCCGGCTCACGACCAGCATCGAGCTCGCGCCCGACATGGCCATCGACAGCCGCGACGCGGCTGACGCGATCCTCCAAGGCTATCGCGACGGCCTCGAGAATCCGCGGCCGGCGCTGCTCGACGAGCACGAGATCTGGATCAGGCGCTACGTCAAATGCTCGGATGATTGCCGCCGCGCGTTCTGGAAGGAGATCGACGGCCTCGCGGCCGCCGATGCGATACCATCCGCGGTGCGGAAGCTGCTCACCGCCAGCCTTCCGGAGCAGGTCGAGACCGCCGGGTTCTTCCGCCGCTTCGCCGGCGGCGGCAGCCGTGGACGTCCGCGCTACGTCGTCGCCGCGACATGGCGCGGCGGCCGCATCGTCCGCGAGGCCAAGGCGCTGGTCCCTTCGGCCTGGACCTGGGCCAAGAACAGCACGGAGAACAGGACGAAGGGCAGGTTGCAGCCAAAGCCGGCGCCGCCGCACAGATTCGTCGCGCTGTCGACCGGGACCTATCGCGCGCCCGATCCATTCCTGCACGTTCACAGAACCAACGACGGCGACTACGTGGTCCGACGACTGTCTGCGGACTCGCGCAAGATCGATCTCGGCAGGCAAGCCGGCGCCGATCTCAAGCTGGAGCTTCTGCGCGGCATGGGCACCGACCTCGCCTCCATCCATGCCGCCGACCGCCGCGCCGCCGCCGAGATCGCGGCGGACCTCGGGGCGCGCGGTTCAGGCTGGCTGCGCAAGGCTGCGCGCGCCGCGCGCGAGGCGACGGAAAGGGATCACGATGTATGGCGTCGCAAGGCGGCAGGCTTGATTCCGATCGCGCGCTGAGGCGGCATCCGATCAGTCCGGCTGCACGGCCGATGCCGGCAGATGTTCGGGAGTCGTCTCCGCGGTCAGCGCAAAGGTCAGCGAGCAGCGAATTCCGGCGGCCTCGAAGTCCAGCAGGGCTTCGCCATCGAGATCGAAGCGGACGACGCGGTCGATCAGCGTGGTGCCGAAGCCGCGCGTGCCGCCGCCTTCGATCAGCGGTCCGCCGCGCTCCAGCCAGACCAGCTCGAGCCGGCGGCGATCGTCGCGCAGGCGCCAGGAGATCGTGACCTGGCCGTGGGGGGCGGACAACGCGCCATATTTGGAGGCGTTGGTCGCAAGCTCGTGCAGCACCATCGAGAGCGGCAGCACGAGCCGTGCCTCCAGCAGAACCGGCGGGCCATCGATGGCGATCCGCCCTTCGCCGATGCCATAGGGCGCCAGCACGGTCGTGAGCAGTTCGTTCAGCCCGATGCCGATCCAGCGGGTCTGCGTCAGGATGTCATGCGCGATCGAGACCGCCTGGATGCGCCCGGAGAACGCCTTGTTGAAGGCCGGCAGCGACGGCGAGGTCCGCAAGGTCTGCCCCGCCACCGACTGCACGATCGCCAGGATGTTCTTCACCCGGTGATTGAGCTCGGCGACCAGCACCGTCTGCTGCTCTTCCGCGCGCTTGCGCTCGGTGATGTCGGTCAGGGTGACGATCGAGCCGACCGTCTCCTTGAGATCGTTCACCAGGGGTCCGCCCGACAGCAGGAATGACCGCCCCGACGCCTGCGGATTGCGCAAGGCCACCTCGACGCCATGGAAGGGCTTGGTCGCCAGCGCCTGATCGAGGCTCTCGCGCGAGAACCGCGTCAACGTACTTTCCTGGCTGGCGCTCTGCCCGTCGAGCGGGAACGCCTCCGAAAACAACTGCCCGACCGGCGGTCGTTCCGCGAGCTGCTCGGCGACCCAGCTCGCATGGGTGATCCGGCCGTCGAGCGCCAGCACCACGACCGCATCGGTCGCCTGCTCCAGGATCGAGCGCGCGAAGCGCTCGGCATTGGCGACCTCCTCGGCGCGCCGCTGAATCGACATGTCCGTCAAGGTCACGAGCGTGGCGACGACGCCGCCCATCGCCATCTGCCGCATCCAGACCGACACCGGCAGCTGACCGCCATCGGCGCGGCGCAGCTGCGCGTCGGTCATGGCATCGTCGGCGCGCTGCGCGGGCACTGTTCCAGCGAACAGCGAGGCGAAGCTGCGTCCTACCAGCTCCTGGGCGTCGAGGCCGGTCAGCGCGCAGAGCCTGGAATTGACATAGACGATGCCGCCGTCGGCATCGAGCGTCAGCGCGCCGTCGCTCATGCGCTCGACCAGCACATGATAGGGCGCGTCCGCGCCCTGCAGCATGATGACCTGGGGTCCGGTCGGGCCCTGCACCACCACGGCATCGACGTTGCCGCGATGAATGGCCTCGACCGTCTCTTCCGCCTCGTTACGCGGCCGTCCCGCCTGCATCGCGTCTGTTGATGCCACGCGTCCTCCGTTCAGCTCGGTGCGATGTCCAGACCAACCAGCACCTTCTCCGCATTGGAGAGATCGCCGATGATTCGCTTGAGGGGCTCGGGCAGTTGACGGATCAAGGTCGGGATCGCGACGATCTGGTCACGTTGCGCGAGGGCCGGATCCTTCATCAGGTCGATCACCTCGATGGTATAGCGGCCCGGCAGATGCGTCTCGCACAGCTTCTTGAGATTGGCGAGCGCCGCCAGCGATTTCGGGGTCTGGCCGGCGACATAGAGCCGGAGATTGTAGCCATCCTGTTCCATCGGAGCGGCCATCATTTGCTGGATGTCAGCGGGTTGGCGGGGGAGCGCGGACCGCGCCGGGACGAGCGGCTCTCGACCTGCGCCCGGCGAGCGGCTTCACGCTGATCGTCGCGAGCCGCACCTTCCAGATTGATGAGCTCCATCTCGCTTTCCTCGTTGGCCAGTTGAGCCTTGAGCGTTTCGATCTGCGCCGCGAGGTCGCGGCGGCGACGTTCGATCTCGCGCGTGCGGCGTTCCGTCTCCTGCGCGCGCAGAAGGCGCTCGACGCGATCTCTCGCCTCCTGCGCCACCCTGGCCGATCCCGTGAGCACGCCCTCCGGGCCGACATAGACCTCGCGCAGCGAGATGCCGTCGGCACCCATCAGGAATTCGCGGACCTGGTTGGAATGCGCCATGCCGCGCGACTTCAACAGGTAGAGCTGGCGATTGTGCTCACCGTTGCTCTCGCGATTGTAGAGCAGCAGCCAGGTGTCGGTGAGCGATGAGATCTGCATCTCCGTGGTCGCCGTCTCGGCGCCGCCGGCGCCGAGATTGGTGAACAGCGCCGTGACGCCGCGCGCCTTCAGGAAGTCGATCAGGCGCAGCGTCATCGAATGCACGTCGCCGGCAACGCCGGCGCCCATGAGCGCCGAGATGGGATCGACCACGACAGCGGCGGGATCGAACTCCTTGACCTCGCGATGCATCGCGGCGAGGTGCGTTTCCAGTCCGTACAGATTGGGGCGCCGCGCCGAGAACCGCAGCAGGCCGCGATCGACCCATTGCTGCAGGTCGAGCCCGACCGACCTCATGTTGCGGATGATCTGCTGCGGGGATTCCTCCAGCGCGAAATAGATGCAGCGTTGCCCGCTCTTGCAGATCGAATTGGCAAAGTGTGCCGACACCGTCGACTTGCCCGAGCCGGCCATGCCCGAGATCAGGATGCTCGACCCCTTGTAGTAGCCCTGGCCTTCGAGCATCTCGTCGAGATCGGCAATGCCGGTGGAGACCCGCTCCGTCCACGCATCATGCGCGAGGCCCGACGAGGTGATCGGCATCACCGTGATGCCTTCCTGGTCGATGATGAAGGGATATTCGTTGGTGCCATGCGCCGTGCCGCGATACTTCACGACGCGCAGCCGGCGGGTCGAGAGCTGATCGTGCACGCGGTTGTCGAGCAGGATGACGCAGTCGGCGACGTATTCCTCGAGGCCGTAGCGCGTCAGCGTACCGTCACCGCGCTCGCCGGTGATGATGGCGGTGACGCCCTTGCTCTTCAGCCATTCGAACAGCCGGCGCAACTCGGAGCGCAGCACCGCCTGGTTGTCGAGGCCGCCGAACAGGGTCTCGATCGTATCGATCACGACGCGCTTGGCGCCGATCGAATCGATCGCGAAGCCGATGCGGATGAACAGGCCGTCGAGATCGTAGTCGCCGGCCTCTTCGATCTCGTTGCGATCGAGATGAATGTGGTCGACCACGATCTTCTTCTGCTCGATCAGCCTGTCGATGTCGTAGCTGAGCGAGCCGACGTTCTTGATCAGGTCCTCGGGCTGCTCCTCGAACGCGATGAACACGCCCGGCTCGTCATAGGCGACTGCGCCATTATAGAGAAACGTCATCGCGAACAACGTCTTGCCGCAGCCGGCCGCGCCGCACAGCAGCGTCGGCCGCCCTTGCGGCAGGCCACCGAAGGTGACCTCGTCGAGGCCGTCGATCCCGGTCGGCGATTTGGCGATGACAGGGAGATCCCGCGTCACGATTCGAGGACGCACACTCGTTTTCATCCAATCCCCCGCCATCAATTCAACACGCATGAGCCCGCACCAAGGCGAGTAAACGCGTCGGGAACCTAAAAGTTCCATGGGGCTGGCGAGATTTGCTCCGAAAGGCGGCCTGCGGGCGCAGAAACGGCTGGCCGCCCGCGCGGGACGGACGCACGCGGGACGGAACGGCCGGCCGCCCGACCGGTCGAAGCACCCCGGTCATAGACGGTACTGGCCGGCCTCAGCGCGCCGCAACCACCTTGAGGCCGGGCAGCAGCGCCGCGCCACCGCGCGGGCTGCGCACCGGATTGATCTGGTACAGACCGCGGCGCTCCTGGTTGGGCCTGAACGCGTCGGTGATGCCGACGACCGATTCGGCGGCTCCCAGCAACAGCGTGCCGTCCGGCTCCATCAACTTGGCCATCCGCTCGAAGATCGAGGCCTTGGTATCCTGGTCGAAATAGATCAGCACGTTGCGGCAGAAGATGATGTCGAACTTGCCGAGATGCGAGAAGTCCTGCAGCAGATTGAGCTGGCGGTGCTGGACCATGCCGCGAATGTCGGCGCTGAGCTGCCAGAGCTCGCCGAGCTGCGTGAAATATTTCACCAGCAGCTGGATCGGCAATCCACGCTGCACCTCGAACTGGCTGTAGAGGCCGGCCTTCGATTTCTCCAGCACCTCCTGCGACAGGTCGGTGGCGACGATCTCGATGCGCCAGCCGGCCAGCGCCGCGCCATGCTCCCGCAGGCACATCGCGATTGAATACGGCTCCTGTCCGGTCGAGCAGGCGGCCGACCAGATGCGCAGGGAACGACGATTGGCGCGCGACTGGATCAGCGCCGGCAGGATGCCCTCGCGGAGATGATCGAACGGAATCTTGTCGCGAAAGAAGAACGTCTCGTTGGTGGTCATCGCCTCGACCACCTGCGTCGTGAGCTGCTCCGCGCCGCTCTTGATCTTCTGCACCAGCTCCGTGATGCCCGGCAGGTTGGAGCGGCGGGCCAGCGGCAGCAGCCGGCTTTCGACCAGGTACTGCTTGTCGGCCGACAGATCGAGGCCGGAGCGATCCTTCAGGACCTTACGCAAGAACTCATAGTCCAGGGGTGTCACGAACGGTCTCCAGCAAACAGACGAACCAGCTTCGGTCCAATCTGATTCAAGGGAAGGACGGCCGCGCAGATGCCGGCATTGGCGGCTGCGCCCGGCATGCCCCAGACCACGCTGGTCGCCTCGTCCTGCGCGATCACGCTGCCGCCGGCGGCGACGATGTCCTTGCCGCCGCGCATGCCGTCGGATCCCATGCCGGTGAGGATCACGGCCAGGGTCGAGCCCTGCCAGACCTCGATCGCCGACATGAACAAGGGATCGACGGCGGGCTTGCAGAAATTGACCGGAGGACCGTTGTCGAGCGCGATCACCACGTCGGCGCCATGGCGCGCCACACGCATGTGGCGGCCGCCGGGGGCAAGGTAGATCTGACCCGGCTTCACCACTTCACCGTCGACGGCCTCGTGGGCCGGCCGGCGGCTCGAGCGCGCCAGATGTTCGGCGAGGATGGTGGTGAAGGTCGGCGGCATGTGCTGGGTGATCAGCACCGGAAAGCGATCGATCACGGGGCCGAGCTCGGTCACCAGCGACATCAGCGCCTGCGGGCCGCCGGTCGACGATCCGATCAGCAGCACCTTCGGCATCTGCGAGCTGAATGAGCGGCGCGCCAGCTGGGTCGGCACGGCGGGCGCCACGGGGGCGACCATCGGCCGCGCCGTGGGCGCAGGCCGGAGCCCCTGGACTTGCGGGACGATCGGCGAGGCGGCCGGCGCATGCGGAGCGGGAGCGGCGCGGCGCGCCTTGGCGCCGAGATTGCGGATCTTCTGAATCAGATCGTAGTGGAAATTGTCGGCCGCCGAGGCCTCGCGCGTGCTCTCGGGCTTCGGGATGTAGTCGGCCGCGCCGAGCGACAGCGCCTTGAAGCTGATCTCCGCGTTGCGGCGGGTCAGCGTCGACGCCATGATGACGGCGAGGTTCTTCTTCTTGGCAAGCAGCTTCGGCAGGGCGGCGATGCCGTCGAGCTCGGGCATTTCGATGTCGAGCACGGCGACGTCGGGATTGACGCGATCGATCTGGTTCACGGCTTCGAGGCCGGTGCGCAGCGACGCCGCCACGACCATGTCGGGCTCAGACGCGATCCAACGCGAGATCATGCCGCGGATGACCACGGAATCGTCCACGACCATCACCCGGAGAGGTTCCTGCCTGGTCGAACTTGGGATCGAAGAACTGGCCAACGCGACGCTCATAGTTCACCAACAGGACAGAGGCACGGGGTGACGGCAAGCCCGGATGACCACGGGACCGACGCACGCGACGGAGATCAGATCAGCCCGACTTCCTGAAACTTCGCGGTCACGATGTCCTTGTCGAAGGGCTTCATGATGTACTCGTTGGCCCCGGCGTGCAGCGCGCGCGCGATGTGCGCGACATCGTTCTCGGTCGTGCAGAACACCACCTTCGGCGCGTCGCCGCCCGGCATGCGCCGGAGGTTGCCGAGGAACTCGTAGCCGTCCATGACGGGCATGTTCCAGTCGAGCAGCACCGCATCCGGGAGGCCCCGCTTGCAGATCTCCAGCGCCTGCTCGCCGTCCTCCGCTTCCACGATCTGGAAATCCAGACCTTCCAGAATGCGGCGCGCCACCTTTCGAATGACGCTGGAATCGTCAACTACCAGACAAGTTCTCATTTCAGCCTCACGAGATCAGGGTCCAATGCAACGACGCCTGATGCGCCGCTGCCCTCACGTTGCAGTGTTCAGGCCGCCATCTTGTCGGCGGCGAGCTCGAGCACGCGATCGACGTCGAGAATGACCATCAGCTGGCCGTCGAGGCGGTGCACGCCGCCGGCAAGCTTCGCCATGCGCGGGTCGAGGTTGACGGGGTTCTCCTCCCGGCCCTCCTCGGGCAGCCGCAGCACCTCGCCGATCTGGTCGATCAGGAGACCATAGGACTCGCCGCGCAGATCGACGCCGACCGCCATCGGCGGCTTGCCGTCCTCGGCGCGCGCGAGGCCGAGCCGCGCCCGCATGTCGACGACGGTCACGATGCGGCCGCGCAGGTTCAGGACGCCTGCGATCTCCGCCGATGACAGCGGCACCCGCGTCACCCGCTCCGGCATGAACACGTCCTGGACCCGGGAGATCGGCAGGCCGAACAGCTGGCCGCCGATCATCGCGGTGACGTATTCGACGGCGGCGCCCTCGGTGGTTTCGATCTTGCTGCTCATCGCACGCTACTCCTGTCCGCTTGCTGTCACGCGGCCCGCCGGTTGGCTTCGGCGCGGGCCCGTTCCTCGATCTGTTCCTTCAGCGCCGCGATCAGGCCGGGCCGGTCGAACTTGGCGATGTAGTCGTAGAG